>CADAUZ010000009.1 GCA_902791215.1 Oscillospiraceae bacterium | reverse complement strand
CTCCACCGGCACCTTTATCGACTGGATCAATACAATCTGCGCAGCGTAATTCCTTTTCTCTCTTGTACAGGCCCGTGCAAAACAGTTCGGTTTTGCGCGTACAATATGGAAAGAGGCTGTCTCAAAACGTTTATCGTTTTGTCATCCTGAGGAACGAATTGACGAAGGGTCTTTTTGGGAGGGTTTCGTAAGCCTTCCGGGAAAGATCCTTCGGTAACTCAATAATCTCAATATTTCGTGTTAAAACATCCGTATACGTCAAGAATGCTCCCCATTCAAGTGACTTGCTCTGTTACGTCTTTTTATACCAGTCCATTATCTCCGTTTTGAAGCAGCAATAGGCCCGACAGCCGCTGACCAAATAATCAAAGGCTGTCGGGCTCATTTTGTTTTTCCTGGTTTATTCTACAGCAGCACGAATTGCGTTTGTAACAAAAGCATTCAGGGTCTCTCCATGTAAAGAGGCAGTAATGGCCGCTTTGCGGTGCAGCTCCGGGGAAATGCGTACATTAAACAATCCTTTATACGGCTTGTTCGGTTCCTGCCCAAGATCATTGCAAAACGCGAGATAATCATCGACAGCCTGATGAAATTCTGTTTCGATTTGATCCAAACTGTCGCTTTCAAAGTTTACAAGATCATTGATACCCTCAATTTTCCCGTAAAGCACTTTATCTTCCGCGCTGTATTCAATCTTCGTAAAATAACCCTTGTATTCCAGTATGTTATTGTTCATGAATATCACCATTCTCCATAAATTCGTTCAACAGCTGTCTGACTGCGTACAACTTCATAATATCGCCCGGATGCGGCTTATGCAGTATGATCTTTTTCCCGTCTTTTTCTCGATAAAAGAGAACTCTTGCCCCAGATGTACTCCCTTTTTGCTTCTCGACATATCCAAATCGAACTGCCAGCGTTCTCGCTTCTGAGTAAGTATAATCTCTTGGGCACGCCTTTATTCGTTCAATCATTTTTTCTTCTTTACCTTTATCGGCCTCCAAGAGTAACTATTTTTTAGTTACTTTATTATAGTCAATAATTCTACAGTTGTCAATCAGATTTCTATCTAATTGAAATTTGCATCCTGCCGTTTTTCGTGCTATAGTTATCGTGCAAGTATCCGAATACCGCCATGGTATTACAGTCTCACGTTTTCAAAGTGTCTGAAGAATCATCTCTTCAGGCACTTTTTGTCTATTTAAGAATAACGCACAACAGTTTACAGCGTACCTTGTGGTTCCATGCTCTTTTTCTGCTCCTTGCAGCAGCGCAGGTTTCAAGACTTCGCCAGATTGCTCAAATATCCGATGATATTGTGATTGATGCCGCCGGTGAGGACGCCGTTGTAATTGCAGAGAAAGGTGCCGGTGATGAGGATCATCATGGCCTCAGCCTCCTGCTTGCCGGCCGCCTCGCCGTAGACCGCGATGAGGCATTGCTCCATGGTCTCCCGCCATTCCTTGAACTCGGCCTTGACCAGCTGCGCGACCTCCTCGTTATAGTGCGTCAGCACATAGGTCTGGGTCGTGGCGTTGGGGCGCTCCTCCCCGGCCTTGCCGTTGGCCACATAGGACATAAAGGCGTTCATGTACGCCAGGTTGCTCTCATAATCCCGCCGGTCGTGCTCCAGGAACCAGGCCTTGCATTTTTCGGTCATAAAGTCCTTGGTGTAGCGCACATAGCTGACCACAAGGTCGTCCCGGCTCTCAAAATAATTGAGGAGCTTGGCGTGGGACATCCCGGCCTCCGCCGCGATATCGCGCAGAGAGACCTTGGTCAGCGGCTTTTTTTCAATACAGCGCTGGAAGGCCATCAGAATCTCCATACGCATGGCTTGATATTCGTCCCATCTGTCATCGCGCTTGCCTGTCTGAGCCTATCTGATCGAGCACCCCAAGGGGCTGATTCTTGTAGATACAGGCTGGAGCCGGGACATAAGTCCCCGGGGCGTTTATGATCCGCAGGCGGTCAGAAAGGTCCTGCCGCCGCATCTCGCCGCTCTTTTTCACCCGTATCTTCCCGAGGGCATGGCGATCCATGAGCAGCTGTCTGCCATCCTTATCTGTCAATCGATCATCTGAAAATGGGGCTTATTCGCAGTGGTATTACTGCTCTCACACCTGAAGATGACGATGAACTCACTTATTATCTCTGGCCAATCGTCCGGGAGATCATAAAGACTGCTATTGAGAATGAGCAGAACCTTATTGTTGAGGGCTGTTATATACCTTTTGATTGGAGAACTGGATTCGATAAGCAGTATCTTCAGTTTATAACTGAATAACGCGGAATCCGGTTAAATGCCCGGTAACGTTCCTTTCTTACAGACCGTGATAAAATGGGATCACGGTCTGTAAGGCTTTTTGTGCAGTGGGACTGCTTGCTCTAAAGCTGACAGTATGGTAGAATCATCCCGACAACTCGGGATTTGTGGTGTTAAATAATTCTATGGCAAAGGAGCAAAGTTATGATTTCATTAAAAGGACCCGGATTTAAAACCTTCACTGCGGTGATAGCCGTTATTGCGCTGGCATTTGGGATATATTCGACGTTTATAAAGTCGGCAGATTATGAAAAGACGACGGCAACGATCATATCCATTGAGAAGGATCCGGAATCCGCTTCCGATGATGATTCTTATATCGTTACAGCCAGATATACCGCAGGCGGCAAAGAATATACGAATGTATTGGATTCCTATAGTCCTTCCTATAAAGAAGGCGGCACAGTTGAAGTCCGTTATGATCCCGCTGATCCGAACAACATTACATCCGGTTACGGCATCGGCGTCTACGCTATGGCGGTCGGCGCAGTGATCCTGCTGGCGATCATCTTCCTGACAGTCAGGCAGAAGAAGTCCGTCAACAAACTGAAGGAAAGCCAAGGAGAAATCCAGTATCTTCCCTCTGAGAAGGGTGAAGAACGAGAGTTGTACTTTATCACCGATCTCGGAACGCCTAAATTTGGCCATCGCATAGAAGACAAAGACCGCAGGGTGCTTTATGAAGCCAAGATGACAAGGTTCACGCTGCTTTCCGCATACGAGTTTGACTTTATTGATCACGAAAGGAACCGAACAACCCATCATCTGATCGGTCACACCGAGGAGACAGAATGGAACTCTTTCCTGATCGACAATCACAGCACGTTTACACTTGACGGAATAGATGTGTGGAAGCACTTACAATCCATAGGTGTCACCATCGACTCGCGCTTTGACAAAGCGGAAGGCGGCATTGGGCCGAGCTACGACATCAGGAAAGACGGCGAACAGCTTGCCTATGCGGAGAACACCAGTCACTTCGTACATGAAGAAGATGCCGAACAGCATAAGGTTGTGAGCAAGATCCCGAATCCCATGTTCTTCCGCGTCTTTACCCATGAAAAGAATCTTGACCTGCTGTTTATGATTCTCGTAGCCATTGCCCGCAGCGGCGCAACAGATGAGCGCGGGGGAAGCCGCCGTATGCTGTTTAACACGATCAAGGGCGAATGACCGGATGACTGCATAAAGTAATCAACAACTACCAGTTTATCTAGAGAGGGGTAGACCCCCTCCCTCCCGTTGCACCGTACGTACCGGTCAGGTCATTTCTGGCGTCGGCTTGCGGTTCGCTACACTTGGCGGTAACTACCCGTGACAGGACTTTCACCTGTTAGAACTGTGCCATGCCCGGCACACTAAAAAGCAGCCCCTGCCGCAAGGCAGGGACTGCCGATACTCTTTATACGCCGTATTTTTTTAATAGATATCGTTGTACTCCACGAGCGCGACGTCGACGTCGAAGGTCTCGCCGTCGCGCCAGATGGTGAACTTGATGGTGTCGCCGATGCCGAGGCCGTTTCGGACCTTGAGGATATCGTCGGTGGACTTGGCGGGCTCGCCGTTGACAGCGGTGATGATGTCGCCCTCCTTGATTCCTTTGCGGTATGCGTCGGAATCCTCGGACACGGCGGAGACGTACAGGCCCTCGGGCAGCTCGTAGTGGCCGGCAGCCATGTCGGAGATGGCGCCCACGGTGATGCCCACCGCCGGGCGGCCGCGCACCTCGCCGTCCTTGACCAGGGCGTTGACTACATTTCGCACGGTGGTGCTGGGGATGGCGAAGCCGATGCCCTCGATGCTGGAGTAGTCGGACATCATCTTCATATTGGTCACGCCCACGACCTGGCCGTACATGTTCAAAAGCGCGCCGCCGGAGTTGCCTTCGTTGATGGCGGTGTTGGTCTGGATGAGGTTCATGCTGTGCCCGTCATAGCTGACGCCGCGGTCGATGGCGGAGATGATGCCGTTTGTGAGGGTTGCGCGAAACTCCTCGCCGAGGGGGTTTCCGATGGCGGCCACGTCCTCGCCCACGGTGAGGGCATCGCTCTCGCCGAAAACGGCGGGCTTCAGGCCCTCGGCCTCGATTTTGAGCACCGCGATGTCGCTGGTGCGGTCGGTGCCGACGAGGGAGGCTTCAAACTCCCGGTCGTCGGAGAGCACCACCACCGCGCTGTCGCAGCCCTCAATGACGTGGGCGTTGGTGAGGATGAGGCCGTCCTCGCTCAGGACGATGCCGGTGCCCCAGTAAAAGCCCATCTCGCCGTCGATGTAGCCGCGGAGGCTGACGATGGAGTCGGCGCAGCCGCGGTAGATCTCCTGCAGGCTCTGCGTCTGCTTCCCGGCGGGCACAAGCTCCAGCTCCCACACGGGGCGCTTATCCACCACGGGGATGCGGGTCTCGACCTCCTCCTTGTCCTCGGTGACGAAGTAGGAGTTGAAGAAATCCTTCCAGTCCTCGGGCAGCTCCTCGTCCTCATCGCCGCCGTCGGGGAGAAGATTGCCGAAGCCGCCGGGCAGATCGCCGCCGGGGATGATGACGTTGAAGCCGCTGCCCGGGCGCTGGGTGTTCTCGGGCAGAGCCGGGGCAGGCTGGCGCTTTGCAAAGTACAGCGAGGTGCCCACAATGAGGCCCAGGGCCAGCATCGTCCCGAGCAGGATCTGCCAGAACACGGGCATGCCCCGTCTGCGGGGCGCTTCTTCCGTCTCCCGGGGGGCGGGCGCCTGGGCGGGGGCCAGGGGCGCGTACCAGCCGGAGCTGTTTTGATTCGTTTCGTTGTTCATACTCAGTCCTCTTTATTTCGCAAGTTTCAGGGAAAAGACAAATTCGGTCACGCCGTCCTCACTCTTGACGGCGATATCCTCGTCGTGGCCGTTGATGATGGCCTTGACGAGGTACAGCCCGAGGCCCATGCCCTCCTTGTCGAGGCTGCGGGAGCGATCGGACTTATGGAAGCGGTCGAAGATGAAGGGCAGGTCGTCCGGCGGGATGGTCTCGCCCTCGTCACGCACGGAGACATAGGCCTTCTCCTCGTCCCTGTAAAGGCGCAGGGTCAGGCAGGAGCCGGGCTTGGCAAATTTCACGGCGTTATCCAGAAGATTGTAGATGACACGCGTGATGGCGTCCTTGTCCGCCACGACCATGATGCTGTTGTCGGGGATCTGCGGGTCCACGTCGAGATTTTTCTTCGTGGCCCGGCCCTCGAAGCTTAAAAGCGTCTGCAAAAGCAGCTCGTTCAAGTCAAACACCGTGCGGCGCGAGGGGTCGGTGGCGTGGCTGCGGGCGGCGGAGGCGTCCAGCATATCCCGCACGAGGCGCGAGAGCCTGCGCGTCTCGTCGCGGATGGAGACGAGGTATTTGCGCTCCTCCTCGGGCGGGATGGTGCCGTCGAGGATGCCGTCGGCAAAGCCGGAGATGGTGGTCATGGGGGTCCTCAGCTCGTGGGAGACGTTGGCGATGAACTCGCTGCGGCGCTTTTCGGCGGCCTCGAGGGAGTCGGCCATTTTGTTAAAGGAGTCGATGAGCGCGCCCATCTCGTCGGTGGCGTCGTACTCCTGTTTGACGCGCACCGAGAAGTCGCCCCGGGCGAATTTCCGCGAGGCGGCGGCGATCTCGTCGAGCGGCCGCGCCATGCGCTTGGAGTAAAAGAGCGTCAGGATCAGAAACACCAGCAGGATGCCGAGCGTCACCACCGACGCGAGGATCAGGAAGGCCGACCAGTCGCCGAAGATCTTGCCCGGGGAGCTGATGACGAACACATAGCCGAGGCAGCTCCCGTCCGCCTCGGAGTAGATGCCGCGGGAGACCACATAGCGCTGCTCCTTGAACACGCCGTCGAGGTCCGTAAGGCCGAACTCGGTATCGGAGCGGGCAAGCTCCAGCACGTTTTCCGAGAGTGCCATGCCGATGTGGCAGCAGTTGGTCGGCTTGTCGGAGCAGCGCACGATGGTGCCGCCCGGCTCGGCGATAAAGATGAGGTTTTCGGTGGAATTGGCGATGGCGCTGACGTTCATGCCCAGAAGCCAGCTGTCGAGCGAGTCGTTCTGCCGGACGGCGGAGGCAATGCGCGCGACCTCGGACGCCGAGGCGATCATGTCCCCGCGCAGCGCGCGCACCAGGTGCATCCGCCCGATGCCCACGAAGGACAGGCAGATGAGCATGAGACAGAAGCAGACGAGCACGGCCATGGCCGTAAAGTTCCGTAAGTAAATGCTTTTCACGCCGCGCCTCCCTTCCGCAGGTTTTCTGAAAGTTTATTATAACCCTTTTTGCGACTTTTTCAATACGCTGTTTGTGAACAAATGAAGGCCGCGCTTATGAGCAAACGGCAGCGGGATATGTCGGTTTTTAAATGTCATCCTGAGCGCCAGCGTAGGATCTCTCCGAAGTGCTTTAAAACTGTCATCCTGAGCGCCAGCGAAGGATCTTTCCCTTGGTTCATGAGGGAACAAAAGATCCTTCGCTACGCTCAGGATGACAGGTTTGATGTTTTGGGGTATCGGCTTTGCCTTCCCCTTGAGGGTAAGGCAAGAAGACAAGCGCTGCTTCTTGGCTCCCCCTCTGGGGGAGCTGTCAGCGCCGTTCACGGCGGTGACTGAGAGGGCCGTCGATCCTTGAGCCGGGCATAATCCCTGGGACCCTCTCCGTCACTTCGTGACACCTCCCCCATATCGCCGCATGCGCGGCTGGGGGAGGCAAGAAAGCGCGTTTGTCTTTACGCCGCGGGTTTGAACGTCACGTACACCACAACGTCCATGGCGGGCATGACGAAGTTTTTCGCCTCGGTGATGTCGTAGCTGGCAGAGCCGTCGATCAGGCTCCAGACGATCTTGTCGAGCACATAGCCCTGTTCGGCGTTCGGGAAGACATAGACCGTCGTGGTCGGGTAGACGTTCATTGCCGTCTCGGTCGATTCCCCGGTGGTGAGGCCGAGGGCCGCGCTGCCGCCCTGCATGGGGGCGAGGCTCACGCGGTAGGCCTGCTGCGGGGCATAGCCGGGTGCATACTCCCAGGTGTTGTCCGCGCCGGGGATGTTGAACACGAGATCAACGCCGCCGCCGGAGCCGCCGCCGTGGTGGCTGCCGCCGTCGGTGCCGCTCTTCTTCCACTGGGCGGTGAGGGTGAGGTTTTTGTCAACCGTGATTTCCTGCATGGGGTTGTAGCTGGTATCTCTTTCCGGGCAGTACCAGTTGATGAAAGTCATTCCTGCGGGTGGGAGGAAGCCGCAGGCGTCGATCTTGATTTTCGTGCCCGCTGCGCCCTTCCAGGGCTTCATGCTGCCGCTGCCGCCGTTTGCGACATAGGTCACGGTGACGTCGGTGGACGGAGCAGACCCTTTGAATTCAACCTTCTTAAACTGCGAAAGATCCTGGGGTTCGGCGCTCACGGGAATCTCCGTCTTGCCCTGGGTGCCCGCCTTGTCCGTCCAGCCGGTACCGGCAATCGTATTTTTTAGATTCCCGTAGATTGCTTTCAGACTGCCGCTGGCAATAATGATACCCCCATTTATTTGTACCTCACCGCCGGAGCTGGCAATTCCAGCTGTGCCGGATGCTGTAACGGTTCCGCCATCGATTTTTACAGAAGAGTTCTCAGCATAAAGCCCCGGCGCACTCGTTCCCCCGTCGGCTGTGACTGTTCCGTCGGTGATAATTATACCGTTTCCAGTCTTTATTGAAGATTCTATTCCCGTAGTATCACCGCAAGCTGTAACGGTTCCGCCCCGAATCTCGATTACTCCATTTTGTGATTTTAAACTTGCACTAACAAAGCCGGCAGCAGTAATATTACCGCTATTAACCGTAATATTGGAGCTTGAATAAATGCCACTGAATGCGCCGCTTGCGTTTAAGCTGCCGCTTCCCGAGAAGGCCAAAGCCGATCCGGAGTAAATACCACTACCATAGAAAATATTATTTGTGAGCGTGTTCGCGCCCTTTAGCTCAATGGTTATGCTATCCGAAGAATCACCAATAAAAATGCACCCAGTATAATCAAAGTTATGTACTTCATTTTTATTATTGGCGGTAAAATTAAAATTGTCCAGCGTCAGGGTTTTTGTGTTCGCATCATATTTCGCGGTACCATTGCCGAGGATATCACTGGCGTTCTCACTCTTGACCTGCGTCTTGCCGATCCATATCGGGTATTCTTCCGCATACGCGCTCATTCCCGACAGCAGCCCCACGAGCAGCGCCAGCGAGAGCAGCAGGAACAGAAATTTCAATCCTCTGTGTTTCATTTGTCTTTCCTCCATAGATTATTTCAACGCCGCCCGCGCGGCGGGATGGACATATAATAGCAGAATTTATCAATGATATGTATTGACTGTTCAATATATTTGTCTTATACTGAATGAGAAAGGAGTGATCTGTATGGCAAATCTTCAAATCCGGGTGGACGACGCCCTCAAGGCGGATGCCGACAGGCTCTTTGCCAGCATCGGTCTGGACACCTCTTCCGCCGTGCGCCTGTTTCTGAAGCAATCGGTCATGTGGGGCGGCATCCCCTTTGCGCTGCGGGGCGACCCTTATCTTCCCAGGCTGCAGGAGGCCGACGCAAGGGCGAGAGCCGGAGAGCCGCGCTTCTCCGAGAGCGAATTCCGCGAAAAAACGGAGGCTCTGCTGCATGGCTTACAGGTTTGAATATCGGGCTTCGTTCTGGCAGGACTATTCCGCAGCGCTGGCCTATATTGCCGGGAGCCTGAAAAACCCACTCGCGGCGCGAGAGCTGGACGAGGCGTTTGAGCGGGAAAAGCAGGCTCTGCTCAGCTTTCCGACAGCAGCAAAGCCCTTTGCATCACCGCCCGACACAGACGCGAATTACTACGCGCTTCGTGTGAAGAGCTACATGGCCTTTTATGTGGTCGCAGGCGATGTGATAGAGTTCCGACGTTTTCTGTACAGCCGCGCGAATCTGTACGACAGATTGCAGTAAATCCCAAAGAGCGCGCAAAAAGGGCGCGGTACACCTCAAAACGGGTATACTGCGCCCCTGGTAATTCCGGGTATGGAAAGGCGGTCAGCGCGGACTTTACCGCCTGACTGACTGACTGACTGACTGACTGACTGACTGACTGACTGTAATTGTGCGCCGTGCGGCCATGTCTGTCAACCCCTTTCCGTAAGTTTACATAACCACAACATTTTGTGGTAGGTTTTCCATATGGACCACACTATACACGATTCGACCGCTTTTTGCAAGAGTGAAATCGACAAAACAAAATGTGAAAGGTCAAGCTGCGATCCGACGCCGCAAAAAATCTCAAAAAAAGTGGAGTCTCACCCTTGATATTTAAGATTGCTTTGTGATATAATCAGTTCATATCTTAAATCTTTTCGATTCTACAGGGAGGCTCAACCATGGCAAAGAAAAGAATGTTCAGTCTGGACGTGGTGGATACGGACGATTTCCTGGACCTGCCAAGCGCCGCGCAGGCGCTGTACTTTCATCTCGGCATGCACGGCGACGACGACGGCTTTGTCGCCAATCCCCGCAAGATCACCCGCACCATCGGCTGCACGAGCGCGGACATGCAGGCGCTCATCTCCAAGGGCTTTGTCATTCCCTTTGAAAGCGGCGTCATTGCGATCCGGGACTGGCGCATCAACAACGATCTGAAAAACGACCGCTACCGTCCTTCGCTCTACACCGAGGAAAAGGAGGCGCTCCTTCTCGACGATTCCAAACGCTATATCCTGGATACATACTGTTTCCAGTCTGGTTCCGACCTGGAGACAGAACATAACGTAACCCAACCCAACGTAACTTAAAAAAACTTATTTTAACAGAACGCTACAGAGGGGAGTGTGAGGGGGGACCCGCCCCTTTTCGCAGACCCGGTTTTCCACAGGGTTTTCAACAAAAATTGTGGAAAGTTTGTGGAAACCTGTTGAAAGTTTTACAGGCAAAAAAAGAGCACCGGGTATCCGATGCTCTCTGATTCTTTTACGCGTATCTCGAACCGCCGCGCGGCGGATTTACCCGGTGAAATTTGACAGCCCGCTCCGGGGTCGTCTCCGGGCAGTCTTCGTCAAATGTGATCGGCATTTCCCTGGCCCTTGCCAGCTCTTCAAGCTCCTGCGGAGTAAAGGCCAGTTCCTGCATCTGCTCTCCGGTATACTCATTCCTGTTTACCATATACAGCCCCCTTTCAAAACTTGTCGCCATTCTGGCTGAAATCAGTCTAATAACTTCCTGTCTCTTTCCGTTTGTTTCAGCCCGAACTCTTTCCGTTGATCCGATGCTCTCAAGCGTGTTCAATTCTTAATAGAGTACGCGCACGCGCAGGACATCGTCCATGGCGCGGATGGCGGCGGCGGTGGGCTCGCCGATGGACTCGCCGAGGTCCACGATCGTGTAGGCGTACTCGCCGCGGGGCTTGTTGATCATGTGCTCGACGTTGATGTTGCGGTCGCTGATGAAGTCGAGGATGCGGGTGATCATGCGCGGGACGTTGCGGTGCAGGACGCAGAGACGGCACACGCCCATGCGCGAGAGCGTCGCGTCCGGTAGGTTTACGGAGTTTTTGATGTTGCCGTTAACCAGATAATCGTAAAGCTCCATCGCGGCCATGGCGGCGCAGCGGTCCTCGCTTTCGGGGGTGCAGGCGCCGATGTGCGGCAGGGCGATCACGTTCGGAGCCTGGAGGATGACCTTGTTCGGAAAGTCGGTGACGTACTTCCCCACCCGGCCGCAGTCGAGGGCGCGGGTCATGGCCTCGTCGTCCACCACCTCGGCGCGCGACTCGTTGATGATGCGCACACCCATCTTCATCTTCGAAAACGCCTCGTCGTTGAACATGTTGTGGGTCTGCTCGTTGTAGGGGATGTTGATGCTGATGTAGTCGGACTTCTCGTAGATGGTCTCCACGTCCTCGGCCCGGATGACATCGCGCGAAAGCCGCCAGGCGGCGTCGACGGACATGAAGGGATCGTAGCCGTAGACCACCATGCCGAGGTCGAGCGCGGCGTTTGCAACCAGCGCGCCGATCGCGCCGAGTCCCACCACGCCGAGGGTCTTGCCCTGGAGCTCGGGGCCGGCAAAGGAGGACTTGCCCTTCTCCACCATCTCGGGGATCTCGTCCCCGCAGTCGGCAATGGAGCGCACCCAGTCGATCGCGCCGATCATGTCGCGCGAGGCCATGACGAGGGAGGCGATCTCCTGTTCCTTGACGGCTTCGGCGTTCGCGCCGGGGCTGTTGAAGACAACGATGCCGCGTTCGGCGCACTCCTCGATGGGGATATTATTAAAACCCGCGCCTGCTCTCGCGATGGCGAGAAGCTCGGGGCCAAACTCCATGCCGTGCAGGTTTGCGCTGCGGATAAGCATGCCGTCGGGGTTTTCCACGTCCGGCCCGACCAGGCACCCGCGCTTTTCCAGCGCCCCGGTGCCGTGCTCGGAAATGGTGTTCATGGTCTTTATCTTAAGCATTTCTGACTTCAAACTCCTTCATGTATTCAACCAGCGCCTTGGCGCCCTCCACGGGCATGGCGTTGTAGACGGAGGCGCGCATGCCGCCCGCGATCTTGTGGCCCTTGAGATTCAGCAGTCCCCTCTCCGCCGCGCCCTTGACAAAAGCGGCGTCAAGCTCGGGAGAGTCCGTGCGGAAGGTGACGTTCATGTAGCTGCGGGAGCCGGGCAGGGCGTGGGGGTGGAGGACCTTGCTGTTGTCGAGAAAGTCGTAGAGCATCCCGGCGCGCTCGCGCTTGCGCTCGTCCATGGCCTTGACGCCGCCCTCTTTGATTACCCAGTCGAGGGTGAGGTCCAGCATGTAGATGCACCAGCACGGGGGGGTGTTGAGCATGGAGCCGGTCTCGATCATGGTCTTGTAGCTGAGGATCTTCGGCGTGATGGGAAGTTCCCGGCCCGCGAGGCGCTTATCGACGATCACGACGGTCAAACCCGCAGGGGCCATATTCTTCTGCGCGCCCGCGTAGATGAGGCCGAACTTCGACACATCCACCTCGCGGGACAGGATGTCGGAGGACATGTCGCACACGAGGGTCGAGCCCGTCTCGGGGACATACTGCCACTCGGTGCCGTAGATGGTGTTGTTGGCGCAGTAGTAGAAGTACTTGGCGTCCGGCGAAAGGTCAAGCTCTGCTTGCGTCGGGATGCGGTCATGGCCGGTGGGCTTCGTGGTCGCCGCGATGTGGACCGTGCCGTACTTTGCCGCTTCCTCGGCGGCCTTGTTGGAGAAGTTGCCGGTGACGGCATAGTCGGCGGTGCCGCCCTCCAAAAGGTTCATGGGGATGGCGGCAAACTGCGTAGTCGCGCCGCCCTGGAGCAGTAAAATCTCGTGGGTGTCCGGTACGTTCATCAGCTTGCGCAGCTTTTCGCACGCGGAGTCGAAGACCTCCTGAAACAGGGCGCTGCGGTGGCTGATCTCCATGACGGACATGCCGCTGCCGCGGAAGTTCAGCATCTCCGCCGCCGCGGTTTTGAGGGCGCTCTCGGGCATGGTGGACGGCCCGGGGGCGAAATTATAGACCTGATCTCTGTTCATAGGAATATACTCCAAAAAACGTTTTTGATTTTTGTGCTATTTTACTATTATTTTCCGTGTTCGTCAATGCGCCATTTAAACGAAACAGCCCCGGGATCTGGGCTGTTTCCTCTGCGGTTTTATTGGATTATGGGGAGCGGGGGCGGACGGCTCTCGCAGCCCGCAAGGGCAGTTCCACCGCAACTTGTCAGGAGAAATCCAAAAAAGGAATGGTCACAGGATTGACAAACGCCGCCGCCTGCCCTATAATAACAGTGAAGAGCGAACCACGCACACGGTTAGCTCCTCAACGTGTTAGTTAGATATGTGGCAAAGCCACAAACCTGCCGTCACTTATGCGGAGTGGCGGCAGATTTTTTATCGTGCTGTGTCTTTGCCTTCTTGGAAGTTTCCCGGACGATGATCGTCACGGTATACTTTCCTATGTGGAAGGTCAGACGCATACGCATCACCCCCTTTCGGAGGGATGGAACCAACCGCCTGCGTGTGAATGTTCTCTCTTCACCGTCCCCTTTCGGGGACTTTTATTTTACCTGAAACTGCATATTACGTCAAGCTTTTATAAATTGTTCAGGCAAGCGCCCCGCACAGGGTCTCGCCCTCGACGCGCTCGATTCGCACATTGCGCAGCTCGCCGCGCAGGTTCGTTCCCTTCACCTTTACGGGCATGTAGGTGTCGCTGTGGCCGGTGCAGAAGCCGTCTTCCTCCGACTCAAACAGGACCGGAAGGGTCTGGCCCACACAGGCGCGGAGGAAGTCCCGGTGCATGGAATCGCACAGGCGCTGCTGCTCGTGGGCGCGTTGCTCCTTGACCTTCTTCGGGCACTGGTCGGGCATCTTGTCCGCGGGCGTGCCGGGGCGGCGGGAGTACGGGAAGACGTGCATCGCGGCAAAGCGGCATTTCCATAAAAAGGCCGAAGTCGCGGCGTCGTCCTCGTCGGTTTCGCCGGGAAAGCCGGTGATGAGGTCGCCGGTCAGGGCGCAGCCGGGGAAGTATTTGCGCAGAAGCTCCGTCTTTTCAAAGAAGGTCGCGGTGTCGTACTTGCGGTTCATGGCCTTTAAGGTGCGGTCACAGCCCGACTGGAGCGAGAGGTGGAAGTGGCGGCAGAGCTTTCCCGTTGCGGCAAGGCGGCGGCAGAAGTCCTCCGTGATCACCGTCGGCTCGAGGGAGCCCAAGCGGATGCGCATATCGCCGCAGGCAGCGGCCACGGCCTCGATCACGTCCGCAAGGCCGGGCTTTCCGGGCAGGTCCACCCCGTAGGAGGCGACCTCGATGCCGGTCAGGACAATTTCGCGGTAGCCCTCAGAAGCGAGGCGCGCGGCCTCTTTGGCGGCCTCGTCACAGGGCAGGCTCCGCAGTCTCCCGCGGGTGTAGGGGATGATGCAGTAGGTGCAGAAGTTGACGCAGCCGTCCTGGATTTTCAGCATCGCGCGGGTGCGGTGGTCCACCGCCCCGGCGGGCAGGCGCTCGATTTCCCGGCGCTTGAAGGGCTCGTCGATGTCGCGGGTGCCCTCCCCTTCTGTACAGGCTTTGACTACAGCGTCCACCAGTTTTTCACGGTCGGCGGCGCCGAAGATCACGTCCGCGCCGATCTCCTGCACCGCGTCCGGCTCGATCTGCGAGTAGCAGCCGCACACGGCCAGCACCGCGCCGGGGTTTTCGTCGCGCAGGCGGCGGATGGTCTGACGGGATTTGCGTCCGCTTTCGGCGGTGACGGCGCAAGTGTTGACGATCACGGCGTCCGCGATCTCCCCGGGCACCGCGCGCTCAAAGCCGCGCTCGGAAAGAAAACCCTCCATGGCCTGGGTCTCATACTGGTTGACCTTGCAGCCGAGAGTGGATATAATGTATTTCATGCTGATCTCCGTTTCTGTAGGATTAGAACACGTCCCCTTGCCTCCCCCAGCCGCGCATGCGGCGATATGGGGGAGGTGTCACGAAGTGACGGAGAGGGTCCCACGGTCTGCGCCTGGGAGGAAGGACGGCCCTCTCAGTCACCAGTGCTGCGGCACTGGTGCCAGCTCCCCCATAGGGGGAGCCAAGACGCTTCCTGTTAGTTTACATAAATATATTTACATATCTCAATCATCATAATCTACTTTACATAAAGAGGTTAACATAAATGGAACACTATCTTGACAATTCCGCCACGACGCGCGTGTGCCCGGAGGCGGCAGAGGCGGCAATGGACGCCATGCTCAGTACCTACGGCAACCCCAGCTCCACCTATACCAAGGGCCGGGAGGCGAAAAAGCTGCTGGATTCTTCGCGCAAAGCCGTGGCCGGGGCGCTCGGGTGCGAGCCTTCCGAGCTGGTGTTTACCTCCTGCGGGTCGGAGAGCGACAACTGGGCGCTCATCGGCGGGACCGAAGCCATGCGGCGCAAGGGGAAGCATGTCATCACATCCATGGTGGAGCACGATGCCATCCGCAACACCGCCGCGGAACTCGAACGCCGCGGCTTTGTGGTGACGTATCTGCGGCCCGACAGTACCGGGCGCATCGACCCGGAGAGCGTGCGCGCGGCGCTCCGCCCTGATACTATACTCGTTTCTTTGATGCTGGTCAACAACGAAACGGGGGCGGTGACGGATATTTCCGCCGTTTCGCACATTTTGAAACAGGAAAACAGCGCGGCGCTGCTGCACACCGACGCAGTGCAGGGCTTCATGAAGCTGGACTTCACGGTGAAATCCCTCGGGGCCGATCTCGTGAGCGTCAGCGGCCACAAGATTCACGCGCCCAAGGGCATCGGTGCGCTGTATATCCGTAAGGGCCTCCGGCTTCGCCCGTTCATCCTCGGCGGGGCGCAGGAGGACGGCCGCCGCGCCGGGACCGAAGCCATGCCCCAGATCGCGGCCTTCGGCGAGGCGGCGCGTATCGCCAAGGCCGGACTGAAGGAAAAAGCCGCGCATATGCGCGCGCTCAAGGCAGAGCTCATGACGCGCCTGCCGGAGGTCATCCCCGACATTCACATGCTGAATACCGACGCGCCGCACATTCTCTCCGTGTCCCTGCCCGGTTTTCGGAGCGAGGTGCTGATGAACTTTCTCGAGGCACGGGAGATCTACGTCTCGCGCAGCTCCGCCTGCAAGAAGGGCGCCAGGAGCCATGTGCTCGAAGCCATCGGCATGGAGCCGCGCCTCATCGACGGGGCGCTCAGGATCGGGCTTTGCCGGTATAACACGCAGGAGGACATTGACGCGCTGGTCGATGCGCTGGGGGAAGCGTACCGGACCCTCGCGCATAGGTAAAGAGCTGATGTCCCGTCATTCCGTAGGGGAGGGGCTTGCCCCTCCCGGCGGTACATGCTGAATCGTTGAGAAAAGAAGGGCGCACTCGTAAAGTGTACGAATGCGCCCTTCTCTTGCAGTAATATTGTCTTGGTTCTGCCGGGAGGGGCAAGCCCCTCCCCTACCGTGTTTACCGAAAATGTGCCGGAAAGACAGCTTTCTCAAGTCATCCAAAATCTTCTCAGCAGCCGCAATTGCAGTCCGGGCCGCAGCCTTCCGGCCCACAGCCGGAGCAGCCGGAACAGCCGCCCGCGCAGCCGCCGCCGGAGAAGTTCTCGCCGCCCCCGATGGGGAGTCTGCCCAGCACCAGGAGATCGGCCGCCAGATCCGCCGGTCCTTCAAAGCCCGCGATCGGCACGATGCCGAGGCTCAAAAGCGCGGCCTTCGCCTCCCCGCCCATGTTGCCGGAGATCACCGCGTCCACCTTCTCGCTCTGCATCAGCTCCGCCATGGCCTGGTGGCCGTGGCGCTCACCGGTCGGAACCAGGGTCTTGGTGCAGCGGCTGACATCGCCGTCCTCGTAATCGTAGACGGCAAAGGTCTCAGCGTGGCCGAAGTGCAGGCCGATGTCGCCGTTGTCGTAGGCAACCGCTATGCGCATCTCAGGCCTCCTTCTCGATCACGTCCACGATGGGGGCAATGTGCTCGCCGCTCACGGACTCGACCTCGCCCGCGTCGACCATGGTGGTGATGACGGGGTCGATGGGCAGGCGCGCAAAGTGGGCGATGCCGTACTGCTTTGCAAGGGCTTCGACCTTGCTCTCGCCGAAAATCGCGTGCTCCTTGCCGCAGTCCGGACACTTGAAATAGCTCATGTTCTCAACGAGACCGAGAACGGGGACGTTCATGAGCTCCGCCATGTGTACCGCCTTCTCCACGATCATGCCGACGAGGTCCTGCGGGGTGGTGACGATCACGATGCCGTCCACCGGCAGGGACTGGAACACGGTCAGCGGCACGTCGCCGGTTCCGGGAGGCATGTCGACGAACATATAGTCCACATCGCGCCACATGACATCGGTCCAGAACTGGGTCACCGCGCCCGCAATGACGGGGCCGCGCCAGACGACAGGCTCGGTCTCATTCTCGAGGATGAGGTTCATGCTCATGAGCTGCAGACCCGTGTGGGTGGTGACGGGGAAAAGGTACTCGTCGGTACCCATGCAGTGCTCATGGACGCCGAAGGATTTCGGCACGGAGGGGCCGGTGATGTCCGCGTCCAGCACCGCGCAGCTGTGGCCGCGCCGCTGCATCTCGGACGCCATCAGACATGTGACGAGGCTCTTGCCGACGCCGCCCTTGCCGCTGACGACGGCTATGACCTTTTTGACGCTGGCGCCGGGGCGCAGGCTCTTGCGGAAGCTCTCCGCCGTGCGGTCGGCACAGTCCTTGCCGCAGGTGGAGCAATCGTGTGTGCATTCACTCATGGTTTTGTGTTCTCCTGATATTTATTATAATTTATTATTGCTTCGTAGGGGCGATTCATGAATCGCCCGTCTGTGTCCGGTCGGTTTTCGGATTCGCCCGGGCGCATTCGTACCGGGAAGTTTTCCCGCCGGGCGCTTCGTGAAGCGCCCCTACTGTGTTCCGGGTATTGTTTCGTAGGGGCGATTCATGAATCGCCCGCCTGTGTCCGGTCGGTTTTCGGATTCGCCCGGGCGCATTCGTACCGGGAAGTTTTCCCGCCGGGCGCTTCGTGAAGCGCCCCTACAGTGTCTGGGTATTGCTTACAGCTTCAATTTTTTCAGCGCCTTCAATAAATACTGCGCGGCAAAGCCGGTGAAGACGCCCGTCACCACGCCGGAGGCGGCGAGGATGGGGGCGTAGGCAAAGACGCCGGGGGTCTTGACCACCAGCACGCAGGCTAAAAGCTGCCCCGCGTTGTGGGCGATACCCGCGAGGGCCGAGACGATCCAGAGCCGATCCTCCCCAAAAAGGCCGACGGTCAGACACATGGTGAGATAGGCAAAGAGGCCGCCGACCGCGCTGAACAGCAGTGTGGAGGGGCTGCCCGCGAACATGGCCCCCATCAGCACGCGCACCAAGAGCACCGCGCCCGCCTCTTTTTTGCCGACCAGGCACATGGCAATGAGCGTGATGATATTGGCAAGGCCGAGCTTGACGCCGGGGATCGGGACCGGGGCCGGGATCTGGGCCTCAATGACGAAGATGGTCAGGGCGATGGCGGTCAAGAGCGCCATGAGCGCGAGCTTTCTCGTCTTAGCCATCAATGTCACCGCCCTCGATTTCGATCACCAGGCGGTGGGGCATGCAGATGATGGGGATGCCGCTGCCGGTGAGACGGCCCTGATAGATGCAGACATGGTCCGGGCAGTCGGCCTCGGTGACGGAGATAGCCCCCGGCTCGACGTGGACGGTATTGTTCCCGTAGGGGGTGGTGACCGGAATGTCGTAGGGTGTCCTGACTTTTGAGAGGTCGATCCTTTCCAGCACCTCTCCGTCGACAGAGACGACCGCGACCGTCCCCTCGCCCTTTCCGAGATTCAGATAGAGCAGGACCCCGCCGAGCACGATCACGGCAAAGAGCAGGGCCCAGAGGATGTTTTTCGTTTTCATGGCCCCCATTTTAGTTGACTTTGCCCCGGTTGTCAATACGGGTGTACTTGTGTTATAATATTGTGCGTTTTTGTGATCCCTTCTTGCCTCCCCCTCTGGGGGAGGTGCCCCAGTGCGCACACTGGGGCGGAGAGGGTCCCGCGGTCTGCGCCTGGGATGAAGGACCGACAGCCCTCTCAGTCACGGCGCGGGCGAACACGCGCCGTGACAGCTCCCCCAAAGGGGGAGCCAAGAAGAAAAGCGAAAGGAGGTGACCCCTTGTACAATCTCGAAGACTACATGCTCGCGCTGAGCAAGTATGTGCTCATTATCATATCCATTGTCATTTTGGTGCGCTGCATCCGTTCGCTTCTATCCGAGCGGGTGGAGCCGGAGATCTGGGGCTACCTCCGCTATGAGGGGCAGGACTATCCCCTCACCCACTGGGAAAACCTGATCGGGCGTTCCCTGAGCGCGGACGTGCGCATCGTCGCCCCCGGTGTCAACCGCAGCCACGCGGTGCTCCGGCGCGGCGGAAGCGGCAAATGGCGCGTGTACAACATCTTCTCCCGCGGCGGTGTCTGGATCAAGAACCAGAAGGCCGGGGCCTCGGGTTTAGCTGTGGAGTCCGGGGACACCATCAACCTCGGCGGGCAGAAAGTCCGCTTCCGGGCCGTGACGCCCGACAAGCGGCAAAAGCAGGACCTCAAGCGCAAGCGCGCGGGCTACGGCGTCTCCCCTGCGGGGACGCTTCTGGATCTGACGCTCTTTCAGCTCACGCTTTTATTGCAGCACGCCATGAGCCCCAGGCAGAAGGAGCTGCAGGCTGTGGCGCTGGCGTTCGTGGCGCTCATCGCCCTCGAGTGGAGTTGCTATCATTTCATGCGCTTTATGAACCGCTCGGGCTTTGAGATCGAGACCATCGCCTTCTACCTCACCAGCATCGGCATGTCGGTGGCGGCATCCTCGGTGCCGGGGGACATGCTCAAGCAGATCCTCATCACGATCCTCGCCGTGGTGCTCTTTGCCGCCATGGGCTGGTGGCTGCGGGATCTGGAGCGCACCATGTCCGCCCGCTCGACCGTAGTGATCGGCTCGGTGCTGCTGATCTTTATAAACATCGTCTTTTCCGACGCGGTGCTCGGCGCGAGAAACTGGCTCAACATCGGCGGGCTCTCGCTCCAGCCGTCGGAGCTTATCAAGGTGGGCTACATCTATGTGGGGGCCTCCACGCTTGAGCGGCTTTTCCGCAAGAATAACCTCACTACCTTCATCGTCTTTTCCATGTTCTGCGTGGTGTCGCTCGCGCTCATCGGCGACTTCGGCACGGCGCTGATCTTCTTTGTGACCTTCCTCGTCATTTCCTACCTGCGCTCGGGCTCGTTTGCGACCGTGTTTCTCGCGGTGACGGGGGCCGGGATGGCGGCCTTTCTCGCTGTGAGCATCAAGCCCTACATCGCCCGGCGCTTTTCCACCTGGGGCCATGTGTGGGACGACGTGTACGGCGCGGGCTTCCAACAGACGCGCGCCATGTCTGCCGCCGCCTCCGGCGGGCTCTACGGCAAGGGCGCGGGCGCGGGCTGGCTCAAGGACATTGTGGCGGCGAACACCGACATGGTCTTCGCCATGGTGTGCGAGGAGGAGGGGCTTATCATCGCGGTCATCATGGTGATCGCGGTGCTGGTGCTGGCGCTCTTCGCGGTCAGATCCGCGCGGCAGGGCAGGTCCGCTTACTACTCGATCGCGGCCTGCGCCGCCATGAGCATGCTGCTTGCCCAGCTCTCGCTGAACGTGTTCGGCTCGCTCGACATCCTGCCGTTTACGGGCGTCACGTTCCCCTTCGTTTCGCGCGGCGGCACCTCGCTTCTGTGCTGCTGGATGCTGATGGCCTTTATCAAGAGCGCCGACAACCGGCGCGACGCAAGCTTCGCGGTGCGTGCC
This sequence comes from Oscillospiraceae bacterium, assembly GCA_902791215.1. Taxonomy (GTDB): domain Bacteria; phylum Bacillota; class Clostridia; order Oscillospirales; family Oscillospiraceae; genus Limivicinus. The sequence continues at coordinate 68,272 of CADAUZ010000009.1, read as the reverse complement.
CAGTCCCAGGACACCGACGCGGAGGAGGATCTTTCCGACTGGGAGGTGTGGCAGCCACGAGAAAAATAACCAACCGCGCCTTTTCGGTGCTGCTCCTGGCGGCGCTGGTGATCTGCGGCATGGGCGTGTATCTGGTGCGTTACGTGGAGCACGGTAAGGACTGGGCGCTCTACTTCTCCCGGGCAAACTCCGGGGCAACGGGCCAGCTCACCGACCGAAACGGCATCGTCCTCGCCTACTTTGACGAGACAAACCGCGTCTACTCCCCCGACCGCATCACCCGCGCTGCCAACTACCACGTCACCGGCGACTACTGGGGCCGCACCGGCACGGGCATTCTCTCGCGCCTCATGGACACAAACGGCGGCTTCAGCCTCCTCACCGGCACGACGCATGCCATGAGCAACAAACAGCTCTCCCTCACCTACGACGCGCGGCTCAACGATGTGATCTACAAGGCCATCGGCGAATGGGCCAGCGGCTGCATGATGGTGTGCAACTACCGAACGGGGGAGCTTCTGGGCATGGTGTCCACCCCGTCCGTTGACCCGCTCGACACCACGGGCGAGCAGCGCGACGGCGCGTTCATCAACCGCTGCATCTCCGCCTCCTTCACCCCGGGTTCGATTTTTAAGCTCGTCACGGCGGCCGCCGCCATCGAGCGGCTTTCCGATCTCGACAACCGGAGATGGTACTGCGAGGACGAGTACAAAATCGCAGGCGTGCCGTTTCGCTGCGTGGCGGACCACTACACCCAGGACTTTGAACAGGCCCTTGCCAACTCCTGCAACGTGGCCTTTGCGCAGATCGCGGTCGCCCTCGGGCAGAACACGATGATCGACTACGTGCGAAAATACGGCTTTCTCGATAACCACAGCATCGACGGCATCACGACGGCGAAGGGCAGCTATCCGCTCGAATTTGTGGGCGACCCGGAGACCGGCTGGTCCGGCATCGGGCAGTCGACCGACATGGTGGTGCCCTACTCGATGCTGCGCTTCCTGTGCGCGGTGGCAAACCACGGCATGCTGGTGGAGCCGCACTTTTTGCCGGACGACACGCCGGAGATCACGGAGCTTGTGCGCCCCGCCACCGCCGACCGCCTCAAGCGCATGATGCGCCAGAACGCCGTATGGCACTACGATTCCGACAACCTCTTCCCCGGCCTCAATATCTGCGCCAAGACCGGCACGGCGGAGCTCGGCGAGGGCGTGGAGGACCACTCCTGGTTCGTGGGCTTTCTGGACGACGAGGCGCACCCCTACGCCTTTGTGACGCTCATCGAGCACGGCGGCTTCGGCCTCACCCGCGCAGGAAAGATCACGAACGAGGTATTACAGTGGGCCGTGGAGAACATGTAATATTTTATGTGCTCCCTCTTGGCTCCCCCTCTGGGGGAGCTGGCACGGCGCGTCCCCCGCAAGCGCCGTGACTGAGAGGGCTGTCAGTCCTTTTACCTAAGTGCAAGCCGAGGGAACCCTCTCAGTCACCAGTGTGCGCACTGGTGACAGCTCCCCCATAGGGGGGGAGCCAAGGTTCCGTATTTTTACGTTTAAGGAAATAGTTTTATGACAGACCTATCCGTCAACAATTTAGTCAAGTCCTTTGAGATCGGGCGGAATGTGCTCGACGGGCTTTCTTTCACCGTCACCGCCGGGGAGCGCGTCGGCATCCTGGGGCATAACGGCTGCGGGAAGACGACCCTTTTCCGCATCCTGACGGGCGAGCTTCGCGCCGACGAGGGCGAGATCGCCATCGCGCCGAATAAGCGCATGGGGCTTATCTCCCAGATCCCCGTCTACCCCGACGGCTTCACCACCGAGATGGTTTTGAAGGACGCCCACCGCCGCCTCTACGCCATCAGCGAGCGCATGGAGGAGCTGACGGTGCAGATGGAGTCCGACCAATCCCCTGCCCTGCTGCGGGAGTACGACAGGCTCCAGGAGGACTTCCGCCGCCTCGGCGGCTACGAGATGGACGTGGACAGGGCCAGAGTTGCAAACGGCCTCGACATCTCCCCCCAAATGCTTGAGCAGGAGTTTGCCTCCCTCTCCGGCGGGGAAAAGACGCGCGTAAACCTCGCCCGCCTGATTCTGGAGAACACCGACATTCTCCTGCTCGACGAGCCGACCAACCACCTCGACCTCCGGGCCACCGAGTGGCTGGAGGACTATCTGCTGCACTTCAAGGGCACGGTGCTTGCCATCAGCCATGACCGCTATTTTCTCGACAAGGTGGTGCAGCGCTGCATCGAGATCAGTGACGGCAAGGCGGAATTTTACAGCGGCAATTACAGCTTTTATGTCGAAGAGCGGCAGCGCCGCTTTGAGGAAAAATTGAAGAAATACGAGAAGGATCAGGCCAAGATCGAGCAGCTCACGAGGGCTGCCGAGCAGATGCACCTCTGGGCCTTCATGGGCAACGACAAGCTGCACAAACGGGCGTTTTCGATGGAAAAGCGCATCGAAAAATTAAGCCGCAGCGAAAAGCCCACCGAGCAGCGCAAGCTCAACGTGAAGTTCAAAGAGCGCGAGTTTGTGGGCGACGAGGTGCTGGTCATGGACGGCATCGAAAAGGGCTACGGGGACCGGGTCTTATTCTCCGGCCTTGACGCCCTCATCACCGGCGGGGAGCGCATCGCCCTCATCGGCGACAACGGCACCGGCAAGTCTACGCTCGTCAAGCTCATCATGAACGTGGAAAAGCCGGACAAGGGCTGGCTCTATCTCGGCCCCACGGTGCGCACGGCCTATCTGCCGCAGCTGGTGGGCTTTTCAAACGAATCCCGTTCCGCCCTCGATACCATGCTCTGGGACTGCCGCTGCCAGCCGCAGGAGGCGCGCGACCGCCTCGCCGCCTTCGGCTTCCGGGGCGAGGATGTGATGACCCCGGTCGGGGCTCTCTCGGGCGGCGAAAAGAGCAGGCTGCGTCTGTGCATGCTCATGGGCGGGGACATCAACTTCCTGATCCTTGACGAGCCGACCAACCACTTGGACATCGCAAGCCGTGAGTGGATGGAGGACGCGCTTTCGGACTACGAGCAGACGCTGCTGTTCGTCTCCCACGACCGCTACTTTATCGACAAGTTTGCAACGCGCATCTGGGAGCTCCGCGACGGGCACATCACCGATTTTCGCGGCGGCTATAAGGAATTTTCCGCCTGGCGGGAGCGGCAGACCCTTGTCACCCAGATTGAAAAACAAAAGGAGCGCGAGCAGCCGAAGGAGAAGAAGCCGAAGCCCGAGCGCCCGAAGAACAATGACAAGGCCATCGCAAGACTCGAGCGCGAGATCCAGCGGCAGGAGGAGAAGATTGCGGAGTTGGATAAGCTTGCCGAGGAAAACGGCAGCGATTACCAGAAGCTGATGGAAATTCAGGCGGAGAAGGACGAGCTGGACACGGCCTTGATGGAGCTTTACGAACGCTGGGAGGCGCTGAACGGATGAAAAAATCTTTTTGGGCGATTGTCGGCGCGTTATGTGCCGCGGGCCTTTTCCTGCGCTTTGCGCTGCGGGGCTACGCCTGGTGGGGCTACGCGCTGTTTTTCGTGGCGGCGCTGCTGGTGCTGCATAAATACCTGCCCGTCGCCCTCTGGCGCGTGGTGGTGGTGCTGGTGTGCATCGGGCTTGCCTACTTCTGCTTTGTGGAGTATTTCATCATCAAAAATGCCCGCACCGACAAGGACGCCGGGCGGGACTATCTGATCGTGCTGGGCGCGGCGGTATACGGAGATCAGCCGTCGCTGACGCTGGTGCGGCGCTGCGAGGGGGCGCTCCAGTACTTAAACGAACATCCCAAAACCATTGCCATCGTCTCCGGCGGCATGGGCAAGGGCGAGAGCATCACCGAGGCCCAGGCCATGCACGACTGGCTGCTTGCCCACGGCATCCCCGAGGAGCGGATCATCATGGAGCCGAAGGCCACTTCCACGCTCGAAAACCTCCAATTCTCCTTCGACATCATCCGCGCGCGGGGGGACGAACCGCAGGGCAAGGTCGCCATCGTCTCGAGCGCCTACCATCTCTACCGGGCAAAGCTCATGGCAAGAAGCCTCGGCGTCACGGACGCTAAGGGCGTCGCGGCCCCCTGGGGCTACTTCTTCGTGATGCTCAACTACTTCATCCGCGAGGCCTTCGGCGTGACCCATCTCTGGGTCCTCGGGAATTGAGGCGGCGGCATGAAAAAGCTTCTCGCTTTGAGCCGCTCGCGGCTCCTGCTTATTCTGTTCTGTCTCGGGTTTTTCGCGCTGATGTTTCTCTGCACCCACTGGACCGACCTCATCGCGGACGATTACCGCTACTGCTTTTCTTACGCGGATGACACGCGCATTGAGAGCGCGGCGCAGATTTTCCCCTCCATGTCCGCCCACCGGCAGAGCATGAACGGGCGCGTGGTGCCGCACTTTCTGGTGCAGCTTTTCCTGCTTCTGCCCAAGGGCATCTTTGATGTAACGAACGCCCTGTTCTGCGCGGCGCTTGTATGGCTGCTGCATGAGCTTGCGGTCGGGAAGGGGCTTCCGAATCCGGTACTGGCGTGCATGCTCTTCTTCGCCCTCTGGGCCTTTCAGCCGGATTTCGGGCAGGTGTTTTTGTGGCTCACCGGCTCGGTCAACTACCTCTGGTGCGGGGTGTTCAGCCTTTTGTGGCTGCTGCCGCTCGTGAAAAGCTTCCGGGACGATTGGACGCCCGGCACCGCGCTGAAGGTGATGTATGTGGTCTTCTCCTTCCCCGTGGGCGCGTACAGCGAAAACGGCACGGTGGCCCTGGTCGCCATGTGGCTGGCTTTCGCGCTTGTTGACTGGATATGGTTCAAACACCGCCCGGCGCTGTGGAAGATTTTGGCGCTTGCCGCCATGCTGGCTGGCTTTGCGTACATGATGTCCGCCCCGGCGGAGACCGTGAACAAGTCCGCCGAGATGACGTTCAAGGTGCTGCTTTCCAATTTTGCGGAGACCGGGCGGATGTACCTGCGCTTCTGGCCTTTGCTGGTCTGTTTCCCGGTTTTCTATGCGCTGGCTGTATACCGAAAGGTCGATCTCAAAACGCGGCTTTTGTCCCTTGTGCTGCTGTTCGGATCGCTCGCGGGACAGTTCGTGCTGACCTTCGCCATGTACTGTGCGGGGCGGAGCATGCACATCGCGCTGGTGCTGCTGCTGTTATCTGATGCCATGCTGCTTGCGCGGCTTTATGATCTGCCGGGCCGGAACCTGGTGATCGCGCTGTGCTGTGTGGGTATGCTCCTGATGGGGCGCAGCCTTTTCATCGGTCTCCCGGATATCCGGGACACCCACGCGCTGCTGCAGTATAACGAAGACTTTATTACAGAGTGCGCGGCCCGCGGTGAAAAAGAGGTCGAGCTCTGGCGGCCCTATGCCCGGACCTCCTGGAGCGCTCTGGAGGGCCTTGCCTATCTCAACACCGAGGCCCCCACCGACTGGCCCAATGTCTACATGGCGAAGTTCTACGGGGTGGACAAGGTGATCGGGTACTGATACTGATATCGCTTTATAGTTCTCAATTTAACAAGGCCATGTTCGTCTTTGTCATTGCGAACCAGCGGCCCAGGCCGGCTTCTCTTGCTGAAAAAGGCTTCTCTGTCATTGCGAACCAGTGCGCACACTGGTGTGGCAATCCGTTAGCCTTTTTCAGCAATTCACCTTCTTCGCACACTGGTGTGGGGTCTGCCCTTTAGGGTACAATCCGCCCGCCGGAGGCCGTAGACCGTAAACCGGCCGCTGGGAGTACGGATTGCCACGACAGTGACATCGGTCACTGTCTCGCAATGACAGACTTGAACATGGTGGCATATGTTTTTCATGTTTCAAACTGTCACGTTTTGTGTAACGTACAATCGAGGTAAAACCATGAAACGCTTCCATATCATACTCCTGCTGCTCCTGTGCGTGACACTTGCGGGGCTGCTGTTCCTGCGCTGGCAGGCGCGGGAGACACCCGCCGTGCCGGTGATCGCCGAGACCTCACCGCCCGCGCCTTCGCCGACGGCGACGATTGCACCGACACCGACGCCCGCAACCGCGCCGACCCCTTCCCCTGTCCCGACGCCGGAGCCGACCGTCTTCGTGCCGCCGCAGGGCTACACGGAGGAGAGCTACAACCTGGTCAGCGACATGGTCTACGCCTACGCCGATAAACAGGAGGAAGCCGCCGACATCATCCGCGCCGATCTCGAAAAGCTGAACGCCCTGGACCCGGCCCTCGGGGCGTTCTGGACAAAGCTCATGCAAACCTGGTCCGAGGTCAACAGCGACCTCACCGTCAACCCCGGCGTGCTGCCGGACGATCTTCCGGAGGACGGGAGCCTCTGCATCGTGGTGCTGGGCTTCCAGCTTGAGTCTGACGGCACCATGGCCCCGGAGCTTCTGGGGCGCTGCGAGACGGCGCTGCGGTGCGCGGAGAAGTACCCCAACGCCTTGATCGCCGTCACGGGCGGCGGCACGGCCTGGTCTAACCCCAACGCCACCGAGGCGGGCGTGATGGCCGACTGGCTCATTTCCCAAGGCGTCACGCCTGATCGCATCTTAAAAGAGGACGCCTCCCGCACCACGGGCGACAACGCGGAGTTTACCGTGAAGCTCCTGCTGGAAAACCACCCGGAGGTCAGAGCGCTGGCGATCGTGTCGAGCGACTACCACGTCCCGCTGGGCGTGCTGCTTTTTCAGGAGGAGGCGCTGCTGCACGAGTATGAGACGGGCACGCTCCCCTTCTCGGTGATCTCCAACGCGGCCTTCGATACCGGCGGCTATATCCGCCCCGACAGCCCCATGATGCAGAAGATGTGGCTCTGGGGATTGGCAGATCCGAGATATTGACAAAAAGCAAGCGGCGATTTCGTACACTGTGACGAAATCGCCGCTTGGCAATTTACAAATATCATTACTTGGCTCCCCCTATGGGGGAGCTGTCAGCGCCATTCATGGCGATGACTGAGAGGGCCCTCTCCGTCGCTTCGCGACACCTCCCCCGGACGCCGCAAGCGGCTGGGGGAGGCAAGAGGAATCTCAGGCCGGCTCGTAGGAGCGGCTGATCTCCTTGCCCGAGGCGTCGTATTCGATGTCCTCCATGAGGGCGGGGTCTACGTGGCTGCGCTTTTTGACCACCATGCCTTCGCCCTGGTTGTTGAAAACCCAGATCTTGTAGCCGGGGTAGCTGGGGTCTGGCTTGCGGTAGACGCTGGTCTTGTTGAGGCGGCAGAACTTCGCCCGCCCCTCCGGGGTGTCCAGCAGGTCGCCGGGGCCGTTGTAGTAGAGCTCGTCTTTCGCCGCGTCCTTCTTGAACTGCTCCCAGTCCTCCTCGGAGACTTTATCCACATCCTTCGGATCGATCATTCTATAACTCCTTACTTTCTCAAAAACAGCACGCCCAGGGTCTTCGGGCCGCAGTGGGAGGTCACGGTGCAGCCGGCCCTGCTGTTATGTACCTCCGCGCCCGGGACGGCGGCGCACACCATGTCGTTTAACTCCTCGATGATCTCCTGCGGCACCTCGCCCGAATTTGTGACAAAGACGTGGTTGGGCCGCACATCCGCCGAGGCCAGGCGCTCCTTGACGTACTGGCGGTAGACGGACCGGATATTGCCGCGGTACTTTTTGTACACGCTGAGCCTGCCGTCGCGCATCTCGAGCGCGGGCTTGAGATGCAGAAGGTTTGCGCCCAGCGCGGTCACGCCTGAGCAGCGTCCGCCCTTCCACATGAACTCCAGGGTATCGAGCACGAAGCTGGTGTCCACCTTGTCGACGAGGTCCCCGAGGTGTTGGGCGATATCGGAGGCGCACATGCCGCGCGCGGCGCACTCGGCCCCTTCGATGGCGAGCAGGCCCACCCCGGTACAGAGCGAACGGCTGTCCACGGTATAGACGCCCGAGAGCTCGGAGGCCGCGATGCAGGCGTTGTTGAAGGAGCCGGAGAGCTCGGAGCTGATGTCCAGGTGGACGATCTCGGCCCCGGTATTCAATATTTCGGTGAAGAAATCCGTAAACTGCTGGATGCCGGGCGCCGCCGTCTTGGGCAGGGTCCCGTCCGCGCGGTAGCGGTCATAGATATCGTCCGCGCTGAAATTCACGCCGTCAAGATAGCTGTCCTCCCCCAGCTGGATGGTGAGGGGGATCACGCGGATACCGTAGCGTGCCTTGAGCTCCTCACTGAGATCGCAGGTGCTGTCGGCGGTAATGACGACGGGTTTGGACATTTTTAGATCACTCCTGATTCAAACATCTTTTTTATCATAACATGAGTTCACAGTGAACGCAAGGGAGAGTTTTTCACTTTTTTCCGTCTCCCAGCTCGTAGGCGTACGCAAGCACGACGCCCGCAAGCAGGAAGAAGCAGAGCTCGCGGAAATCGGTGACGGCGCGCTCGTCGGCGGAGTTTGTGAAGATCACCGTCTCGAGCATCCCGTAGAGCAGGATTCCGCTGACCGGGAAGGTCAGGGATTTGATCGCCGTGGTGGCGGCGTGGTTTTGCGTGAAGAAGAGGCGCACCATGCGCACAACCAGCAGCACGCTGAACGCAAGCACCAGCAGGAAGCCGACAAGGCCCGTCAGCATCAGCACCTGGAGAAGATAGTTGTGCATGTGCCAGAAGGAGCCGTTTTCAGCGCTGATCTGGTAGCGGTGCGGCCCGTCCATGACCTTGGAGCTGTACTTGCCGATGAGAAGGCGCATGGGTTCGTCGCGAATGGCGGGGATGGCGGCGTACCACACGCCGAAGCGCATGGAGCCGGTGGAGGCGCTCTCCTTGAGGTCGCGGCTGTCGCTGAAGTTGACGCCGTCGCCGCTCTGCGCTTCGGGGGTCAGAAACTGGTCGGAGGTGCGCTCGATCTGTACGTCCATGGCGTTATAGAGCTTCGCCGTCCCGGCGCGCAGCCAGTCGTAGCTCTTGAAGCACAGAGCGAGGGACAGGGCGGCCAGCACTACGATGAGGCCGATCTTGAGGGCCTTGTTTTCGGTGCGGATATGCTCCATGCCGAGGAGGATCGCAAGCATGGCGGCATTGACCGACGCTGCCAGCATCACGCTTCTCGTCATGGTGAAGGCCACCGCGAGATGGAACACGAACAGGGCCAGACAGATCGGGATGCGCCAGAGCTTGTTTTTGCAGTTGAAGAACTCGTAGACCATCATGCAGCCCGCAAGGTAGAACCACACGGCGGAGATGTTGCGCGTGGTCTCCCAGGCGACGATGCGCACATAGCTGTTGGCATAGGCGTTGTTGTCGAGGCCGAACACCACCTGCTCCGGCCCCACATAGAAGTAGACGCCGAAGATGCAGGCATAGAGGCTCACGAGCGCGGTGACAAAGTAGAACGCGCCCACAAGCGCGATCACCACGTCGAGCATCACGCGCCGCTCCCTCTCCTCCAGCAGCAGGCCCACCGGCAGCACCACGCAGCATAGCACGCGGCTGATGACAAGGTCCAGCTCGTTTTGGAGATAGTAGTCGGTATTGAGGATGCGCGTGATAAAGACCCAAATCGCGTACCAGATCACGAGCTTGACCTCGAGCACGCCGTCGAGCCGGGCGCGGAAGAAGTAGATCGCGGCCAGGGCGATGATGGCGGTCTTGCCGTAGGAAAGGTATAGATCGTGAAAGCGTATGGGTGCGATGGGAATGAGCATGTAAAACAGCAGCATCGCTCCCGCCCCGACGGCCAGAAAGCGCCGCCAGGTTTTGTCGCTCCAGTTGTGTTTCAAAACTTGCATGTTTTTTTCTCCGATAGTTTTCGATAGTTGTACAATCTCCTTGCCTTCCCCTTGAGGGGAAGGTGCCCCAGCGGCCCAGGCCGGCTTCTCTTGCCCCTTCGGGGCAATTCACCTTCTGCGCACACTGGGGCGGAGAGGGGCTTGTGCAGACCGGCAACCCTCTCAGTCACCAGTGCTGCGGCACTGGTGACAGCTCCCCCAGAGGGGGAGCCGACCCTCTCAGTCACAGCGCTTGCGTGAGACGCGCTGTGACAGCTCCCCCAGAGGGGGAGCCAAGCAATTAATTCGGCACGGCCGTGGCAAAATAGTAAATGTCGCTGACCGGGCGTTCCTCGCCGAACTGGACGGGGTTTATAAGCTCGCCGCCGATGAGGATGCTGGCGGTCTGGCCGCCGTCGAGGGTGTAGGCGTTATAGCAGTTGTGGGCGATCATGGAGTCCGCCGCCTGCCGCACCGTCACATAGACATTGTGGTCGGGGGACTCGCTGTTGATGGTCATCATGAGATAGTGCCTTGTGCCGAGCTGGCCGACGGCGCAGCGGGCGTAGGTGTCGCGCACCTCGCCGAAGGGGTAGTCATAGGGCGTCACGTCCTCGCCGTGGTCGATAAGCACCGGGCCCCAGTTGAGGGAGAAGCGGACGTGGTTTTCGTCAATGAAGCGCTGGGCGCTCTCCTCGTCGGGGAAGGTATCCTCGTAGGTGAAGAGCATGTCGCCGTTGCCGTCAAAGAGACAGCTCTGCCCGCTGTGAAGCCCGCAGCGCATGAGCTGTCCGTCGTAGACGAACAGGCCCACATCCCCGCGGCCGTTGTTGTAATAGTCCCCGCTGCCCGCCACGACGGCGTTCGTCTGCGCGGCCATCTCGCTTGCGGTGTAGAGCTGGTAGCTGCCGAACTCGTCGTCGGCAAGCTTACGCCTTAATTGGCTTTCGTCGGCGATGAAGACCTCGGCGAAGGTGCCGATGGCCCCGTGCTCGTCCTGCTGCCACACGACGGCGAGAAGCGTCTCGTCCAGATACCAGCGGATCGGGCGGCCCAGCATGTCGCGCTCGGGGTCAAAGTCCAGCTTCTGCCCGTTAATGAGCCGCTGGGCGGTGGAGGTGGCGAGCATCTGCATGACCTCCTGCGGATCCTCGCTCTGGCCGAAGCAGGCGGGATTCGGTAGCGGGCTCGGCTCGTGAGGGCCGAGGCTGTAGTGGACCGGGATCACCGTAAGGGCAGCCGCGGCCTCCGTGTAGCCGGGGCGGCTCGGAAGGACGGTCTGCGGCATGAGAGCGGAGACATCCGTCTTCCACCCGCCCTTTCCATACTGCAGCGTCACAGGCAGACGCTCTGTGCGGCAGCAGTCCTCCGCGCAGGCAAGACGCGCGCGCATGGCGGCGTTGTAGAGCTCGTCGTAGAGCTCCGGCAGCACCGCGCCGTCGGCGGTGTAGAGGTCCGAGCTGCGTTTTGCCGCCGCGACCTTTTCCGCCAGGGCGGTCTGGAGTTCCTCCGAAAGCCCCGCCGTGAGCCGGGCAACGTCCAGCTCCGTGCGCGCAACCGTGCCGGAGGCGGTGCGGAAGCTCTGGGTGAAAGGCCCGTCGGCCTCCACGCGCAGGCAGCGGTCGTAAGCGTCCGCGATCTCGGCGTCGATGCCGGTGAGCGTCATGTCCCGCGCCGGGCGGGCGGCGTCCAGCGCGGCCTGCAGGGCCCGCGCGGGGTCCCCCTTCGGGCGGAGGATCGCAAGCGCCAGCGCAACCAGGATCAGCACCAGCAAAAGCAGGATCGCAAAGACGGAAATGCGTTTTTTCTTTCTGACCGCCATAACGGCCTCCTGTTAAGAATTTGTTTAGCACTTTATTCTACACGCTCCCGCCCGCGCCGTCAAGCAAAATGCTTGCAAAAGTGCCGGACTCATTGTAAAATGTGCGCGATAAAGGAGGGAACGCCATGTATTTCGATACCCATGCCCACTATGACGACGAGGCCTTCGATCCCGACCGGGACGCGCTGCTGTCCGCCCTGCCGGAGGAAGGGGTAACGCTGGTCGTAGACCCCGGCTGCGATGTAATGAGCAGCGAGAAGGCCGTCGCGCTGGCGGAACAATACCCCCATGTCTACGCCGCCGTCGGTATCCATCCGGAGGAGCTGCAAGGAATGCATGAAGGCGACCTTGCGAAGATCGAGGCGTTGTGTAAACACGACAAATGCGTCGCCGTCGGAGAGATCGGCCTGGACTATTACTGGGACGACACGCATAAAGAAGAGCAGAAGGCGCTGTTTGTCGCGCAGCTCGAGCTTGCACTGCGCAACGATAAGCCCGTCATTATCCACGACCGCGAGGCGCACGGGGACTGTCTGGACATCGTGCGGCGCTATGGCGACATCCGGGGCGTGTTCCACTGCTATTCCGGCTCTAAGGAGATGGCGCAGGAGTTATTGAAGCGCGGCTGGTATCTGGGCTTTGACGGGCCCATCACCTACAAAAACGCCCGCAAAGCCATCGAGGTTCTGGAGATCTGCCCCCTCGACCGCCTGCTTATCGAGACCGACAGCCCGTACCTGAGCCCGGTGCCCCGCCGGGGAAAGCGCAACGACTCGCGAAACCTCCCCTACGTGGTCGAAAAGATCGCCGAGGTCCGGGGTCTATCCTGTGAAGAAGTCGCACAGAAAGCCATGGAAAACGGCCGCCGCTTGTTCAATATATAAAAATGTATGCCCTTCCCGCTCCCCGGGGAGGGTATTTTTCGGGGAAATGCGCATTGACCGTATTTCCCGGGACATGATAAAATATAGTTGTATATTTATTAAAGCAACATTGGGAGAAATCTATGGGTATATCAAACGTTATCACGCTCTTCGGCGGGGTCGCGCTGTTTCTGTTCGGCATGTCGCTGATGGGCGAGGGACTCAAGAAGGTCGCGGGCAGCAAACTCGAGCTGCTGCTGTATAAGCTCTCCAGTACACCCCTGCGCGGGCTGCTGCTCGGCGCGGGCGTCACCGCGATCATCCAGTCCTCCTCTGCCACCTCCGTCATGGTGGTCGGCTTTGTCAACTCCGGCATGATGAAGGTGCGCCAGGCCATGAGTGTCATTATGGGCGCCATCGTCGGCACCAGCATCACCGGCTGGATTATCTGCCTTTCCTATGTGCAGGGCAGCGGCGGGCTCGTGTCGCTGCTGTCCACCTCCTCCATCAGCGCCATCGTGGCGGTCATCGGCATCATCCTGCGCATGTTCTCCAAAAAGCAGGGCCGCCGCCATGTGGGCGACATCCTGCTGGGCTTTGCGGTTTTGATGTTCGGCATGCAGGCCATGAGCGGCGCGGTGGCCCCCCTCAAGGACAGTCCCGCCTTCATCCGCTTCATGACCGCCTTCTCCAATCCCCTTTTAGGCATCCTCGTGGGCGCGGCCTTCACCGCCGTGCTGCAGAGCGCCTCCGCCGCCGTCGGTATTCTGCAGGCTCTGTCCGTGACCGGGGCCATCCGCTTCGTCGAAGCCTTCCCCCTCATCCTCGGCATCAGCATCGGCGCTGCGGTGCCGGTACTGCTCTCGGCCCTCGGCGCGCGCACCCCGGGCCGCCGCACCGCCTGGTCGTATCTGGTGATGCAGACCCTGGGCGCCATTTTCTGCGCCGCCGTCTGGTACATCTCCGACGCCATCTTCGGCTTTGCGCTCAAGAGCATGGTCATGACCCCGGTGAGCATCGCCGCCGTCAACACCATCTTCCGCGTGATCTGCGCCGTCGTGCTGATGCCCTTCATGGGTTCGATCGAAAAGCTTCTCAATGCCCTCATCAAGGAGAGCCCCCGGGAGCGCGAGGCCAACGCCGACTTTGACCGCCTCGACGAGCGCTTTCTCAGGCACCCGGCCCTCGCCGTGGAGCAGAGCCGCATGACCATCAACTCCATGGCCCGCAAGGCACGAGAGAACATGGCCGACGCGATGATGCTCCTGTACGATTACAACGACGCCCTCGCCGCCAAGGTGGAGCAGGACGAGGATCTGGTGGACCGCTACGAGGACAAGATCGGCACCTACCTCATGAAGCTCAACGGCTCGGAACTCAGCCCCGAGGAAAACGAGCGCGTGACCGAGTACCTGCACACGCTCAGCGATTTTGAGCGTATCAGCGACCACGCCATGAACATCCGCCAGGTGGCGCAGGAGAAGTTTGAAAAGAAGATCACCTTCTCCGAAAGCGGCGACCATGAGATGGCCGTGCTCACCGGGGCCGTCAACGAGATCCTGGATCTCTCCTTCGCGGCCTTCCTGGAGGACGATATCAGCAAGGCCTACAAGGTCGAGCCGCTGGAGGAACACGTGGACGTGCTGTGCGACGAGCTGAAGATGCGGCACATCGAGCGCCTGCAGGCGGGCACATGTTCGCTGCAGATCGGCTTTGTGTTCAACGATCTGCTGACAAACTTCGAGCGTGTGGCGGACCACTGCTCCAACATCGCGGTGGCGATGATCGAGCTGCAGAAGGACGAGTTTGAGACCCACGACTACGTCATCAACCTCAAGGAGCTGCGCTCCCACAACTTCGACACGCTCTACAACCAGTACGCGGAAAAATACAAAATTTAGTGTCGGTACTGATTGGAAACGTTCTGGCCTTTGCCGCGGCCTGCTTCACGTTTTTAAGCGCGTGGAGCCGGGATAGAAAGCGCATCTATCTCTACCAGGCGGCCCAGTGCGCGGTGATGGCCGCGGCCAACGTGTTCTTTGCGTCTTTAAGCGGCGTGACCACCTTTGCCCTGTGCGCGCTGCGAAACCTGCTGATCGCGTATGAGCGCTTCACGCCGCGGCTTTGCGCCGTGTTTGTGGCGGCGGTGGCGGGCCTCGGGCTCTATGCCAACAACCGGGGCGCGGTGGGGCTTCTGCCCATTGTGACCACGGCGGTCTATACGGTGGGCTGTCTGTACGCAAAGCGCACCCGGGCCATCAAGTGGAACCTCATCGTAAACCTTCTCCTCTGGGCCGTTTACGACGCCTTTGTTCTCGATTTCGTCTCCTGCGCGGTGGACGCGGTGTCGGCGATCGCGGCGCTGGTGTCGCTGCGGCGGGACAAACAGACCGCAGCGGACGGGCACTGATCCATGTGCCCGTCCGTTTTTTCTTCCTTGACAGTTCCTTTACATTCCTATAATATATAAAATAAAGTTGATATCGGCTTAACTCAGCTAATCCCGTCATTGCGAGACCAGTTCTCAAACTGGTCGTGGCAATCCGCCCGCCGGAGGCATTGAAACACTCAGAAATCTTAACTGGCCGCTGGGAGTACGGATTGCCACACCAGTGACATCGGTCACTGGTTCGCAATGACAGACCGGAAGCCGGTTCTTACTGAGTTAAGCCGATACGCATATAAAATAATCTGCATTTTCTGCAAAGGAGTACATCGTATTATGGACAATTCACGCGCACAGTGGGGCAGCAAGCTGGGGTTCATCCTCGCGGCCGCAGGCTCCGCCATCGGCCTCGGCAACATCTGGAAGTTTCCGGGCAGGGCCTATGAGGGCGGCGGCGGGACCTTTGTGCTGATCTACCTGTGCATGGTCATTTTCTTCGGCGTGCCGCTCATGCTCACCGAGCTCTCCATGGGCCGCGCCAGCCAGGCAAACGTCGTCGGCTGCTTCCACAAGCTCGGCCGCAAGGGCTGGAGCTGGGTCGGCTGGGTCGGCGTGCTGGGCGCGTTCATCATCACCTGCTACTACTCCCATGTGGGCGGCTGGGTGCTGCGCTATGTATACAGCTACGCGGTTGAAGCGCCCGAGGTCTACGGCGATCCCCTGGGCTACTTCTACGCGACGCTCGGTTTAGCTGCTGACGAGACGACGCATTTTCCGTGGGTCGCGATCCTGTTTGCGGCGCTCTTCATGCTCTGCAACGCCGTCGTCATCATCCGCGGCGTTGAGGGCGGCATCGAGAAGTTCAACAAGATCGGCATGCCCGCCCTGTTCGTGATCCTCGTCATTCTGCTGGTGCGCGCGGTGACGCTGCCCGGCGCGGAGGAAGGCCTTAAGTACATGCTCTCCTTCGACTGGAGCAAGGTCAATTTCACCACCGTGCTCTCCGCCCTGGGCCAGGCGTTCTATTCCCTCTCCATCGGCATGGCGATCCTCATTACCTACGGCTCCTACCTCCCCCGCACGGAGAACCTGCATAAAAACACGGTGCTCATCTGCACGATGGACACCCTGGTCGCGATCCTCGCGGGCTTTATCATCGTGCCCGCGGTGTTTGCCACCCTCGGCGCCGACCACGTCGGCAAGGGCGGCGGCTTTGCGTTCGTGTCGCTCGCGGGCGTTTTCGAGCAGATGCCGGGCGGCAGGCTCTTCGGCGTGCTGTTTTACCTGCTGCTGCTGTTTGCGGCGCTGACCTCCTGCATCTCCCTGATTGAGAGCATCGTCGCCTTCCTGACCGAGCATTTTAACTGGAAGCGCACGGCCACCACCGTCGGCGTGTGCACGGTGATGTTCCTCATCGGCTGCCTCTACACCTGCTCCCAGGCGGCCTATCCGCTCAAGGGCTTCTGGATCGACGCGGCGGGCGGCGTCAGCTTCCCCGCCTTCTGCGACGCGATGGAGTACCTGACCGACAGGCTCATGATCCCCTTCTGCGCCCTGGGCTGCTGCCTCTTTGCGGGCTGGGTCTGGAAGCCCGAGAGCGCCATCGCGGAGATCGAACAGAACGGCGTGCGCTTTGGGGTGAAGAAGACCTACGCCGTCATCATCCGCTACATTGCCCCGTTTGCGATCATCACGATCCTCGGCATGAGCATCTTCGGCGGCATCACGCTGAGCTGACGCGCGGAATGATCTGATAAAATGGGGGCTGTTAAAAAAAGACCGGCTACCGTTGTAGGGGCCGACGCCCCCTGCGGCCCGCGCGGTACAATGCAGACTGATATATGATCCCCGGCGAAAACGTACCATTTTACGTGTTCGCCGGGGATCAGTGCACTATTCAGGATGTTTCTGCCGGGCCGCCGAGGGGAAGGTGAATTGCCCCAAAGGGGCAAGAGAGGCCGGCCTGGGCCGCGTCGGCTCCCACGGTGTTGATATTACTGTGTTCTTTATAAAGGGACTTTTTCACAACCCCTTCTTGCGTTTATGGAGATTACAGCAGCTCGATGTCCTCCCGCTCGAACAGGAGGCGCAGCTCGCGGTAGAGATAGCTTGTGACCTCGTCCTCGTCCTTTTGGTTGATCATGGCCTCGATAGTCAGCGTCATCACGGATTTGCGCAAGTCGCCGGACAGGCTCGTCACGCCGAGCAGGTACGGCCCTTCCATGATTTTGCCGTTTCCGGCCCCGATTTTCGGCAGCTCGCGCTCCAGAAGCTCCTCCAGCCGCAGCAGCGATTCGCTCGCCGGGACGCGCAGCTTAATATCCAGTGCAGACAGCTCCTTGGATTTGTTGAGCACGCTGCTGATCTCGCTGTTATTCACATACAAGGTGTTGTTGCCGTCCACCGTAAGCGTTGTGGCGCGCACGCCGATCTCCCGCACGACACCCTCCTTGTCGCCGATCTGTACGACATCGCCGATGTGAAAGCTCCCGTCGAAGACAATGGCAAGGCCCGCGAGGATGTCCTTGATGAGGTCCTGCGCGCCCAGGGAGATCGCCAGGGACACGATGCCGAGGGAGGCCACGATCGTGCCCGCCGAGAAGCCGAGGTACTCAAGGGCGAAGTACAGGCCCCCGATGACCGTGACATAGCGCACGCAGCTGTACAGGAGGCGCAGCACGGTTTCACCGCGCTCGGAGACGATGCCGCCGATCAGCTTCAGCAGCAGGCTGCACAGCACGTTGACAAGATACGCGATGCCGGCAAGCAGCATAATGGCGCAGAGGCTGAACAGGTTCAGGCCCCGCTTCCAGCCGCCGCCCATGAAGAAGCCGAACATGGTGCCGCAGCGCTCGTTCGGCAGCAGTTTCCCGTTCAGGATCCCCAGCACGCACGGGATGAGGATGATCAGGCCGACGCGGAGAATGACCCCGGCCTTGGCCCCGGCGCTCTTATGATCCCAGTCTATCAGGTCCAGGAGCTTATTCAGGATGTTCTTTTTCTTTGCTTCCCGCTCCGCGTCGCCGTCCAGCTTTTTGGCGTACTGCCGAAGGCGTTCCTGCTCCTCCGCCCGGAGCCGTTCCCATTCCTTATAGTTCTCTTCGCTGTACCCCCGCAGGAGTATCGTCTGCAGCAGCACGAGCGCCGCGGCGAAGATCAGCGCGACAACGACGCCGGTTTTGACGATGCGTCCGAAGACCGCGCTCGTCTCGGCGGCGTAGTAGTATACCCTGTCGCCGACGCGGCTCGTCATCATGAGGCATCCGGTGCCCGCGATCTCGGCAAAGTCCATGAAGCCGTCGCGCAGACTGTCCTCCGGCACGCCGTATTCCCGGATACGCTTGCCGATCATGTCCGGATCGCCGGCATACACGATCTCACCGCTTGCCGCATCTGCCGCAAAGCAGATGGTCCCGCTTGCCGAATTGAACGAGCGGACGTCCCCGGCCTCAATGGCCCGGGCTGTCCGGGCTGTCCTCTCCGGCAGGAGGGTCATGAGCAGCACGCCGTGGAGGCCGTCTTCGTCGGATGCGGGCATCGCCACGCCGATCTGCTGACGCTCAAGGCCGGTGATGGGATCGAGCGCCGCCTCATGCACGATACTCTTTTCTCCGTACAGAAGACGCCTGAAATCGTAGAGCGCGGGATACTGCGCGTCATACAGCCGGGCGCCGGGATATGCGCCGCTGCACAGGAGCTGCCGCCCTCCGGTATCGAAGAGCGTGATCGTTTCGACATCGAGCGCCCCGCAGCTTTCGCGGAGCTTCTGCCGGGTATTCAGCGCAGGGTACTCGGTCAAAAGCGCCGCAAGCTTCTCCCCGCGGGAAACGATCCACATCTCCTCTTCCCGCCGGATCTGCCTGTACTCCTCCTCGGTGCTGCGCTCGAGCTGCCTGGAAAACAGGTTCAGGACATCCCGCCCGTTGCGAAGCTCGGTGTACATCAGGCCCACCGCCTCCGCCAGCACCACGACGGCAAAGATCAGCACGACGCTGACAGCGCCCGTGTTCAGCATCCGGCTGCGAAGCCGCTTCGGGCTGTAGCGGGCCTTGAGCTCCTCGTCGAGCTCCTGCTCTGCAGAGGCCCGCTGCGCGGCGATCGTATAGACCGTGACCGATGCCAGGATGATCACCATGACAAACCCCAGCAGCAGCACGCGGGTGTCGCTCTCCTCCCGCAGCGAGTCCTTCGGGATCAGCTGCACGAAAAGCAGCGGGGACTCGCCGCTCTCATCCGTATCAAATCCGGTACGGGCGCAGCTGTATTCCTTGCCGTCGAGCGTGACGGCGGGCATTTCGCCGCGGACAAGCTCCGGCATCAGGCCCGACGAGGACAGCGCCTCATACGCCGCCTCCGCGCCGTAGTGCCTTAAAAGCTCCGTCTCCCCGTCCTGCTCCCGCAGCACCAGGGTGAGCGCGCCGAAGGCGTTGTCGGAGGTCTCCAGCGCTTTGCTGACGCTCCGGGTGCTGCGCTCCATGTAATCGTTGTACCTGCTCTCGGGCAGGATGTCGGCGTAGAAGAGGTCCTGCGCGATCTCGCCGAAGAACAGATAGCAGCGCTCGGACGCCAAGTCCTCGCCGTCTGCCGCCGTGCAGCGCAGCATGGTGCCGTTTTCGGCGCTCTCCTCGATCTGCGCCCGGCTGAGACCGTCGGCCAGCCACCCGTACTCCTGCGGCAGGATCACGTGCCCGTCCCGGAGCTCGGCCACGAAGCCGTCGGCAAACGCGCGCGGGCCGTCATAGCCGTCCGCGGTGACAAATTCCCGCAGGAGACCGGTCATCATGCGCACGCCCGCCTGCCGGTTGGCAATGATGCCCTCGTCCGCCGCCTTGCGTCTCGCGTTGACATCGGCCACGACATTCAGCATGGTGTCCATCTTGAGCGCCAGCATTTCCTCCTCCCGCGCCTCGCCGGCCCTGGTAAAGACATAGGAGAGCGCCGAGCGGAACAGGAAAAAGAGCAGCACGATGATGAGCACCGTGATCAGTTCCTTCGCCCGGATAGAATCTTTGACTTTTTTCATAATACCTCAATCAGCTCACGCCGCGCTCGGGAGCTCCTCGCTTTCGCCGTAGCGCTCGAGCAGAACGTCATAGGCGTCGATCGCGCCGTCGAACAGGGCGAAAAGATCCGTCTCCGCGATCATGCCGTCGGCGTTGGTCTGCGCGCCCTCAAAGGCAAGCGGGGCCTTCACGGGCGGATTATCCAGCGTAAGGCGCGTATATTCGCGCAGCTGGTCCGTGCTCTGGTAGACGAGGCTCACCTTCCAGAAGGCCTCGCCTGCCCCGTTCAGCCAGCGCTCGAATACCAGCTTGCAGCCGATGGGCGTCCTGGGCTCGATCGTCTCCGGCAGCGTGTATTCCTCAGCCCCGAGCGCGGCCAGGACGCTTGCGATGTTGGAGTCGTGCCCGCAGAGGAAGCTGAAACGCCGTCCCTGCGTCTCAAGCTCGGCGCGAAGCTCCCGCAGCAGCGGGTTGGCCACATTCACGCACACCAGAGGTCTTGTGAAGAGCATATCGGTATAGGTGTCCACGATGCTGTGCAGCTTGAGCCAGTCCTCTCGTTTGAGCGCATGGCCGAAGGCCGCCTTGACGGGGTCGGCTTCCTCGTAGTACTGGAGGGTCATGGCGTCGGCCACCGAGGTCGCGGTCTTGATGGGGCCCGTCATGCCGACTTCCTTGCCCTCTTCGATGATCAGTTTCGTCTCACCCTCCGGGAAATCTCCCGCCGCGCCGCTCTTATACGCCTCGCTGTCGCGGATATCCGCCGTGTCCATCAACAGTTCGATGGCGTCATGAAGCCCGTCGAGGATGCCCTGTATCCCGGCCTCGCCGCCCATCTCGGCGACCTGGCTGATGATATCCTCCGCGTATTCCCCGGTCAGGAAGGTCAGTACCGGGTTGAAGGTCGGGTCCATGGTGTCATAGGGGGCATGGCTCTCGATCTCCAGCTCCGCCACCGGCAGCAGCCCCGCCGAGAAATAGCGGGCCGTGGCGAGGGTGCGCTGCTTGGCGTTTGCGTAAAAGCGCACGGCACCGTCTTCGGGGCGGTAGTTTTCCGGGAAAAGACCCTCATCCTCCAGCCACAGGCGGAAATACTGGCCCATCAGGGTCTCCAGCAGCGCCCCGCGCAGGGACAGCTCGCTGGGCTTGCTCGTCCAGTTGAACCATTCGTGCGGCGTGATGTCGCCGAGCAGGGACCCACTGCCCGACAGCGGGGAGCGGATATTGTGGCGGCTCAGGACCACCACGCGGTCAAGCGTATAGCCGTCCGGCTCCTCGGCGCATGCCCCCGCCGGGAGCAGCCCGAGCAGCAGCACGGCAATCAGCAAAGCTGCAATCCGTTTTTTCATTCTCTTTCTCCTTGTCGCTTAATTTTCTGGTAAGAATTCAGTCTTGGCCTTGTTCAACGGTGAAAATGTCCGTCCTGTGTCATTGCGAACCAGTGACCGATGTCACGACAAGCGTGGATCGCGTCACGCGTTTCTCGCGCGTCGCGTTGGTGTGGCAATCCGTTGAACGCCTTGCCGCATTGCCATTCCTGGGCCTGCTGCGCGACGGCCCGCCAATGGCGCGGCTGCGGAGATTCCGTGCCGCCTTCCTCTGCCACAGGCAGCGGCGGCCCGCAATCCTCCCAGCGGCCAGTTAAGATTTCTGAGTGTTTTAGTGCCTCCGGCGGGCGGATTGCCACGACCAGTTTGAGAACTGGTCTCGCAATGACGGGGTTAGCTGAGTTAAGCCGATACGCACATTTTCTTTTTTCATGGATGTTAAAGTGCCGGGCGGTCGCGTGTCGCGTCAGGACTGTTCGTAACTTCGGAAAACAGGCTCGATCAGATAGCTGCTCAAAAGCGCCGCGAGCGCCGGGCAGACGAAAAACGGCGCCGCAAAACGAAGCCCCGCATAGAGCGCCGCGCCCCAGAGGATCGCCATGGCGGCGCTGCGCAGGATGTGGCCGAAGGCAAGGCGCACAGAGGTATTCAGCAGCGCGCCGAGGCCCATGGCAAAGCGCGACTGGACAGGCCAGAGCCAGCATGCCACGCACAGCAGGAAGAAGGCCAGCAGGATCATCACCGCGAGCAGATACGCCCCGCCCCGCGCGCGCAGCAGGAGCAGCGGCAAGCCAAGCAAAACGGCGGCAGCGGCAAGCACGATCAGCGTGGAGAGAATCCCCTGCTTGCGCTCCCGCTTAAAGGTGGAGAAAAAGCGGACCAGGACCGTGTCCTCTTTGCGCCTTACGCTGTGTACCACCGCGTCGTACAGCGCGGCGGAGGCCGGGCCGAGCGTCACGACCGGGACGGAGAAGACCGTCCACAGAAGGCTCAGCATCACAAGGTCGCCGAGGTATCCCAGCGGCTTCCAGAGCCAGCTTTCGGGATTGAAGAGTGCCCGGAACTTCATTCGACCAGTCCGGGTACGAGTTCGGCAAGCTTCCCGGCAAGCGCGCGGTGGGCCTTTGCCGTCAGGTGGGTAAAGTCCACGGGGTTGAATTCGCAGAACGCGCCCGCGTCGAGGTAGTGTACGCCGTTTCTCTCCGCGACGGCCTTCATGTACGGCGGCAGGGCGACGGACTTTTCCACGCAGCCGCGGCCCATCACCTCATCATGAAATCCCGCGCCCAGCGGCGGCGGGCAGACCACAAGGATGTTCGGCCCCTTCGCGCCCCAGCACTCCACGCTCTTGCACTTTTTGATAAGCCGCTCCATGCCGACGGCGATGGCGGGGGCGTTGGCGGCAAAGCGCTCCTTGGTGTCGTTGGTGCCGAGCATGAGGATGAGAAGGTCCACCGGCTCATGGCTCATGAGGCAGGAATAGATCGAATCCAGGCCCGACATGCACTCATGCAGCGCGTCGGAGAAAACAGTCGTGCGGCCGCTCAGGCCCTCCTCCAGCACCAGGTATTCCTCCCCCAGCGCCTTCTGCAGCAGGCAGGTCCAGCGCTCGTTTTCGTTGAAGCGGTTTCCCCCGTCGGCACAGTCGGTGGGGTCGGCGCAGTAGCCGTGGGTATTGGAATCGCCGAAGCAGACAATGTGTTTTTTCATAGGTCGCGCGCTCCTTGTAAAGTATTACTTTGATTATACCATCAGCGAGGCCTCTTGTCAGCCTCTTTCTTTGAAATTTCACATCATATTTATATTGAAAATTTCTTTCATGGCTGGTACACTGTAAGTACCGTAAAATCGAAACTTTTCTTTCAGGAGGTTTTTTTTCCATGGACAGAGCAAAGCTTGCGGAAAGCCGCAAATGGATACAGGCCGAGCTTGACCGCTGCGTCAAGTTCTGGCTCACAAACGGCATGGACCCCGTCAACGGCGGCGTGTACACCTGCCTCGATCGTGAGGGCAAGGTCTTCTCCACCGACAAGAGCGTGTGGATGCAGGGCCGCTGCGGCTGGATCTTCGCCTGGCTGTGCCATCTCTACGGGGCGAAGGACGAGTGGCTCAAGGCGTCGAAGAGCTGCCTTGACTTCATGGAGGCCCACTGCCTTAACCGTGAGGCGGGCGGGCGCATGTACTTCACCGTCACCGCCGAGGGCGCACCCCTCCGCCAGCGCCGCTACTACTTCTCCGAGGCCTTCTACGCCATGGCAAATGCCGAATACTACGGCGTCACCGGCGAGAAGGAATGCCTCGCGCGCGCACGCAGGGCCTATGATATCTACTGGGACCTCGCCCACGGCAAGCCCGACCCCGCCGGTCTCGGCCCCAAAACCATCCCCGGGACCCGCACCGGCCGCGCCTTCGGCATCCCGATGATCTATCTGAACGTGACAAGCGTCCTCATGCGCGTCGACCCCGAGCACAGGGACATCTACGAGCAGCGCGCCGCCGAGTGCGTGGACGATATCTTCCGCTACCACGTCAAGGACGATCTGGGCTGCATCCTCGAAAACGTCGGCCCCAACGGCGAGGCGCGCCTTGACTTCACCGAGGGCCGCATCGTAAACCCCGGCCACGACATCGAGGGCGTGTGGTTCCTCTTAGAGCACGCCAAGCGCACCGGCGACAGGGAACTGGTCGCCAAGGCCGAGACCATCTTCAACCGCGCCATCAACGCCGGCTGGGACAAGGAGTACGGCGGGCTTCTCTACTTCATCGACTGCCTGGGCCGTCCCCCCGAGGCCTACGAGCACGACATGAAGCTCTGGTGGCCGCACGATGAGATCCTCATTTCCTCCCTGATGCTCTACCGTGACACCGGCAAGGAGGAGTATCTGGACTGGTTCTACAAGACGCTGGACTACTCCAAGGAGCACTTCTCTGATCCTGAGTACGGTGAGTGGTACGGCTACCTCCGCCGCGACGGCAAGCCGACCGAGCCTCCCTGCAAGGGCTCGACCTTCAAAGGCCCGTTCCACCTGCCGCGCATGCTCACGATGGTGGACGTAATGATGGGCGAGATCCTGGGAGAGTAACGCACAACTTCTTGCCTCCCCCTCTGGGGGAGGTGGCATTCGCCGTCTCCCGCAAGGCGAATGACGGAGAGGGTCTGCCGACTCTGTACCGCGTCTGACGGCCCTCTCAGTCATCGCCGTGGACGGCGCTGACAGCTCCCCCAAAGGGGGAGCCAAGAAAGCCTGTATTTGATGTTTGAAAGGACTGACGCAAGATGCCTGACACAACTCCAAACGTATTCGACACCATCAGCCAGTCCTATTATGAGCTGACCGCCGCCGAGCGCAAAACCGCCGACTATGTGCTCAAGCACCGGGACCGCTCGCAGTACCTGTCCATCGGGGAGCTGGCGGAGGAAAGCGGCGTGGCGGAGGCAACCGTGTCGCGCTTTTGCCGGAGGCTCGGGTACAAGGGCTACAACGCCTTCAAGCTCGCCATCGCAAACGCGGGCGCGCCCAAGCCCGCCGCCGCGGCGGACAAGCCCATCCGCGACAGCGACGCCCCCATAGAGCTTGCCCGCAAGCTCTACGCCGTGGAGAGCGAGGCTATGCTGCAGACCCTCTCCCTCCTGCGCCCGGCGGAGCTGGACAGAGCCGTCGCCATTTTGCGCGGCGCGCGAAAGGTCCTGTGCATGGGACAGGGCGGGTCCATGATCCTCGCCTCGGAGGCTGCGCACCTCTTTTCGGTCTACGACGGGAAGTTTGTCCCCGTGTCCGATTCCCACATGCAGGTCATCGCCGCCGCCACACTCACCGAGGCCGACGCGGTGCTGTTCTTCTCCTACTCCGGCGCGACAAAGGACATGATGGAGACGCTCACTGTTGTGCGCGAGCAGGGCGCGAAAATCATCCTCATCACGCGCTTTCCCCGCTCCCCCGGCGCCCAGCTTGCCGACGTGGTGCTGCAGTGCGGCTCGAACGAAAGCCCGCTCGAGCACGGCTCGGTGCCCGCGCGCATTGCCCAGCTTTTCCTTCTGGACATTCTCTTTACCCGCGTCACGCTCACCGAGCCGGACGGCTGCCAGGCCAACCGCCAGCGCATCGCCGCCGCGCTGGCTGACAAACATTTGTAACGCTTGACAAAGCGCCGTCAGGGCCTTATAATAACAGTGAAGAGCAAACCACGCACACGGTTAGCTCCTTAAGTTACAGTATTTTGCAGCCTAAGCCGCAAAAACAGCCGTCACTTGTCGGGAGTGGCGGCTGCTTTTTTTGTGTTTTTGGCTTTAGCCTTCTTGGAAGTTTCATAGACGATAATCGTCACAGTCCACTTCTTTATGTGGAAGGTCAAGCGCATACACACCACCCCCTTTCTTGTCGGATTGGGGATGGAGCTAACCGCCTGCGTGTTTGTTGTTTACTCTTCACCGTCCCTTACGGGCATGCTTATTCTACAATATAATAAGGATTACGTCAACCGTTTTTGTATTTTGATCATGCGCCTTACCCATGCAAAAGTAACATTTCGCAAACTTTTTCACAGCCACGCTTTTGGCAACTTGCCCAAAAAGCGGGGCGGCGTTTTGGTGATTACGGAAAATTCCTTTCAAGACAGCGTTTTTGTGAAAAATTCTTTCAGAACGTTGTTGACAAGCTGGGCGGAGTTTTGTAAAATTTGAATCGTAAAATCCGCGGCGCGATACTAATCTCAGATAAGAAGCTTTATTGGATTACCGAGCAAAATTTGTGTCAGGCGAGGCAAAGCCCGCAGGGCATAATGGAAATATATGGTCAAGGGCTTTAACGAAGCATGGCGCAAATTTTGCCGGGAAGACTTAAAGGATTCTATCTGAGATTAGTATAAAGACCGCGGAACGGATTATTTTTACAGGAGGTTTACTATGAAAAAGATTCTCGCACTCGCTATGGTACTGTGCATGATCTTCGCACTGGCCACTCCCCTGTCCGCCTTCGCGGACGACGCGGTCACCATCTCCCTGTGGACCTACCCCATTGGCAAATGGACCGATGAGGCCACCGTCAAGGAATTTATCGCCGCCTTCAACGAAGTCCACCCCGAGATCACCGTGAAGGTCGAGTACCTCGACTACACCAACGGCGACGACAAGATCAACACCGCCATCGAGGGCGGCCAGGCTCCCGACATCGTCATGGAAGGTCCCGAGCGCCTGATCGCCAACTGGGGCGCCAAGGGCCTGATGCTCGACCTCGCCGATCTCGTCCCCGCCGGCACCTTTGAGGGTGTTGCCTCTTCCTGCACCACCGCCGACGGCAAGGTCTTCGAGCTGCCCGTCTGCATGACCGCCCACTGCATGGCCATCAACAAGGACGTGTTCGAGGCCGCCGATGCCCTCCAGTACATCGACCTCGAGAAGCACACCTGGACCACCGAGAACTTCCTGAAGGCTGTTCAGGCAGTCGCCGATGCCGGTTATGACTACGTCGGCACCGTGTTCTGCGGCGGCCAGGGCGGCGACCAGGGCACCCGCGCCCTCGTCACCAACCTCTGCGGCGGCACCTACGCCAATCCCGAGCACACCCAGTACACCTACGCCTCCGAGGAGAATGCCAAGGCTCTGAGCCTGCTGTGCAACCAGGCCGGCATCACCTTCGACCCCGCTATCGTTGCCAGCGATGAGATCCAGAACTTCGTCAACGGCACCTTCCAGATGGCCTTCTGCTGGAACGCCACCCAGGAAGTCAACAACGCCGACGCGCTGAGCTTCGATGTCTTCCCGATGGCCTTCCCCGCTCCCGACGGTGTTCCCAGCCTGCAGGGCGGCATCTGGGGCTTCGGTATCTTCGACAACAAGGATGAGGCCCGCGCCAACGCAGCCAAGGAGTTCATCAAGTTCCTGACCGCCGACGACGCTGTCTACACCAAGGTCGTCGAGGCCACCAACTTTCAGCCTGTCCGTGACGTCGCCGGCGTCTATGAGGGCAACGAGCTCATGGCCGAGTACGCGCTCATGAACCCGATGATGGGCGACTACTACCAGATCACCAAGGGCTGGACCACCGCCCGTACCGAGTGGTGGAACATGCTCCAGCGCGTGGGCGAGTCTGACGGCACGCCCGAGGCCATCCTGGTCGAGCTGACCGCCGCGCAGGATGCGGCCAACGCCGCTGCCGCTGCCGAATAATCCCGGCTGACAGCTTCATAAACAAAGCATTATTTCGCCCCTTTCCTCTCTTTAAGGTGAGGGAAGGGGCATGCTTTATCCCATCAGCTATTACCTATTCGGGAGGATAACCTATGTCTGACAAAAGCAAGCTCGGGTCGCTGCGCTCCAACAATCTGGTTTTGCAGGAGAACGTATCGGCCTATCTCTTCCTTCTCCCCTTCCTGATTTTCTTCGTGGGCTTCGTGCTCTACCCCATGTTCATGTGCCTGTTCACCAGCTTCTTCGACGCCACCATGGGGCGCAAGGATATCTTCATCGGCTTTCAGAACTACAAGGAGCTGGCAAACGACCCCGTGTTCTGGGTAGCGCTTAGAAATACGCTCGTCATTGTGGTGGTCTCCGTGCCGGTGACCTGCATCTTCTCTTTGTGGGTGGCGACCATCATCAGCCGCATGCCCATGGCCGCGACCTCGGCCTTCCGCTGCATCTTCTATCTGCCCGTGGTCACCGGCTCCGTCGCCGTCACCATGGTGTGGAAGTGGATGTTCAATAACTACTACGGCATCTTCAACTATCTGGGTCAGAACATGGGCCTCATCGACAAGCCCATCAACTGGCTCGGCAACCCCAAGTACGCCCTGGGCTGCATCATCCTCATCCTGCTCACGACCTCCGTCGGCCAGCCCATCGTGCTGTATGTCTCGGCGCTCGACAACGTGGACAAGTCCCTCGTGGAGGCTGCCGAGGTCGACGGCGCGACCCCGATGCAGGCCTTCTGGCGCGTCAAGTGGCCCCAGATGATGCCCACCACCCTGTACATCCTGGTCATCACCACCATCAACTCCTTCCAGTGCTTCGCCCTCATCCAGCTGCTTACCTCCGGCGGGCCGAAGAACTCCACCATGACCATCATGTATTACATCTATTACAATGCCTTCAAGCTCTACCGCTACGGCTACGGCAACGCGATGGGTGTGATCCTCGCCATCATCATTGCGATCCTCTCCGCGGTCCAGTTCAAACTGGGCCAGGAAAAGTGAGAAAGGGGGAGAAATCATGAACAGCAAAAAGCCGAGTATCTATTATTTCATCTGCTATATCCTGGTGGCGCTTCTGGCGCTCTCCTTCCTCTTCCCGCTCTACTGGATCATCACCGGCTCGTTCAAGGTCAAGGCCGACATTATCTCCAAGACCCCCGTATGGATTCCCACCCAGTGGGTGCTGGATAACTACCAGAACCTGCTCTCCAAGCGCTCCGCGCCGCTGTTCCAGATCGGCTCCTGGGTCGGACCGACGATCCCGGCGGCCTTCCGATGGCTCATCAACACGGTGTTCATGTCGGCGGTTTCGATGCTGCTGACCTGCCTGACCGCCTCGATGGCGGGCTACGCGCTGGCAAAGAAGCGCTTCTACGGGCGGACGATTCTGTTCTCGCTCATCGTCGCCGCCATGGCGCTGCCAAAGCAGGTCATCCTGATCCCGCTGCTGCGGGAGATGTCCGCCCTGCACCTGTATGACCACATCTGGGCGACCATCATCCCCATCGTCGGCTGGCCCTTCGGCGTGTTCCTCATCAAGCAGTTTGCCGAGGGCATCCCCACTGAAATGGTGGAGGCCTGCCGCATCGACGGCGCGAGCGAGTGGCGCACCTTTACCGACGTCATGTTCCCCATGATCAAGCCCGGCGTCGGCGCCTGCGCGATCTTCACCTTCATCAACTCCTGGAACGATTACTTCATGCAATTGATCATGCTCTCGAGCACCCAGAACCAGACCATCTCCCTCGGCATCGCCACCATGCAGGGCGAAAACTCCACGGACTTCGGTCTCATCATGGCGGGCTCGGCGCTGGCCTCCGTGCCCATCATCATCGTGTTCATCGTCTTCCAGAAGTATTTCACCAAGGGCATCACCATGGGCGCGGTGAAGGGCTGAGCTATGATCTGCGCCAAGTTAAGCGATGCCGGGAAGTATCTCGGCATCCACCCCAATCTCGACCGGGCTTTGAAGCTGTTGACGCCGGAATTTCTCGGCGCGGTCGGCACCGTGCGGCAGAGCATCGACGGCGATTCGCTCTATGTCACGCGCTTTGATGTGTCCACTTCGACCGACGAGGCGCGCCTTTTCGAGCACCACAGCCGCTATCTTGACATCTTCACCCTCGCTCAGGGCGAGGAGCGCGTGGATATCGCGGCGCCAGAAAAGCTCACGCTGCTCGAGCAGCACGACGATTACTGGGGCTGTGCGGGCAAGGCCGAACAGAGCGTGCTTCTCACCCCCGGCAGCTTCCTCGTGCTCTTCCCCGGCGACGCCCACCGCCCCGGCATGGCGGTCACAGAGCCGAAAAACATTTCCAGGATCGTTTTCAAGATCCTGACTAAGGAGAACTGAATGAAAGATTTCAGAAAGTATCAGGGCATCTTCCCTGCCTTCTATGCCTGCTATGACGACGCGGGCAATATCTCCCCCGAGCGGGTGCGGGCGTTCACGCAGTACCTGATCGACAAGGGCGTCACGGGTCTGTACGTGGGCGGCTCCTCCGGCGAGTGCATCTATCAGTCGGTGGCTGAGCGCAAGCTGCTGCTGGAAAACGTGATGGAAGTCGCCAAAGGCAAGCTCACCATCATCGCGCATGTGGCCTGCAACAATACCGCCGACAGCCGCGAGCTTGCCGCCCACGCGGAGAGCCTGGGCGTGGACGCCATCGCCGCCATTCCCCCCATCTACTTCCACCTGCCGCCCTACGGTATCGCCAAGTATTGGAACGATATCTCCGACGCCGCCCCGAACACCGACTTCATCATCTACAACATCCCCCAGCTTGCGGGCGTGGCGCTCTCTTCCGCGCTCTTAAAGGAGATGCTGAAGAATCCCCGCGTCATCGGCGTCAAGAATTCCTCCATGCCGGTACAGGATATCGAGATGTGGCGCGACGAGGGAGCCATCGTCTTCAACGGCCCGGACGAGCAGCTTCTCTCCGGTCTGGTGGCCGGGGCCATCGGCGGCATCGGCGGCACCTACGCCGCAATGCCGGAGCTCTATATCGCGATCTACCGCCTTGTGCAGGCGGGGGAGATCGCCAGGGCCCGCGAGATCCAGGACGAGTGCTGCCACATGATCTACCGCATGTGCGCCTGCAAGGGCAACATGTACGCGGTCATCAAGGGCATCCTGCGCGCCCAGGGCGGCCCGGACATCGGCAGCGTGCGCGCCCCGCTCTATGAGCTCCAGCCCGAGGACCTCCCCGCCGTGGAGGCCATGGCGAAGGACATCACGGAGCTTGTGAAAAAGTACCGTTGAAAAAGTCAATTGACGATGTAGGGGCCGACGGCCCAGGCCGGCTTCTCTTGCCGCGTTGCGGCAATTCACCTTCCGCCCTCGGCGGCCCGAGCGGTATTGATATTGGCGTGTTCCTGATGAGAGAATTTTTTCACAGCCTCTACTACTACCAAAAACAATGAGGACAAAACTATGAATTATCTCGGCATTTCCTATGACTATAAAAACAAGCCACTGCTCGACGAGAGCTTTATCCCCTTCGGCGTGTGGGCCAGGGCCTATCTCAAGGGGGCCGAGCGGCCCTTCAAGGTGGCGCTTGAGCGCGAGAAGGGGCGCGTGTCCGTGTTCCATTCCCGCCTGCGCGGTGAGGAATACGCGGAGGCAAACCTGCGGTATATGGAGCGCTATGTCAAGTTCCTGCTCTGGAGCGTGGGCGGCTGGAAGGTCACGATCTGCGGCTGCGAGGAGACCGCTGAAAAGCTGAAGGAGCTCTACCGCGTCGGCGGCGAGCGGGACTTTGACGCGAAATTTGAATTTGATATCTTTGAGCGGCCCTTCGAGCTTGTGATCTGTGAGGAGCAGGACTTCCCCAGGGCAAACGAGCAGGCCAAGTCCATCGGCGGACACCTCGAGGGCTGCCGCATCGGCTTCGACGCGGGCGGCTCGGACCGCAAGGTCTCCGCCGTCATTGACGGGGTGAGCGTCTATTCCGAGGAAGTCGTGTGGTTCCCCAAGCAGTCATCCGACCCCACGTACCAGTATAACGGCATCGTCGAGGCCTTCAAGACCGCAGCGTCCAAGATGCCGCGCGTCGACGCCATCGGCGTATCCTCCGCGGGCACCTTTGTGGGCAACGCCCCCATGGTGTCCTCCCTCTTCATCAAGGTCCCGCGCGAGCGGCGCGAGGAGGTCAAGACCGTCTATGACCGCGCGGCCAAAGAGATCGGCGATGTGCCCATCGTGGTTGCAAACGACGGCGACGTGACCGCGCTTGCCGGGGCTATGAGCCTGGGTTCCGGCGCGGTGATGGGCATTGCCATGGGCACCAGCGAAGCGGCAGGCTATGTCACACCCGACGGCAAGATCCTCGGCTGGTTCAACGAGCTGGCCTTCGCCCCGGTCGACCTCCAGCCCGACGCGCCGCAGGACGAGTGGTCCACCGACTTCGGCGTGGGCTGCAAGTACTTCTCGCAGGACGCGGTGATCCGCCTGGCCCCCCGGGTGGGGATCGAGCTTGACCCTGACTTAAGCCTTGCCGACAAGCTCAAGGCCGTGCAGAAGCTGGCGGAAGAGGGCCACGAGGGCGCAAGGAAGATCTTCGTCACCATCGGCGCCTACCTTGGGCACACCCTGTCCCTGTACGCAAGCTTCTACGATCTGCGCTACCTGCTGGTGCTCGGGCGCGTGGCCTCCGGCGTGGGCGGCGATCTGCTGATCGAGGAATGCAACCGCATCGTGAAGGACGAATACCCCGCGCTTGCCGCGAGGGTCACGGTCATGCTGCCCGACGAAAAGGCCCGCCGCGTGGGCCAGAGCATCGCCGCGGCCAGCCTCCCGGAAATCTGAATCAAGCCGTAATAAGCAAAAAAAGGTACGGCGATCTCGTAAAATGCTGCGAGATCGCCGTATTATTTTATCGTGTCTGGCCGTTGCCGCGGATGATGTATTTGTAGCTGTTGAGCTCCTCGAGCCCCATCGGGCCGCGGGCGTGGAGCTTCTGGGTCGAAATGCCCATCTCGCAGCCGAGGCCGAACTCGCCGCCGTCGGTGAAGCGGGTGGAGGCGTTGACATAGACGGAGGACGCGTCCACCAGGCGGGTAAACTTTTCGGCGTTTCCGTCGTCTTCGGTGAGGATGGCCTCGCTGTGGCCCGTGGAGTGCAGGGCGATGTGCCGGATGGCGGCGTCCGCGTCGTCCACCACGGCGACGGCGAGGATGTAGTCCAGAAACTCCGTGTCAAAATCCCGCTCCCCCGCCGGGGTGCCGGGGATGATGGCCGCGGCGGCGGGGTCCAGGCGCAGCTCGACCGGGACAAGCCCCTTCTCGCGGCGCGCTGTCGTCAGGCGCTCGCAGAGCTTCGGCAGAAACTCGGCGGCGATGTTCCGGTGCACCAGCAGCACCTCCTCGGCGTTGCAGACCGAGGGGCGGCTGGCCTTGGCGTTTTCGATGATATTGAGGGCCTTGTCCTGATCGGCCGTCTCGTCGACAAAGATGTGGCAGATGCCGGTGCCGGTCTGGATGCAGGGGACCTTCGCGTTTTCGGTGCAGCGGCGGATGAGGCCCGCGCCGCCCCGGGGGATGAGCAGGTCCACATAGCCCACGGCCCGCATGAGCTCGTCGGCGCTCGCGTGAGAGGTATCCTCGATAAAGCCGACGAGGGCGGCGGGAAGGCCTGCGTCCTCGAGCCCGTGACGGATGGCCGCGACGATGGCGGCGTTGGAGCGGTAAGCCTCGCGCCCGCCGCGCAGGATGACGGCGTTGCCGGATTTGAGCGCCAGGACAGCCGCGTCCGAGGTAACGTTCGGGCGGCTCTCGTAGATGATGGCGACCACGCCCAGAGGTACGGAGGTCTTCTCGATCACAAGCCCGTTCGGGCGCACCACGCGCCGGAGTACCCGTCCCTCCGGGTCGGGAAGCGCCGCCACCTCGCGCACGCCCTGCGCCATGCCTTCAATGCGTGCCGGTGTCAGGGTGAGCCTGTCCATCATCACATCGCCGTAGCGGTCCTTCGCGCCCTCCACATCCAGGCGGTTGGCGGCCAGGATCTCGTCCTGCTCCGCGATGAGCCTGTCCGCGATGGCGAGCAGGGCCGCGTTCTTTCTCTCTTTCGACGCTGTCAGCAGCGGCAGCGCGGCTTTGGTCTCTTCCAGGATCTCATGGGTCGTCTTCATGGCGTGTCCTTCCTCCCGATAAATTTTGTCCCGACAGGTTTCCCTTCCAGTGCCTCATAGATCAGCAGCGGCTTTGCGCCGTTGAGAATGAACATGTCGGTGCCGGCGTCCATGCAGATCCCGGCGGCGGTGAGCTTTGTCGCCATGCCGCCGGTGGAGAGGGCCGTCCCGCCGCCCCCGGCGCTTTCCCGCATCTGAGGGGTGATCTCGCGCACCTCGCTTATGAGCTGCGCCGTCTTTTCCCGGCGGGGGTCGGCGGTATAGAGGCCGTCGATATCCGAGAGGATCAGCAGCATGTCCGCCTTCACGCTCACCGCCACCAGCGCGCCGAGGGTGTCGTTGTCGCCGACCGCGATCTCGACGGTGGAGACGGTGTCGTTCTCGTTGATGACCGGCAGCACGCCGAGCTCGAGAAGCCTTCCGACGGTGTTCGAGAAATTGCGGTAGCGCTCCTCGTCGCGCAGATCCTCCCCGGTCAGCAGGATCTGGGCGATGGTGTGGTTATAGGTGCCGAAGAGCCTGTCATAGACGTACATGAGCTCACACTGGCCCACCGCGGCGGCGGCCTGCTTGGTGGCCATATCCTTCGGGCGCTGCCGGAGGTTTAATTTCCCCACGCCCATGCCGATGGCGCCGGAGGAGACCAGGACGATCTCATGCCCCGCGTTTTTCACGTCGCTGAGCACCTTGCACAGCGTCTCCACATGCCGGATGTCCATGTGTCCGCTGGGATGCGTCAGGGTGGATGTGCCTACTTTCACTACGATTCTCACAAACAAGCCTCCTGTTGCGTCCGGTCCCGGCGACATGCGCGGTGTCGGCGGGCAGCCGATCGGTTTTGTATATTATAGCATTCCCGGCTTCATATTTCCACCCCGAAGATGCATTCTATGGGGAAGCTGCTGCCCGCCTCCCCTGTTGCAAGTTATACGTTCTCATAAAAATGCGGAAGCCCCTCGGACGAATCCGCAGGGCTTCCGAAAGGAAGAAAAAGGAGGTTCCTTCATTTCCTCAGCCGGCGATCACATAGATCACAACGGCGACGATGGTGCTGGTGAGACCGACGAGGGCTTCATAGGGAATGAGCTTCATGCGCCTGGAGATGCCCATGCCGACGCTGCCGCCGGTGGCGTGGAAGAAGGAGCCGTGGGGCAGGGAGTCCAGGACTGTGGCGCCCGCGTGGATCATGGCGGCGGCAGCCAGCGCCGGGACACCCGCGGACAGCAGGGCCGGAGAGAAGGTCTGGGCCGCGACGGTGGCGCCCGCAGTGGTGGATGCAGTTGCCGCAGCCATCAGGATACCCGACAGAGGCGCGAGGATGAAGGCGGGCATGTGCATGGCGGCCAGGAGATTGGTCACATCGCTCTGCAGGGCGGAAGCCTTGATGATGCCCGCGATGGTGCCGGTGCCGATGAGCAGAATGGACACGCCGATGACCTTACTCAGGCCGTATTCCGTATACTCCACCAGATTCTTTGCGTTTCCGGTCACGAGCACACTCACGATGCCGCCCACGGGCAGGGCGATCAGAGGATCAATGCTGACGCCGCAGATGGGGCGCAGGGCAAGCAGCGCAATCACAACGACAGGGCCGAGGATCGCGGGCAGAAAGCCCGGGAGCCGCTGCTTGTCGCTGCCCTCCAGATCGGCGGCGGTGATGGGGTCGTCGTTCTTCTTCGAGAGCATGTTTGCAAGGATGATGGTGACAACGAGGGCAAAGAGCGCGGGGATGATGTTTCGCATCATGACGGAGGTCAGTGGCTGCTCAAAGGCTTCGGACACGGCGATGGTGTTGGGGTTCGGGGAGACGATATTGCCCGCCTTGCCGCCGCCGATCATCGCCAGCAGCACGCCGCTCTTGCTCAGGCCCGCCTTCTCGCCGATGGCGAGGGCGATGGGCGCCACGGTAATGACGGAGATATCAATGAACACGCCGACCGCGCAGATGATCATGGTGGCGATGGAGATGGCCATGACCGCCCGCTTCTGGCCGAGTTTATCCACGATGGCCTCGGCGATCTTCTGGGCAGAGCCGGTCTTGATGAGGGCACCGGCGAGAATGCCGCTCGTGAGGATGCGTAGGACAGAGCTCATCATGGAGCCCGCGCCGCTGACCATGGTGTTGACCGTACCGGCCAGTCCGCCGCCGCCGATGAGACCGCCCACCAGTGCGCCGAGGATCAGGCAGTAGGCCGGGGCGACCTTGCGGATAATAAGAACGATCGCGATGGCAAGCCCGATGAGGGCGCTGAGGGTCGAAAACTGTGCTGCCATAGTGTTTTACCTCTCCTGTATATTTTATGTAAATTATATTATGTTTACTTTTACGGGTATCAGATCTTCATAAGCCGGAACACCTGTTCCACCGTGTCGGCCATGTTCTTGCGCGCGTTGGCAGGGTCCATCGCCTCCTGGAGTGTTCCCACACCGCGCAGGATGGGGAAAAAGGCGTCGATGCCGTGCTCGTTGCAGGCAACGGCGTCCGGCGTCACACAGCCGGCAAAGGCGATCACGGGCTTAGAATACTTCTTGGCGATCTTTGCAACACCGATAGGCGCCTTGCCCATGACGGTCTGGCCGTCCAGGCGGCCTTCTCCGGTGATGACCACGTCAGCATCTTTTACGTATTCCTCCAGCTTCGTCTCATCGAGCACAATGTTGATGCCGGATTCGAGCACCGCGTTTGTGAAGCTCAGGAAGGCAAAGCCGAGACCGCCCGCCGCGCCGGTGCCGGGATATTCGGGGTCCGCCTTGGGGTTATAGGCCGCGGCAAGCTTCGCGTAATTTCTCAGCCAGCCGTCCATCTGCAGGATCATGGAGGGGGTCGCGCCCTTCTGCGGGCCGAAGATGGCACTGCAGCCGGTCTCGCCGCATAGAGGATTGGTTACATCGCAGGCGATGCGGAAGGAGCAGTCTTTCAGCTCGGGGATCACGTTATCGTCGGTGATGGATTTGAGCTCCTGCAGTCCCTGTGCGCCGAAGGACACCTGTTCGCCGTTTTCATTCAGCATCCCGTAGCCCAGCGCCTGGAGCATGCCCACGCCGCCGTCATTCGTGGCGCTGCCCCCGATGCCCACGATAAAGTGGCGGCAGCCCTTGTGGATAGCGTCGCGGATCATCTCGCCCACGCCGTAAGTGGTGGTATAGAGGGGGTTGCGCTTTTCGTCGGGGACCATGGTGATGCCTGCCGCGGCGGACATCTCCACGATGGCGGTGACGCCGTCGGCCAGGATGCCGTACTGCGCTTCCGCCTTCTCGCCGAGGGGGCCTGTGACTGTGACGGTCTGGAGCTCGCCGCCCATGCCGATGGTCAGAGCCTCGACAGTGCCCTCACCGCCGTCTGCCAGGGGCCGCACCTGAACCACTGCATCCTTGTATACGCGCAGAATGCCTTCCCGTATGGCGTCGCCCGCCTGCAGAGAGCTGAGGCTTCCCTTGAGAGAATCAATGGCAATGATCGCTTTCATATAGCTGTTTCCTTTCATTTTCGTTTTCCCTTGAGGTGATTGTATTGTAGCATGGGGACAGACTTTTGCGAATGTCACGCAGAGCTGAAAAAAACCGTTTTCTTTGTGTTGTCAGCACAAAGAAAACGGCAAGGCATTGCAGCGTATTAAAGAAAGCAAGGGCGATCAACTGTTTTCGGCTTCAATCGTCCGCAGGAGATAGGCGTGAAACGCCTCCAGAAAAGCCCGGTCAGACGCGGATGCCAGGGGGTCAATCCCCAGATTCTGCTTGATGGCGTTGTATCGGTAAACCAAGGTGTTTTTGTGGATGTACAGGCGTTCGGCCGCCTCGGGAAAGTGATAGTTTGTGTCGATGAGAGCGCCCACGGTCTCACAGAAGCTGCGTCTGCGCTCCGGGCTCATCTGACTGCGGCAGACGCTGAAGGCATGCTGCAGCTCCCGCAGGGGGATCGCTTCCCGCAGATAGCCGCTCAGATGATCATAGAAGAACACAGGCTCTCCGACATCCGCAAAGCGTTCTTCCAGCCAGCGGCAGTGGCGATAGCCGTAGCAGTACTGGGGATAGGTGTCCTGAAAACTGCCAATGTACGCCTGCGCACGGCCTTTGACGGCGGAAAGATAGTCCGTCAGAAAGTCACGGTAGGCGGCATTCAGGGTCTTGCTGCGCTGCTGAAAGCCCTTGTACACCAGCACATGGCTGTCGTCCAGGGCAAAGCTGAAATCCCGGTTCGTGTGCAGCGGCCCATTGCGCAGAATGCTCAGCAGCTCGCTTGCCTCGCCCGGCCGGGTTTTCAGGAGGATCGGGGCGCGCACCATTTCCTCCGGATAGCCCAGATCGCGCGCCATCTCCCGCAGCAGGGCGGGATCGGCGTTTTCCACCTGGGTCAGGAGGTAGATGAAGTGCTCTTTTTTATTGGCGCGGCGGCGCTGCTCCTCCTGCTGTCGTTCATATTTGAGCATGGTCTCAAAGGCCATTTTCACCATCAGGGCAACGGGGCGCACCTCGTCCGGCACGCCGGTCACACCCACCACCCCCTCGCGCACGCCGCCGGTGGCGATGACCATATTGATGCCGGGCAGAACGTTCGGGAAAGACATCCCGGTGGTGTCCGCGATCTCCTCCGTCCCGCTGACGAGGCGGTAAGCGACCTCGTGATACTGTCCGATGCGGGCTTTGTCGCGGCTCGCGATGATGATGCCTCGCTCATCCATAATGTTTACGTTATAGTCGGTGTAGCGCGTCACGCGTTCAATGAATTTTTCGGCAAAATCCCTGTCAATCATGGTGTCTGAGCTGTCACGGAAAAATCGTCTCCGCGCGGCAGAACCTCCTGTTGTTTTTTTACTATCTTACCACAAAAAAAAGCAACAGACAAGAGTCGGCGAAAAAGCAAAGCATTCTCTGAAAGATTTGAGGCACTTCTACTCTCTGCCCTCCATGATGACAAGCGGGAAGACGATGGCACAAAGTTGGCACTAAAATGGCACCTGCTTATTTAGATGTTTTTGATTTTCTATATGAGCGTCTGGGCTTTACCTGATCAAAACTCATCTCGAGGCTTGCATTTTGACCATCGTCCTTGAGCGTAAAGGCTGCCGCATAGGGTTTCCCTGCCTTGGATCGGAGTCCACTGACGGTTATGCTCTCCCCTTTCAGGAGCTTTCTCGCCATGGCCGCGCTGATGGATTTATGCCCGGTTGCCAAAAGGGCATTGCTCTTCCAGATCGTAAACGAGCATGGTTTTTCTTTATCCCTGTATCCGACGCAGCCGAAGCCCTTTCTGCCCTCGATCACATCACGGCCGCAGCGCGGGCATTTTCCGATCGGCGCTATTTCGACTTTTCCAGGCATGCTGACCGTGGAAGACGTCTTGATTCTGTCCACTGACTTTCGGACAAAATCCTCCATGATTGTACGATACCGGGAGGCTGAGATTTCTCCGCGCTCAACCTGCGAAAGTCCTTTCTCCCAGGAGGCTGTCATTTTGGGGCTCAGCATCTGCGGGACGGTTTCAGACACGATATCGAACAAGGCCTCCCCAATCGATGTCGGTGTGATGAGCTGGGTTTTCTTATTTAGGGAAATGTACTTGTCATGCTCCAGCTTTGTAATGATTTCGGCCCTGGTCGCTGATGTCCCGATCCCGCTGCCCTTGATCTGCTCTCGCAGCTCCGCGTCGTCGATCAGTTTTCCCGCACCCTCCATCCATGCTCCATTTTTTCAGTGCCGGATCATAGGCTTCCGGGTAGCTGAGACTGACCAGGTGCCCGATGCACCAGGTTATGACCCATTTGTCGTCCTCGATATACCCATCCTGGCTGCCAATCACACCGAGTGCAGCGGCAAATTGTCTGGCAACTGATGGTTTTTCGGTAATGATAAGCGATTTATCCAACATTCTCTCCTTGTTTGTGCTCTTCTTCAAATGATTTACATTATTATTTATTGTACTCCCATCGGCATAATCCGTCAACTTTTGAAAGGCTCAGGGTTCGTGTCAAGAAATTGCAGGAAAAATATTGACGAGTCTCAAAATGGCCTAAGCGCATTGAAAAGTGATGTAATCTTATTGAGTCTCGCGGGGAAGGTAACTGCATGATCTGGATCAGCAAGACCAATGGTATTAGGCCGAACACGCATGTGGGGAGTTTTCAGGAACACAGAAACAGGCGGATAAACCTTGAGGTATAATAGGTTAATGGCAAGGAAGTGAGGATATGATTTCAACTCGCGGCCGTTATGCCCTGCGTGTTCTTGTCGATCTGGCAGAGAATCAAGGCGACGGATACCGGCTCTGTCATCCGGCTGGGCAAATCAAAGTAATGGACGTTCTCTGCACGTTGGAAGGAGATCTGGCTCCGGTGGCTTGTCTTGCAGACGGCAGCAAGCCCTGTCCCCGTGCTGCAGACTGCCGCACATTGCTCCCCTTTTCTTTCACTGATGCATACCGCACGAATGATCGCCTTTTGCTCCAAGGCTTTCTCCTCCTTGACAAAGCGCATCAAAAGCAGTATATACATATTAACCCAGTGTGACAATAGGAGGTTAAAATGCGCGCCATGATTGCCATGAGCGGCGGTGTGGACAGCTCCGTCGCCGCCCTGCTGATGAAGGAGGCGGGATACGACTGCACAGGCGTCACCATGCGTCTGTACCGGGAAAGCGGCTACCAGACAAGCTGCGAGAAAAGCTGCTGCAGCGATGCGGATGAGGAGTACGCGGCCCTTGTCTGCTGGCAGCTTGGAATAGCGCACGAATCCATGTGCTTTTCCAAAAGCTTTGAGCAGGCGGTTATCCGCAGGTTTATCCGGGAATATGAGGCGGGCCGGACGCCGAATCCCTGTATCGACTGCAACCGTTACCTGAAATTTGACGCTTTGCTGGAGCAGGCAAAAAAGGCGGGATATGACATTTTGGCTACCGGGCATTACGTGCGCACAGCCTACAGTGAAGAGCTGCGGCGCTGGCAGCTTTTTAAGGCTGTCGATGAAAAGAAGGATCAGAGCTATGTCCTGTACATGCTGACACAGGAGCAGCTCCGCTGTCTTCGCTTTCCTCTCGGTGCGCTTCACAAGAGTGAAGCACGGCAGCTTGCCGAGGCGCATAAGCTGGTCAACGCCGAAAAGCGGGACAGCCAGGACATCTGCTTTATCCCGGACGGAGACTATGCCGGGTTTATCAGGCGCAGGACCGGAAGGCGCTATCCGGACGGCGACATTCTGGATCAAAACGGGAACACGGTCGGCAGGCATCGGGGTCTGCTCCGCTATACGATCGGGCAGCGGCGCGGCCTTGGTTTCGCTGCGGGCGAGCCCCGCTATGTGATCGGGAAGAACCCTGTGAACAACACGCTTCTGATTGGCCCGGAAAGCGCGCTGTACAGGCGCGACCTCCAGGCTGCTGCTTTCAACTGGCTTTCGATCCCAAAACCGGATGCGCCGATTCGCGCTTTTGCCCGCACGCGCTATCACCAGTGCGAGGCCGCGTGCACGGTATATCCGCTGCCGGAGGATGAGGTACGCATCGTATTCGATGAACCGCAGCGGGCCATCACGCCGGGACAGGCTGTCGTTCTCTATCTCGAGGATATGGTTCTCGGCGGCGGTACAATCAGGGAGTTTCCGAACGGAATGTCGGAATAAATATGGTATGCAAACGCCACTGTGATGATCTTTCGAGAGATCACGGCTGTTATTGCAAGAACGATGGGAGTGAAGCTTTGCGCGATGCATAGCTTTGCTCCCATCTTCCCGTTTTTAATACTGTTTTATACTAAGCTCAGATGGCGATTCCTAACCTCTTCTCTCTGATTCTTTTCGGAAGCGTGGTCGTAAAAGACACGAAGGATTTCTTTACCTCTTATGACAAGGCGAAACTCGAAAAAACGTGATCTTCCCTGATTGATATAAGCGGCAGTCTGGATATATTAAATCTTTAAACGCCGAATCCTGAAACTTTTTTCATTCATTTCTGTGCGATTTTGTGTCAATTGTTCCACTATGGTTCACCTACCGTTATTCTACAAAGGGTCATAATAATGGTCAGGTCAAAACAGGGTTCTAAATCCGGTCACTTTTTAGAGCAAAACATAGTGGATTTTGCGTCAAGGCAAAGAAAAACCGGTACTTTTTCAAGTACCGGTTTGGTGGGGGAAGGTGGATTCGAACCACCGAAGGCATTGCCAGCAGATTTACAGTCTGTCCCCTTTGGCCACTCGGGAATTCCCCCATATTCAGTTGCGCCGTGTGGAGCTGGTGGACGGACTCGAACCCCCGACCTGCTGATTACAAATCAGCTGCTCTACCGACTGAGCTACACCAGCATCTTACCGGCATCGCCCGTGTTTCGGTGAAGTACCTGACCCCTGAGCGCTTTGTTATAATAGCAGACAAAGCAGCTTTTGTCAAGCGCTATTTTTTCAGAATTTTACATAATCATAAAATGCCCGTGGGGTACTTTTTCTTGCATATTTCCTGCAATGTGTTATAATTATATTGGTTTTTTACATACAACTACCCGGTGTTTTTTCCAGGAGGAATATCATGTCCAGCAAGCTGCGCAACGTTTTGACTTTGTTTTTATGCTTCATACTGTGCACGCTCCTCTGCCCCGCCGCCTTTGCGGAGGGCAGTGATGTACAGCCTGTTACGGTCCTGTTTGACTGTATTGACGAGAGCGCGCTTCCCGGTCTCCATGTCATAGATGAGGCCGGAAACGAGTGCGCCCCGATCACGGAAGACGGGACAGATTTTGCGCTGTACGGACATTATCTGCTCACCCCCGGCGAATACCTCTATCGCTTTCACGACGAGGATGGACGATATGAGGATTTTGACGGCGCTTTTACCGTCGATGAGGCGATACGGCTCATCATCCCGATCGATCTGACGCCGGTCATTAAGATTGAGAGCTTCTCGTTTACATACATTGACCCTGTATATGAGGGGATCATAAGCGAGGCAGATATTCCGGATGTCTCGGTGGAACAGGCGGCAGCCGCCGAGGAAGCGCTGCGAGAGCTGGTCACCGTTGAAACCAACAGTAATAAGCGATTTAACGCACAGCGTTATTGGAAAAACAATACATATCTTGATACCGATGAGGATGCGGCTTTGTTTCTGCGTTCACAAGTCGCCGATTTCCAGGATACTGCAACGCTTTGTCTATGCAGCGACTATGAATTGAATCAATATAGCTTGACCGAAAAATTGTCCCTTATCTGGTCTGCTGCCATCGCGCACACCGGCAATCCAACCGAAGGCGACTATCTCCGCTACGAATACGGCGGATTCAAGGTTACTTCATTTTCATATAAAGGCAAAGAAAATGGACTGTATTATTATCAGATACCGTTTTCTTTCTTTCACTACACCAATGCGCAGCAGGAAGCAGAGCTTACACCTGTTGTAGACAGTATCCTTGCTGAGCTGGATTTGGATAACAAAAACGACTCTCAGAAAATACGCGCGATTTATGATTACCTTTGTGAAACTGTTTCCTATGGAGGCAGCGGAGATATTAAGCGCACAGCATATTCTGCGCTTGTCAATCATCTTGCATACTGTCAGGGTTATGCCGCAGCCTTCTATCGGCTTTGCCTCAGTGTTGGAATAGATACGCGTATTATCTCGAGTTCATCGATGACTCATGCCTGGAATATTGCCGCGCTGGACGGAAGCTACTATGAGCTGGATTCAACTTGGGATCATAATCACACGTCAAATTATATTTATTTTCTCAAAGGAAGCGATTACTGGCTCGTAAGTCATAAGTATAACGGCGTCTCCACAATCGGCGATCAATATAATGATGTTGATTTTGCCAATTCTTATCCCTTGCCGAGAAACGACTATGACGGCATACCTGTTTCCGATGATATACTTTCAATTCCCGTAAACAGTGCACCCGCCTCATTGAAAGACGCAGTTATTGATTTGGAAAGCTACCTGAAAATGTTGGCCATGCATATGCCCAACGGTGCTGACGATATCGACAGCTTTCGGGTCTCTATCGTATATTCGCCAGTCAGCAGCGACACGAACGCAAGTAAGAGCGCCTT
Source organism: Oscillospiraceae bacterium (assembly GCA_902791215.1). Classification (GTDB taxonomy): domain Bacteria; phylum Bacillota; class Clostridia; order Oscillospirales; family Oscillospiraceae; genus Limivicinus. The sequence continues at coordinate 24,829 of CADAUZ010000009.1, read as the reverse complement.
CGACGTAGCAGTTTCTGTTGCTGCGTATCAAGATAACAAGGTGGTCAAGCGGACGAGCGTAGCTCAGTCACGTCTCAGCCCCGACTACACTTTCTCTTTTTCGCTTCCTGTACCGGATAGTTGGGCCGGAAGAGAAGTCGTTTATACGCGCACTGGTGGCGGTTATATCGATGACGCAGGAAGACTCAATGCATCGAATCAGAGTACTGTCACTTTCAGATCCATCCCCCGCCTCGGTCGTTTTACACTCCGAACGATCTATACTATCAGTTTTGAAACTGACAGCAGCACTACCATTACAGAACAGAATGTCATAAGCGGCAATAAAGCCGCAAAACCTTCCGATCCCACGAAAGATGGCTATTGGTTCACCGGCTGGTATGCGGACAGTTCCTTCAGCACATTGTTCAATTTTAATACAGCTGTTACCGCTGACACTACGCTCTACGCCCGGTGGGCCGTGCCCGATTTTGTGCTCCCCGCCGCGCTCACAGAAATCGGCGAAGAGGCGTTCAGCGGCGGTGCGTTCACCTTTGCGGTACTGCCGGAAAACGCCGTCGCCATTGGGCCGAGGGCCTTTGCCGATTGCGCAGAGCTTGTGTTCATCTATATTCCCGCAAGTATAGAGGACATTGATTCTGCCGCGTTTGGAGATCTGAAAGATATTACAATTCTGGGCAGCTCCTCCGCAGCGCCAAGCGCGGCTGAGACCTTTGCCTCATCCCACGGCTATGCCTTTGTACCGGTAAGATAGCAGGCGCACAAAGAAGGGCTGTGAAAAAAGGTCCGGCTGCCGCTGCCGAGGCCGACGCCTCGGCCCCCGCGCCGAACAATCTGAATTTACGCAAAATCCCCGGCGAAAACTTCGGTATACTACAAAGTCGCCGGGGATACGTGCATTTCTTGTGCTTTTACTGCCGGGCAGCAAGGCTTGAAGGATGTCCGGTCTTCCGTCTGCAGGTTGAAGAGAAAGCCTGCCGGAAAGTCATAATGAGAGGAAGGAAACAACATGCTGCAATTCGGAACGGGTGGTTGGCGCGCGGTCATCGCCGACGGCTTTACAAAGGCAAATCTTCGCCTGCTGGCTGCGGGACTTTGCCGCCTGATGGACAAAGAAGGACTGAATGGCTCCGAGCTCTGCATCGGCTATGATCGGCGCTTTCTCTCCAAGGAGTCGGCCCACTGGCTGGCGGAGGTACTGGCCGCAAACGGCTACCGGGTGCTGATGATCAACCGCTCCTCCCCTACCCCGCTCATCATGTACACGGTCAAAACCATGGACATGCCCTACGGCCTCATGGTCACCGCAAGCCACAACCCTGCCATCTACAACGGCGTCAAGATCTTCACCGCAGGCGGCCGGGACGCGGACAAGTCCGTCACCAACCGCATTGAGGCGGAGATTGCCGGAATCGACGAGGCCGCCATCCGCAGTATCGACTACGACGAGGCGCTGCGGCAAGGGCTTGTGCGGGAGGACAACACGGCCAACGACTACATCGACAGCATCCTGTCCCTGGTGGACACCCAGGCCATCAAGCGTGCCCGGCTTCGCATCGCCCTCGACCCCATGTACGGGGTGAGCCAGACCTGCCTGCGCACGATCCTGATGACCTGCCGCTGTGACCTGGAGGTCATTCATGACCGCCACGACACGCTCTTCGGCGGAAAGCTTCCCGCTCCGAATGCGCACACGCTTGTGCAGCTTTCAAACTATGTCACAGACCGCCATTGCGATCTTGGCGTGGCGACCGACGGCGACGCGGACCGGCTCGGCGTCATCGACGAGAAGGGCGGCTTCATCCACCCGAACACCCTGCTTGTGCTGCTGTACTACTATCTGGTCAAATACCGCGGCTGGCTGGGGCCCTGCGTGCGCAACAATTCCACCACCCATCTGCTCGACCGCGTGGCAGCAGGTCTTGGTCAAAAGTGCTATGAGGTGCCGGTGGGCTTTAAGTATGTCTCCGCAAAAATGAGCGAGACCAACGCCGTGATCGGCGGCGAGAGCTCCGGCGGCATGGCAGTGCGCGGGCACATCTCCGGCAAGGACGGCATCTATGCCGCGACGCTCCTGACCGAGATGCTGGCCGTGACGGGCAAATCCATCTCCGCGCTCTACACGGAGATCACCGACACCTACGGGGAGCTCCGTTACCGCGAGGCCGATTTCAAGATGACGCCCGCGCGCAAGGAGGAGCTGAAATCCCTGCTGTTTGAAAAGGAGCTTTTGCCCGCGCTTGACGGCATTGAGAAGATCGACCGAAGCGACGGCGTGAAGCTCTGGTTTACAGACGGCAGCTGGGTGATCTGCCGCTTCTCCGGCACCGAGCCGCTGTTGCGCATGGCCGCCGAGGCGGAGAACGCCGAACGCGCCGATGCCCTGATCGCCGCATGGCGAACACTGCTGGATCTTTAAACAAAGACCCCCTGCCGGATTCCATTTTGCGGCAGGAGGCCTTTTCCTGTGCAATCATACTATCTCCCTGCCGGAAATCTGCGTGCACCGGCCGTCGGCGTTTCAGTCTTACGCCTAAGCTGTGGTCATCCCGCATATGTTTTTACGAAGGAGGGATGAATGATGCAAAGTAAACATTTTCCGCGTCGACACGGCGCGGTGTTGCAGGCCCTTATGATGCTGGCGGCGGTCGGGCTGATCTTTTGGGCGGTGAATACGCCCGCAGTGGTCGGAGTCTCGGCAGCCAAGCGGGAGCTTCCCGTCTACTGTGTACAGCAGGATGAAAAAATCGTTGCCCTGAGCTTTGACGCAGCCTGGGGCAACGAAGATACGCAGACTTTGATTGACATTTTGGATCAGTACGGTGTGAATACGACGTTTTTTGTCGTCGGAGATTGGGTAAATAAATACCCGGAATCCGTCCGGGCTCTGGCGGAAGCGGGCAACGAAGTCATGAACCACTCGTCCAGCCATGCCCATTTCTCCGCACTCAGCACAAATGAGATCACAGCCGACATCTCCGCCTGCAGCGATAAGATTGAAGCCATTACCGGGGTTCGCCCGACGCTGTTCCGCTGCCCTTACGGAGAGTATGACGATCACGTGATCAAGGCGGTCAATTCTCTCGGCATGACCGCTGTCCAGTGGGATGTGGAGCAAAGTGAAATAAATGAAACGCCAGTGATACCAACGGGTTGCGGGATCTGATGCAGCTCAGCAAGGCAAAGAATCGGGACCTCTGCCAGGCTTGTTTTTGTGGAAAACAGCCGCGGCGGAGGTCCCATTTTGTTGTAGTTGTTGAAGCGTTGCTTTCCAGAAAATGGGTTGCGTTTTGCTTGGAAAGATTTTAATAAAACTTCTTGGGAACTTTCTGCATGTATTCGTCCATCACGCTTTACCATTTCTCTATTCTGCAGCTGTGATGCTTGAATTCGGGATCATCAGAAGGCAGGTCCCGGTTATAGTTGATGCCGATTACCAGGATGTTGCCCTTATAATGCTCAAACCTGTCAAGATATTTCTGCCGCCTGATCTGATCCATTGCGATATCCGCACTGTGTCCGTATTTCAGTTCGATCAGCAGTGCGGGCTTTTCAGCATACTGAGGCGCCGGCAGATAGACCACATCCGCATAGCCCTTGCCGGTGTCCAGTTCCAAGATCGTGGTGTAATACTTCCTGGCAGCATAATAGGCCAGTTGGATTCCATAGCTCAGAGCAGCTTCATCGTTGTAGGTCTTGTTTCCGGCCTGATTATGCGCATCCTCGACCAGTTGGGCCACCTTTTCTTCATCGCCGTTCCACGTGGCTTCCAGAAGTTCCTGAGAAGTCTCAAAAGATTTGAACGTGCTGGCCCACTCCTTGCCCTTCGTGGAAGTCTTAAATTCGTCCAAGATCTCACGGTTGGGTATGAAGACCTCGCTTCGTTCATCGTCAAAGCCGAGATAGCCCAGGTGGATCAGGAGCGACAGTACATCATCCCGGCCTGTAAACGTGGTCATGTCGTTCTGATACGTCGAGGTGTCGATCGCCAGCCGCCCGCCATCCATAAGCAGCGCTACCGCTTCCTTCAGGCCATCATAGTCCTTGCGGATATATTCCGCCAGCGCTTCATAGGTTTCGGTTTTGTTCCAATAGTCCTTGATCACGCCAGTGGTCATGGATTCCACGACCGAGAGCGGGCTGTACAGCGCATATCTGTTCGCCGTCGGTGACTGACCTGTTGTTTTCAGTTCTTCATGATTTGGATCAGGCGGTATGATGTCACTGACTACATATCCGTCATACCAGTCCTTCATGCGGGCGTAATCCCGGCCATATCTGCTGCACAGGTTCTCTACTTCCTCTTCCGTAAAACCGGTGTATGGTGCAAGCTGGCGCGGAGCCATCATGGAGTATTCCGTGAACATATTCAAGGCCGAGTGCTGGCCGTATTTCTTGATCGGCAGAATGCCGGTCATGTACGCAAGGGCTACATGTCTGTTATCCTTCAACAGATCCCGCAGATAATCCAGATACTCAGTCTGACCGTCTTTATCATTAGGACGTTCTCTGAAAACCGCGTCCCATTCATCAATGACAATAACCACCTGTCTGTCTATCGTTGAATAAACATCATCGATCGTCTGGATCAGGTCATTTTCGCTCATAATGTCGGCATCCGGGTAAGCCCTCCTGTAGTCTCTGATCACCAGCTTCTGCATATTGGTGAGCGCTTCGCTTACCGTGATCCGCGTCTTAAAGAACCTCGTCATCACGAGGTGGATTACATCAAATTTCCCGAGATATTTGTCCCAACCGGATACATCAGCCAGCTTTCTTTTTTCAAACATGTCACGGCTGTCCGCACATCTGTCATAATAGGCGCAGAGCATATCCGCGGCAATTGTCTTGCCGAATCTGCGCGGACGGGAAACGCTGACAAAGCGCTGTTGTGTATTTACAACGCTGTTTATATACTGTATCATTTTTGTTTTATCTACAAAGATTTCAGAATTTACAGCCATCTGATAAGCCGCTTTACCCGGATTCAAATAGGTCCCCATCTGAAACGCCTCCGTGTGTCCGTTCTTTTGATGCGATTATAATTGCTTTCCCGCTTCATTTCAAGAGAAATCAGGCTTATGAGATGGTTTCATCGCGCAGCAGCCAGTCCAGTCCGCGCGGCAGATACGCATTCCAAAAGCTCCAGAAGTGTCCGCCGGGACCCTCTTCATAGCGAAAGTCCGCCTTCTGTTCCTCCAGAAAGCTTCTGAACTCCTGATTGCGGGAATACAGATGGTCCTCCGTACCGATGGCCATATAGATGGCGGGGATCTGTTTTCCCTTCAAGCGGCGGTACTGCCACTCCGGGTTGCGGTCTGACTCGAGCAGGCTGTCGGGATCTCCGAAAATGTCGCGGAGCATGGCATCCGGTACAACGCCGTCCTGTCTCCCCTCGGCAATCCCGCGGATGCGCAAGGCAGCAGAGAGCGCAATGCAGCCGGAAAAGCGCTCCGGATAATTCAGTGCCGTGTGCAGCGCCCCGTAGCCGCCCATAGACAGCCCGCCGATCAGGGTATCCTCCCGTCGATTGCAATAGCCGAAGACCTTCTGTATGTAATCAGGGAGCTCTTCCCCGACGAAGCTTCCCCAGTCACCGCCGGGATAGCCCCGATCAAGATAGAAACTGTTCCCCGCGGCGGGCATGAAAACCGCAAGGTTGTACTGGATTGCCATATCCTGAGCTACACCGCCATAAAGCCAGTCCGTATCCGTGCCGGTCAAACCATGCAGGAGAATGAGCGTCTTTGTCGGGCGCTCATAATGTCTGGGCTCCCTGACCTCCGCCATCTCAACGTCATTGGGCAGCACAAAGCTGAAGCTTGCGTGCTGCATGATGGTCTGTGCGTGAAACTCCATTCTTCCAGATGCCATAGCTGAATCCGCCTTTCTTTTTCCATCAGCGTTGGAAATACGCAAGAGGATCCTGTCTCGATTCAAGGACGTGTGTTAACAGGCTTTTCAAAACGCCCGGACTGACATCAAACCATTCTTTGATCTGCCGTTCCCGTTCTTCCGGCGTTTCGCTCGGCCGCGGCGGCTGCCCGGAATCAAGCCTGTAAAACGTTGACTCGATCGGCTCCGGCCTGTGGAACAGATAGCCCTGCGCAAGCTCACAGCCGATTTCCTTGAGGAACTCCCTGTGCTCTTCCGTTTCCATTCCCTCCGCCAGTGTGTGGATGCCCAATTCCCGCGCAATCTCCGTCATGGCTTTCATAATGCGCCGGTTCGCGCCATCCAGATTTTTCAGAAAATCCATATCGAATTTGATGAGATCTACCTCAAAGCGGCTGAACACATTCAGAGAGGAATAGCCGCTGCCGAAGTCATCGAGCCAGATGTGGAAGCCTTTTTGCCTCAGCCGTCTCAGCTGCTCCCGGAACTGTTCGGTGCCGGTCGCCAGATCCTGCTCTGTGATCTCTATGATCAGGACTTTGGGCTCCACGCCCAGGCAATACTTCTCGTAAATATGTTCAAGCTCGCTGGGGATATCCACATAATCAAAATCCTGCGCCGAAAAGTTGACCGATACAGGGAAAAGCGGCAAACCTCGTTCCGCTCTGCGCGGCATGTCCCTGCACACCTGCTCCGCCATATAGAGGTCAAGCTTATACAGCAGATGGTACTTCTCAAGCACCGGAATAAATTCACCGGGAGAAAGGATTCCTCTGACGGGATCCACCCAGCGGGCCAGTGCCTCCGCAGCGGTTCCTTTCCCGGTCGCTACCCTTGAAATTGCCTGATAGTAGACTTTGATCCAGCCTTTTTTCAATGCCCGGTCAATATTTTCAACGATATACCGCTGGTTCCAGAAGCGATCCTCTAGGGCTCTGGTGTGAAAGCAGCATACCCGGTTCATGTCGGTTCCGATCGATTTCAGGGCGTTTCTCGCATAGTCGACCGCCAGGGCCACCCGTTCCCTGTCCTTGAACACATAGGCCCCTGCTTTGATTCCCGTGGTGTTGCCCTCGGCGTCCTTCTGAACCCGGCTGTCAACCGACATGATCGTCTTTGCCGTGAACTCTTCATTTTCAAAAGCATCCAGCAGAATAAAATGATCGTCCGGCCCGCGCATGACCAACGCGTCGGGAAACCCGGCTTTCAGATTTTCAGCGATCAGCCGCAGCAGATCATTTCCTTTTTCGTGTCCATACAGGCTGTTATAAAAATGCATGGAGATTACATCCGCATAGATGAGAACCGGCGTCCTTCCCATCGTACGCAGGGCATGGACCCGCTCATCCGCAAATCGGTTCAGATAGTTGAGGTTCGGCAGTCCCGTCAGCGGATCTGTGTAGAACTGGTCGGTCCGATACAGATGGTAGTCCTTCTCTGTCCCCGCCATGGCGTCCAGATTCTCCGTGAGATCTGCATAACTGAGCAGGGCAAGTTCTGTTCCATCGGGCATGATCTGCCACTTGCCGATGGCGTGGATCACATGATATCCGTCCGCATGTTTTGTGCGAAAGACGAGATCATATCCGCCGCGATGATTGGCAAACTCCTCGCTTACCCGGACGACTCTGCCCACATCATCGGGATGCAGGCGCTCAAACTGTCCTTCCCGGAACCACTCCATCGCATGGGCACGATCCATATTTACCAGCTCGCAAAAACCATCGGAGACAAGGAGCGGGATCACTTTTCCGTCTATGAGCTCGTCGTAGACAAACGCTGTCGGCTGAGATTCATAAGCTTTTCTCAGATTCTCGGGGAACTGGTACATTTGGAGGCTCCCTTCTTTATACTGTCGTTTTACCTGTGTATGCTTTCTATAGCGGTCTCATATCCATCCGGAAGGTCAGGTCACGTTTCTTTTCCTGTTCCACTTATGATCATACATGAGCTTGTCCGCGCGGCGAACGACATCGTTCACGCTCTCATCCTCTTTGGGATCGTACACTGCCAAACCGCGCGCCACATCAACCTGTTCCCACAGCTCCGATTTCGACAGACTGCTCCACGCTTTTAAAATACGAGTCCAGGTTTTTTTGTCCGGCTTCGCACAGAAGCAGCAGCGTCTGTGCGGCGCTTTTATTGCCGATATTTCGAATGGCGGCAACGCCAAGCGCCATGGCGACCAGCATCGCAAGTATCAGCGCACAGACCGTTGCCGCAGTGATTTTCACCCTGAGCGAGTGCCACGGAGAAACCTTCACATCATCGAGATTTTGCATCGTCTTCGTTTTCGTGCCCGTCTTCCAGCGAACATTTTCTCCTCTTCTGTATGTTTAAACAGAGTGGGCTTGCGCTTCGCGCAATGAATTGCCATGCATTACCATACAAATGCTTTAATTTTTTTCAGTATTGTACACTATTGTACAAGGGAATTCAAGCTCTTCCGACAAACTTAGTACGATAATTTGGAAATTTTTCTTTTCCGGAAAATGCCGCTGGCGTATTATGCGGTGTTGCCCTGATTGCGCCGCTGAAAAATATTTCAAATGCGCGCCTGAAAAAATTTCAAATCCCGATTGCACCTGCTGGAGTAATATGGTATGATTTTATATAGTTTACTGTATCATAAAAATGCGGTGAACGTTTTACGCAGGAGGAAGAACCATGAAGAGCATTTTGAGAACGGCCCTGGTTTTGCTGCTGTGCCTGACGATGTATCTATGCGTCGTCCCGGCAGCCTATGCGGATAATGTCGCATCCGGCGACTGGGGTTTGCACTGGACACTGGATGATAACGGCCTGCTCACGATCTGGGGCAAAGGGCAGATGGCCGACTTCGACAGCTCCGAAGACGCAGGTGCCTGGCGTGCCTATCAGAGCCAGATCACGGAAGCTGTCATTGCGCCGGGCGTGACGAGCATTGGCAGTTGGGCCTTTTCCGGCTGCGACAAGCTTACAAGCGTGACGATCCCGGATAGCGTGACGAGTATCGGCGACGGGGTCTTTTCCGGCTGCAGCAGCCTGACCGGCATAGCGATCCCGGAGACCGTCACGAGCATCGGCGACGGGGTCTTTTCCGGCTGCATCCTCCTGACCGGCGCAACGATCCCGCAGGGCGTGACGAGCATAGGCAGCTGGGCTTTTTACGGCTGCTTGAGCCTTACAAATGTGACGATCCCGGATAGCGTGACGAGCATCGGTCAAGAAGCCTTTTCCGGCTGCATGAGTCTGACCGGCGTGACGATCCCGGAGGGTGTGACCAGCATTGGTGACTACGCCTTTTCCTATTGCTCCAGTCTGGAAAGCATGAAGATTCCGGAGGGCGTGACCAGCATCGGCGAAGAAGCCTTCTCGGACTGCATCCTCCTTACCGACGTGGAGATTCCGGAGAGCATGACGAGCATCGGCGACTGGGCCTTTTCGGGCTGCATGAGTCTGACCGGCGTGACGATCCCAGCGGGCGTGACCAGCATCGGCGACGGGGCTTTCTCCTATTGCAGCAGCCTGGAAAGCGTGACGATCCCGGCAGGCGTGACCAGCATCGGCTATGGCGCTTTCTCCGCCTGCACGGATCTGACCGGTATCTCGGTGGCGGAAAACAATACGGCTTACAGCAGCGATGCCCATGGCGTCCTGTTCAATAAAGAGAAGGACATATTGCTGCAGGCTCCGGGCGCATTGGATGTATATGCCATACCGTCAGGTGTTAAGAGCATTGACGACTACGCCTTTTTCTACAGCAAGCTGACAGACGTGACGATTCCGGAGAGCGTGACGAGCATCGGCGAGGCGGCCTTTTCCTATTGCCTCAGACTGACAGATGTGGCGATCCCGAAGAGCGTGACGCACATCGGCAACGGGGCCTTTTCCTGCAGCAGTCTGACGAGCGTGACGATCCCGGAGGGCGTGACGGACATCAGCTACGCTGCCTTTTCCTATTGTGTCAGCCTGGAAGGCGTGACGATCCCGACGAGCGTGACAAGCATCGACGAAGAAGCCTTTTCCGAATGTGAAAGTCTTTCCGTCGTCTGGTACGCAGGCACAAAGGCACAGTGGGAGGCCATTGCCATTGAAGAAGGCAACGAGCCTCTGCGCAGCGCCACGATCCATTACGGATATGAGCTTGTCCCCGATTTCATCCTCCCCGCTTCCCTGACAACGATCGAAACCGAAGCCTTTGCCGGCGGCGCGTTTACCTGCGTGCAGTTGCCGGAGGTGACAACCGTAATAGGCTCACGCGCGTTTGCCGGCTGCCCGAACCTCTCTTATATCTACATCCCCGGGGCGACCGAAACGATCGCTGAAGACGCCTTTTCGGGCGTGAGCGGGCTGACGATCCTCGGCCGGAGTGACAGCTATGCCAAGACCTACGCGCAGCAGAACGGCATTCTTTTTGTTGCGGTGGAGTGAGCGAATTTGCCGGGGTGGGCGCGGGAAGCGAACATTATGCCGCCGGGTCGATCCGGGCATTGTGCCCTTCCGGCATGAGACAGAAAAGCAAAACGCGGGCGCTTTGCTGCTTGGCAAAGCGCACCCGCGTGGTATAATGAAAATATAAAAGGGCGCTGTTGATTTGACGGTTGGCCCTACATGTTACAACATTTCAGTTGACCGCACGGGGACCAGCCGGGCGGTCAACGAGCTTTTGGCGGACAGTGACCGGAAAGAGTGGCCGATGTTCGCAGGCCGCCTTTTCATATCCGGCATATCCGCCAGAATACCGTGCAGATGAGCGAGGTCACGACGAGCATGACCACGCAGGTGATCGGCCACTTGCCGCCAATGTTGAAGCCATAGAAATCCTCCCAGCGCCGGTCTTTGGGGGCAAGCAGGACCTTGTAGAGGTACACTGCGCCATAGAGCAGCACCGGTAAAAGCCCGGTCATCGCGGTTTGAAAGCTCATCCTCCGTCTCTCCAGGAGGCAGAACGACAGTATGGCCAGCAGCGGCGTAGTCAGATGCGCATAGAAGTTATCGCCGCCGAACCATTTCTTGTATCCGCCCTTGAAGGGAGCGAGGAATAAAAACGCCGTCAAAAACGTCAGTGTGAGGGCCACAGTCCCAAGGTACTTTAGCCAGAAAACGATCTGGGGAACATTGCCGACGAGCTGGCTGATCGCCATCATCAGCGCCGCAATGGCGCAAAAGTCATTGGAAAGGACCGTAAAGTAGCGAAACTGCTTGAGTCCGCTCCGAATCTGCCAGGTCCCATTATCCCGGAAATGAGAAACGGCGATGATGAATGTGGTCACGAATATTGCGGCATTGATTATGATAGAAGCTATTCTCATGTTTGCGCCTCCCTGAGGATCTCTTTTGTCAGAACCATGAAGCCCTTCGCTTTTAATCGCAAGCAGGCTATATCACACAGGGTAATACAGCCTGCTTGCCAATCTGAGTTATTGCTGAGGGTTTCTGTTAATTGTTTGCTTCAGCGGCTTCCGCTTCGACAGGTTCTTCCGCCTTCGCTTCCTTGGCGGGAGCTTTCTTCTGTCTGGTTTGCCTGGGCTTCTTTACTTCGGCGGCTTCCGCCCGGACGGGCTCTTTCGCTTTCTTTTTCGCTTTCTGAACGGGCGCTTCCGCCTTTACTTCCTCGACAGGCTCTTCCGCCTTCACTTCCTCGACGGGCTCCGCCGCCTTCGCTTCCTCGACTACGATTTCCTTCTTCTTGGCTTGCTTTTCCATTTCGTCAATGGACTTTTCGACCTTGTCCATCGCCGTGGATACCATTTCACGAACCTGCTTCTGGCCCTTGATGGCAAAGTCGGCGCCGGTCTCCGCCTGCTCCACCATGTGCTCGTTGGCCATCTTCATGAATTTCTTCGCCCACTTCGCCATTTCCTTCGGGGAGACAGACGGAGCGCCGGGCAGGAAGACCATCTCATCCGGCAGGAACGCGATGAAGGAATCCCACATATCCATGTTGTAATCGAAGTACTGCTCCCACTGCTCCCGGAACCAGTCCATGGTCTCCTGCTGGCTTTCGATCATTTCCTTCCAGTATTTCGCCATGCTGGAATTGAAGCCGCTGAAGTTTGTCTTGACGCTGTCGCTCTTCGTCACAGTGGGGAAGGGCAGCATGGGCGGCATGAAGGGCGCGGCAGGCGGCATAAAGGGCGGCATGAAGGGTGTGGCGGACATCTGGGGCATCATGCCCTGATACGCGGAGAGGAAAAAGTTGGGGTAATAATTCTTGCTCATTTTGGGTACTCCTTTCATTAATGGCGTCAAATATCTCTTGACTGCCAGGTTTAACAGCATTGGCGACATGTGAAACAGACTGTTGGGAATGTTGTTGATGTCAAAGTCTGTCAGCTTGATGACCAGTTCCCTGAGGCCGGGAATCTTGAACAGCTTGGTAAAGCGGCCCTCGTTAAGATCCGGAATGCAGGCAAACACCTCGGACAGGATATTGTAGATATCGCCCTCCAGCTCCTCCGGCATGCCCGCGCCCATGAAGGGGTCCTCGCCCTCCGGTGCCGGGACGAGCAGTATGTCGACCACCTTGCCGTCTATTCTGACGGGCTTCACGGAATAGCGGCTCCCCGTCACGGTTCCCGAGGCCAGCTTTTTGCCGTCCACCTTTCCGCCGGAATTGAGCGGCATGCTCTCGACGATCACACACTGGCTGGGCATATTGGTGTCCGACAGCATACCGTCCTCAATAAATACCCGGATCAGCGCCTTGCGAAGCACAGTCAGGCTGCCCGCGCTCTTGTCGCTCATCTCCACGTACAGCACGGGAACATTGTCATGCAGCATCTTGTTGAACTCCGGTGTAAGTCCGCAGGCCGCGATTCCGGGCTGGGAAGTGACGGCGTTCTCGATCAGGCCCGCGTCAAAGCGCACGCCCGCGTTGTTGACAAAGTACTGGTTGGAACGGCCGATGCAGGTCAGGCTCCCGTCCTTGTTGACGCGCACCAGGTCATGGGTGTTGAAATAGTCCTCGCCGTCGATCGACTCGAGTTCAAAGAACACCTCGTCCCCCAGCCTGCCGGTGCTCATCGTCGGGGAGCTCAGCAGCAGAACGCCGGTGCGCGGCCCGTCGGAGATATCGTAATAGCGGTTCTCGTCTTCCACAAGGAGCTTTGCCTTAAAGCCGGGCAGCAAAAACCCGATGGCGTCGTCGTCCCGGTTTGTGGGGCAAAGAAGGCACGCGCCTCCCAGCTCCGACAGTCCATAGCCGTTGATGATGCGGGCGGTAGAGCCGCAGGAGCGCAGATAGTTGTTGAACTGCCGCTTGAACTCCGGGGAAACATAAGAGCCGCCCATGAACACGATCTTCAGTGCGGACAGGTCGATATCCGGCATGGTCTTGAGCCAGGTGTCCAAAATGCTCTTGCTGGTAAACAGGACGTTGATCCCGTATTCCACAATGGCCTCGGAGTAGCGCGGATTGGTGGCCCCGCAGGGCAGGCTGACGATCTCCATGCCCAGGCCCAGGGGCGCATGCAGCATATCCACCATCGCGTAGACCCAGGACATGTTCAGCGTCAGATAGGTGACCAAATGCTTGGGGGCGTTTTTGAAATCCTCGTATGTATCCTTTGCTTTTATGGCGCTTGCCACAAAGGCGTTCATGGCCTTGTCGGTCAGGGGAACCGGCTTGTGCATGCCGCTGACCGTGCCGGTCGTGTGGAGAATCGTAACCGTGCTTCCTTTTCCGTAGGAGATGGGATAACCCTCGTACTTCTGCAGCATGTCTTCCATCAGCACTCCGCCGGGCATTTCGCGGAACTGCTCCCTGTTGATGTTCCGGATCAGCTCCAGCGCGGGGATCGCGTAATCCCCGCCCATCGGGCTCGACAGCACAATGATGCTGCGCAGCCCAAGCGGCTCCCTCATGCGCAGCAGCCGCTTCATCAGCTGAGGATAGGCGAAAAGCTCCGAAACCACCAGGTCCGTGATCTTTTCCCGCTCGATCATGCTTTCAATCTGCTTATCATCGTACAGATCGAAGTGATAGATGATGGATACGGACGCGCCGGTCATGTTCAGGCCGTAATACGCGAAGATGGTTTCGGGCAGCGGCGTCCCGATGAGCGCCGCCCTCGAGCCGGACACGGCGTTGATGCCCATGCCGGAAAACGCTTCCGCGTACCGCTCCCAGTGACGGAACATCTGCCTGTAGCTGTACGTCCGGTAACCATCCCGGAGAGCCACGCTTTCCAGACGCTCTCTGCTATAGGAGTTCAGGTCCCTGATAAAGGACCAGCACGGCTGATCGATCAGCTCCCCGCTCTCCAGGCGCCGCATTGTCTTTTCAAACTGTTCCTGTTCTGTCCTCTTCATATAAAACCCCAGATCCCCTTCTTGATCAGTAAGTCATCTGTGAATGCCGTCACTTCATTTTCTTTCCGCAGAAAAAGACCTCTTTCGGCTTGTTGTGGCTGATACCCTCGGGCTCGGCGGTGAGTAGGTCGTTGTCGAACACCAGGAAGTCCGCATCCTTGCCGACGGTGATGGAGCCCTTTTTATCTTCAATGCCGAGCTGGATGGCACCGTTGATCGTATAGCCGGTGAGCATTTCGTCGATGCTCATTTTTTCGTTCTCGGGCGGGAACGGCCTGATGGTTCTGTTGAGCTCGGGGGCGTTGGTCTTCTCGCTGACCCAGCGCGTCATGCCGATCTCCATGCCGAAATAGGGGTTCCAGGGCGCGAAATCCAGGAAAATGGTGTTGTCACTGGACCAGGTCACCAGTGCGCCGCTGTCCCAAAGCGTTTTGCAGCGGTACATGTGTGTGGCGCGTCTCTCGCCGAGCAGGGGGATCAGCGGCTTGAGTGTGTCGCCTGTGCCGTTCCCGCTGTGCCAGGACGGCGTATAGTTTGCGTAAACGCCGAGCTTCGCAAAACGCTCCAGATCTTCGTCGGCCTGAACCTCAAGATGGGCGCAGGTGACCTTGATGCGGAAGCGGTCTCCCAGCTCCTTGTGGACGATCTCCACCGCGTCGAGGACCGCGCGGGACGCAGCGTCGCCCACGGTGTGCAGGTGAAGATCCAGGTCTTCTTCATTCAGCTGCTTCAAAAGCGCCGCGAGCTCTTCCTTCTTGAAGGCGGTGGAAGCGCCCGTCGAGTTGATATCCGGATAGGGCTCCAGCAGCGCCGCGGTGTGGATCTTGAAGGTGCCGTCCATGAAAATCTTCATTGTGTGGACCTTCAGGTGCTCAGTGTTAAACTCACGGCGGAAGCGCTTGAGCTCCTCCAGCCCCTCCTTCGCCTGCCACGGCGCCGCGATCACATAGCAGCCGTCGACATAGATGGGCAGCTTTCCCTGCCTGTCCATCTCACGCAGGCGGGTGTAGACCCGCTCGTGGAGGGCGGCATACCCCGGAATGCCGGCATCAAAGACCGCGTCCACACCGACATCCAGGGAGAAGTCGATCCAGCGCTGCAGCGCCGCGTCGATCTGCTCATCGCTCAGATGTATGGAGCTGTCGAGAATGATGGGCACTTCAGCCGAGCATTCAATGATGCTGCCGGTCAGGTGTCCGTCTTTTCTCTCATAATAGCTGAGTCCGGGCACGGGGTCCGGCGTCTCGTCCGTAATGCCGCGGCTGGCCAAAAGCTTTGAGTTCACCCAGATACTGTGGCCTTCCGCTTCCTGGATCTGGAGCTCGCTGTCCGGGCAGATCGCGTCAAGATCCTCCTTCGTGAGCACTTCGCCGTTCAGGGACTTTTGCTCCATGACAAATCTGTAACGCTCCAGGCCGGGGTTTTCCCGGATCACCTTCGTCATGATGTCCAAGGCTTCCTGCTTTCCGCAGCACGCGATGAGCCCGTCGATCGTCGCGTACTCAAAGCCGATGGGCCAGGTTACATGGACGTGGCTGTCGATGAGACCGGGCATGATGAATTTTCCGCCCAGGTCGGTGATGGGGCCCTCATACGCCGAAAGCCCGGCCTCGTCGCCCACATAGACGAACTTTCCGTCCTTCACCGCAAGGGCGGCGGCCATCGGCTGATTCTTGTCCGCGGTGTAAATCTTCGCGTTCTTGATGATCTGATCTGCCTTCATGGTCATCTCTCCTTTCTTAAATATTGATTTGGGAAACTGTATATCAGATTGATTCGGACGCATCCCCCGCCGGTTCGCCGGGCGGTAAAGCGGCGCTGTCCGGGATCGTGATCGTCACCACGGTTCCGCCGCCGTCGTTCGGCGCGATAGTCAGGCTGCCGCCGCACATGAGCGCAAGCCTTTGACGAATGTTATTCAGGGCAATATGGGGCTCGCTGTCGTCGGCGGGAGAAAACCCGCGTCCGTTATCGGCAATCACGATCTCTGAGCCGGAATCCGTTTTGCGTGTCCGGATAGAGATGGTAAACAGTCCGGCACAAGGGTTCCGGCCGTGTTTGACGGCGTTCTCCACGATGGGCTGCAGGGTCAGCGGGGGTACGCGGAACCAGGTGTGCGGCGTATCATAATCCACGCGCAGGCTGCTGGAGAAGCGGGCCTGTTCGACGGCGAGGTAGGCGCGGGTGTGCTCTAATTCCGAGGTAAACGGGATAGGCTTGTCACTGGCGACCGCGGCAAAGTTTTTGCGCAGATAGGTGGTGAAATCCATGACGATCTGCTGGGCCTGCAGGGGGTCCTGACCGCAGAGACAATAGATGCTCGTCAGGGTGTTGTAGATGAAATGGGGACGCATTTGCAGCACCATGATGCTGGCGCTTTGATGAGCGATCTCCCGCTGCTGTTCAGCGATCTGATGCTGCTGCTCTGCGATCTCCCGCTGCCGGCGCAGATCCTGTTCGATCTGGTCCGACAGGATAAGGCTGTACATACACTCGCCGGAGAGAACACAGCAGATATCAACGAGCGGCGTAATATCGGCGAACTGCTGCACGAGCAGAACGCCCGCCATCGGCAGCAGGGTGATGAGGAAAGTGCGGAAGGTCCTCTGGGAAAGCTGCTTTCGGCGCTGCACCACACCCGCGAGATTGAGCAGCGCCGCCGCGACCAGGGGCAGCAGCATGATCGGGTACAAGGGGCCCCGGGAGATACTCTTGGCCGGGGTAATCACAAAGAAAAGATCGGTAAACAGGCTGCTCAGGACCAGGACGGCATAGACTGTCCACAGACCCGCTACGGTATGGAGGAGCTTGCTCGAGCGCAAATCTTCTTTGCAGCAGTGCAGCAGATACGCCGTCAGCATGGGCACAGGCAGCGCGAGGAGCAGGCATTCCACGGCCACAACGGGCTTGATCGCCGCGCTCGAAACGGGCAGATAGGACATGACCGTACCGACGAGGCAGGAAATGCTGCCCAGCATAAGGACACCGAAGAATCCCAGAAAGAAGCGCTTGCCCCAGCGGTCGGCCCCGGGCATGACGGCGATGAACCAAAGTCCCATCATACTCAGCAGCAGCGCCGCGCCTATGATGAAGAAGTAGAAAAAATCGATCCAGCTGATCACGCTTCCACGCCTCCCGCCGAAAACGGAATGCGCAGCTTTTTCAGCTGTTCCTTCACGCTCTCCGGAGTCATGGGCTTGAGCATGAAGCCGCGGGCTTCGGTCTTCCACGCGTCAAGGGAGTATTCCGGATAGGCGGTCAGAAACACGACCTTTGTGCTGGGATTGATCTCCAGCAGCGTGTGACAGAGCTCCAGTCCGCTGGCCGTTCCCAGTTCGATATCCAGGACCGCCAGCTCGACCCGGTTCACCTTTGCGTATTCGATCGCCTCCGTCGGCCAGATAAAGCCCGTGATCGTGGCCTTCGGCATGACCTCCTCCAGGACGTTTACGCCGTGGGAGAGGATGATCTCGTCGTCATCCACCATGATGACGTTGGGAACATCGTCGCTCTCCGCCGCAAAATCAAACAGCGTATTGGCGTCAACGCCGAGACATTTGGCAAGCCGGGGGATCATCGTTGCGTCCGGCAGACGGGTGCCGTTTTCCCAGCGGGCGACTGTGCTGTTGTTGATGAACATCTTGCTTCCGAGCTGCTTCTGTGTAAGCCCTCTTTCTGTTCTCAGCCTCCGCAGGGTTTCCGCAAACAGCGTATTCACAGAATCCCCCCTTTCCGACATATAATTAATTGTAATTGTATATATAGGTAAAAGCAAGCTGACAGGCAATATTTGATTTGCCAATCTGGAAACTTCCTTCCGCGCAGGAAAGACTCTTTCCGATTGGGATTCCGTTTTTTATCATTTGCAGATGTTAAACGCGGAGGAAGCCGCCAAGACACTCTTCAATCCTGATTTGACTCTCTCACTTTCCTACCGTATAACAGGAGCAGGCATACAGACCTATTCAAATATCACAGGTGATGGATCAATGGATAAGCTCGGCTTCGGCGCCTGTCTGGCCGACGATATGGGCCTCGGCAAGACGATACCGACCGCGCCTTCCGTATCGGGCAAGACAAGAATGTGATGGTACATAAGTTTGTGAGCCGCGGATCGGTAGAAGAAAAAATCGACGCGATGATCGCGTCGAAACGGGAGCTGGCGGAAAATGTGATCGGCTCCGGTGGAGAAAACTGGATCACGGAGCTCTCCAATGAAGAGCTTCTGTCCGTCCTCCGGCTGGATTAAGGCAGGTGCGCTATGGCAAAAAAGAGCTATTGGGATGAGACCTATTACCCCCAGCCGACGGAACAGGAGCTTCGCCGCAATGCGGCGGAAACCGCCCACAAAGCAAGCAAAAAGGGAAAGCTCCTGAACCCGGTGGTGCTGAGCGGACGCAAGATTGCCAAAAGCTGGTGGGGACAGGCCTGGTGCGAAAATCTGGAGCGTTACGCCGATTTTGACACTCTGGTCATTGCCAACCGCGTCGAAAGTATGCTTTCCAATGCGGACAAGCCAAGCCCTCGGATCATACAGGGTGCAGCGCTGGATGATCTGTTTGGGATTTTATGAATTAAACGGAGTACACATCTCTGTTCTTATTTGACTAACTGCTTATTGATCTGCCCGGTCTGCTCAATCATAGATTCCCTTCCCCTGGCAGCATTTCTTGAATTTACGCCCTGAGCCGCATGGACAGGGATCGTTTCTGCCGGGTTTCTTTGTCTCGCGGACGAAGGGCGTTTCGCCGCTGTAGGCTACTGTCCCGCGCGGCTGGGCTTTTTCCTCAGGATACCGCTTATAAAAAAGGCTGCCGTCGAACCGCTCGGACAGGCGCGCATGTTCTCGCTTGAGCTTTTCATATCGTTCGTCAACATTGTCCGAAGACAGAATCTCACAGTAAGGTCTGACATATTCGTAAAAATACGGATAATCGCGCTGTATCGTCGGGATCATTTTAAGGTTCTGCTCGCGCTCCTTCATCAGACACAAAAGCAGATCCAGAACCGCGTAGCGCTGCATACGGCTGTCTCTGTCATCGGGAGGCATCACGGCAGCGGCAAGCATTGTCCAGTCATTGGAGAATGCGGGGTTGGATTCGAGCGCCGTGACCAGCAGCTGGGAGCGCATTCCAAGTGCAAGTTCTTTATCCTGACTGTCTGCCCTGCTCATAAGCTTTGTCAGGAGGGCATCCGCCTTTTTGTAAAGCGTATGTTGACGCAGAAACTGCGGTCGTTCCGAAACAGCATACAGAAAGGGTGAGGCGAGTTCAAGACCGTAGTCCTTGAGAAGCCGCCTGTTTTCATGCAGGAACTGTTCATAATCTTCCAGCAGCACGATCATCTCCTGTTGCCCTGAGCAATGCTCGATTTGCCCGCTGTAAAGATAGAGCGCGCTGTCGATGTTGGATTTATCCCATTTTGTCTCCTTCAAAAGCCCGCCGCGCAAGTCGGCCGCTGTTTTGTGGTCGCTGTTTGCGTCTGCTGCGTCGGCATAATCAAGGAGAAAGTCCATACTTCTGTAACCCAATGCATAGGCCTTCTGAAATTCCGGATACGACTTTTTATACCAGCCGCTCTGGTAACAGCCCTCAGCGGCGATGGCATAGGCCTCGTTGAAGTCCGGGGCGATCTGCTGAAGCTTTTTGGCTGTGCCGGCTGCCTTTCGCGGATTGCCCGCACGAAATTGGAGCTTTGCGAGCATACACAGTAAAAACGGATCGTCCGGCATGATCTTCAGCGCCTCGCAGACGCAATCCGCGGCGGCTTTATGATTGTTCCGCTCAAGCTGTCGGTGGGCATGCTCCAGCACATAGAGAACGGTCGGGTCCTCCGGAACAGGAAAGAGCGGCTTCTCCTCAGAAACGGGAGGCCCGTCTTTCAGCATTTCGTAAGCCTGACGGATCTCCTGAAACTTCTCCGGATCTTTTTCCGGCGGGTAGGTTCTCACAAGCCGGAAATATGACCTTTTGATGTCTGCAGCGTCGGCTCCCGGTGAAAGCCCGAGCACCTCATAATAATGCCGATAGTCCTCTTTCATAGTGCCTCCCTGACGTCACTTATGATCTTTCGCAGGAGCTCTCCCGCGGCTTCTGCGTCACCGCCGTCAATGAGTGCCGTTTTCAGTTTGTCCAGGGCTTCCTGCAGGGAGACGCAGAGTTCCTGTGGAATCGGCTCGTTCCCGCTGAGAAGACGCTCCGAAGTTCGGATAAGCGTGCGGTAGGCTTTTGCGCCCTCAGCGTTTTTCCAAATACTCAGATCGCGCTTCTTTTCGGGCCCCTTCGTCATATCGATCTCGATCCCTTTTTCCGTCCCGGTAGAGAGCAGGATCGCCGACACCTTCAGCAGCCCGTTCAAATCATACGAGAAGCTGATGTCCAGCTTTTCCGTTCCGGCGGGTCTGGGCGGGACCTCGTGAATGCTGAATTTTCCCAGCTGATGATTATGCGTGGCAATACGGCTTTTGCCCTGATACACCTCCACAATCACCTCTGTCTGATAGTCACTGCATGTCGCGTAGCGCTCTGTCCTTGTGACTGGTATCGTGACATTTCTGGGAATCACGACGCTCATGTGGTCATCATCCTCGCCGTCAAAAGCACGTACGCCGAGGGTGTACGGGTTTACATCCGTCATGATCAGGCCGTCCGCAGGATCGATTTCCCCTGAAATGATTCCTGCCTGTACAGCGGCTCCTTCTGCCACTGCGTATTCGGGATGTACCGCGTGGTGAGGCTCCTTTCCGAGATAGTCAAAAACATCTCGCGCCACCATCGGCATCCTGGTAGAGCCTCCTACAAGGATCACATGATCGATCTCATTTTCCGAGATCCCCGCGTCTGAGAGGACCGTATCCAAAGGCTTGTGCGTGCGCTGTAAAAGTGCACGCGTGAGCGCTTCAAACTGCTCGCGTGTGACAGTCTCATCCAGTTCAACCGGAACTCCGTCCTGGACACAGATCGCCGGGATCAGAATATGACAGGAGTCCCTTTCGCTCAGCGCGATTTTGCACTTCTCGGCTTCGTCCTTGATCCGTGCCATGGCGCGTTTGTCCTTGCGGAGGTTTATCCTGTGCTTGTCCTGAAATCTCTTGAGAAGATATTCCATCAACAGCTCGTCGAAATCCTTGCCGCCGAGCTGATTGTCCCCACCGGATGCCTTTACCTCCAGAACACCGTCAAACATTTCCAGAAGGGTTACGTCGAACGTGCCTCCGCCCAGATCATATACGAGAACATGGCTTTCCTCCTCCAGGTGTTCCAGCCCGTAGCTCAGTGCCGCGGCAGTGGGTTCGTTGAGAATACGTTCAACGGTAAAGCCGGCAAGCTCCCCGGCGCGGATCGTTTCCCGCCGTTGAATGTCGTTGAAATATGCGGGAACGGAGATAACGGCATGATCAACGCTCTCTCCCAGATACTCCGAGGCGTAGGCTCTAACATAAGACAGCAGCCTGGATTGGAGCTCGATCGGGGAATATCGGGTATGCCCGAGTTCTATTGTTTCATCTGTGCCTGTTTTTCGCTTCACTTCGATTGCGGTATTCTCGGGCAGCATCATATAATGTGCCCGTGCCCGCTCTCCGACTACCCAGTTTCCGCTTTCATCCAGCCCGACAGCCGACGGCGTAATGGCCGAGCCATCCGGATTCAAAATCAGCTCTTTTTTCCCGCCGCGATAGATGGCGGCTTCCGTTGTGGACGTCCCAAGGTCAATCCCGATGATGTTCACTCCGAGATACCTCCCCCGATATTATCAGAACTTGTGTCTGTAAGACGATAAGCCGATACCTGCGCCTTTTTCAATATACGGCCCAGATAGAGATAGCCGCAGGCATAGACCTCTGCCACCAGTTGGTCCTGCTCCGGGTCTTGCGTCCTTATTACGTCCACGACCTCATGTACAGCATAATTGACAGGAACCCCTGCCGTACCGGTCACCTGGAAACCAGAAGGCAGCCGGGCTTCCGCAAGCCTCCGCTCCGACAATGTCAGCTGCCGCAGCCACACTTCGGAACCGGTCTCCTCTGCCGCTTTTTGAAGCGCAAACAGCATATCGTGTGTACACATGAGTAGTTCCAGCAAAGCCTTTTCTCTTTCCGCGGCATCCTTTTGTTCTCGTCCCGCAGATGCTGACAAGGCAGAAGTCAGCATTTGCAGTTCTTCTTTCTGTTTCTCCCGCAGCTCCTCCCAGCTTTCAATCATGTCCTCGATCACCATGTCGTGACGATTGGCTGCGCTGCTCAATTCTGAAACACGAAGCGCAAGCTGCTCTGAGTTCCGGGCAATGTTCCCTTCTGCGCTCGCCGCGGCTTCTTCCAAAGCCAGAAGGCGTTGCAATATCTGGCGTAAAAGCTTTCTGATCCCAAACATAGAAACAGTCCTTTACAAATCATTTACCATTTTTCTATCCTGCAGCTGTGATGCTTGAATTCGGGATGGTCAGAAGGCAGATCCCGATTATAGTTGATGCCGATCACCAGGGTGTTCCCCTTATAGTGCTCAAACCTGTCAAGATATTTCTGCCGTCTGATCTGATCCATTGCAATATCCGTACTATGTCCGTATTTCAGTTCTATCAGCAGCGCGGGCTTTTCAGCATACTGAGGTGCCGGCAGATAGGCCACATCCGCATAGCCCTTGCCGGTATCCAGTTCCAAGATCGTGGTGTAATATTTTCTGGCAGCGTAATAGGCCAGTTGGATTCCATAGCTCAGGGCAGCTTCCTCGTTGTAGGTCTTGTTTCCGGCCTGATTATGCGCGTCCTCGACCAGTTGGGCCACCTTTTCTTCATCGCCGTTCCACGTGGCTTTCAGGAGCTCCTGCGAAGTCTCAAAGGATTTGAAGGTGCTGACCCACTCCTTGCCCTTCGTCGAGGTCTTGAATTCATCCAGAATTTCCCGGTTGGGTATGAAGACCTCGTTTCGTTCATCATCAAAGCCGAGATAGCCCAGGTGGATCAGGAGCGACAATACATCATCCCGGCCTGTAAACGTGGTCATGTCATTCTCATAGGTCGATGTGTCGATGGCCAGCCGCCCGCCGTCCATAAGCAGCGCTACCGCTTCCTTCAGGCCGTCGTAATCTTTTCGGATATATTCCGCCAGAGCTTCATAGGTTTCGGTTTTGTTCCAATAGTCCTTGATAACACCGGTGGTCATGGATTCCACGACTGAAAGCGGGCTGTAGATGAAAAATTTGTGACCATTGTATTTTCCTTCCCGGTACTCCTCACGTTTTTCCGGCGGAATACGGTCACTTACCAGATAGCCGTCATACCAGTTGGATATATCACGAAAGTCCATATCGTATTTCTTGGAGAGTTCTTTTACTTCCTCTTCCGTAAAACCGGTGTATGGCGCAAGCTGACGCGGAGCCATCATGGAATATTCCGTGAACATATTCAAGGCCGAGTGCTGCCCATACTTCTTGATCGGCAGGATACCGGTCATATAGGCAAGAGCTACATGCCTGTTATCCTTTAATAAATCCCGCAGATAATCCAGATACTCTGTCTGTCCGTCTTTATCATTAGGACGTTCTCTGAAAACCGCGTCCCATTCATCTATAACGATAACCACTTGTCTGTCTATCGTTGAATAAACATCATCGATCGTCTGGATCAGGTCATTTTCACTCATAATGTCGGCATCCGGGTAAGCCCTCCTGTAGTCTCTGATCACCAGCTTCTGCATATTGGTAAGCGCTTCGCTTACCTTGATCCGCGTTTTAACGAACCTCGTCATCACAAGGTGGATTACATCAAATTTTCCGAGATATTTGTCCCATCCGGGTACGTCAGCCAGCTTTCGTTTTTCAAACAGGTCACGGCTGTCCGCATCTCTGTCATAATAGGCGCAGAGCATATCCGCGGCAATTGTCTTGCCGAATCTGCGCGGACGGGAAACGCTGACGTATTTTTGTTTTGTTTTTACAACAGAGTTCAAATACCCCAGCATCTCTGTTTTATCGATGAAGATTTCAGATTTCACAGCCTCTTCATAAGCCGCTTTACCCGGATTCAAATAGGTCCCCATCTGAAACGCCTCCGTGTGTCCGTTCTATTGATGTAATTATAATTACTCTTCTGTTTCATTTCAAGAGAAATCAGGCTTATGAGATGGTTTCATCGCGCAGCAGCCAGTCCGTATCCGCGCCGGTCAGGCCATGCAGGAGTATGAGCGTCTTTGTCGGATATTCATAATGCCGGGGCCCCCTGACCTCCGCCATCTCAACGTCATTGGGCAGCACAAAGCTAAAGCTTGCGTGCTGCATAATGGTCTGCGCGTGAAACTCCATTCTTCCGGATGCCATAACTGAATCCGCCTTTCTTTTTTCCATTATACACGTTGGTGATGGAAATACGCAAGAGGATATCGTTAAGATTCACGACGGAATCACAGGCTGTGAATGTCTCGATTGCCGCAGCGGTAAGCGCCGCGGGGCCGACCGGGTCAGGAGCAAAGCAGGGATCGCCGTTTTGCGCTCTGCCGGACGCTTATTGTGTTTCCTTTTGTTCTTCACCAATCCGCTGCTTTGTTTTCTGTTACCGCTGAGATAAGATGACAGCAAATCGCCGGGCTATTCTGTCGAGGAGCCGGGCTAAACTGACGGAGCAGCCAGCTTATGCTGTCGCAAGGCCG
>CADAUZ010000008.1 GCA_902791215.1 Oscillospiraceae bacterium | reverse complement strand
AAACAAGATCGCGCTGGAGAAGCTGGCGAAACCCCGCGTCAGCGAAGAACAAGTCCGTTACTTCCTGCACCGCTTCCGGGCGCTCGATATAGCCAAGCCAGAGCAGAGAAAAACACTAATTGACGTATTCCTGAATGCAGTATATGTTTTCAATGACAAGATCGTAATATCATGCAATTATAAGGACGGCACTAAAACTATAAATTTTAGCGATATGGAGTGCGCGCTTACCCAGCGCGCCTCCGTCCCTGGTTCGGATTTGGATTGCCCCGGTGCACCAACGTCAAAACAAGGCCGCAAGGTCATGTGGCGGCACAAGCACCGCCACATCGACCGGCGACCTTGTTTTTCCTTTCCAACTCGGAGGTCTCGCGGGGGACCTCCGAGTTGGTTTTTGACGCGAAGTTGAGTCCGTTATGAACACTCGTACCAATGGTATGTTAACATTTCCCTGTGCAAGAGATGTGCAAGAAAGATAATAAGACAGCAATCATGCAGTTTTTGAAAAGACTATCTATCTTGCACACTTTAAACGGTAGAAAAGTTAACAGTATGAAAAAAGCCTGCCATTTAGCCGGGTATTCATAAGACAGTTTTGAAAGAAAAACTGGTTTGGCATCTGGCTGGCAGGGTTGGCTGACAAAGAAACCGGGATGTTGCGTACAGAAATGTGCGGATCATCCCGGGTTTCTTCTTCGTGTCAATCTTTGTTTCATTTTTTGTAACACACGCAGGAGTTTTATTCTAATGGTTTCTTTCTATATATTTTGTTGATGTATAACGCATTGCCAACGATACGGGAAGTCATGAGAATAAAAAAGAAGAGCCTTTCGACTCTTCTTGTCAAGGTAACAAAGATAAACTAGAGCTTGTCAGGTGTCCCGCGTCTTCGCGCCCATTTGCTTCAACGCCTTCTTGCGCTCATACATCATGTTGTCCGCGCGCTCAAACACGTCGCGGAGCTGGCGGTCCTGCGGCGTGAGGATTGCGCAGCCGAAGGAGATGACGACCTTGTCCTCTTGGATGTTGGCCTCTACCTTGCGGTTCAGCGCACTGATCACCTCATCCATCGTGTCAAAGCCCTCCCCCTGGAGGAGGACGACGAATTCGTCGCCGCCGATCCTGAATACTGCGCCGTGGGAGAAGGCCCTGCAAATCATCGAGCTTGCGTCTTTGATCAGCTTGTCTCCGGCAGCGTGTCCCTGTGTATCGTTGACGTACTTGAGGCCGTTGACGTCGCCGATGACGACCGCAAGCTTTTCAATCTCGCCGGACTGGATCTGCCGGTTGATGAGCGCCTCATTTTCCGCATAGGCGTGCTTGTTGCGGATGCCGGTCAGGGAATCGGTGTTTGCCATGATGTGTAAAGCCCTGCTGGTTTCCTTTTCGGCATTGAGCTTGTCCCTGGACAGCTTCCAATATTGGAACAGGAGCACGACGGCCAGCGCCAGCACCGACACCGTCGTGAAGATGATCTGTTTTCGGCTGTTGGCGAGCGTCTTTTCGCTGATGTCCCGAATCTGATCCTGAATGATGTTCTCGCGGATCAGTACAGCCATCTCCCAGTCCGTGCCCTGGATGGGGACATAAACCAGCGTCTCCTCCATGCCGTCGGAGGCAAAGCGGAGGCTTCCCTCCTTTGCGGTTTCAAAGTCCTTGCGTTTTTCCCGAAGCACATCCTGCGGCACAAATGCCTGGATCGCGTCAAAGAGATTGCGGTTGGAGATTACGGAGCCCAGCTCTGTCCCAGACAGATTGCCGCCTTTTCTTGTATAGAGGGCAAAGTTGGTGCTGTCCTGATTGTCGAAGGCCAGCAGATCGACGATATCCTTGATGTCCAGCTGGACAAAGCAGGCCTTGATGGGCTTGTTCAATATCGATAGGCCTCGGGTGGGAGAGGTCAGGCACAGCTGCTTGGAGGAGCCGTAGAGGGACACCGTGCTGATGATTCTGCCGGTGATCTCCGCTTCGGACAGAAAGGTATGACGGCTTCCGCCGCTATAGGTCGTGTATTGTGTATAGACGATGTTGTCTTCATCCACCAGCGCGAAGCGGCTGAGTCCCAGCAGCGATTCCACCTTTCCGATCGAATCACGCAGCGCCTCCTGGGAATCGGCCCCTTCATCGGCAATATAGGCGACGGCCTTTTCCATCTGCTCAAAGCTGCTGTTGATCAGGTTGGCGATGGTCTTGGCCCGACGGTCGGCCATGGCCTCAAGGTAAAAGGAGCTTACGGCGGAGACGGCTTCATCCGTTGCGGTGCTGGTTTGATTCGAAGCCCACACCGAATTGGCTATCACCATGGCCATGATCAGCAGGCTGCCGAAGACGGCGGTCAGTACGAAAGTTCTTCTTGAAATCTTTTTCTGCGCCATTACATTTCACCATACAGCAGCTCGAGCATCAAAGCTGCGTCGTTCTGATAGATGACGGTCGTGATCTGGTCTGTCTTCTCAGGGAACAGTTCTCCGGGCAGCTTGCCATCGGCGAGCTTCACCGCGACCTGGATCGTGTCAAAGCCGATGGAATAGCAGTCCTGCACGCCCAGGCAATAGATGACGCCGTCGTTCAGATAGTGCAGGGCAAGCTCGTCGTGGTCCATCCCGACGATCACGGCGCCGCTGCCCTTCTGCGTGATAGCCCTGGCTGCGCCTACGGGATTGCTCATGTTGCAGCAGACGATCCCGTCGAGGTCGGGACAGTCCTCCAGAATCTTCAGGGTCAGCTCATAGGCCATGTCCACGGAATCCATGTCGTATTCCGTCGCGACAATCTCCATATCCCCGTATTTCGCGATTGTGTCCTTCGCACCCTGCGCCCGATCCTCGTGGCAGGGCGCACCGACGTTGCCCACAAGGATCGCGACCTTTCCTCTGTAGCCCAGCTTCTGACAGAGAGCCTCCGTCAGGTCCGCGCCGTCCTGATAGTTGTGCGTGTTGCCGACGTATGCCAGCCTCTTGCAGCCCTCAGCGGCGTCGGAGCTTGAAAAGGTCATTATTTTGTTGCCGGAATCCACCAGTTCATCCAGCACCGGAGAGATAACGGCCTCGTCCGCAACGTCGACGCCGATGACATCGTAGCCCTTCTTGGCTGCCGTGAGAAGCCTCTGAGTCTGATCCTCGGCGGAGGCAGCGTTGGGGGCCATGTACTCGTAGGTGATGACGATCCCTTTCTCCAGATACTGTCTCTGGGCCTCCTCCATCCCGAGGGCAACGGCATCCCACCAAGGATGCACAGTCTTGTATGTGAAATAGAAATAGTAGCGGTCCTTTAGCGGCGCATACGAATCCAACTCATGATCGAAGTGGACTGCGCTGCGCACGGAATCATCGGACGTGGACAGGGTTGCCCCGCCATCCGATCGGGCTTCAGGGGCGTTCGACGGGCTCTCTCCGGACAGACCGGCCTCCGCACACGCGGCGGGCAGGTAACCAGAACAGACCGTGAAGATGAGCGCCGTCATCAGCACAGCCAGCAAGAGGCGCATTCTGTTTTTGCACTTGTACATGGTGCATACCTCGCTGTTTTTCTTTCATTGTCTTGTCGGGGCGAACATGCCCCAATGCGTTATGTCTGCCTTAAATCTTTATTATACTACAATTCAGCAAAATGTCCACCTTTTTTGCCAGCATCGCACGGGCGTTTCATAAAAAACTGAGTGCATGACCATCCGGTGGAATCCACGCGGGAGATCTATGAGCTTTCGAAGCGGCTTCTATGGGAGCTGTGGAAAGATCACAGGACGCTGCGGCTTATGAGTATCCCCTTTCCAACCTGACAAGAGAAGATAAGGGGCTTCCAGATGTCTCTGTTTGGAGACGTGGACAGCGGCAGAAGAGAATGAGATGTGAAGCTGGATAAGGCAGTGGACGCTTTGCGCAGCAAGTTTGGCGCCGACATCATCCAACGCGGTACCAACGTAGCCTATAAAGCTATTGCCTTTTACATAAATCGGGAGTATGATAAACTAACACGCACTGGTTGGAAAGACATTGGGTAACTCAATGTTAAGCGTGAAGTCCGTTGATGGCCTTCAAACGCTTGAAAAATCAAGGGAACTTGGCTGTTTCTATACTTCACGCTTATATATTTCACATTAGAGTTAACAGTACCATAATGGCGACGGTCCCCTGCTTTCCCCCGAATCGAAGCCCGGCGCAGCGGCTTCTCGTTATAATCTTACCCCTTGTACCAGACACAGACCGATCACGGAAACGATACGTCCGCCGGCGGTCCGGTTTCTTTTTTGTGAATTAATTTGAAAACATATAAGGAGTACCGCAGATGAAAAACCTGAAAAAACTCACGATCCTGCACTCCAATGATCTCCATGGCGACTTTCTGGCCGAAAAGGTGGACGAGAAGCTGGTCGGCGGTGTTTCCCGGCTGTCCGGGTATATCAACAAGGTCCGCAGCGAGGAGAAGAACGTCATTTACGCCGTCGCCGGAGACATGTTCCGCGGCTCTTTGATCGACAGCGAGTTTCAGGGTATCTCCACCATTGAGATCATGAATCTGCTGGCGCCTGACGTGGTGACACTGGGCAATCACGAGGTGGACTACGGCCTTGCTCATCTGCTGTTTCTGGAAAAGTGCGCCACCTTCCCGATCATCAATGCCAACATGTACCTGAAGCTCAACGGCGTGCGGCTTTTCAACTCCCATTACATCAAAGAGATCGACGGCATGCGCATACTCTTCATCGGCATCCTGACGGAGACCGTCCTGAAAAAGACCAAGGGCGAAGAGCTCATCGGCACCCTGGTCGATATTGAGGACGCAGCCCAGGAGGTCGGCAAGATCTGTGACGCCTACCGCGATGTCGATATCGACTTCACCGTGCTGCTGACGCACATCGGCTTTGAAGAGGACAAGAAGCTGGCCGCGAAGCTTGACCCGGACTGGGGCGTGGACATTATCATCGGCGGCCACAGCCACACCTATATCACGGAGCCCTGCGTGGTCGCGGGCATCCCCATCGTGCAGGCTGCCATCGGCACGGATCAGATCGGCCGCTTCGATATCATGGTGGATACGGACAACAACTGCATCGACTCCTACACCTGGCAGTGCATCCCCATCACGGACGAAAACTGCCCGCGCGACGAGGAGCTGGAGGCGGTCATCAACGAGTATAAGGATTATACCGACAAGAAGTATAACCGCGTGCTTACGCGCTTCCCGCGTGCCTATACCCACCCGCGGCGCAATATGGAGACTGAGCTCGGCGACGTGATGTCAGAGGGCCTCCACGCGCAGCTCGGCGGCGATCTGGTGATGCTCGGCTCCGGCAGTATCCGCAAGCCGAAGCTCGGCCCCATTGTGACGCTGAGAGACTATATGGAGGTTTTCCCCTTCGGCGAGCCCCTTTACAGCATCAAACTCACCGGGGCGCAGCTGCGCCATGTGATGCAGTTCATGCTGCGTGACGACGCTTTCATCGAAAGCATGCACACCCAGTGGTATCAGTTATCCGGCGGCACCCGTATTGTATACGACCGCCCGAACCGGACCATTGTCTCTTTCACCATAAACGGCGAAGAGGTTCAGGACGACAAGCTGTATTCAGTCATCGTGGAGAAATTCCACTATCTGAATCTGGATGCCTTCTTTGACCTCAAGAAAGACGACATAGAGCGAAACGGCGCTGTGATCAAGGTCGCAAGCTCCACGCCGAACGTGCTGGAGGAGTACTTTGTCTCCCATCCGCTCGTGGAGCTCAGCGATGCGCCGCGCATCATCGTTCAGGAATAAGGTCTACGGTAATGAAAATGCACCATCCGCAGCAGGGTGGTGCATTTTCATTAAGCGGGCCTTTCTTTATTATCGCAGGCCGCAGCCGTAGCTAACCATCTCCACCGCGCGGAAGGCACGCTCGTTCCAGGGATAGCGGCTCGACTCGATCCCGGCGTCGGACATGATGGCTTCGGCATTCTCGCCCTTGAGATCATAACAGCGGTCGTAAACGGCGAGGATGCTTTCCAGGAAGGTTGCCAGGCGCTCGTCGCTCTGCTTGTCCATCCAGGAGCCGACCGCGGAGTAGATCTCATCGTCCGTGAGGCTCGTCACCGTGCCCCAGTCCAAAAGCCAGGCCGCGCACCGCGCCGCCCTGAGAGAGCTTCCGGCTGTGCCGGGATAGACCGACAGCACACCTTCAAAGATTTCCTCCAGCGCCGCGTCGTGGATCTCCGGCAGATCCGGGGCGAGCGGCAGAGGCTCGGGGGTAGGCGTCGGCGTGGGTTCCGGTGTCGGCTCCGGTGTGGGGGCAGGCGTCTCGATGGGCGTGGGGGCAGGCGTCGGTGTCGCGGCCGGGGCCTTCTTCCCGCAGGCCGCGAGGCTGAGCAGCATCAAAAGGGCCAGGCTTATCATGAGGATTCTTTTCATGTGTTTTCTCCTTGTACAGGTTCGGCGCAGACTTCATCGTGCACAGGCGCACCGGGCCGGAAGCGTGTTTATGGCCGTTTATCCCGATGCTTTTTTACAATATATCATGTTATCAAAGCGATTTCAAGTTGCGGCGGCGGGGATTTTATAGTACAATCCCAGTGCAGAAATATGACAACAGGGGAGAACACCATGAAACTCATCATCGCATCCAACAACGCCCACAAGCTCACGGAGATGAAGGCAATCCTCGCCCCCTTCTTCGACGATGTACAGTCCATGCGGGAGGCCGGCATCGAGCACGAGACCGTCGAGGACGGCACGACCTTCATGGAAAACGCCGTCAAGAAGGCGCGGGAGCTTGCGGAGCTCTCCGGCTGCTGCGCCATCGCGGACGACAGCGGCCTGTGCGTCGACGCGCTGGACGGCGCGCCGGGCATCTATTCCGCGCGCTTTTCCGGCGTGCACGGGGACGATAAAGCCAATAACCGCCTGCTGCTGGAAAAGCTGGAGGGAGTCGAAGACCGCGGCGCGCACTACACCTGCGCCATCGCCCTGGTTTGGCCGGACGGGAAAATGCTCACGGCGGAGGATTACCTCTACGGGGAGATCGCCCACGACGAGCGGGGGACCAACGGCTTCGGCTACGATCCGCTCTTCATCCTGCCGGAGCGCGGCCTGCGCACGGCCGAAATCAGCGCGGAGGAGAAAAACCGCATCAGCCACCGGGGCAAGGCCCTGCGCAGGCTGGTGGAAAAGCTGGAAGCGGAGCAGCAATAATAAAAACAGCCGGGAAACGCTGACGTTTCCCGGCTGCGCCGTTAACAGGTCGGATTGAATTTCTGCCTGGTCTGCTGGACCTTCTGCTCGGGCGCGGTGTCGGTCTGATACCAACCCTTGGCGGTCATCTGCTGATACAGGCTGTCGCCCATGGACAGGGCGTCGTCAAAGGCGGCGGAGAAGGTCTGCCGCACCTGCTGTGTGCTCGATTCGATCGCGCCGTGCATATACAGGTCGCACACGCTCTTGGCGTCGAGAAGCAGGCCTTCCATAATGCATTTGTCGTCCATCACATTCACCTCACACAAGATCGTAGAATTGCCGGTACACCTGGCGGTGGCGCTGGGCCATCTGCTGTACCTGCGTGCGCAGGGAGTTGTCCTGCAGCTGATCGGCCCCGTTCTGGAACTGGGTCGCCAGCAGCTGGGCGTGGGACAGCGCGTCGTCCACGTAGAGAAGCTCTTTGGTCGTCATCGAAGTTCTCCTTTCCAAGTCAGGGATCATAGATCCCTTTGCTGACAGTTTGCCCAAAAGAAAAGAAAATATGCAAATAAAAAAGGCGGCTCGTCCTGAGCCGCCTTTTTCCCATATCTTCCCCGTATTACAGCAGCGTGTAGACCACGCCGATCAGCATGCCGACAATCAACAGGGCAGAGGGATCGAATCCGAGACCGTCCATGGTGTACTCTCCTTTGCGTTTTTGTTTGATGACTGTTAGACGCACGGCAAAGGAAAAAGTTCCCGGATTATGAAATATTTTCTTTTTTTACAATGCCTGCCTTGCCAGCTCCTTCGCTGCAAGGTCCAGGACCTGGCTGCGGTTTTTGAGCGCCGTGCCCGCGCCGACGGCGCTTGCGCAGATGGCGCCGCAGGCGTTGGCAAAGCGCAGGGCGTCGCCGACGGGAGCGCCGCGCAGAAGCTCGGATGCAAAGCCCGCCACAAAGTTGTCGCCCGCGCCGGTGGCGTCCACCGCCCGGATCGCGCAGGCCGGGAGCCGGATCGCGGTATCGCTGTTTTTAAAAGAGCAGCCCTTCGCGCCGAGCTTGATAACCACGTTCTTCACGCCATAGCCGAGAAACACATCGGCCATCTCCTCCGGCGTGTCCTTCCCGGAATAATAGCGCGCCTCGTCCTCGTTGGGGGTGATGTAGTCGATGAGCGGCAGGGAAGGGCGCAGATCCTCCAGCGTCAGAAAGCGGAAGTTCGGCAGCTTTGTGTCGGCAAAGACCGTCTGCCCTGCCGCCTTTGCAGCCTCCAGCACCGCGCCGATGATGGCGGGATCGTCGAAGGGCGCGCGAAACAGGGAGCCGAGGATCACTGCCCTCGCGTCGGTAAAGCGCGCGGTGTCCTTTTCCGGGTGGAAGTTATGGCGGTGGGCGCCGTTGGTGATGGATTTGCGCGTGCCGTCGGCGTTTACGAACATGGTGGTGACGGGGGTGGGGTGTTCGGCGCTTCGCAGGATGCGCCCGGTGTCCACGCCGCAGCGCCGGAGCGCCGCCTCCACCATATCCCCCGCGTCGTCCTCGCCGAGGGCGCAGACAATACCCGTTTTTGTCCCGAGCTTTGCCGCGGCCATGGCCTCGTTGACCGCCTCACCGCCCACGTTCAGGGAGCCGGATTCGGCGCGGAAACCGGAGGCGGAGACCGGCTCCGGGTCAAAGCCGCGGATGATCGAGTCCACCAGCGCCATGCCGATACAGATCAGGTCAAAGTGCTTTTCCACGGATAGTGCCTCCTTTGAAAAGTCCATAGATTAGCTGCCGTCAGGCTGCGGCAGGCAGCTCTGCCCCGCCCGCCTGATTGATGGCGCCGTAGATATATTTCTCTCCCAGCGCCTCGATCCTGCCGGAGCTCTTCTCCTTTTCCAGGAAGCTGTTGACGTAGGCCAGCAGCGCCTCGCTGCCCTTCGGCATCAGAACGCCGAGCTGCCCGTGGGTAAACGGCTCAAAGATCAGCGGCGCGGCGAGGCGCTCGTCCTGACTGACGTAATAGCCCGCCTCCATGATCTCCGTGATCATGACGTCCGCCGCGCCCGAGGCGACCAGGCCCGGGATCTCCTGGTTGACATCGTGGATGGTGAGGGAGGCGTCAGGCAGGTTTTCACGCGCGAATTTCTCGTTGAGCCCGCCGGGGTTCTCCATCACGCGCACCTCGGGCCGATTGATCGCCTCGAGGCTCGTGTATTTGTCCGCGTCCTCCGCACGGCAGAGGACGGTCTTGCCGTTTCCGAAATAGCCCTCGGACATGAGCGCCTGCTCCCGGCGCGCATCCGTGATCGTGATGCCGCAGATCGCGAGATCAAATTTTCCCGCGAGGGTATCCTCCATCAGCGTCGGCCAGGAGGTCTTCACGTATTCAAGCTCCACGCCCAGCTCTGCCGCCAGATCCTCGGCAAGCTCGGCGTCGAAACCCACGTATTTCCCGGTGTCCGGGTCCAGATAGGACATGGGCTGATAGTCGCCCGCCGTGCCGACACGCAGCACTTTCCGCTCCCTGATTTCCTCCGGACTTTTTGCCGCCCCTTCCGCGTCAGCGGGTGTTTCTGCAAAGCATACCGATACGCCCGAGAGCACAAGAATCAATGCCAGCAGCAGCGCGGCAAGTCTCTTTTTCTGATTCATCGTTTTTCCTCCCTTTAATATTCGGCGGGGTTTCGGTCCCGTTTCGACAGCTGTCAGCAGAGGTCCCGGATCAGCTCCATAATGCGGCGATTGTACGGGGCGGCGTCCAGCAGCGCCTCGGGCACGACAGCTTCGCCCTGTGCGCCGTTTTTGTACCAGGCCATGATGTTGGAGATCAGGACCTCCGGGTCCTCATTCAGGACTTCTTCGATCTCGGGCGTGATCTGCGTTTTGTCCTCCGGCGCGGCAAACAGCGGCTCATCCGACTGCAGGAGCTTGGGGTAGTTTTCCTCGATGTACATGAGAAGCTCAAACTCCCGCTTCACGACCTCGGGGTCGTCATGAACCAGATAGACGCAGCCCGTCTCGGTCTCCAGGTCGACGGTCTCGTGCAGCATGTCGGTCCTGCCCGCGTTTTCCACCCAGCCGGAATAGAAGCTCTTCATGCCCAGCAGGATCGGGACGATGCCGGAGAAGGAGATCGGCTGGTCCGAGGCCGCCGAAAAATCCTTGGCATAGCCTTTTCGCAGGGGCTTGTAGGGCCGCTCACGGAACCTGCGGTGGTATTCCTTGTCCAGCATGCTGTTCAGGATCACCTCCGTCTCGTGGTAGCCGAACACCTTGTCGAGAAAGCCCGAAGGCGCGCTGCCGCCCATGACGCGGCAGTTTGCCTCGATGAGGACGGGGCCTTTTTTGTCGACCATGTATTCCCCGTGGACCGGGCCGTCGGTGATCCCGAGGGCGCAGACCGCCTTGAGCGCATAGTCGATCAAAGCCTGTTCCTGCTCGGTCGGTTCGTTGATGGATTCGTTGCCGCTGTAGATGATGGCTCCGGACGGCGTGCGCTTTTTGAAATATTTGAAAACAGAGGTGAGGGCCGGGATGCCGTCGCGGCTGATGGTGTTGACGATGTACTCGGTGCCGAAAATGCGTTCCTGCAGGAGAAAGCGGGTGTCCGCCTCGCCGAACATGTTGTTGTCCGCGCGGCTCTCCTGCTCGAAGGCAGCCTTCAGCTCCTCCCGGCCGTGGACCAGGTGCACGCCCACCGAGGCCGCGCCGTGGTCATGCTTGAGGACAACATCCTCCGTCCCCGTCTCCTCGAGGAAGGCGAGGCAGTCGTCCCAGCTTTTGACCTCCGTGCCGCGGATGTATCTGAGGCCTGCTTTTTTGAGGCTCTGGTGCATGACGCTCTTTTGTGTCATGTTGGCGATGTTGGAATACGGGGTCCCCGGCATGCCGAGGTCGTCCGCCAGGCGCGTGCCGATGACGACGCCCTCCTCGCCGCCCGGCATGACCAGCAGCGGGTCGAGGTCCTTTACCATGCGGAGAGTCACTTCATAATCCGGGTCCTCCTTGAGGATGGTGATGGGGTACTTGATGTGGGAGTACTTGACCCTGCGCTCCTCATCGAGCATCCTTCTCGCGTAGCCGTCAGGAAGATAGGCCTCCAGGATCACGGGCTCATAGCCCAGGGCGCGGATGTCATCCAGATAATTGAACGCGGTGGACGTGGCCTCTGCCACGACAATTTTATTTTTCATAGCCGCCTCCTGTGGTAAGGCTTGTGGAATTCAAGCCGAAAATGTATTCGTGTTTGATCTGAAACAGCTTTGTCAGCACCAGCTCATTGGCCGAAAGCTTCTCCCCCTCGGGCTTGACGGGATAGAAGGGCTTGCCGGGGCTGCGGCAGGTGATGATCGTGCTGTGCCGGTTCTCGCTGATCATGATGTCGACCGGGGTAGTTTTGCCGCAGTTGTCGTGGATATAGGAGCAGATCTCCTCCACCGCAAGACAGGTCCGGCTGATCAGCTGCCTGTCGCCGATATGCGGCCGAAGGCCTTCCTCCACGGCGGCGTCCAGCGCCTCCGTGTCACCCCGGACGGTGAAGCTGCACAGCGCCTTGAGGGGATTGCTCTCATCGAGCAGCAGGATCGGGGAGTAGCGCCCGTTGGATTTGCGATAAATATAGTAGTTGACGCCCAGGACCAGCAGCAAGATCAGGGCCATGCTCACCGGGAAGGCCGCGATCAGGCCCCAGCCGCCGTAGAGCAGATACAGACCATAGCCCACGACCGGGATGGAGACCGCCTTGTCCAGCACACCGAGGACGGTGGCGTAGACGCTCCGGTCGAGGGCGTTGTAGAGATCCCGCAGCGTCAGCAGCAATCCGCGCAGGGGATAGTACAGGACATAGACGGGTGTGAGCCGGACAACGAGCCGCAGGGAGCCCGCATCATGGATGTTGAAGAGGTGGGCGAGGGGCCGGGAAAAGCACACAAAGCCCAGCGCCAGCGCCGAGCAGACCAGCACGACCCCGATGGCGACGTTTCGCGTCAGGGTGCGGATGCCGTAGTAGTCGCCCTCGCCCTTGAGCATGGCGGCGAAAGAGGCATTGTTGTCGCCGACGCCGCTGAGGGCCACGGAGATGACGGAATCCATCTGACCGAAAAGGGACATCACCACGACGCCCTCCTCGCCGAAGCTGAGGTTCATGAAGTGATTGCAGAACATCCCCGTCACGGCGTAGCCTGCCTGGACGATCCCGACGGGAAAGCCCTTCCGGACGATCTCCGCGATCGACCGCCAGGGACTTTCAAGCTTCTGCAGTCTCAGCGGCACCTTCTGGAAGCGGCAGATCACAACAGCGGCAAAAAGGGCAATGAGATAGGAGACCACCGTCGCCAGGGCCGCACCCTCACAGCCCATGCCGAAGACGCGGATAAAGAAGATGTCCAGCCCGACGTTCATCACGTTTGCCGCAACGGTCAGCCCCATGGAGAGGAAGGGCTTGCCGACGACGGGCAGGAAATATGTGACGTTTGTCAGCGCGACACCCGCAAGGACAAACCAGCACAGGTAGCTTGCGTAGCGGTTGAAGCCCGCCCGCAGCTCATCGGGGCAGCCGAAGGGTCCGGCGAGTCTGGTGCGAAGGAGCATCAGCTCCGCAAACAGGACAAGCCCCGCGGCGAGCGACAGGAGCGTGGAGGCGGTAAAATACGCGTCTGCCCGTTCCTTCTCCTTCTTGGCAAGGTACTCCGCGTATAAAAGCGACCCGCCCAGACCCGTGACCGTATAGACCATGGAGGCCATAAACACGATCGGCGTGCCGAGATTGACGATGGCGAAGGCCTCCTCGTTCAAAAGCCGCCCGACGATCAGGCTGTCCGCAAATTCGCTCAGGGATACCCCCACGGCGGAAAGCAGCGCCGGTATCATATACAGGCTGTATTTTTTGTTGAGGATCGCCGCGCTTCTTCTGTATCTTTGCCGGGTAGAATTCATGCCGATTAATCCTTCTTCGTATCTATTCATATTATTCAATGTATTATAAACACATGCCGTAAAAAAAGCAAGTGAGGAGCAGTGTGAAAAAAACAGGAGCAGTGTGAAAAAAACTGAGATCTGTGAGCCTTCTGTGACATTTCATATGTTATCTTTAGGCCGTGCTTGAGAAACAAGGAAAGCAAATTTACCGAATATAAAATCAATATAAAAAACAAGGAGGATACCATTATGAATAGAAATATGATTATCAGAACCGTGATCGAGGGGCTTGTCGGCTGGGTGCTTCTGGCGCTGGTCGTGATGTACGCAAAAGATATGACTTTTGTGCAGGCACTCATCGCGCCCCATACGCTCGTCATGGCTACCGCCGGCTTCCTCGGCACGTATATCGGACTGCGGAAAAAAGCGGAGAAGCAGGCAAATACCTGACCTCTGAAATGAAAAAACAGAACACGGCTGCATACGATTCATCCCTGTACGGGAGTAAAAAGTATGCAGCCGCTTTTTGTACAACACGGAAAGCGGATTATCTCACTGTCATGCTGTATGTGAATACTTCGGAGATCTCCCGGTCGTAACCGTCATAGAAGCCTCGCGGCATGCCGAGGACGATCCGTGCGCCTCTGTTGTACAGAAGCAGCAGGCTGTTCGATTCCTTGTCAAAGGTCAGGCCTTCGATCTCGCCCTGCTTCGTCAAGTCGTCAAAGGTCCGCTCCAGCGTGACGGTGCAGTACGTGCAGCCGTCGGTGATCTTCGTCCTGTAGAGGTGATCCGGCTCGTTGTCGTCCGCCGTGCCGTCGTCCGCCGTCATGTAGAGACAGCCGTCATAGTAAGCCACGCCCTGCAGCCACTGGGGCGGCATCTGCATATGGACCTTGCCGAGATACGCGCCGGTTTCCAGATCATAGCGGTACAGGTAGCGGCCGCTCTCTTCGCCCACCCAGGAGCACATCCAGACCGATTTGGTGTCCGGGTCCACCGCAATGCCGGAGCATTCAAGCTGGCCGCTCTCCTCCTCAAAGGGGAACGTGCGCTTGAGCTCGAGCGTATCGCCGTCGTAGACCGCGATCTGAATGTTTTTCCCGACGCCGTCCATGAAATACTCGGCGCCGATGTACAGCTCGTTTTCGTATACGTCGATATCCGCGATGTGGTTGACCTCGGCCTCATAGCCCTTGAAGGGATCGGTATTTTTCAGAATCAGGTTCCAGTCCTTGTCGTACTTTGCCAGGGTTGTCGAACCGCTCACCCAGTAGTTCCCGTTCTCCGCGCAGACACCCTGCCGGCCCTCAACCTCCACGGACCCGGTCAGCTCATACGCATGCACCGGCAGCATGACGGCGAGGTCGTCCTCAGGCCGCGTATCCTGTGCGAAAGCACGACAGGAAAGGGACAGCAGGAGCATCAGGGACAATAATACGGATACTGCTTTTCTCATCATTGTTGTACCTCCTTTGAAAACAGATCACGCTTTTCCGGTTCGTCGGTTTCATTATACCCTCAACATGCTCCGCAATCAAGTGATTCAGGTTTGTGTTTCCGACTTGCGCCTTTGCCTTGCGTGCTCTATAATGAGTGCCATCTTGTCATTATCAAGCAGAAGGGGAGAAAGACATGAAGACTGTACATGTTGTCGCGGCCGTCATCCGGGACGGCAACCGGATCTTTGCCACCCAGCGCGGATACGGGGAACAAAAGGACGGCTGGGAGTTTCCCGGCGGCAAGGTCGAAGCGGGGGAGACGCCGCAGCAGGCGCTGGTGCGCGAGATCCGGGAAGAGTTGGACACCGGTATCGCGGTCGGCGATCGTCTCACTGCCATCGAATACGACTACCCCGCGTTCCATCTGAGCATGCAGTGCTTCTGGGCGACGATCTGTGACGGGGAACCTGTACTGAAAGAACATGAAGCGGCGAAATGGCTCCGCGCAGAGGAGCTGGAGGATGTTGCATGGCTCCCGGCGGACCTGACGGTCATACCGCTTATCAAAGAGAAACTGACGGAGATTCCCAAATAGAAAGAGGTGAGCCCTTGTGCACGATATCTGGAATCCCTGGCACGGCTGCAAAAAGTGCAGCGAGGGCTGCCAAAACTGCTACATGTACTACCTTGACGGCCTGCGGGGCCAGAGCGGCGCGGACATCTACCGCACGAAGGCGGGCTTTCGCTATCCGCTCTCCAAAGACCGCGAGGGGCGGTATAAGGTCAAGAGCGGGGAGATGATCCGCGTCTGCATGACCAGCGACTTCTTTCTGGCAGAGGCGGACCCCTGGCGGGAAGAGGCCTGGGAGATCATCCACCGCCGGCCGGACGTCAAGTTCTTCCTCCTGACCAAGCGCCCCGAGCGCGTGGCGGACCATCTGCCCTGGGACTGGGGCGACGGCTGGGAAAATGTGATGTTCAATGTCACCTGTGAAAATCAGCGCCGCGCAGACGAGCGCATCCCGATCCTGCTGGAGCTGCCGTTCAAGCACAAGGGCATCATGTGTGCGCCCTATATCGGCCCGGTCAGTATCCGGGAGTATCTGCCCGCCGGACAGATCGAGCAGGTCTTGTGCGACGGCGAAAACTACGGCGGCGCGCGGCCCTGTCACTATGAGTGGGTCAAGGCCCTGCGGGACGAGTGCGCGGCGTTTGATGTGACCTTTACCTTTTGCGGCACGGGCCGCCGCTTTGTCAAGGACGGCAAGACCTATCGCGTGGAGGGAAACGGCGTACAGAGTCAGCAGGCGTTCAAATCCGGCCTGAGCTACCAAGGGAAACCGATGGCCTTCAAGCTCACAGACACCTGGGGCAATCCCATCCCCGAAGCGGAATTATATAAGCCCTGGTTCGGCGAGCGCTGCCGGACCTGCGGCATGAAGCAGACCTGCAACGGCTGCAGCCGCTGTGGGAAATGTGAAGGAGCAAAACAGAGATGATCAAACCCATTATGAAAGACCCGATTTTTCTCGCGCAGAAGTCCGCTGAGGCAGGACCTGAGGATGCGCCCATCGCGGCGGATCTGCTGGACACGCTGCGCGCCCATGCGGACGGCTGTGTGGGCATGGCGGCAAACATGATCGGCAGCGCAAAGCGTATCATTGCCTTTGACAACAACGGACAGTACATGATGATGTACAATCCCGTGATCGTCAAATGCTCCGGTCCGTATGAGGCGGAGGAGGGCTGTCTCTCCCTGACGGGTACACGCAAGGCAAAGCGTTACCGGTCTATCAAGGTGCAGTATCAGAACGAGCAGTTCCAGACCCGCCTCAAAACCTTCACGGGCTAGACCGCCCAGATCATCCAGCACGAGATCGACCACTGCAGCGGAATATTGATATGAGAAAAACTCCGTATACCCGGCGCGAATTACGTACCGTTTGTACGGAGTTTTATAGTCGGCTCCCTTTTCAAATCGGGTGCCGGATGCGATCTCGCCATAAGCGGATTCCAGGAAAGAAAAAACAGAGAGAGGCGGATGACAAATGAGGATTCCCGCATTGAACGACGACCCGCAGTTTTGCGGGCATGGTCTTGACGGTATGAAAGGCGCGGTGCTGTACATTCACGGCAAAGGCGGCAGCGCGGCTGAGTGTGAGCATTACAGGCCGCTGTTCCCCGATTGCGAGGTATTCGGACTGGACTATCAGACCTTTACCCCCTGGGAAACCGGTGCGGAGATCCGCGCGGCGGTGGAAGAACTGAAAGCGAAATACAAGAGCATCATCCTGATCGCAAACAGCATCGGCGCATTCTTCGGCATGAATGCCGGGATCGACCGTTTGATCAGCAGGGCTTATTTCATTTCTCCCATCGTCGATATGGAAAAGATGATTCGGGATATGATGGTCTGGGCCAATGTCACGGAAGCGGAGCTGCAATCGAAAGGCGCTGTCCACACAGCCTTCGGGGAGGACTTGTCCTGGGCGTATCTCTGCTATGTGCGGGATCACCCCATCGAGTGGACGGTGCCGACGCAGATCCTCTACGGAAGCCGCGACAAGCTGACGACCCTTGAAACCATCCGCGACTTTGCAAACACACACAATGCCCAGCTTACGATCATGGAAGGCGGCGAGCACTGGTTCCACACCGAGGAACAGATGCGCTTTCTGGACAAATGGATACGGAAGGAAAAACTGATAAAGAAGTGAGGCTTCGATACAGGCGGAGCAATCTGCTGTCACTTTTCCTGTTCCGCGATTTCCTCCAAAAAAGCCGGATAAGCAAGCAGGCGTCTCAGCCCGCTCTCTTATCCGGCTTCTCATTTCTCACGAATGATTTGCCCTCCGAGGCGTGCGCAGTTTATCAGATTTCGAAGGAAATGTCAAGAAACGGAAACCCCGCAAGGACACGCCTGCGGTATAATTGCAAAAACGATAAAAGCATCTTGACAGGGGATCATTCGTTCACTATAATAGGTGAACGAGAGGTCACCTACTGCGTATGGTGGCGCCTTAAAGCAAACGATATGAAAGAGAAAAGAGAGTCGAAATCAAGCCGTGTGGCATGATTATAAAAATTATTTAAGGAGAGTGCTGTTTGAAAAAGCGCATCACACCGGAGATTGTAGGCTGACCGGGAGGTTTTGCGATCAAATGCTCCATCGGAGCATTTGCCTGCATGCATGGCAGCCGACAATCGAACAAACCTCCCGCTGAAAGGCAATTGAAGTCAACAATTTTCAGGAGGAAAAACAATGAATACAAATGACTATACCATTCGTTTGGAAAAACCCGAAGATTACAGAGAAGTTGAGAATCTTGTCCGAGAGTCGTTCTGGAACGTGTACCGTCCGGGCTGCAGCGAGCATTATGTGATCCACGTGCTGCGGGACGATCCGGCTTTCGTGAAGGAGCTGGACTTCGTGATGGAAAAAGACGATGAGCTGATCGGGCAGAACATGTTCATGCGTACCGTCATCAACACCGACGACGGCCGGGTGATCCCCATTCTGACGATGGGGCCAATCGGTATCACGCCGGAGCTCAAGCGTAAGGGTTACGGCAAAAAGCTGCTGGACTACTCGCTGGAAAAGGCTTCAGCCATGGGCTTCGGCGCGGTGCTGTTTGAGGGCAACATCGGCTTTTACGGGCACAGCGGCTTTACCTATGCCCGCAATTTCGGCATCCGCTATCACGATCTGCCGGAGGGCGCGGACGACTCCTTCTTCCTCTGCAAAGAGCTGATCCCCGGTTATCTGGAAGGGATCACCGGCGTCTACCGGACGCCCCGGGGCTACTACGTAGATGATGCGGACGTGGAGGAATTTGACAAGGCATTCCCGCCCAAAGAAAAGCTGAAACTCCCGGGGCAAATCTTCTAAACCGAATGGCGAACTAAAGCGGGAGCCGGTACATCTTGGCGGTGTACCGGCTCTTGTGAAAAATCCCCTTTTGAATTAATCTGAGAGGTATCTATGGTAAGAACAGAACGCTTGCGCATATATCCCGCGTCGTGGGAGCAGAGCTCTAATGTGTGCGTAAACGAAGAATCTTTCCCGGAAGTTTGCAAAAACTTTCAAAAGAAAGATTCTTCGTCACTTTGTTCCTCAGAATGAAAAAACGGAAAATGTTTTGAGACAGCCCCTTGCTTGATCAGATTTTGTTCAGCGCCGTCAGGATCTGTTC
This sequence comes from Oscillospiraceae bacterium, assembly GCA_902791215.1. Taxonomy (GTDB): domain Bacteria; phylum Bacillota; class Clostridia; order Oscillospirales; family Oscillospiraceae; genus Limivicinus. The sequence continues at coordinate 69,118 of CADAUZ010000008.1, read as the reverse complement.
AAGCATCTGTGCGCTGTTGGGGTCTCCGCCGAAGCTCAGCATCCCGCGCAGCGGCATGTACTGGAGCATGGCAAGGTTCATCTCCTCGGTGATCGCCTCGCTGGCTGCGCTGCCCTTTTCCGCTTCATCGGCAGGCGGCGCGAAGGCCGCACGGATGTTGTCAAGCAGAGGCTTCAGGACGGCGGCGGCGCGGGGATCGGCCAGGATATCCATGAGGATACTGTCCTTGTCGTAGTGCTTCGGCAGCTCCACGGTGGACTGCACGTTCACCTCCGCGCGCAGGGCGATGTCCCGGGAGGAGCGCCCGATCTCAATGGCGAAGGCACCGCTCTCCACATGCCAGTCGTGAATCTGCATGTTCCAGTAGGCGAAGGAGCGCTTGTCGAGCGTGAAGCGGACTTCCTTCTCTTCGCCCGGCTCGAGCGAGACCTTCTCAAAGCCCTTGAGCTCACGCACGGGGCGGAAGACGCTGCTCTCGATGTCGCCCACATAGAGCTGGACCACAGCCTTGCCCGCGCACTTGCCGGTGTTTTTCACCTTGACGAAAGCGGTCAGCGTGTCCTGATCCGTGATCTCCGATGCGCTCAGGCGCAGATCGGAGTATGCAAAAGTCGTATAGCTCAGACCGTGGCCGAAGGGGAAGAGCACTTCGGCCTCTTTTTTATCGTAATAGCGATAGCCGACGAAGATGCCCTCGCGGTATTCGGCCACATTGCCCTCGCCGCCGTAGAAGAGGTAGGAGGGGTTGTCGGCGAGCTTGACGGGGAAGGTCTCCGGCAGATGGCCGGAGGGGTTTACGTCACCGAAAAGGACCCGGACCTCCGCGAGGCCGACCGCCTGACCGCCGAGATAAGCCTCCAGCACGGCCTTGACCTTGCCGATCCAGGGCATCTCCACGGGGGAGCCGTTGTGCAGCACGACTACGGTGTTGGGGTTTGCTTCCGCCACGGCCTCAATCAGCCGGTTCTGGCAGTCGGGCAGACGCATGTGGGTGCGGTCATAGCCCTCGGACTCGTACACATCGGGAAGCCCCGCGAACACCACCGCCGCCTTTGCGGCCTTCGCCGCAGCCACGGCCTCGGCGATCTGCTCGTCAGTCGCGGTATCCGCTGCGGCGCTGTAGCCCCGGGCGTAGGTGATCTTCAGTCCCTTGGCTGCCTCCAGCGCGGAGGTAACCTTGAAGCTGTTGATGTGGGAGCTGCCGCCTCCCTGGTATCTGGGCTTCTCGGCAAACTCGCCGATGAAGGCGATTTCGTCGGCCTTGTTAAGCGGCAAAAGCGCGTCCTCATTCTTGAGCAGCACCATGCAGTCGGCCGCGATCTCGGCGGCGAGCAGGTGCTGCGCCTCCATGTCCCAGGGGGTGTCGGGCTTCGCGTTTTCCGTGTAGCGGAAGACGATGTTCAAAATGCGCTCCACCGCCTGGTCGACCAGCTTCTCGTCCAGCCTTCCGGCCCGGACGGCCTCGACGATCTTGCGGTCGTTGACGCCGCCAGAGGAGGGCATCTCCAGATCGAGGCCCGCAGCAACGCCCGCAACACGGTCGGACACCGCGCCCCAGTCGCTCATCACGTAGCCCTCAAAGCCCCATTCGTTGCGCAAAACCTCGGTCAGCAGCCAGGGGTTTTCGGAAGCGTAGACGCCGTTTATGCGGTTGTAGGAGCACATGACGGTCCAGGGCTGCTCCTCCTTGACGGCGGTCTCAAAGGCAGGCAGGTAGATTTCGCGCAGCGTGCGCTCGTCCACCTCGGCCGAGGAGCTCATGCGCCGGTGCTCCTGGGAGTTTGCGGCAAAGTGCTTGATGCTGGTACCGACGTTGCGGCTCTGGACGCCGTGGATGAAGGCGGCCGAGAGCTTGCCGGCGAGATACGGGTCCTCGGAAAAATACTCAAAGTTTCTGCCGCAGAGCGGGCTGCGCTTGATGTTGACCGCGGGGCCGAGCACCACCGAGAGCTTTTCGTGCTGGCAGGAGTCGCCGATCGCTTCGCCCATGCGCGTGAGCATTTCCCTGTCGAAGGAAGCCGCGGTGGTGCTGGCGGCCGGGAAGCAGACCGCCTTGATGCTGTCGTTGACGCCGAGATGGTCGGCCTTGTCGTCCTGCTTGCGCAGGCCGTGGGGGCCGTCGCTGACCATGGCGGCAGGGATGCCGAGGCGCTCCACCGCCTTGGTATGCCAGAAATCGCCGCCGGAGCAGAGCCCGGCCTTTTCTTCCAGTGTCAGCTCAGATACGAGTGCTTTGATATCCATGTCATAACCCTTTCGTCTTTATTCCTGTTTCAAATCCACGGTGGAAAGATCCCACTCTTCGTGAATCCCGGGACGCCGGTAAAGTCCCGGTGCCCCCTCTCATTGTACATTTTCGTACACCTCCCGCGGTTTGTCAACCCCCGGCAAACAGCGATAGCTGCGCCCCTCGCCGAAGGGCTTTTCCGCTACGCCGCGGCAGAGCTGCCTTGCGCTTGACGGCAAACATCACCGGAAGTATCACTGCCATGCCGAAGGCCATCTTGCCGGTGATGGCGGAGACCGGATCGGCGGGCATCAGCCGCGGCACGATAAAATTCAAAATCACAGCGGCAACAAGGGCGATCAGAAACCGGAGGATCTATTTGCCGAAATTCTTTCGGTAAGTGAGATCGAAATTGATGCTCATTCATGTCATTTTCCGGAGTTCTCTCCAAAGTTCTCTCCTGAAAATGTGTCTCTCCGAGTCTTTTTTCGCCTCCCAGTCGTATTTTCTGAAAAAGCGAAAAGATGAAAAAAGTGCCTGAAAAGCCGTCAAATGACGAATTTTCAGGCAAAATGGCAGAGAGTGCAGGATTCGAACCCGCGTGGACATCACTGCCCTAACGGTTTTCAAGACCGCCCGGTCAAGACCCGACTGCGCGATTCTGACGGAAGATAAAACCGGATAGCGCAGAGGGGAAAAGCCAGCTTTTCCAGGGCTTTCAGCCGCCCGAAGCCCGCAAAGCCGCATCATTTCTCAGGTCACGTTTTTTCCGGAATCGGGGAAATTCTAAGGCGTATCTAAGATTCGATCTTAGATATTGTTTAGATCACCCCCGATTTTTCTCTGTTTTTCGCCTGCTCTGTCGGTACAGATTTTCCGGGCGGTTATGCCCGAACGCTCATGAGAGCGTGAGACTTATACTTACCACGCGATCCCGAAGTATTGGAGCGAGGCTTTGAAGTCGTCCTGCATCAGCAGGCAAGTATCGCGCAGATAACCCGGCGTTTTCGGCCACTCCTTTAGACCGCGGTAATAGAACATCTTATGACGGTCATCAATGATGAAGGGCACAATGCCGCAGCGCAGACATTCCTTGAACAGGATCAGGCGCCCGACGCGGCCGTTGCCGTCCTGAAAGGGATGGATGCGCTCAAAGGCCACATGAAAGTCCAGCAGCTCGTCCAGCGTCTTGTCCTGCGTTTCGTTGTACTCGCGCAGGAGCTTTGCCATCGCCGCACCGACCTTTCCGGGAGCGGTGGTGGCCTGTCCGCCTACTTCGTTGGCGATCTTTTTATATGCCCCGACCGCAAACCAGCTTTGACGGCTGTCACTGGTGCCGTTTTTGAGCGTCTTGTGCAGCTCTTTGATGAATGCCTCACTCAGCGGACGCGCAGCGTTTTCGATCACCAGATCAATACAGCGGAAATGGTTGGCTGTTTCCACCACATCGTCCACGTTGACAGCTTCTCCCTCCACGCCGATGGTGTTCGTCTCAAAAATGAGCCGCGTCTGGTCATGTGTCAGGCGGCTGCCCTCAATGTGATTGGAATTGTAGGTCATGTCGACCTGAACCTTTTGATAGATGCCGCCGCGAAGCTGTATCTTCTTTTCCATCCGCAGGCGTTCAAGCAGAGTCCTGGGCAGATCGTCGCGCGTATTTACCCGTTCCGGACGTTCCGCGTCCTCGGGAATCCACCAGGTTTTGCCCTTCAATACCGCGCCGGGAATCCTGCCGCCGGCGCAATAATTGCGCACGGTCCGTTCCGCAACGCCCCATTTCTCCGCGCATGCGGCAACTGAGATCATTTCCATTCGTCTCACCCCGATTTTATTATACGTCAGTATCGGCAAAAAGTAAACGAAAATGCATTTCTGCCTCGATTTTCTTGCCGATAGTTTCAACAGGAGCTATTAACATTGCTCCTGTTCCGCGATCCATCTAAATCGGCATTGAGGAGGACAGGATCGGCCCCCTGGTAAAATCCTTGGTCTGTTCCTGTTCCACGATTTCCTCCAAAAAGCCGGATAAGCAAGAAGGCGTCTCAGCCCGCTCGCTTAACCGACTTTTCATTTCTCATGTGTGAAGTGTTCTCCGAGACTCCCATGTGGCCGCTGCACGATTGTGCGTATTGAGGCCATTCACTGCTCAAGATTTCAGACGGTAAGTTCGATTTCTGTTTCCGCCGGAAGTGATAACAATATTTTCTTTGATCAGCTCAAGAAGATAATCCCTGACTCGAGAGGGCTTTAGATCTATATATTCAGCAATCTCTGCGGATTTGGCGTCAGGATGGTCGGTTAAATACTCGATAATAAGCTGCCTTTTCGTCGTTTTATTTTTATCGCCGATTTTTATCGCCGATTTCCCACTGCCTATCGGCGATAAAGGCAACGATAAAACCGTCCGATCCGGGTCAAAGGACTGTGTGAACACAGGTTCGGGCCATCCCTGATCGTGCCAGACACGGAAGATGTTCGGGATGCCGCTGCCGGCTCGCTCGCCCACATCAATCATGTTAAACATTTTGAGCATGGCCCCGTTGCGTGGGTCGGAGACACCGCCGCTCTTGGCAGCATCTATCTCAATACGGAAGATGCCGGGATTGGACATTGTGATCGCCTCGCGCTTGTTGATGATCACTAGCCCCTGGCGACCATAGTAGTCCGCATTGACCAGACAGTTGGCCAGCGCTTCACGGATGGCCTGGTGGACCGGGGTGTCATCCACACGATACAGCCCGTCCATAGTAAAGGGCACCTTGACGTTCAGCTGCAGCCGGTTATATACACGATAGAAGAAGTCAAACACGTTCCCGCTCCAGTCACCGGAGGAGGAAATAATCCGGTCCGTCCAGCGATGAGTGTCGTCATATTCCTCCCGATAGTCCAGGAAGTACTGCGGGTATTCGCGGACAATTTCATATTCATTACCGAACATCAGCAGCCCGGCAGCGGTGGGATGCCGCTTCCCGTCCTCGCCGATCCCGGCAGCACCCATCTTCACAAGGAAGTCTTCGTCCTCCAGCGTGTCCCAGACATGTCCGGGGCGGGAAAGACGCATGCGCTGGCGATAGGCACGGAGACTCTCAGAATTGAATACATCCATTCCCATTTCGTTTAGAACCAGCATATCCTGCGTTTTGACGGAGGCGTCGCGGTACATGGCGTGCAGTTCCTCGCTGGTGCATTTGTAATCGCCCTCGCCGTTACGGCGATAGGTTCCGGATACAGGGTTGCCGTCCACATACACAGGCTTATAGCTGCGATCCGCGCGAGGGACGGTGATTACAATAATGTGATCGCCGTTTACCTCCTGGATGGTCACATCCTTGCTGGAGAGGATATTCACGCTGGCTTTGTTGGGATTATTGATCATATCCCAAAAGTCCTTCACCAACTTTTCCGGATCGGGCAGGTCGACCGTGTGCAGCGACTTGTCCGCGTACTCTTCTACGCCCAGCAGAATGATGCCGCCCAGCGTATTGGCAAAAGCGGAATAGGTTTCCCAGATACTGCGGGGAAGACCGCCCAGAGCTTTCTTTGCCTCAATGCGGTTATTCTCCCAATATTGCTCCAGTTTTGTGAAATCAATCATGGCCGGCCTCCTCGTCACGCACCAGTTCCACAATATCACAGAGATCGCAGTCCAGAACCTTGCAGATCTTCACCAGCAGGGCAGTGCTGACATGCTCGTTCTTTCCCAGCTTCGCCAGCGCAGTCGTGGTCATCCCGGTTGCCAGACGCAAATCCTTTTTCTTCATACCCTTGTCAATAAGCAGCTTCCACAGCTTGTTGTAGCAGACTGTCATGACGCTTACCTCATGCCCATAAATTTCTAAAATAAGTATAACACGCAAGGCTCGATTATACAATCTGAAGTCTAAAAAATAGATTTCGCTCATCTTCGATTTTCTGATACACTTGAACTGGTTTCTGCATCGCTCGAATACGGCGACAATCCTTGTGAATAATTGCTAAATATAGAAGCGAGATTTCGTATAAAACATATATTTACGATTATTACAATTAGAATTATAATACTAATGTACTTTGTCAAAGGGCGGCTGGCTTCAGCCGTCCTTTGACAGCTGTACCTTGAAAATTGAATATACAGGATTCCAAGGGGAATCCCAGCCAGTCCGAAAGGACAAGCTGCCGGGTAAGGGCGCCATGACCTCCGAAAAGGAGCGAGCGATAGACCTTGCGCCGGACGGAGCAGCACACAGCATTGCTCCGCAAGCCATGATCCTGGTTGGGGATAATGACATGCCCTTTGTGAAGGCCCGCTTGGAGGCGGGGCACGGTCGTTTCAGGCTGAGATTATGCCTGCGATGCCATGCGTGATCCTCGTTGTCGTGAAAAGAGTCACGACATAGATGCTGCGAGGTACTTGGAATTCTCCCATTCTCAAATGAGCTAACGCTCAGTCTGGGATATCGTCGGGGGCTGAGACAAATACGACGAGCAACGCACTTTTCACACGCGACGATGCGTAACAAACATTTTCACGCGCAAAAATAATGCTAAAATTTTTATCAACATCCACATACAAGGGGTTAGTCTATCTATATGACCTTTATATAATGCCGGGCAGCATTGCAGAATCGTTTCGTTCTGCGAATGATGCCCGGCTTTTCTTTTTTTGGAAAGACAAATGAATTCACATATGATTCTATATAAAGCGAGAGTTGAAGAGCAATCTTTGACTCTCGCTTTTTTTATTGGCAAAAACAGATTCACCTGCTGATCGGCAGAGGTGATGGTCATAAGCAAAACTGTGTAAAACAAAAATATCATATAGAAAGGTTAAAACGGTGATTGAATGCGTCTTGAAAACCGCAAACTCCCAAGCTATCCCCAACCCTACAAAGTGATCGACGGCTGCCTTTACCGAGAGGTGCGCACAAAGAACGGCAGCTTCGATCAAAAGCTATGCAACTTTCTTCCCTACATTGTGAGCGAAGTCACGATCCATGACGGCACCGAAGAGAAAAAGCGTCTCCGCCTTGGCGGTGTGAGACATGACGGTACCGCTCTGCCGGAGATTGACATTTGCGGCAATGATCTTTTCACCTTCAACTGGCTGATCGAACAGTGGGGCGCGGACTGTATTCTGGAAGTCGGCAAAATGGTCAAGGACAGTGTCCGCTACGCCATTCAGCAGACAGCCGCGGAGGCTGAACGTCAAACGGTGTATCAGATGACCGGCTGGGAAAAAATCAACAACAGCTGGCATTTCCTTATGCCCGGTGACAACACCGTGACGGTTGAGCTTCCCGAACAATTCTCGCGCTATCAATTTGGTTCGAAGACTGATCCGGATGCGCTTTCGGATTTGGGGCTCCTGCTGGAAAGTCCTCCTGCGCCGAAAGAAACCATCTGGCCGCTCCTGGCTTTCACATTCTTGACGCCGCTGAATCACTTCCTGCACATGGCGGACTGCGAGCCGAAGTTCGTTTTCCTGCTGGCCGGCAGAACCGGCGCGTGCAAAAGCTCGCTGATCGCGCTGTTCCTTTCCTTCTTCGGGAGGTTCACGGCGTCCGATCTTCCCATGTCCTTCAGCGATACCGCCAACAGCATCATTCACAATGCTTTCACGCTCAAGGATGTGCTGACCTGCATCGACGACTATCATCCTGACGGAAGGCAGGCAGAGAAAAAGATGGCAGAAAATGTGCAGGCCGTGGTTCGTGCCTACGGTGATCGTGTCGGGCGCGGCAGACTGCGAGCAGACTCAACTGCGATGACGACGCGGCCACCAAGGGGAAATGCCGTTATCACAGCGGAGTTCCTGCCTGAGATCGGTGAGAGCGGAATCGCACGCTGCTTTCCTGCCGAGCTAAAACAGGAAGATGTTCGGCTTGGGGAAATGGGCTTCTTTCAGGAGCGGGCGTCTGAGGGCAGCTACTGTTCATGTATGGAGCTGTACACGAACTGGCTGCGGGAGAAGTTTCTGAATACGTCCGAAAATGAGAACCGTTTCCTGCAAATGCTGCATAAGACCTTCCTGGATTACCGTGAAGAGTTCTATCAAACCGGCCTCCGCTCACATAGAAGGCTCCCGGAAATCGTCGCATGGCTCCGGATCGGGATGCTGATGCTTGTCGGCTTTCTGGAAGAGCAGATGTGCCTGACGAGGGAAAGGGCCGAAGAAATCCTCGATGTGTTCAGTTCACAGATAAACGCGCTTGCCCGCAAGCAGGCGCAGAGCGTCAACCAGGACAAGCCCGCAATGATCTTTGTCCGCAAGCTGCAGTCTCTGATCGAGAGCGGACAAGCAGTGCTGCTCCGGAAGGATGAGAATGATTCTATCTTACCGAACAACTTTATCGGGTATGAGGATGATACATATTACTATATCCACAACGATTCGGCACACAAAGCCGTCCGCTCACTCTGCGAAGCCCAGGGCGAGCTCTTCATGATCAACTCCAAAGCTCTTCCCAAGGTGCTGGCAGAGGAAGGACTGATCGAGACAGCGCACGGGGAGAACACAAGGTCGATTCGCTTCAAAAGCCAGACACGCCGTGTCATGCTCCTGCCCAAGGAGAAGTTCCGGAAAGCGTTGGAGGCGAGCATGTTTTGAAAAACCTGTGACATGCGTGACGAAACGTTGAAAAGCGCGGCCGGCTTTGCCGCCGAGTCTTTTCGTTTCATGTGACAATTGTGGTTCCGGCGCGTGACTTGCCACGCTCACGTTCTCTGCTGTGCCGTTCATAATCGGTCGCAGTCACGTTAGTAGGAATTGCGCAAGCCTTTGAAAATGCTGCGAAGCGTGATGCTTGTCACGCTGTATCGTCTGGAAAAAACTGATGGGGGAAAAGAGAAGATAGGAAGAAAGTATACACGAAATCGCACGGAGACACTGAGCCTGCGTCTCACAGCCGAGGAGAAAGATCTGCTGAGATCTCATGCCCGGAAGAGAGGTCAGAGTCTCACAAGCTACATACTGCTCTCTGCTCTGCAATACAGCAATGCCGAACAGTTTCGGCCATTGCTGAAAAGCCTGGACAGTATTCGCGCTGAGCTTCTTGCACTGAAGGAAACGCATAACAGCGATGCACTTGCGGACGCGCTGGAGAAACAGGATCAAATCTATGACGAGGTCCTCGCCGCCATCCGCTGCCGCTGAGAGCAGGGGGGGCGAACAACGAGGAGAAGGCGGGAGAAAGAGGTGGGGTCGTTTGCGCCCCACCTCGGCCACAAACTCCCGCAGTGCGGGCGTTTTTCGGGATCCTGTTGGGGGGTCACTGAAGGGGAAAATCTGGATCACGGGGGGTCACGAAACCCGGAAATCCCCGGTTTTACGGGAAATGTTGAGGGGTTGTTGGCCCTGAATCGACGAGAAATGGAGGTTATACCCATGAACAAAACCAAATATCCACTATGGATCATGCCGGATGCGTCGCAGCTGGTGGATGAAAACTGCAAAGCGGACGGCGATCAATAATAAAGGGGGGACACTGGATGACAAGAAGAGAATATGCAAAACAGTTTCGGGATTTACCGGACGCGTTGAGCGCGAGCGAGGTTGCGCAGACACTGCGCGTGAATGTCAAGACCGTGTACGATCAGCTCCACAGCGGTGCGATCCCGTCGGTGAGGGTCGGACGGGAGTATCGTGTGGCGAAGGAATCACTGATCGACTATCTGCGCAGCGCGGAAAGAAAGGCGGTGAAATAAATATGTTGTTTCTGATAACTCTTCACCGACGGCATAGACTTCCGAACGCTCTTGCGGTATTGTTCGTGCTGTCAAAACGGAAGTGAAGGAGCGATAGGAAATGGCAATAAAAGCAACACTCGCCGCAAGCGTCCAGAAGAAGAATGGACGCCTGCATGCGGTGATTCAAGTCAAGGAAGACGGAAAGACAAAATCGGTATGGCGCGCTCTCGGGTTACCCGAGGGCGCCAGCCAGACGCAGGTCAACAAGGCCTTTCGCAAAGTGGTCACCACGTATGAAGAGGAATACAATAAGCGCCTTGCCCGAGGCGGAAGACCGGACGCGGACATTCCTATCTTCCCGTTCCTCTGCGCATACCTTGAAAAGGCGAAGCCCCGCCTGCAAGTAAGTACTTACAAGGGCTACCACCAGATGGTGTACAGCAGGGTCCAGGAATACTTCAACGCCCATCCGAAGCTGACTGTGGAGAGCATCACGCCCAAGGATATCGAAGCCTTTTACAATTGGCTCTTCGGAAAGGGACTGAAAACCGGGAGTGTGATCCACTACCACACTCTTCTGCACAGCGCCTTCCAGCAAGCCTACAAGGATGAGCTGCTTGACGTCAATCCCTTCGATCGTGTGGAGCGGCCGAAGAAAAGTGACTTCCATGGCGCTCACTATTCCGAGGATGAGCTGATCGCGCTCTTCGAGCTGTGCCGCAGCGATCCTATCTGGCCCTGTGTCGTTCTCGCGGGCGGAATGGGACTGCGGCGCAGTGAGGTCCTGGGGGTGCGCTGGTCTCGGATCGATATGGACAAGCGCACAGTCCTTCTCGACACCAAGATCGTGGAGGAAAAGACGGACGGAGAACCGGTGCTCCGCGCCATCGAGGAGATGAAAAACAAATCCAGCCGCCGCACCCTGCCGATCCCCGACCCGGTGTACGAAATGCTTGAAACGATCAGAGCGCGGCAGGAGATCAACCGCAAGCTCTTCCGCGGCAGTTACAACCGGACATGGGATGACTATGTCTGTACCGATGAGCTGGGGAATCTTATGCGTCCAAACTTCGTGACGGATCATTTCAGCTACCTGCTAGAAAAGCTCGGGCTGCGGCATATCCGCTTTCATGATCTGCGCCATACCTTCGCAAGCGTCCTGCTGAGCAAGGAAGTTCCGCTGATCAATGTCTCAAACTTCCTCGGGCACTCCACCATCAGCACTACCGCGAACATCTACGCACACTTGGACAAGGCCGCCAAGCAGAGCAGCGCCGATGTGATCTCCGATATTTTCCGGAAGGAGGATGCAGGGACTGCCGGATAAGGCAGTCCCTGCGCCGCACTATGAAGAAGGAGTACATGACCGGGAGTGAGCTGCGCCAGTATCTGCACATCTCCACGCGCAAGCTCAAGTACCTGATGGATCACAACTATATCCCGCATGAGGACACCGGCCAGAGCACCTATAAATACCGTGTGCTTGTGAAGGATGCGCGGACGTTCAAACGCCGTATGAAGTGTGAACCGGGTTTTCTGTCGGAGCTGTCCGGACTCTTTACCAGCACACGCCCCGCAGGATCACCGGCACCGAACAGGGCGCGTAAACGGATCAACAGCGCGGAGTTTGAAAAATACCTGCTCCTGCGCTGGGCCGATCTTCCGGATGCGCTCCCGACACTGCAGGCGGCGCGGCTCATCAGCGTCCGTCCCCAAAGACTGTATGAGCAGGTGCGGGCAGGGATGCTCCACAGCGTGACTATCAGCGGGAAGCAGTACTGCGCCAAGGTGGAGATCATTGCCTGCGCAGCCTCGCCCGAGCGTCTGGCGAATGCGCGCGGCGAAGCGTACATGGCGCTGATCGAGGATTACCTGAACGGCAAGATCTGACAGCATAGTTCCGTTGACATTTGTTATCATATATGATAACATCGAGCCAACGGAGGTGAGCGCTATGGATGATTCACGGATACTGGATGATCGGCAGAAGATCATCTCCATGCTGACCGCTGCGCGGATTGAGGCGGGCATCTCCCAGCAGGAGTTGGCCGAACGGATCGGCACCAAGCGCTCAAACATCTGCCGCATTGAAAGCGGGGCGCAGAATATCTCGCTGGACATGCTGCTGAAGATCTCAGGCGCACTCGGAAAAGACGTAACTATGAATCTGGAGGAAAGGAGTGAAGCGATTGTGGATAAATACAGCTTGCGTCTTTATGATGAAGAGCTTCTGACATTTTCCTTGGAGGACGCAGGACTCGCCGGTATGAAGGCGCATGTCCTTTCTGTGAAGGATGTTCGCAAATCTGTTTTTCCCCTCGACCTGGATCTCACCGACGCAGGAATCATGCGGTGGCTCGAGAAGCGTGTAATCCCCAAGAACCGTGCCTTCGTGGATGAGATTTTAAAAACACTGGGGCTGAGCATCAACAACACCAAAGGGATCATTGATGTCTGCAAGGGCCTCTCTCTGAACGACAGCTATTGGGTTGTCCCGCTTGGCTTTGAGGGAACCTTCAAAGAATACAATCTTTATGAAAACCGTTTTTCCAGTGTTCTTTCCTTGGTGGCATACACTGGCGTTGGGCAGAGCCATGAAGCCTTCACCACTTCCCCGGAGCTTACCACCCAGGGGATGCTGCGCAAGGCCTGGCGTTTCATTGAGGGGGACGGAATTTATCTCTACAAAGGCGGCACCGAGGGCGCGTCCAATGCCGGACGCGAGCCATACAGCGAATACTATGCCTGCCAGATCGCCGAGCGCATGGGGCTGCATGCTGTCCATTACGATCTGGAAAACTGGAAGGACATTCTGGCATCAAAGTGCAAGCTCTTCACTGACATAGATACTTCCTATGTTTCCATAGGTCGGATCGTGAGAAGCGGCGGGATACAGGCTTGCCTGGATTTCTATGAGAGCATTGGAAAGGAGGCCGCCGAGGAACTGAAAAGCATGCTGGTGTTCGATGCGGTGATCTATAACGAGGACCGACATTTCGGCAACTTCGGTATCCTGCGTGATAACCATAGCGGGAAGATTCTCAGCCCGGCGCCGATCTTTGATAACGGCCTGTCCCTCTTCAACTACGCCATGCCCGACGATATCCAGACCCTTGAGGAATATGCGAAGACGCGCGCCAATCCTTACGGCATCACCTACGAGGCGATCTGTCGGGAGGTCATGGGCACAAAGCAACGCAACCAGCTTCGCCGCCTGATCGGTTTCCGCTTCACCCGGCACCCGTCCATCAATTTGCCGGAGGAGCGTTTGACCGCCATAGAGAAGCACATCGACCGGCGCGTCCGGGAACTGCTGGCCCTCCCGCGGGCGAAAAAGGAATAAGAACGAACAGGCATGTCGTCCGAAAACCGCGGATGACATGCCTGTTTTTTTGCTCTGTCGGGAGTTGCGCTCCCTGCCGCAGATTCAGCCCAAATCCAGCCGCTGTGCCGCGTTCCCTCCACGTCAAGGCTCCCGGCTCGTCCAGCCCGAACGAGCGCACACAGCCGCTTTTTTGGGCACTGTTGCGAGGGAGCTGGTTGCTTTCCGAGCAGCCCCCACACTGAGGTTTCCCCCGAAATTCGGGGGAAAGCACAGCAAATAAAATAGGGTGTTTTCCTGCGCTTATACATATAAACCAAAACAAAAATGCTATCGTAAATAAGGAGAAGTTTATAACATTCAAATTGTTAGCTTACCATAGCATTCCCCCCATTCAGCAATGGAGAAAACCCCCAATAATACAAAGTTCGGGCGATTTCGGGGTCAACCCTTCTGAAACCGGAGTTATACGATTTTGCTTAGGTTCAAGAAAGCATTTCCATACTGGCAGTCTGTTCTGCTTTTTCTGTAAAGGCAATGTCCTTGTGACTTTTTGTGCCGTTCTATGGTTTTCCAGCTTTCCCGTAAATTCTCCAAAAAAACAGGAAATCCCCGCCGTCTGCTCAGTGCTTTCGGCGGGGGTGTGGGTGTCGGGCGATTCCGGCGGCTATGACAGACGGTTCATCCCCACATGCGTGGGGCTAATGTCCTTTAAGGTTGCCGTCATCATAATGAAGTGCTCTCACTTTATATATTCTTCGATTGTTCATTTATGCCTGCCGCGCGGGGAAAGTACGGATTTTCAGTTCAGCGCAGATACTTCAGGATCAGCTGTTCCCAGGCCTCCTCGGTCTTGTATCCGCCGTCCGGCTCAGGATCCAGCAGTTTCCCTTCTCCGTCGAAGAAGTAGTTCTCCGGCCAGCCGTCGTTATCGAACTGCTTGAGTTCCGCGCAATCCATGATGACAGGGTAGGTAATCCCGACATCCTCCACGATTTCCATGGAGTCCTCGGCAGTGGAATCCTCATGCCTGCAGCACAGGCCGAGGAACAGAACACCCGCGTCTTTATATTTCTCATAGAGCTTTTCCATGGACGGCAGCTCTTTCACGCAGGGGCCGCACCAGGGTTCCCAGATATTCAGGATCACCAGTCTCGCCCCCTGTATGATCGACTCGTCCACAGGCCGTCCGTAGATATCGACGGTGCTGAAGCGCAGTCGGTTCATCTCCGGGTCGAGCGCAGGTGCGGATGTCTCCGGCTCAAGTACAGGTGCGGATGTCTGCGATTCTTCCTGATCCTCAAATGTCACGCCGGACTCCACCAGGATGGAATCCCGGAAGGTAACGTCCGGCAGTCTGCTGTCGCAGGTGCCGATCTGACGAACAGCCTGATACGGTGCGCCGGTCTCAAGGAAACCGTTCTCCACAGCGTAACAAAGCCATTTTGTCTCCGGATTAAGGTAGAAGCTGACATCCCGATCCCCGAGATCATAGACAAAGACAAGGAAGCCGTTGTCTTCTTCGCTGTACTTCAGCCGCGCATTGGAAAGGTCATAACCCCAGATGCTCTCGTGCCATGAAGTATAGACATCTTCTGCCTCAATGAGCGTTACGGTGTTGCTGTCCTCGCCGGTACTGCCGTCGTAGACATAGGAATACAGCGCGCTGTACGGATAGTCTTCATAATATCTGTATTCATAGTAGTCCTCGCCGCCGTTATACTCTATGATCTGCACGCTGTAGATGGAAGCGGGCACCTCCGGCGAATAGAAATACTCGATCTGCTCGGAAATCTGGTTGCTGTGCCCCATTTCGGAAATATACGTATCCATATTGACCCGGAGACTGCCGAACTCCGTGATATAATTCCAGATCGTCTGCTCATTCAGCAGCGTGGCAGCGTCGATTTCCGTGCTGCCCGCCGCGAAAGCGTGCGGCATAAGTACTGAGAGCATCATCACTGCCAGAAGCAGCGCCATGGTTTTTTTGATAATCTTCATGTCATTTTCCTCCCATATCCATGTTTGAGGGGTTCATCCGGGCGTTCATTCCGGAATTATCTGAAACCTGATACCGTGATCTGCCGCATATACATGGGCAGGACTATCTTGAAGCACGAGGAGGGTCAGATGCGGATTGTTCCTGTCGAAGGCATCCGACGCGATGCTCGTGACGCTGCCCGGAACAAGCACCATCCACAGCCCGCTGCAGTCGGCAAATGCGCCGCTCCCGATGGTCGTTGTTCCCTCCGGTAAAATCACATAGCGAAGGCTTGTATCACCCCGGAACGCTTCTGCCTCCACTGTCTTCATTGAGGCGGGAAGGCTGAGCCTCGGGAAGTCCGCCTCACAGTCGAGCTGTCCGGCGAACAGGTATCGGCCGGAGCCATCGTACTGTCCGGGAACCGGCGTAAGGCGGAGCGGGATCACCTCGCCGCTGTTTTGATAGACATATTCCTTTTCCCCGGCGAGAAGCGTGCTCAGCTTATCGGCAAGCACTGCGCCTGCGTTCAGGCGGCTGCTTCTTGTGATTTTGTTTTCAAATGTGTAGCTCTGCGGGAAAGGAACGGAAAAGCTGTAGCTGCCATCCTGCAGGGCGTCGCTTATACTTGCCTCGAGACTGTCGGCCCAGCCCTGCGCCTCGCCGTCCTGCATATAGTAGTTATAGCGGTAGCTGTTGCAGACATAATCCGAATCATAGGTGAAAGGATGATCGACGCTCAGGATCTCCTCCGGGACAAAGCAGTACTGATGATGCTCCATGCCGTATCCGTTGTCGTCCCATGTGCAGTCCACATAGTACCATTCTCCGCCCAGCTGCACCGCGTTCCATGCGTGGTCGATGTTGTTGATCCTGTCCACGCCAATCCCCGCCTCTTTCAGGAGCAGATAATAGGCCTTGGCATAGCTGTCGCAGACGCCGTAGCCGCCGCACAGCACGCCGTCCGCGTGATAGTGGCCGTATGTCTGGTCATAATCCGCGTGATATGTCAGCCAGTCGTGAAGCCACAGCGCGGTTTCATAATCACCGGTGACTCCCTCCGCGCGGCATTGGCTGACGATATTGGACGCTACTTCGTAAACGGTGGGATACGCATCGTTAAAGGCAGAGAAGCGCACGCTATTGTATTTTCTTTGGCCGCGGCTGTCGGTCAGCCATACCCGCAGCTCATAGTGGCTGGAGGCAAGGAGCTTGTATGAGTAATCGATCTGCCTGATTCTGGCATAATCGCTTTCCCCTTCTTCTTTGTCTTCCGGCCCGTATAATCTTTTGAGAACCGAACTGGACAAATACGTCGACCCATCCTGTCGCAGGACACGAAAATCCATATCGAGGTCAACAAGCACGATATTATACTTGTAATATCCGTCTCCGCCCGCGAAGCCGATGCTCCATGTGGTCTCTTCCGTGAAGAATTCGCCCGTCGGATTTGAAATATCAATCCGCAGCGGCTGAACGTTCAGGCCTTCGACAGTCAAGGGAAGCTTATAGCGGGTGTTGTGGCCGCCGCTGTCCTTTACATCGACCCAGAGCTGATACGTTCCGTCATACTGAAAGGTAAAGCTGAAGGAATTTTTGGCGCTGTACAATTGCTGCCCCTCGGAATAGAACTTCCATTTCCCGTTGATGTAAGTCGGCAGGACCATGTAGAACTGATAGAAATACGGCGCGGTGCCGCCCTCGGCCGAGACGTCCCAGGTCCGCGCTGCCGCGCCCTGCGGTTCCCTCTCCTGCACGGAGATGATGAGTTCTCCGGGAGCGCCTTCCTCCGAGTTGAAGAATACTTTCTCATCGCTGAGCAGAAGCTCATCTTCGGCCAAAAGGATTTCTTCATCGCTCTGCTGGTCGGGAACCGGCGGCAGATTTGCTTCCGGAATACCGTCCGGCAGGACAGGCCGCGGCAGATCATCCTCAAAGGTCTGGGCTGATGCAGGCGGTGTCAGGATGCCGGCAATCAGTACGAACGCGAGAAATAATGATAACGCTCTTTTCATTGGCTATCCCCTTTGTCTGTAAACCATATTCTTCATATCTCGCCGCCCTCTGCAGGAAACGAGGCAGAAATGCGCGATAATTCACGACAAACACTCCCACAACATTCGGCCGTGGGAGTGTCTGTATATCATGCTTGTATTATTCCCAATTGAAAGCGTCGTCCCAGTCACTGTTCCAGCCCCAATCGGAAACGCTGTCCCAGTCGACTTCGCTCTCGTAATAATTGATTTCGCCGTCGCTTTCAAGGGCCGACGGATCGCCGGTGTAAGACTCCTCGTACTGATTATCGGGCAGCTCGGACCAATCATCGAAGACCTCGTCCCATGTGTCAAAGGGATCTTCTTCCTCCTCGGCGAGCAAAGCTTCGATGTCCTCTTCCTCATCATCGTCGCCGCCGTCGTAGTTCTTCACATCCGTCTCATAGCTCTTCGTGACCTTTCCGTCGGGTGCTGTAACCTCATATTCAAGGTCAACCGTGCCGTCGTCGAAGCGATATGTGGTCGCGCGGACCCGTCCCTCTTCCCCGTCATCCCGATACTCGACATCTACCAGCGCGCGCCGGCCGTCTGCTTCTTTGCGGACACCGACACCGGAACCGAAGCCGTTCTCATTCAAATTGAACGATATGTGCAGTGTATTGCGGTTGCCGTCTTTATCCATTGATTCCGCCGACTCCGAGACAAAGCGGCTTCCGTTGTCCTGATATCGGATGGACGTGCTTGATTTATCATAGGAACCGTCCGGGTTCTGCTGAAAAGACGTCTGTTTGACGACCTGCCCTCCCGCGTTTTCATCGACGACATCCTTGATTGCGGTGCCGTCGCTGAACGTTCTGATAGATTCCGTGGAGCTCGAGCCGTCCGGATAAGTGTACTTCACTTCATCGGCATTCTCGCTTTCGTTGGCATGGTGAGACAAGTTCATGTCATACAGCTTGTTCCCGCCCGCGTCGCGGCCCTCGCCGCGCCCTTCGCTGGTTCCGTCAGCGTAAACGGTGACTTGCGAGCGCTCAAATTTCTGCGTATTGTCCGGCTTCGTATACACCGTTCGGCTGTCCACCACCTGCGAGCCGTCGCCGCGATAGGTCCAGACCGATTCGTTGTCTGTCCAGGTGCCGTCTTTTCCCAGCCCCGCTACTCTCTCGCTGGCCTTCTGGCCCGCTTCGTTAAAGCAGGTCACTGCCTTCTCAAGCAGTTGTCCATTGTCTCCGAGTGTGTCGATCTCCTCGCGGACCAGTCTCCCATCTGCATCGCGGTACTGAAACGTGTTGACACGGTCTCCCTTGACAATTGCGGTGCTGTAAGTCATCGTCAGATTGTCGGTTGCGGCAAAGGCGCTGCCGCAGTACGACAGGACAAAGACCAGCGCCAGAGTGATCGCCAGTGCTTTTTTCATCTTGCATCCTCCATTTGTTTTTTGCCGGCTGTATGTCTGCCATCCTTGATTTTACCATGCAGCGCGGAGGCATTTCAAGCGATGGCACAGAACGTGCCCTTTTATTGGGAAAGCTTTAGCTGCCTTTTCCATAAAGAAAGAACCGTCGTAAAAAAGGGAACGAATTGTGCCATTCCTTGAATTTACAATAAAAATACTATATGATATCTTTGATCTATTTTTTAGAAATCCGGAGGAACCGCCGGCATGGAAAAACCAGAGCATTTCGGAAAACGTGTTCGTGAGCTGCGTATCAGACAGAATCTTACGCAGCAGCAGCTTGCTGACAAAATCTTTGTAGCCAGAAAAACCATAAGCAACTGGGAAGCCGGGATACGCGAGCCGGATGTCAGCATGATCGGTCGTGTTGCCCGCAGTCTCGGTGTTGAGGTTTCCGAGCTTTTGGATGATTCTCCCTCTGAAAGCACGCCGCCGACGATTATTATGGTGGAGGACGAGCCGATAATTCTCACCGGATTTATCCACATTCTTCAGGATACTCTGCCGGATATCCAGACCTTTGGCTTTATGACAGCGGAAGAAGCCGTACGTTTCGCCGGTGGAACCCGTGTTGACGTCGCCTTTTTGGATATTGAGCTGTGCGGAGAAAGCGGCATCGAGCTTGCCGGAGAGCTGTGTGTGCTCAACCCGCACACGAATATCATCTTTTTGACCGGTCACCCGGAGTACGCCGGGGAGGCCCTGAATCTGCACTGCAGCGGGTATATTCTAAAGCCCCTGACGCCTGAAAAGATTAATAAAGAGATCACGCATCTGAGGTATCCTGTGAAGGGGTTGTCCACGACATGACAAACGGGACAAAATTGAAAAAAGTGCTTCCGGAGCTGGCGATTGGCGCTTTTCTGTTTGTCTGCCTCCTGCTTGTCTGCCTGATCCATCATAGTCCAGGCCTTGCGCGCTATGCCTATGCGCCATACTCCTTTTATATCCTCCAGCCTGATGAGGTCAGGGAGGAGGCTGTTTCAGAGTATGCAGGGATTCGCCGCAGCTACATATTTACTCTTCCGGAGGCGGAAAGCGCCACAACCATCGGCGCACGGATTTCCTTTTATCTCCGCCACAGCTATGCCACACTCTCCATCGAAGACTCTGAGCTGAGCTATGACAGTTCAGAGCTGGATACGCCGCATATCGGACGAACGCCGGGCAATTATTGGGTCACCGTCCCCGTACGCCCCAATTACGCCGGTAAAACGCTGCGTATTACGCTGACTCCTGTCTTCGAGAGTGTGCGGAATGAAATTCCCAGCTTTTATCTGATCGGCCACGAACAGCTCCTTACCATGCTGCTGATCCCCGAGGATGCGCTGATGCTCAGCCTGTGTGCGGCCGCAGCCGTCACAGGGTGTTTTCTGATTCTGATGGCGTTCCTTTTACCGTTGGATCGGAGAGATCGGAAGCGGATCGCCCTGCTGGGCGCCATTGCGATCACGGCGAGTCTATGGAAGCTCACCGGCTTGTCCTCGGTCGCGCTGATGCTGGATTCCTACGGGTATCATAAAGAAATCTGGTATCTCGGTGCTGTGCTGTACATTGTCACGCTGGTGCTGTCTCTCCGTTTCCTGATCCTGCTTCGGGACGACAGGAGCTTCCGGGCAGGTCTTATCTGCTACGACGTCGCGCTGGCCGGGGCGTTCGTTCTAGTCCTTCTGCAGCTTATGAACCGCGTTGAGCTGCACAGTGTTCTTGTCACCTATGGCGTATTTGCAGCCGTCCTGCATCTGGTCGTTCTGTTTGAGAAGAAACCCTCGCGGCAGGAACTGTTTTGGGGTCTTCCGTTCCTGGTGATGCTCGGCATGGATATGCTGCTCTTTGTCAGTTTCCATTCCATGCATAACGCGCCGTTTTTCATGCTGTGGATCATCGCGAACCTGTTTATTCAGGGCTTTGGCTTTGTGCGCAGCGCAATCCTTCGGGAGCGCCTGCTGCGCGAAAAGGAGGCGGAGCTGCGAAACGTACGGATCACCAGCCTGATGCAGCAGATCCGTCCGCATTTCATCTATAATACGCTGACGTCCATCTATGTGCTGTGCCGGGATAATCCGGTGATGGCTATGCAGGTCGTGCAGGATTTTACCGCTTATCTCCAGGCCAATTTCACCGCGATCGCCGCGACAGAGCCGATCCCCTTCCCCGAAGAGCTTCGGCATACGAAGTCTTATCTCGCAGTAGAGTCGATTCGATACGGCGACAGGCTCTCCGTTGTTTTTGACACGAAGCATACCGCCTTCCGTCTCCCTGCACTGACGCTGCAGCCCCTTGTCGAAAACGCCGTGAAGCACAGTCTTGGACAGATCAGGGGCGAGACAGTACAGATTACCGTTTCTACCCGCATGGAGAGCGGCTGGGCGGTCATCATCGTGAGCGATAACGGGCCGGGGCTCGCTCCGAGCAAGGACGCTTCCGAATTCCATATCGGCCTTCAGAATGTGCGGGACAGGCTGGAGATGATGAGCGGCGGCTCTATGGAGCTTCAAAGCACTCCCTCCGTCGGCACGACGGTGACCGTGCGGATTCCCCCGGCGTCAAATTGACCTGTAAGCATTGCGTGAAAGGAGAAAATCATGAGAGCTTTGTTTTTCATTCCGGGCGTTGTTTGCCTTTTTATCGGCGTGGTTTTCGTTCTGGTTTTCCGGTACCGCACCATCGCAGATGAAAAGTCGGAGCGCAGCATGATCGCGCAGGGCTGGGCAAAGCTCATCGATACTGGCAGCAGATTGGAATATGACTATAATAATCGGGCAAGAACCGTGTATTTCGGTGTTTACGAATATGACACGGCTGACGGGCAGCACATTTCTTCCGCCTCCGACTTCGCCTATGGCAACCCGAATGGTATTCCGGGAGCACAGGGAAACATGGTGAAAATCCGCTATAATCCGAACAGCCCGACTGAATTTATTCTTTTGGAGGAGCAGGTCGTTTCCAAAGCGGTTCTGCCTTCATTCAGAAAAGTCGGAATCATCCTGTTGGTTCTCGGCATTCTCTTTACGGCGGCAGCCATCGCTGCCATACTTGGTCTCTTTGATTCTCTTCTGGACAGCCTGATAAAACTGGCGGAAAACGGGAATTTAATCAGCTACAGCCTTGGCAGTAATTGAAGCAGCAATGCGAAAAGTATAAAAACGTCAACGGCGATAACGGTGCTGTGAATGACAGCTTCTGCTACGTTTATAACCAAGTATACTGTATTATAAGGAGGAAAAAATGAAAAAAGTACTCAGCATCCTTTTAGCCACGATCATGCTCACATCCCTTGGCATCAGCGGATACGCGGAGACAGATGACACTCTCACGACGGAGTTGATTCTGGATAGGCTGACCAAAGGAGATGAAGCGGCCGAGACGCCTTCCGATCAGGCGGCCAATGGTGCTCTTCGTCTGGCGGAGATGGTTGTCGCCCTCGATAATCTCAACATTGAAACGCAGGGCGAAGCGGATCATCTGAACAGGATCCTTGACAAGCTCGCAGAAATCGACGTGCCGGAGGAGAGCCTTGAACACAAGCTCGCCATGGGCGCCATGAAGACCTTTGAAGCCCTGGTGATTTTCCAGCAGCAGGCTGATTCAACCGGGAAATATGAGGAGGAACTCCAGCAGATTTTTGACAGTTTCGTCGCAAATGATGAGAAGGCGGCCGACTCAAAGCAGCAAGCTGTCAACGGTCTTTACCACAGCGTACTTGCTGCATCGCTGATCGCGCGCGGATTCTGCCGAGATCAAGGCATGGCTAAACAGATCGAAGCGGAATTGAATACCTTTAATGAGGCTGACAAGTCCGTAACCGAAAGTGATGTGGACCAGCTTCTTCTCGGCTCGGAAACTTTGTTCAGGATGCTGACGGCAACTGCGTCCATGCTTGATGCAAGCGGCAGCTATTCAGACGAAATGCGGGATTTGTCAGAAAACACATATTCCGCCGACAGAGAAGACCCCGATCCGACGTACAGGCTCGCAAACTGGTTTTATGGATGTGTCTATATGACAGACCTGATTGCCAGAGCGATCCAGGCTTAAAGCACCTTACTAATTCTTTATTCCTTTCTGCAATACCTAGTCACCGGAAAACCGCACTCGCGGCAGATGCCGCCTCTCATCAGGGTCTCACATCTGTCATATGCATTTCTCCGGCAAAAGCGCTCCGTGGTTCCGCTTTCGCCAAATTGATAGCATATATCTTAAGTATGGCTTCTGCATGTTTTTCTAAGAAGGCATTACAGTATGCAAATATTCTCACATTGAAAAAAACATTTTTTTGAGCTGTGTTGAATTATTGTTGAATTTTCCTCAAAGGGGCAAAATTTAATTTGGATAAAAAAATACAGAAAAAAGGCTGATTCTTAATGAATCAGCCTTTTTAGTGTCTAAGTACGCCCAAAAGTACAACCTTTTAAGCTAAGTACGCCTAAAAGTACACCAGCGTATGTAGTTATGTAAACCAAGATTCATTAAACCGCTTCTTGTAAGAGCTTTCCGGCTTGCTTTTGCAACTTCACCAGTTCTGTTGAATTCAGCTTTTCGAGCTTTTCATCGCAGTCCTGCTTGATGATGATGTTTGTTTTTGTCATCTCATAGAGCAGTCTGGCTAACAGGACGGTGTTCTCGACAGTTCTCTTTTCTTTTTTAGAGAACTCTTTCCAAGTAGTTTTTTCTGACAGTAGCGTCGTACTGCGATGCACAATTACTCAGATACTACGAAAAACTGGAGACAACTTGAACGATTTCTTAAATTATGTAAACCAAGTGAACGATTGCCCGGCAAAGTGAACGATTGCTAGGCAAAGTGAACGATTGCTTGAGTGAGCAAGGGCGGGAACGGCCGAAAAAGGTGAAAAAAAGACCGCAAAAAAATGGTCGCGACCGAAAGAGACTTGAATTTTAAAGTGAAAAATGCGAGGAAATAGCTGAATTCTGGCTATTTATTCGCATTTTTGGACAAAAAGTTTAGGTAGGCTATTCTATCAAAACAGCCTACCTAATATGGCGGAGGGTGCAGGATTCGAACCCGCGTGGACATCACTGCCCTAATGGTTTTCAAGACCACCCCGTTATGACCGCTTCGGTAACCCTCCATATATGTTAATTCCCATGTGGGAGGAAACGACGATATGAAATTGTCTTAGATTTTTTCTTAGATACGGCGGGGAACCATGACCGGGACGCGTCGAAAAAGGCAACGCTCGTGCGGCTTCGCAGGATCGGGCGCTCTGTTTGCTTCGACGGTTTTCAAGACCGCCCCGTTATGACCGCTTCGGTAACCCTCCATGTATGTTAACTCCCTCGCGGGAGGTAACGACGATATGAAATTGTCTTAGATTTTCTCTTAGATACGGCGGGGAAGACCGCCCCGTTATGTCCTGTTGCAGTGCCGAAAAACTTTTGCTCGCTGGACGCTCACAAGATTTCGACCGCTGCCACTCCTTATTGCTCGCTGTATCCGCCGCAGGCGGCGCTCGCAAACGTCCCCGTTTCGGTAACCCTCCGTGGATATTCACTTGTCCCTTGAAACTACGTGGATTTTATCACGTTGCACGCGGCAAGTCAAGGCGTATTGACTTTTCTGCGCGGCAAGGGTAAACTTTACCTGTTATGAACCTGCGTAACAAGGAGCGGAGATATGCCTGACAGACAGCGCAAAACGGAATATGTGTTGACGGCGCTCATCGCGCTGGTGATCCTCGGATATCTGACCGTGTTCACCGTCATCAACTTTGGCGGCTTTTCACGGCTTTGCACTTCCGACATGTACGAGGACACGCTGGTCGCGCGGCTGATGTGGGAGAAGAAGACGCTGTTCCCGAAAAACTATCTCTTCGGCAACCAGTTCTATGTCGTGGCGACACCGGTGCTGTCGGCCCTGTTCTACGGCCTCACGGGCAGCATGAACCGCGCCATGGCCTGGGCGACGCTCTGCATGTCGGTTTTCCTGCTCGCGTCGATGGACTGGATGCTGCGCGCGCATGTCAGGCGCCCGGTCGTGCGGCTCGCGTCGATGCTTGCGTTCCTTGCCTCAATCTTCGGCCCCTATACGGTCTTCCGCGAGGACGGACAGCAGCTCTTCTTCGCCATGTGCAGCTTTTACGCCTGCTACCTGATCTGCTTTTTCGTGGTGCTGGGCGATTACGCCCGGGCACGCACGTCGGAGAAGCTGCGCCTGCCCGCCTTGGGGCTGTCGCTGCTCCTCTGCTTTTGTACCGGCATGCAGAGCCTTCGGCAGACCTGTGTGCTGATCCTGCCGCTGATTGCCTATGAAGCGCTTGCGGCACTGTACCGCCTTTGGAAAAAACAGCCCGTCTACCAGAAGGGACGGCGCATGCGGCTGTGGCGCGTGCTCGGCTATACCGGCGCGAATGTCCTGGGCTTTGTGCTGATCCGCCTGCTGCCGGTCAAGCGCCATGAAATTTACAGCGGTGCGTCCATTTTCTCCGGCGCGTCGCTCGGCGAAAAGTTCCGGGACGTGCACAGGGCACTCGTCACCGTGACGGGCTATGAGGCCACGCGGGAAGGGGAGGACCGCCTGTTCTTTATCCTGATGTTCCTTGCACTTACACTGCTGGTGCTCGGGGCGGTGTATCTGCTCCTGCGCTCCCGGCGCGGCTTCCGGGGTGCGGGCTGCTTCTGGATGGTCACGCTGATCGGCTGCGCCGCCGTGATCGCGGCCTCTTTCGCGACTTCGGTGCAGCTGCGGCCCATCTACCTGTTTCTCTACTACACACTCCCGGCGCTCTCCCTGGCCCTCATCGCGGAAAAGGCGAAGCCGCGTCTGCTCGCGGGACTGATGGCGGCGCTGTGCGCGCTGTCGGCGGCAAACCTCTATTTCAGCTACAGGGACGATCTGCGCGTCGCCTTTGACGCCGAGCCCACGCCCGCCGAACAGA
Source organism: Oscillospiraceae bacterium (assembly GCA_902791215.1). GTDB lineage: Bacteria > Bacillota > Clostridia > Oscillospirales > Oscillospiraceae > Limivicinus. The sequence continues at coordinate 43,574 of CADAUZ010000008.1, read as the reverse complement.
TCGCCGACTGGGCGCTGTCTAACGGCTGCGAACTGGTGTACGGGAACCTGTCCATGTCCGCTCCGGCGGTGGCGGTGTGCTCGGACGGAAAGCTCGTCGCCGGGTGCTGGCAGGATGATTACCTGTTCAAGGTTTCTGCCGTGATCAACATTCGCGACATTTATCATATCGAGGACTACAAGCGGGCCGCCTTCGTTTTTCTGGAAACGGAGGTACCCGAGATGCTTGCCGAAACGACGGCCAACGGCGTGGAGATGACAGATCACGGGCAATACGGCTATTACCATGTCTACACCGCCTCGCAGCAATGCCTTTGGCCGGTCACAGAGCTGATCGACTACGCCGAGAGATTCCCGGAGTACAATTAATACTGACCCGCGCCGCTGCATACCTTATTGCGGCGGCGCGTTTTCTGTGATAAACTGTAAGAAATATGAAGGACCGGAGGGAGAGAAAATGGAATTCAAACGCTGTTACGGCTGTATACGGGAGCTGGACGCGCCCGGGGCCGTGTGCCCGCACTGCGGATTTGACAACACGAGCGGCCCGGAAAAGCAGCCGGAACATATGCTCAAATGCGGCACGGTCTTGAACGGACGATATACGGTGGGCCGATCCATGGGACAGGGCGGCTTCGGCATCACCTACCTGGGCTTTGATTCGTGGCTGGATGTTCCGGTATGCATCAAAGAATACTACCCCGCGGGGGGAGCCTCACGCACGATGCCGGACAGCGGCGCCGTACACTGGGGCAGCGACGAGAATGCGCAGAGGCTCAGGGACTGCTGCCAGAGCTTCGTCGATGAGGCACAGAATGCAGGCAAGCTGCGGGAGCTCAAGCATGTGGCGGGCGTGCAGGCTGCCTTCCGTGAAAACGAGACGGCCTATATCGTCATGGACTTTGTTGAAGGCGAGACACTCGGAGACAGACTGGTCCGGACGCAGAAGGTCCTGAGCGAAGCGGAATGTGCTGCTTTGATGGCGCCCGTGATGCAGGATCTTGAACAGGCGCACGGGCAGGGGATCATCCACCGGGACATCAAGCCAGACAATCTCATGTACACACCGGCAGGCGAGCTGGTGCTGCTGAATATGGGCGCGGCGAAGGATCTGGTGACGAGCGGGCAGTATACAAACGGCAGGGCCGCTGTCAGGGCAGTGAGCCAGGGCTTCAGCCCGATGGAACAGTACCGGGCGAAGGGAACGATCGGCCCGTGGACAGATGTGTATGCCATGTGTGCCACGATCTATTACTGCATCACGGGAAGCGTGCTGCCGACGCCCAGAGAGCGCCTCAAAGGAGAACAGGTCGATTACAGCGGCCTGACGGCTCCCTTCGCGGCGGTACTGGAAAAGGGCCTTGCCGTAAGACCGGAGGAGCGCTGCCGGAGCATGCATGTACTGCTGGAGGAGCTGACGGCAGCGGCCGGGACAACGCTGCCGGAGCCGCCGCAGGCAAATACGGAGACACGACAGAAAGCTGCGGAAGCGCCGCGGACGAATACGGAGACACGACAGAAAGCTGCGGAAGCGCCGCGGACGAATACGGAAACGCGGCAGAAAGCTGCGGAAGCGCCGCGGACGAATACGGAAACGCGGCAGAAAGCTGCGGAAGCGCCGCAGACGAATACGGAAACGCGGCAGAAAGCTGCGGAAGCGCCGCAGACAAATACAAAACCGCAGGCTGTGAAAGCCGCGCCCGCCGCACCGGCGCCGGAGAAGAAAAAGAGCGCTTTTCATCCCGCAATGATCCTTGCGGCGATCCTGCTCGTGGCGATCGGCTTCCTGCTCGGAAGACTGTCCAAGCCTGCCTCTCTGCCGGACCCGGCTCAGCCGGCGGCAGAGGAAACGGCAGCGGTCATGGCCGAGGCCACGCCCGAGGCGACACCGGAAGCCACGCCCGAAGCGACACCGGAAGCCACGCCCGAAGCGACACCGGAAGCAACGCCCGAGGCGACACCGGAGGCCACGCCCGAGGCGACACCGGAAGCAACGCCCGAGGCGACACCGAAGGCCACGCCCGAGGCGACGCCGAAGGCCGCGCCCGAGGCGACACCGGAAGCAACGCCCGCAGCTGCGCCCGAGCGCGAGCCCGCACCGGAGAACGATGCCGCGGCGATGTACGAACGCGGCCGGACCGCGGCCGAAGCCGGAGACAATACGGAAGCGCTGTCGTGGTATCGGAAGGCGGCCGAAGCCGGGGATGCACAGGCCATGTATAATGTCGGCAATCACTATGCCATGGCTATGGGCGTCGAGCGGGATTACCGTGAAGCGCTGCGCTGGTATACCAAGGCGGCGGATGCGGGAATTCCCTCCGCAATGACAGCGATCGGCTCGATGTATGAGCAGGGATACGGCGTGGAGAAGGACGGCCGTGAGGCTCTGAGCTGGTATCAAAAGGCCGCTGATGCCGGAGATGCCACGGCAATGAACAACATCGGCATCCTGTATGCCGACGGCAAGCTCGTGGAACAGGATATGGCCGCCGCAACAGAATGGCTTCGGAAGGCGGCGGACAACGGAAGCAGCGCCGGAGCGCGCAATCTGGGACTGATCTATTATCTGGGCTACGGTGTGGAGCAGGATTACACACAGGCGCTGACGTGGTTCCGGAAGGCCGCCGACGCCGGAGACGCGGCCGCCATGCACGGGCTCGGCGATATGTACCGGAACGGTCAGGGCGTGACGGCGGACAGCGCCAAGGCGGATGAGTGGTACCAGAAAGCCAGGGACGCCGGATTTACCGAGTGAGTGATCATCAGGCAAGATCCTTCGTTTCACTCAGGATGATAAAAATACATAACAAAAAAGCTCCCAAAACGGGAGCTTTTTTGCTATAAGGATATGTTTTACGCGGTGAAGTCCGTGATGATGTGTCTCGGGCAGACCTCGGCGCATTTGCCGCAGCCGATGCACTTTTCGGGATCGACTTCGGCCAGGGCGTCTTTGACGACGATGGCGCCCGCCGGGCACTCGCGCTGACACTTCATGCAGCCGATACAGCCCGCCGTGCAGACCTTCATCACGACGCCGCCCTTGTCGTGGCTGGAGCAGGCGGGATGGATGCGGAGGCTGTCGGGAATGAGCTTCACGATGTTCTTGGGGCAGGTGTCCACACATGCGCCGCAGCCGACGCACTTGGAGCGGTCGACATGCGCGATGCCGTTTACGACATGCATGGCGTCAAACTGGCAGGCGCGCTCGCAGTTGCCGAGACCGATGCAGGCGAAGGTGCAGAGCTTGTTGCTCTTGCCGCCGAAGAGCATGGCGGCCTGGCAGTCGATGGGGCCGGTGTAGTTGAAGCGCTTTTCCGCCACACCCTCGCAGCCGGAGCAGGGGACGAAGGCGACCATTTTGTCGGCAGCGTCGGCGGACACGCCCATGATCTCGGAGACTTTCTCGGCCACTGCCGCGCCGCCCGCGACGCACTTGTTGCAGGGGGCCTCGCCCTTGGCGACCGCGGCGGCGTAGCCGTCACAGCCGGGGTAGCCGCAGCCGCCGCAGTTGGCGCCCGCGAGGACTTCACGCACGGCGGCCTGCTTGGGGTCGACCTCAACGTGGAAGATCTTGGAGGCAAAGGCCAGCAGCGCGCCGAAGACACCGCCCAGCACACCGAGGACGAGCATGGAAAGAAGTATCGTTTTCATAGCTTCACGCCCTCCTTATACCGGGATGGCCATGCCGCTGAAGCCCATGAAGGCCAGCGCCACGAGCGCGGCGGAGACAAGGCAGATGGAGAAGCCGCGGAAGCACTCGGGATACTCGGCAAACTCCACGCGCTCACGCACGCTTGCAAAGAGGACGATGGCGAGCAGGAAGCCGATGCCGCCGGTGATGCCGTAGACCAGGGACTCGATGAAGTTGTAGTTGTTCTGGACGTTCAGCAGCACCACGCCGAGAACGGCGCAGTTGGTGGTGATGAGGGGGAGGAAGATACCGAGGGCGGAGTACAGCGACGGGACCATCTTTTTCAGGAACATCTCCACAAACTGCACCAGCGCCGCAATGACCAGGATGAAGGCGAGGGTCTGCAAAAACTCCAGATGCAGGGCGACGAGGATGTACTCGTTGATGACCCAGCAGATGGCGGAGGCGAGACCCATGACGAACACGACCGCAAGGCCCATGCCGAGGGCGGTGTCCACCTTGTTGGAGCAGCCCAGAAACGGGCAGCAGCCGAGGAACTGGGAGAAGATGAAGTTGTTGATCAGGATCGCTCCCAGCGAGATCTGAATGATATTGCTAAGCATTACTTCTCAGCCTCCTTCTCTTTCTCCGCTTTTTTGGCCTTCTTGTCCTCGGCCTTTTTCAGCGCGTACTGCATGGCGGCGATCAGGAAACCGAGTGTGAGGAAGCCGCCGAAGGGGAGGGACAGGATGGATGCGCCGTAGCTCTCGGGGAAGATCTGGATGCCGGCGCCGGTGCCGTCGAGGGTGAAGCGGAAGCCGTTGGAGATGTCTATGAGGCCGCCGCCGAAGCGCCCGGAGCCCAGAAACTCACGCACGACGCACATCACGATCAGCACGCAGGTGTAGCCCAGACCCTGGAAGATACCGTCGAAGAAGGAGTCCTTGACGGGCATCTTCTGGCAGAAAGCCTCCGCGCGGCCGATGATGATGCAGTTGACGACGATGAGCGGGATAAACACGCCCAACGCTTCACTCAGCGCGGGGACGAAGGCCTGCAGCAGCAGGTCCACGATGGTGACGAAGCCCGCGATGACGACCACGAAGATCGCAAGGCGAATTTCGCCCGGGATGATATGCCGGATGGCGGAGATAACCACGTTGCAGCAGGTGAGGATGATGAGCACCGACAGGCCCATGCCGACGCCGTTGAAGAGCGTGGTGGTGATGGCCATGGTGGCGCACATGCCGATCTGCTGAACAAGGACGGGGTTATTGGTGATCAGGCCTTCGGTAAACTGTTTTTTACGGTCCATTCTCTCAGCCCTCCTTAACCCAGAGTTTTGACGGCCTGGATGCTGGTCGCGACGGCCTCCGTGATGGCACGGGAGGTGATGGTCGCGCCGGTCAGGGCGTCGATGCTGCCGCCGGCGTTAGAGAGCGCGATGCTCTCGTCCTGGCCGACAAACTGCTTGCGGAAGTTCACGCCGACCTCGCCGGTGCTGGCGGCGTTGGCGCCGAGGCCGGAGGTCTCGGAATGCTCGATGACGGAGATGCCGGTGCACTTGTAGTCGTTGTCCACGCCGACGGCGAGGGTGATGTTGCCCTGCGCGCCGGAGAACTTGGAGGTCACGACGTAGCCGACACCCTCCGCCTTATGTACGGTGAGCACGGTGGGGAAGTCGGGGTTATCAAACTCGATCTCGTCGAAGCGGTCGGCCTTGAGGACGCTGGCGAAAGCCTCGGCGGTCTTGGCCTGCTTCTGCGCGTCGATGACGGGGTAGGTCAGCTCGTTGATGACGCCGAGCACGCCCGCGACGATGGCGCTGACGGCGAGAAGAACGAGGGCAAGCTTCAGAATTTTATTCATGACACGGCCTCCTTGTTCTTCTTCGCCTTTTTGCTCAGATAAAAGTCTTTGCGGGACACGCCGAACTGGCGGCGGTGGCAGAGCTTGTCAAGGGCCCAGGTGGTGAGGTTCATGATGAGGATGGCGTAGGAGCAGCCCTCGGCATAGCCGCCGAAGTAGCGGATGAGCATGGTCAGCGCCCCGATGCCGATGCCGTAGATGATCTGGCCGTTGATGGTGACGGGGGAGGTAGAGTAGTCGGTGGCCATGAAGATGCCGGTGAACATCACGCCGCCCGCGCAAACGTTCTGCAGCGCCCACTCAAAGCGGCTGTAGCCCGCGTGCCCGCCGAGAAAGCTCAGCACGAAGACGGTGCCGATGACGGAGGCCGGGATACGCCAGCGGATGACCTTGCGGGCGATGAGGTAGGCCGCGCCCGCGAGGATGGCAAAGGAGCTGATCTCGCCGATGCTGCCGGGGATGGCGCCGAAGAAGCTCTGCGCCAGGGTGAAGGGCATCGGCGCGTCGCCGTAGAGGTAGCCCAGCGGGGTGGCGGAGGTGACGCCGTCGATGACCACGACGGTCAGCACGCCCGAATAGGACGCGGTCAGAAACGCGCGGCCCGCGAGGGCGGGGTTTAAGAAGTTCTTGCCGATGCCGCCGTAGAGCTGCTTGACGATGACAATGGCAAAGAAGTCGCCGATGACCGCCATCCACACGGGCGTCTGCGGGGGCAGCACCATCACGAGCAGCAGGCCCGTGACCGCGGCGGACAGATCGTCTATGGTGATGGACTTTTTGAGGAGCCTGCGGTAGGCCCACTCAAAGAACACGGCGGCGGCCATGCTCGAAACCACCAGCAGCAGCGCGTGCCAGCCGTAGCGGTACACGCCGAAGCCCACGATGGGAAGCGTGGCGATGATCACGTCGAGCATGATGCGCTGGGTGTCGCGCACGGTGCGTACCTGGGGCTGGTACGTGACATCAAAGATCATGCGTTCTTTCTTCTCGTTCATTTTCCGGCCTCCTTCTTCGCGGCTTCCGCTTTGGCCTTCTCCTTGGCGTTCTTGGCCTGGATCATGAGCTTGGCGGTCTTGAATGCATGGGTCAGCGGCATGCGCGCCGGGCAGCGGAAGGTGCAGCTGCCGCACTCGATGCAGTCGGTGACGTGGTACTTCTCCAGCATTTCAAAGTCGCGTTTCTTGTAATACTGGTACATGTAGGTCGGCTCAAGGCGCATGGGACACACATTGATGCACTTGCCGCAGCGGATGCAGGTGGGTTCCTCCACGGTGCGGTCCTCATCCTCGGTGAAGAAGAGGACGCCGGCGGTGCCCTTGACGGTGACCGCGTCGAGCGTGGTGGCGCAGATACCCATCATCGGCCCGCCCAGGACGATCTTGCGCGGGGTGCGCACAAAGCCGCCGCACTGCTCGGCGATATAGCCGAAGCTGGTGCCGACGCGGATCACGGCGTTGACGGGAAGCTTGATCGCGCTGCCGTCGACGGTGACGATGCGCTCGATTACGCTCTTGCCCTCATAACATGCCTGATAGATGGCATACGCGGTGCGGGTGGAAATGACGCAGCAGCCGACGCCCGCGGGCAGCCCGCCGGGCTTGACCTCACGGTTGGTCATGGCCTTGATCTGCATTTTCTCGCCGCCCTGGGGGTAGAGCGTGCTCTCGGGCTCAATGATGATGCCCATCTCCTTCGCGCCGTGAGCATTGAGCAGGTCAATGGCGTCCTGCTTGTTCTTCTCGATGCCGTAGTAGACCTTGTTCACACCCTGCGCGATGCGGGCAAGCTCGATACCCTTCAGAAGCTCGTCCGGATGGTAGCGCATGGTGAGGTGGTCGCCGTTGATGTAGGGCTCGCACTCGGCCCCGTTGATGATGAGCGTGTCCACCTTGCCGATGCCGCTGGAAATTTTGAAGGCGGTGGGGAACATGGCCCCGCCCATGCCGACGACACCGGCCTCGCGGATGCGCTGGAGAATGGACAGGGGGTCTTTGAGCTGATCCTCGGTCAGCGGCGGCAGGAGCTCGGGTGTGTCAAGCCCGTCGTTTTCGATCACAACGGACATGACCATATCCCCGAGGGGATGGGGCCTCGGCTCCACGGCCACGACCGTGCCGGAGACGGAGGCGTGGACGGGCGCGGAGACAGGCGCGGAATTCTCGCCGATCTTCTGGTACATGTTCACATGGTCGCCCTTTTTCACCAGCGGGGTGCAGGGGGCGCCGATGTGCTGCGCCATGGGGATGACGACCTGCTGCGGCGGTGCGATCACGGTCACGGGAATCTCGGGATGCTTCCGGTAATCGGGATGGACACCGCCCTTAAATTTAAATGCCATACACTTCACCTCGTTACATTTTACGTGGTACGGAGTTTACTTACTTATATTATCATAAGAACAGGAGCGGTGTCTACTTTTTTCATCGGAAATTTTCGTAATTTTTCATGACAAGTTTATCACAAGGCAAGGGCGATCTTGTGAAAACTTCACAAGAATTACCATGCAAATTTGTCTATGTTAACGCAACGTCCAGCGCCATCATCAGCGCGAAGCCGCCGATGAAGGCAAGCGACCCGGCCCGGTCGGCGGCCTCGGGACAGAGCTCGTGCGCCGTGACATAGAGCATGGCCCCGGCGGAAAAGCTCAGGAGCCAAGGCATGGCGGGGTGTATGAGCGAGGCGGCGAACACCGCCAGCATCCCGAATACCGGCTCCACCGCGCCGGAGCCCATGCCCCAGAGAAACGCTTTGCCCCGCCCCATGCCCCGGCTGCGAAGCGGCAGAGACACCGCCGCTCCCTCGGGAAAGTTCTGTATGCCGATGCCGAGGGCAAGCGCCAGCGCCGCGGCCAGCCCCTCCCCGTCGGCGGCGAGGGCGAAGGCGAGGCCCACCGCCATGCCCTCAGGGATGTTGTGGAGCGTGATGGCGGTAAAGAGCATGCGGTCCCGCCCCCGCGCGCCGCCCTGCAGGGCGTCCGCCGCCGTGAGAAAGAGCGCGCCGAGCACAAGCCCTGCCGCCGCGGGCAGCCACGCGGGCAGCCGCCCTTCGGCGCTTACCTGCTCGATGGCGGGCAGCAGCAGACTCCACACCGAGGCCGCCGCCATCACCCCGCCCGCAAAGCCGGGCAGAACGGTCTGAAAGCGCGGCGCTGAAGAGCGCAGGAAGAACACCAGCGACGCGCCGAGCGTCGTCATGAGAAAAATAAACTGTGTACCCGCGAGAGCCCACAGGAAGGTTGAAGTCATAAAAAAGCCCCTCCGCTGACAATCTGTTACCAGACTATGCGGAGGGGGGACGAAAAGTGCTCATCCTCTTCCCGGGTCAAGGATGCCGATGGATTCGATGGCGCTGTCCTCGCCGGAGAAGGCGGGCTCGCCGCTGTCGCGGATCTCCAGCTCGCGCGCGATGTGCTCGAGCGTGTCGAGATCGTCCGTGCCGCTGATCATGACAAGCCAGCCCTTTTCACTGTTGAAAAGCAGGACGTAATTTGCCCGCTCATAGTTCCAGCGCTGGGTGCAGTGGGTGTAGTCGCTTGTAAGCTCCGTCACCTGCCAGTCGCCCCAGATTTCTTCCTTCACGGTGGTGACTTCGCCGTTGATGATGCGGCGGTGGTTGCCCGCACGCACATTCGATGCGCCCACAATATAGGGGATGCTGGAGCCCTCGCCCTGATCGGAGAGATAGGTCGCCCAGCCGTCTTTGTCGGTGAAGCCGAAGTCTGCCTCGCTCGGGAGGTAGAAGCAGCGAAACTCGGGCTGATTGGAGCGCTCGACCGGGCCCTCGAACGTGAGCACCATCCCCGCGTCGGGGAAGCTGAGCTTGTAGTCGGTCTTAAGATTGCCGTCTTTGTCCACCGCGCGGTAATGGCCCGTCACAGGCTCCTCGGCCTTTTTAAGGCCCATGAACCAACCGGAGGCGGCGTAGGCCGCGGTGCCCATCAGGGCCGCGATCACGGCGACGAGCAGCAGCGTGCGCAGTGTCCGCTTTGCTTTCCTGTGGGGCTTCGGCTGCTCCGCCCCGATTTTTGCCATGACGGACGCATTTACGCGCCGGGCCATATCTTTATCGTCTGCCCCGAGACTTACGTCCGTCGGGCAGCATTCGTCCATGAGATCAGAGATTCGGATCTGCACAGCTGTACCCCCTTTCGCCGAAGTACTCCCGCAGGCGTTCCCGCCCGCGCCGTAGCCTGGTGCGCACCGTGGCGGCGTTCATGTCGAGCACGGCGGCAATTTCATCGGTCTTCTGATAGAGAAAATAGTGGCGCTTGAAAATCTCGCTGTCGGGCTCACCGAGAGAGTCCACCGCCTCGCGGGCAATTGCTGTGAGCTCTTCGCGCAGGACGCTTTCCTCCATGCCGTCCGGCACGGCGATTTCCAGTACGTCGTCGTCCAGCGGCGCGTGGAGCTTATGGGAACGCAGGACATCCTTTGCACAGTTGCGCACAACGGCGGCAAGCCAGGGCTTTAATTTACCGGGCGTGACCTCGTCCCGGTGCTCCCAGAGCCGGACAAAGGTGTCGGAGACGGTTTCCTCCACGTCCTCGCGGCTCATCGGCGGGTCCATGATGTTGGAGGCAATGGTGTAGAGGTAGGGCGTATAAAAGCCGATGATCTCCGAAAGCGCCCCGGTGTCCCCGGCTTTCAGCTCACGCAGTACGGCGCGTTCGTTCATCCCTCGTACACCTCCCTGTTGGGGCCGAAGGGCAGTCTGTAGTCAGGCTCTGTCTGTGCCAGCTCATCCGCTTCTCTGAGCCTCACCAGATAGCGCCCCGGCAGCTTTTCGCTCCAAAAGGACAGCTCCGCGGGCGTCAGACACACCACGCACACGCTCTCCGCTTTGTCATGGCGTATGTAGAGATCCGAGTCGATGCCCCCGGCCCACAGGACTTGTGCAAGCATCAGCCCGTCCTGCGCCCATCCGTCGGGAGTGTACTCCCGCAGGGTGAAGTCGCAGACCTCGTCCCGGGAAAGCTTTTCAAGCGTTTCGAGGGTTTCGCTCTCAAAGTAAAAGCAGCCGCGCTTTTCATAGACTTTCAGGTCTTCCTCCGTCTGTTCATAGAGGCCGCCCGGCCAGTAGTCCACGTCGAAGCGCTCGCGTACCCCGTCATAGAGCTGCTCGAACGAAAAAGGCTCTCCCGCTTCCTCACTCAGCTCAAAAAAGCGCGCCGGGGTCATGGTCACGACGGTCAGGTAGTCCCAGGTATCCAGGCCATCCTGGAGCGTGTGCTGGGCGATCACCTTCGCCTCACAGCCGTCCAGGGCGTCAAAGTACCGTGCCATGCGCATGGCCTCGCCCTCGTCCAGCTCAAAGCGGACGCTGTGCGGGACGAAGGGATACGGTTCATCCTGCGGGAGAGAGCGGAACATCTCCAATTCGTCGCTCTTGGCGTAGAAGTGACCGAACTGCGTATAGAGGTGTCCCCACAAGTCCTCTATGCTTTCAAAGACCACAGTTTCCGCTTCCTCAGCCTTGGGAAAGTCCTCGGCGTTGTAGACCCGCACATAGGGCGTGGCCTCCGGGGCATGGGTGGGCCAGGGCTTCTGCACCGGCGCGGCCTCCACTGTTCCACCCAGAATGGTGAAACTCAGGAGCGGGACCAGGATCAGACCAGATATCTTTCTCTTCATGGGTTTCTCCTTTTCGCGTTTGATAGCGTACTCACCTATATAAACGGATCGGGAAGGGAAAATGTTTCAGGGAAAATAAAAAATATGGGTATCGGCTTAACTCAGCAAGAACCAGTTCCCAGTCTGTCATTGCGAACCAGTGACCGATGTCACTGGTGTGGCAATCCGTACTCCCAGCGGCCAGGTTTGATTTCTGAGTTGTTAAGGGCCTCCGGCGGGCGGATTGCCACGCCAGTGTGCGCACTGGCTCGCAATGACGGGATTAGCTGATTAAAGCCGATACGCATAATAAAAAATGTCATCCTGAGCGTAAGCGAAGGATCTTTGATACCCCGGTATCGGAGACTGTAAAGATCCTTCGCTGACGCTCAGGATGACAAAATCGACAGTATATGTTTATTCCACCAGCTTCAATAAATCCTTGTCGCTGTATACCTTGAGCTTCGGGAGATTCTGCCGCTCCGCCCGCTGCTCGACCAGGGCCAGCATCAGATCATAATAGTCTGTGCCCGCCGCCTCCAGCTGCTGGGCCGTGTACGGGAGCTCTGTTTCCAGATAATCCCTTAGGCTTCCCGCCGACTCCCCTCTGTGGGCGATGAGCCATTCCAGCGCATCGTGCTCGGTGAGGCTGCGGTCTATGTAATACTGTCGCCCGCAAAGGCCGTAGAGCACGCGCCGCGCGTCCATATAGCCGATGTCCATGTCGCGCCTTGCCTGCTCGGCGGTGAAGTTCAGCACATGGCCGAGATCGGCGTAGGTGCGGATGGTGGTGATGTTTACGTTGTCGGGAATCTTGAAGCGCTTCTCCACGCCAAGGCTCGGCAGGCGCACAGCGATAATGTCCCTGTAGCCGTGTTTCACCAGCGCGTGCAGGGGGATGGCGTCCACAAAGCCGCCGTCGGCGTAGAACTTGCCGCCCAGCTTTTCGAGGCGGAAGCTCGGGTGGTAAGCCGAGGCCAGGAGCATGTCACAGATTTCATTCTCCGGCAGCTCGTTTACATGCACTTCCAGTCCCTTGCGGTCGGTGAGGGAGACGGTGGAGATATAGAAGTCCACGTCCGAGGTCTTGAGCTTGTGTTCGTCCACAACGCTGCGTACCCAGGCGCGAAGCGGCGACACGTCGAGCCCGCGGTTGAGGATGATATCCACCGCCTGGGGCAGCAGCTCCGGCCAGTCGTCGGCATCCAATTTGCCCTCCAGCAGGTTCTTGAAGGTCCCGGCGTCCAGACTGCCCAAGGAGATGACCTGGGACGGGTGGATGTTGCGCCAGCATTCTATGGCGCGCGGAAGATCGCGCATGGCCATCAGCGCCCCGTTGAGCGCCCCGACAGAGGTGCCGGACACCGCGTTATATTTCACACCCGCCTCGTCCAGCGCCTTCCAAACGCCGATCTCATAGGCGCCCTTGGCCCCACCGCCCTCGAGCGCGATGGCATAGGTCTTGCTCACGTCAAATTGCAGCCGCATGGTCAGCACTCCCTTTCTTTCTATATAAGGATATTATAGCATATTCGGGGAATGAAGTAAATGAAAACACTTGGCTCCCCTGCAAGGGGAGCTGGCTGGACGCGCAGCGTCCGGACTGAGGGGTTCAGCCGATCGAGAGACGACCCCTCCGGTTTCGCCGCGAGCGCCGAAACCACCTCCCCTTTCAGGGGAGGCAATTACAGCATTCCCACGGCCCACAGCACCGCGAGGGTCACCGCCGCGCCCAGGAGAAACGCGGCGAGCGGGCGCAGACTCACGCGCTCCATGCCGGGCAGGGCGTCCTCGGTATAGCTCTCGGCGGCGCGGGCCGCCTGGCGCAGCAGTTCCTCCCGGCTGACGCCGGGCTCTCTGAGGGCTTCGTCGCGCAGAATAAAGACCGCCTCCGAGAACATGGGGTCCGGCGTCGGCACCACCACCGCGCGCCGGAGCTTTCCCCTGAGACGCGGCGGCAGTGTGCGCCGGGGCGCGCGGGAGACGAACAGCCCCTTCAGCCGCCCGGCGAAGGAGCGAAGGGGACTCGGCGGGCGGATCATGGCCGCTCCTCCACCCGCACGGTCACGACCGTCATGTCGTCGAGCGCGCCGTACAGCTCTTCGGCCTGCTTGAGTACCGCGCGGGCAAGGCCCTTCATGTCGTCGAAGCCTTGCAGGAGCAGGTTCTTTAGCCACTCATCCTCGGCATCCGCGATCACGCCGTCGGTGGCGATGACGGCGGTGCAGCCGGGCTTTAAGCGCATGCGCACCACATCGGGCGCTGTGCCCTCCCCAGCGGAGAGACCCGCGGCCAGGGTCTCGCCCTTGACGCGGCGGATGTTCCTTCCGGCGAGCACATACGACGGCGCCGCCCCGTATTTATAGAAGCTCGTCTGGCCCGTGAAGAGGTCCACGCACATGAGATCGACCGTGGCAAAGCCCCAGCTCTCCGCGTCGCGCAGAAGGAGGACCGAGTTTAAAAGCTTCATGGCGACGGCGGGTTCCATCCCGGCGCGCAGGAACTTTTCCAAAATGCCGATGACGCGGCGGCTGTCCTCGGCGGCCTCGTCCCCGCAGCCCATGCCGTCGGAGAGGATGACGCACAGGACACCGGCGTCGGTTTTGAAATACGTCCCCCGGTCGCCGCTGACCTTTTCGCCCTGCTTCTTCATCGCCGCAATGCCGACAGAGACCGCAAGGGGCTCGGCCTCCAGAAGCTCCAGACGCGAGGCGTCCTCCTCCGGCCTGACCGGCTGGCACAGGCGCACGCCCGCGATCTCCGACAGCTTTTCGAGATACCCCTCCTCATGCAGCAGGGGCGACAGCCGTCCGCTTTCGATCACGATGCGAAGCCTCCCGCCCCCGTCCCGGTAGACGGCGGCGTCCGCGTCGATCTCCAGGCTCCTGAGATAGCGCAGCAGGCGGCGCTCGACCAGGGGGTCGGCCCCGCTGACGCTGCCGAGCTCGGCGGCAAAGCGCTCCAAAAGCTGGGACACGTCCGCAAACTGTCCCCAGGCGACGCTCCGGTTCTCCGCAAGCCGGGCGCGAAGCTGCCGCCGGTAGCTCATGCCGCGCAGCTCCCCGTTCACGGCGGCGACGAAGGCGGGCAGGCCCACGCACTTTTCCCGGAAGTAGCCGGGCAGATCCTCCACCGCGAGGCTGCCGTGCTCGACCATGGCCTTTGTCGCGTCGTTGAGGGCGGAGAGGGTGTCCACGTATTCCGCGTTCCAGCAGCGGTTTTTAAAGCGGCAGCCCACGCACACCTCGTCGGCGGCCCGGTCGAAAATGCGGGCGATGTTTTCGTCGTTGACCGGCGCGGTCACGTTTTTGCGCACGGTCTCAAACAGCTCCCCGTAGGCCTCGCTGAGCTTGTGCAGGCGCGAGGCCTCAAAGCGCCTGAGGCCCGATTCTCCGCAGCCCCGGTCCATGCACTGGAGCACCACCCCCACGCGGTTCAGGAGCGAGGCGGGCAGGATCATGAAGATGACCGAGGCACAGAAGGTCTCGAACAAGGCGCTCACCGGCTGGACATAGCCCCACGCGCACACTGTCGCGAGCGCCCCCGCGAGGACGAAGGACAGCACGTACACCACGCGCCCGTGCCGCCCGAATACGCCCGACAGCAGCCCTGAGAAGGCGTAGGACATGGTGTAGTAGAGCGGCCCGTCGGAGGAGAGATCCATCGAAAGGCCCAGCACCGTCCCCACCGCGGCGCCCGTGAGCATGCCGCCCTTCATGGCAGAGGTCATCACCAGCAGCAGCGCAAGAAATCGCCCCAGCGACACCACGCCAAAGAGGACCACCCGCGACAGAGCCATCAGCGCGCAGGAGGCCAGCACCATCAGCGAAACCGAGTGCCTGAGCTCCGCGGTCTCCGAGGTACGGAGCGTTGCGTCCAGCGCGTCGCGGAAAAAGTAGGTCCCGCCGAAGGCCAGCGTCAGCTCCAGGAAAAGCTCCGCCATCACCGGCGCCGCCCCGCCCTCGAAGGCAAAGCTGCCCAGAAAGCCCGTCAGGCCCATCACGAGCGCCGCTGCGGCGGGCATGAAGTATTCGCTCTTATACGCGCCGGACTCATGAAAGACGAAGGCGATGGTATACACCAGCACCGAGGCCGCAATATAGCGGATGCCCCATTCAAGCCCACCGCTCAGAAGATAGCCCAGGGACGCCCCCAGCAGCGCGAACACTCCGCTTAAGCCCGCCCCGGAGCAGGCCACCATCGCCATGCCGAAGGGCGCGCCGCCCGACAGTACGCGCGCGCAGGCCATGATCCCGCCCATGAGCAGATACAGCCCCGCCCGCCCGGCTAGAAAAAAGCGCCTGTCCATACCCTCCGCCGCAGCGCGCAGCCCGGCAGCCTTTCCCTGTCCCCCAAGATCCATGTCTATGCCCTCCAGAGTTTACATAAGATACGATCATTATAGTTATGTAACGTGGCGAAGAAGGGCGTTTGGCGCTGTTGATTCCGCAATCATTTATGGGAAAGCGGAAAGCAAATTAAAAAAGTTGTAATCAGCCCCAAGGCATGGTAAAATATTTAAATCTGTTATAACTGGGAGGTGTTCCGGTTGGAGGAAAACGAAAAGCCTGAACAGGGCGAGGGCCTGAATTACGAGTCCCTTGTCGAAAAGCAGACCGATCAGCTGGAGGAGCTGCTGGACCGCCATGACATGAAGGAGCTGCAGCGCCGCATGGAGGAGCTCAACGAGTTCGACGTGGCGGAATTTCTCTCCAGGATCGACGACAACCGCATGCCCATGGTCTTCCGCCTGCTGTCGAAGGAGACCGCGGCGGACGTTTTCGCAAACTTTGAAGCGCCCGAGCAGGAGCGCATCATCAATTCCATCACCGACTCCGAGCTCGCCGGAATCATGGAGGAGCTTTACGTCGACGACGCGGTGGACATTGTCGGAGAGCTGCCCGCAAACGTCGTCAAGCGCGTCATGCGCGCTGCCACCCCCCAGACCCGCAACCTCATCAACCAGTATCTGCGCTATCCGGAAAACTCCGCCGGCAGCATCATGACGGCCGAGTTTGTGGATCTCAAAAAATACATGAGCGTCAAGGAATCCATCGCCCGCATCCGGCGCATCGGCGAGGACAAGGAGACCATCTATGTCTGCTTTGTCATCGCGGCCGACCGGCGGCTCGAGGGCATCGTGACGGTGAAGGATCTGCTGCTGTCAAGCGACGACACCATCATCGAGGACCTGATGGAGACCAATGTGGTCTTTGCCTCCACCACCGAGGACCAGGAGAGCGTGTCGGCGAAATTTGCCGACTACGACCTGATGGCCCTGCCGGTCGTGGATAACGAGCGGCGGCTTGTGGGCATCGTCACGGTCGACGACGTTATGGACGTCATGGAGCAGGAGGCCACCGAGGACATGGAAAAGCTCGCCGGTATGCTCCCCTCGGACAAGCCCTATTCCCGCACGGGCATTGTGGAGATCTGGAAAAACCGCATTCCCTGGCTCATGTTCCTCATGCTCTCGGCCACCTTCACCAGCATGATCCTGACCTCCTTTGAGGATATGCTCGCCGTACAGGCGGGGCTGGTCGCCTTCATCCCCATGCTCATGGGCACCGGCGGCAACTCCGGCGCCCAGGCCTCCACCGCGGTCATCCGCGCCCTGTCGCTGGGCGATATCGAGCCGCGCGACGCGCTGAGCGTGGTGTGGCGTGAGCTGCGGGTCGCGTTTCTCTGCGGCATTGCCCTGGCTGCTGTAAACTTTGTGAAGATGCTGCTGCTTGACGGCATGCTGCTGCACAACGATGCGGTCACGGTGCCGGTGGCGGCTACGGTCAGCATGTCCATCGTGTTCATCGTCCTTTTTGCGAAAAGCGTCGGCTCGATGCTGCCGATCCTGGCCGAGAAGCTGGGCGTGGACCCCGCCGTCATGGCAAACCCGCTCATCTCCACGGTGACGGACGCGGTGTCCCTGCTCATCTATATCTATGTGGCAAAGCTCATTCTCCATATATGATCGAGCTTTTGATTCCCGGAAACGGAGGATAGGACAATGGACGAAAGCGTAAAACAGACGCAGGCAGCGCACAAGCGCGTCAGCCGCACGGCGGAGTATTTCCTAAAGCACGCCGAACGCGGCGCATACTGCATCCTGCTTTTGTGGTGCATGCTGCCGGCGGCGGCAGGCATTGTATTCGTCATTCAGGGCGCGCTGGGCAAATATCTCACCAAAGACGAGATCCTGAGCCACGGTCTGTTGTACGGTTATGTCAACAACACGATTGCGCTGGAGGCGTACCAGACCATGTTTTTTACCCTCGGCGCGATCACGCTGCTTTACATGCTGCTGTGCCTGGCGTTTTCGCAAAAGCGGTTTTTCAGCCTCGCATCCGTAAAGGAGCAGCCCTGGTTCTATCTGCTGGCGGCGATGCTGGCATGGGCGGTGCTCTCCTCGGCGGCGTCGGATTATCTGTATAACGCCGTCACCGGCTCTTCGTACTTCCGCGACGGCCTTGCCAGCTTCTTCATTTACGGCAGCGTTTTCCTCTGCGCTTCCGTCGTGCGGAAGGAGTCCTGGCGCAGGCATATCCTGTGGGCGTTCGCGGGCGTGATCTGCCTGATGGCGCTGCTCATGATCGTCCAGGAGAAGACACACCCTGCCTTTCTCGACTATGTCTTCGCCTCGCACCGGGCTGTGGTGTTCAACCAGTTCAACCATTTCGGCTATATGCTGTGCATGGCCTTTGCCGATATGGTCGGCCTGCTGCTGTTTGACCGCCCGTGCAGAAAGGGACAGCGGGTTTTGTATCTTGCCCTCGCGGTATTTCTGGCCTATGCCCTGGCTGTCAACGACACCTTCGGGGCCATCCTTGCGGCGGCCCTTTCCGTGCCGGTGATGCTGCTGCTCTATGGCTGCTCCGGGCGAAAGGTCAACAAACGCGCGGCGGTGCTGGTGCTGGCGCTTGCGGTGCTGGCGGGGATCTGCTTTTTCGCCTTCGTGCCCGCCGGGGGAAAGCTCCTGAACAACTTCACCGAGCTTGGCCGCGATCTTGCAAAGATCGCCGCCCGTACCGAGGACGTCGGCAGCGCCGGTACAGGACGGCTTGCGCTTTGGCGGGACACCCTGCAGAGGATCTCCGAACGTCCTGTCTTCGGCTACGGACCGGAGGGCTTCGTCGGCAAAAATGCCATTACGGAAGGTAAGCGCCCGCACAACGAATATCTGGCGGTCGCGGGCTATCTGGGTATCCCGGCGCTTGTGCTGTACCTTGCGGCGCTCATCACGCTGATCGTCCATCAATGGCGGCGGCTCAAGCGGCTCAAGCCCACGGTGCTGGCCGCCGCCGGCATGACGGCGGCGTATCTGATGTCCGCCTTTGTCGGCAACTCCGTTTTCAATACGGCGCCGTATTTCTGGCTTTTCCTGGGCCTGGCCGCCGCCGTCTGCGAGGGAGAGACCCCGCTGCTCTGCCCGACAGAGGAGAGCGCGGAGCACGGCGGAAAGGGGAGCGGCGTTGTGGTGCTGCTCGGCCTTGCCCTGTGCGTGATGATCGGTATTGCGGCGGGCCTGAGCCTGAAAAAGGAGCGGGACCTGGAGCTTACGGATCTGCGCATCATGCGCGATGCCGAGACTGCGGCACGGGAGACAATCGATCCCGCCGCGCTTGGGGAGGAGGCTGTCCCCTTCTGGTACGACAAACAGAAGGGGACGGTCTGCCCCGCTTATATGACGCAGCCTGAGCCGTACGGTCAGGGAAGCGCGAACAGCGGCGGGGGACTGATGGCCTTTTACGAGCAAAACGGTTATGCCTATCACTATGATGAGAGCACGGATTATACCGGCAAGACCATACTTGTTGCGGCCGCAGCCGATGATGACGGCGGTTTGAAGGTCGCGGTGACCTGGTATGGGCCGGACAACTGAAAGGAGACGCGCATGCACATCCCGAGCGGCGCAAGCCAGACGGTGGAGCTGCTGTCGTTTGAAACGGCCCTGACCCTGTCCGGCCAGGGGGACAGCTACGACAGGAGCCGCTGGCTCTATGTGCCCGATTTTTACACCGAATACCGTTACATACTCGGCACTCTTGGCGCAAACCCTCTCATCTGCATCGGCGTCAACCCCTCCACTGCCGAGCCCGGCAATCTGGACAACACCCTCAAGTCCGTCCAGCGTATCGCGGACTTCAACGGCTTTGACAGCTTCATCATGTTCAATGTCTATGCCCAGCGCGCGACCCGGCCCGACGACATGGACCGCACGCTCAATGAGCGCCTGCATCGGGAAAACATGGCGGCTTTCCGCTATGTCCTTTCCCGGGTGGACGGGGGCTGCCGCCCCACTGTCTGGGCGGCCTGGGGCGCGGTGATCGAAAAGCGGCCCTATCTGCCGGACTGCGTGCGGGATATGGTCTCGGTGGGGGAGGAGTACGGCGCGCGCTGGGTGTGCGCGGGCAAATGCTCCAAGGCGGGACACCCCCATCATCCGCTCTATCTGCGAAAAGATGAGCCGGTGCGGGACTTTGACGTAAACACCTATCTGGATCTGATCGGAGGCTGAAGCATGGACATACGCGAGGCGATCCAAAGCTATATCCCTTTCAACGAACAGGAGGAGGCCGACAAGGCGCTGATCCTCGATTTCCTCTCAAAAAACGACGACGCCTTTTACCGCAGCAATCTTGTCGCCCACATGACGGCCTCGGCCTGGGTGGTCAATCCCGCGCGGGACAGGGTGCTGATGGCGTATCATAAAATCTACGACTCCTGGTCCTGGACCGGCGGACATGCCGACGGGGATGAGGACCTGGCCCGTGTCGCCCTGCGCGAGGTGCGGGAGGAGACCGGCGTGAAATCCGCCAGGCTTTTGAGCAAAGACATTTTCTCCCTGGAATCCCTCACCGTGGACGGCCACGAAAAGCACGGCACCTATGTGCCGAGCCATCTGCACCTGAACGTCACCTATCTCATGGACGCGGACGACCGGGACGCGCTCACCGTCTGCGAAGAGGAAAACAGCGGCGTGCGCTGGTTCGGCCTTGATGAGGCGCTGCTGGCCTCCTCGGAGCCCTGGTTTGTCGAGCGCATCTACCGCAAGCTCAATGAGAAGCTGCGCGCGCGTTTCGCGTAATATCTCCCGCCTGCGGCGGTAAACTGTAAGGGGAGGTGACAGCCGTGGAAAAACTGAAGGACTGGCTGTATGAGCTGGTTGTGTTTATTGCCCGCGTACATGATGCGGTGGCGGATTATAACCGTACCTTCTCCTCTCCGCTCACGGACAAGGAGATGCACTTTGTCGTTGTCGGCGGGTTCGGCCTGCTGTTTTTCCTGCTGATCCTGCCGCTGTTCATCTTCCTAACCCGGAAACACAGAGCGGGCCTCATGGCGTGGCTGCTCACGTTTATGACGGTGATGTTTGTCACCTTCGCCATTGAGATCGGACAAAAAATGACCGGCACCGGCGGCATGGAGCTGGCCGACATCGTCTACGGCGCTGTCGGTTTTCTCGCGGCCTCCGCTGTTCTCGGAATCCTGTACCTGCTGTATCTGCTGATCCGATGGCTGCTTGAGAAATAACGCCCTTCTCACCTGAACGACTATAAGGCGACACCGCACAGCGAATCTTGACAAGCCCTCTGTTTCAGATTATATTCAATATATACCTTTTCGCTTATTCAATATTGGGAGGAATCTGGATGAACAATACGCTGCGCAAGGCGTTCACCCTGCTGCTGTGTCTCGGATTCTGCCTGTGCGTTGCCTCTTCCGCCTGGGCCGCAGAGCTTGAAACGCAGGTCTGGTCAGATGATGTCATCGTCGGCTTTGAAGGCCCGGATTCCCCGATCGTGATCGACACACCATACAAATATGCCCTGATCGAGCTGGAAAAGGAATTTCCCGCACAGCTCACCGTTTGCATGGGCGGCACCGTCTTCTTCGAGCGGGGCGACGACAATGCCGTCCTGATCCGCCGTGTCGAGCCCGCGGTGACAAAGCGCATCGACGCCGCCTGGCAATGTCTTGAAGACTACGACGAGGATCTGGATGTCTTCCACTTTGTTCCCGCGCTTGAAGGGGAGAGCCTCGCGGAAGGCGTCGAGCCGCCGGTGATCACGGTCAACGTTCTGGGCCGTATCCAAATTCCGCCGCTGCCCATGATTCCCGAAGACGCCTTCGGTCCTGTTCCCGATTTCAGCTATGCGCCTGTTCCCCGTGCCTCGCTCCCCGCATCTTACAACGGATATGAAAAGGGCGTTTTGCCCCCGGTGCGCAATCAGAACCCCTACGGCACCTGCTGGTCCTTTGCGTCCGTTGCGGCGGTGGAGGCGGATCTGATTCATGACGGCAGCGCAGACACCGACATCGACCTGTCCGAGCTGCACCTGGCCTATTTTACCTACCATGACTTCTTCGATGAAAAGGGCTGCAACGAAGGCGACAGTATTGACCTCAACGGTGCGGATTATCTTTACGTGGGCGGAAGTCCCCTTAACGCCGGCCTGAGCCTGACAAACATGCTCGGCCCCGTTTCGGAGTCCGAAGCCCCCTACAGCTCCGCCGCCGGGTATGCGCCCTCTGCCGCCGCCGGACGTACCGGCTGCTGTCAGATCACAAACTTATACATGTATGATCTGAACAACAGGGCTTCCGTCAAGAGCGCCATTCTGGATCATGGCGCGGTCGCGGGCGCTTATAACTCCGATGAACGGTATTACAGCGCCGCCAACAATTCCTATTATTATTCCGCCGCCTCTCCCGGCACCAACCACATCATCGCCATCGTCGGCTGGGATGACGATTTCCCCGTCGGCAGCTTCTCCCCGGGCACACCTGAGGGTGACGGCGCCTGGCTCATCCGCAACAGCTGGGGCGTCGACGGCTACAACTACGCCGGGTACTTCTGGATGTCCTATTATGACAAGAGTCTCGCGCCGGTAGCCTTTGGATACGATACGCAGGTATCGCGCTATGACCACTGTTATGCCTACGACAATGCGCCCCCGCTGTGGTGCTGGATAGTCGACGGCGGCACAGCGATTTCACAGGTGTTCAGCGTGGACGGAGGAGAAGAGATTCAGGCGATCGGCGTATTCTGTGAGACTGCTTCCGTAAATCTCAGTTTTACCGTGTCCTGCGGTTCCGCCGGCAGCACAGCGGAGCTTCAGATCGGCGATCCCGGCTATTACCTGGTGCCGCTTTCAAAGCCTCTGCCCATCCCGGAGGGAGCAGCGGTAACGGTATCCTATATTATTACCGGCGACGGCGAGCTGTGTATCAACACGGAGGGCCCCGGCGAATACTACGGCTACGTCGGCAACAGCTCTTACAAGATCGTGTTCAACGCCTCCCGCGGCAGCGGTATGCGCATGGACGGTTATATCCAGGATCAGGACGCGCGCATCAAGCTGTTTACAAACGATATGCCCTTTACCTGCCCCGACCTTGTTCTGCCCGGAGAGCTGACCGCTATCGAGAAGGAGGCATTCAGCGGCGGCGCATTCCGCTATGTGAAGCTGCCCGATAACGCGGTCTCCATCGGCCCCAGGGCCTTTGCAGACTGCCCGAACCTCGCCTACATCCATATTCCGCCGCAGGTCACGGGTATCAGCCCGGATGCCTTCGACGGCCTCGAGGATCTGACGATCCTCGGCGTTGAAACCAGCTATGCGGATACATTCGCGCGCGAGCACGGGATCACCTTCATGCCTGTCCTTCCCGAATAACGCTGCCTGTCAAGAAGTACGAAGGGCGCGTTGCAAAATTCACTTTTAGCATAATTGTTCATGAATACCGTAGGGGAGGGGCGCCTGTGCCCTCTATGGGTATGCCCCTCCCGGCAGTACAACGCAACCATTATAAAGCAATGTACGGCGAAATCGTAGCATTTTACGAAATCGCCGTACATTTTTTCGTAGTTTAGGCTTGTCGTGCGCGGGAGGGGCATACCCATAGAGGGCACAGGCGCCCCTCCCCTACGCTCATAAGGCTGTGTTTTTGCGAAAAACTGGTATTTTGCAACACGCCCTTTGCATCACAGAAGATCCTTATGTTCCTCGTAAAACTCCCGGTAATCCTTGAGCATATACTTTAGGAGATTCGGGGTGTCGAGCTGGTAGGGACACTTGGAGGCGCAGGAGCGGCACTCGAGGCAGTCTTCGATCTTGTTCATCTTGGCCTGCCACTCAGGCGTCATGTACTGCTGCCAGGGGGATCGGCGCAGAAGCATGTTCATGCGCGCGCAGTTTCTTATCTCGATACCCACGGGACACGGCATGCAGTAGCCGCAGCTGCGGCAGAAGGAGCCGGAGAGCTCCTGGCGCTCTTTTTTGATGAAGGCGTCCAGCTCCGCGTCCATGTGCGGGTCTTCCTCGGCGGCGTCGAGCCAGGCTTTCAGCTCCTCCATCTTCTGGATGCCCCAGATGGGGACCACGTTGTCGTAGAGGTTCATAAAGGCGTGGCAGGCGCGCACATTGGTGAGCATGCCGCCCGCGAGGCCCTTCATGGCGATGTAGCCCATATCGGCCTCTTTGCACTTTTCGGCGAGGGCTAGGTCGCGCTCGGAGGAAATGTAGCTGAACGGAAACTGCAGGGTCTCAAACCAGCCGGACTTGATGCAGTCCTCCGCCACCTGGACGCGGTGGGTGGTGACGCCGATGTGGCGTATCCAGCCGCGCGCCTTCGCCTCCAGTGCCCCGGCGTAAGCGCCGTCCGGATCGTTGGGGTCGGGCACCTCCGGCACCTGGTGGAACTGGAAGAGGTCGATGTAGTCAGTCTTCATCATCTTGAGGCTGTTTTGGATGTGGGCGAGTACCCCCGCCTTGTCGCGCGCGGCGCTCTTGGTGGAGATCACGATCTGATCGCGCACGTCGCTGAGCGCAAGGCCGATCTTCTCCTCGCTGTCGGTGTAGGCGTTGGCGGTATCGAAGTAGCGGATGCCGCCGTCGTAGGCCGCCTGCAGGAGCTTCACGGCGTAGTCCTTGTCGCAGCGCTGCACCGGCAGGCAGCCCATGGAGGTCTTGGTGACGACAAGGCCGGTTTTTCCGAGTGTGAGTGTTTTCATACAGGTATTCCCCTTTATATCTTGGTTTTTGCCGGAGGAGTTCAGAGGAGCCCTCTCCTCTGATTTTTCGCCTCGCAAGGCGAAAAACAAATACAATCCGTTTTTGGGGCAGCTTTGCCGCCTCAAAAACACCTTGAACGGAGCAAAGCGACGTCTCGCGTCGACCAAACGCGGCTTATCTCCCGCAAGCCGCGTGCGATAAACGCGAGTTATCAATTGCGAATCATATTCGCAATTGAATGTTAAAACGGCCAGGTCGGCAGCCAGGATCTTAATATGCTGCGGCCGACAGGGATTCCCGCCAGCACCGGGAAGAACATCACGAAGACCGCGGTACTCAGCAGCACGAAGCCGTCCACATACAGCTTTCCGTACCGGACATTGCGCTCCATCAAATCAAAGCAGCGGCCCAGAGCCAGGGCCAGAAACACGGTGCAGGGGAAGTAGTGGTAGGCGAAGGTAAGGCGCGGCACCAGCACCCAGGGCAACAGCTGGGCCAGATACCCCAGCAGGATGAAGGCCGACACCTTATCCCGCCGCGCAGAACTGAGGTAGCCCAGCACGAACAGTGCCAGCAGTCCGCCCCAGCAGAGCACGGGATTGACGAAGGCGCCGAAGCTCACCGTCCGCCCGTCCGCGAGATAGTCCAGATAATAGAGGATGGGCCGGATATCCAGCAGCCACTGGTACCAGTGGGAGGAATAGGGATGGGTGGCGACGAGCTGGGAGTGGTAGTTGAACATATAGCGCTGGTTATCCAGCACGATGTTCAGGTAATCGCGGCTGAAAAGATTCGTCTTTCCCTGGGCAGCGCCGTAGGGGATGTAGGACAGATAATAGATCAGGCCCGGCACCAGGATGAAAAACACCACGCAGAAAAGCGCGTTTTTCACAAAGCCCCGGAAATCCAGCCGCCCGGCCCGCGCCTCGCGGATCACCCACAGGGCCCAGATCACCGCAAGGCCCGCGCCTGCGTAAAAGCAGGTCCACTTGCTCGCGGCGCCGAGGCCGAAGCTCACCCCGCACAGGGCGAGGTCTCTTAGCCGCCCCTCGCTGACGAACAGATACATGTACAGGTACATCAGCAGGATGAAAAAGACGGCGTAGGTGTCGATCGTGGAGATGCGCGTCTGGACAAAGTGCATGAAATCCGTCGCCATCAGGATCATGCAGGCGGCGGGCGTGATGCGTCCGCCGAAGAGTTTTTTGGCAAAGTAGTAGAGGATCGGCAGCATCAGCACGCCGAAGAGCGTCCCGGAAAAGCGCCAGCCGAAGGGCGTCATGCCGAAGAGCTTGATGCCGAGGCCGATGATTGCCTTGCCGAGCGGCGGGTGCGTGATCTCGTAGGGATACACGCCGTTGAGCTGCTCCCAGGCTGTGCGGGCGTGGTAGATCTCATCGAAGTAGCTGGAGTTCATGAAGGTCTGGCGCTTGGGGCACAGGTCCTGCTCATCCGCAAGCTCCGGATGGCTTGCGCTGAGCGCAATGGTCTCCCCGTCCTCTGTCTTCGCCACGACCTCGCCGAGCCAGACATTGCCCCTGCCGAGAATGCGCAGCGTGCCGCCGGTCACCGGCTGCTCGAGCGCTACCTCGTGCCATTTGAGCACATCCCCGTGACTCTGCTCCAGCTCGGCCAGGTGGAGGTTATGGCCGTCCGTATCGGTATAGTCGATGCTGTAGTCGCCGATGCCGACGCCGGAGAAGATCATCAGCTTTGCCGCCGCGCCGCCGTCCGGGTCAAGCCCGAACTGCGCGGTCTCGTTTTCCATTCTGACAAAGCTCTCGGGCGAAGCGGTGTTGCCGAGGCCCATAAAGGCCGCGACAGCGTAGACGAGGGTTACGCCCGCCACGACCAGCCAATCCGCGCGGTCCATGCGGCGCGTGCCTCCGCTTAAGCTGCAGGTGCGCAGGTCGGGCAGGAGCATGAAGAAGACGGTGATGAGCAGAAAGCAGGCGGCGGGCAGAAAGTATTTCGTGATTTCAAACATAGGCGTTCCGGTACGGCTGCAACAGCATCCTCCGCATTGTCAGCCTGAGGAACAAAGTGACGAAGGATCTTTCTCTTGGAGCTTTTCACAAGCCCCCGGTGAAAGATCCTTCGCTTACGCTCAGGATGACATGGAAAATGAGACAGCGCGCTTTCCTTAGAGTGTTTTCAGAATCTCGTGCAGCTCGTGTACGTCCTTGAGGACATAATCCGGCTTGCGCTCGGCAGCGTCCACCATGGCCTGATCGGTCTCGCCGGACAGCACCAGCACGGACACCGAGCCCGCGTTCTGGGCCACGGCGATGTCGGTATAGAGGCGGTCGCCCACAGCGCAGATCTCCTCGTTCGGGATGCCGGTCATCTCGGAGATGACGTCGATCATGTTGCGGTTGGGCTTGCCGATATAGTTCGGCTCCACGCCGGAGGAGGCGGTGAGCAGGGCGCAGATGCTGCCGCAGTCGGGCAGGACCTCATCGTGCGGCATGGGGCAGACCCAGTCGGGGTTTGCCGCGATGAAGGCAGCGCCCCGGCGCAGAAAGTGGCAGGCCTTGTCGAGCTTTTCGTACACAAGCTCCGTGTCGAAGCCCTGTACCACCACGTCCACCGTGTCGGCGTCGGTGTGGCCCAGCTCGTCGTTGACGAGGTTCACGCCGTAGCTCTTGAGCTCCCGGTAGAAGGCCTTCGTGCCCGCCAGATACACGCTTGCGCCGGGGTGGCGCTGGTTTAAGTACATGCCGGTGGCCATGCCGGAGGTGAAGACGTTCTCGCGCTCACAGGGGAAGCCCAGGCGCTGCAGACGGGTGATGTAATCCTCGCCCGCGCGGGAGGAGTTGTTGGTCAGGTAGATGTACTTCTTGCCGAGCCGAGGCAGATCCTCCATCAGCTCGATGGCGCCCTCATAGACATTGTCCCCCAGATACAGGGTCCCGTCCATGTCGAAGAGGAAAAGCTTTGTATTTTTCAGTTTTGTATAATCCATATCTTTCTCCAATCAGCTTTCTTGCCTCCCCCTTTGGGGGAGGTGGCAACTCCGGCAGGCTCCCTCTCTGAGGGAGCTGTCGCAGCGCGTGTTCGCCCGCGCTGTGACTGAGGGAGTCAAAGCGAAGTCGCGATACCCCTTCCACCGCTGAAGCGGTCCCCCTCCCCCAATCGCCGCAAGCGGCTGGGGGAGGCGGGGGAAATCACTCCTCGCCCCAAAGCAGCGCGCACTTGACGGCCTTGTCCCAGCCCTTGATGAGGGCCTTGCGTTTTGCCTCCTCCATCTGGGGATGGAAGACCTTGTCGATCGCCCAGTTGGAGCGGATGTCCTCCAGACTCTCCCAGTAGCCGACCGCGAGGCCCGCGAGGTAGGCGGCGCCGAGGCCGGTGGTCTCGATGCAGCGGGGACGGTACACATCCGCGCCCAGCAGGTCCGCCTGGAACTGCATGAGAAAGTCGTTTGCGCAGGCGCCGCCGTCCACCTTGAGCTCCGCAATGGGGATGCCGGAGTCGCGCTCCATGGCGCGGGCGATGTCGTGGGTCTGGTAGGCAAGGCTCTCGAGCGTTGCGCGCACGAGGTGGGCGCGGGTGAAGCCGCGGGTGATGCCGACGATGCAGCCGCGTGCGCGCTGGCTCCAGAAGGGAGCGCCGAGGCCGGTAAACGCGGGCACCACATAGCCGCCCGCCGTGTCGGCCACCTTTTCGGCAAACTCCTGGCTCTCACCGGCGCTGGTGATGACGCCCAGGCTGTCGCGCAGCCACTGGATCGCCGCGCCCGCGATGAAGATAGAGCCCTCAAGGGCGTAGTTGACCTGATCGCTGGTGCTGGCGGCAATGGTGGTGACAAGCCCGTTTTTGCTCTCCACCGGGGTCGTGCCGGTGTTCATGAGCAGGAAGCAGCCGGTGCCGTAGGTGTTCTTCATGGTGCCGGGCTCAAAGCAGCACTGGCCGAAGAGGGCGCACTGCTGGTCGCCAGCCGCGCCCGCGATGGGGATCTCGCCGCCGAACATCTCAAAGTCGGTCTTGCCGTAGACGCAGCTGGAGGGCTTGACCTCGGGCAGCATGGAGGCCGGGATGTTGAGAAGTTTTAATAAATCCTCATCCCATTGCAAAGTATGGATATTAAAGAGCATCGTGCGGCTTGCGTTGGTGTAATCCGTGACGTGGACCCTGCCGCCGGTGAGCTTCCAGATGAGCCAGGTATCGACCGTGCCGAAGAGGAGCTTTCCGGCTGCCGCCCTTCTGCGCGCGCCGGGGACGTTGTCCAGGAGCCACTGGATCTTGGAGCCGGAGAAATAGGCGTCGGGGATGAGGCCGGTCTTGGCCCGGATCTCGTCGGCATGTCCGTCCGCCACCAGCTTGTCGATGATGTCGGAGGTGCGGCGGCACTGCCAGACGATGGCATTGGCGATGGGCTCTCCGGTCTCCTTGTCCCAGACGATGGTGGTCTCGCGCTGGTTGGTGATGCCGATGGCGGCGATGTCCTTCGCGCTCACGTTGAGCTTTGCCATGGCGGCATGGGCCACCTCGTAGGTGGTGTCCCAGATCTCTTCGGCGTCATGCTCCACCCAGCCGGGCTGGGGGAAGATCTGCCGGAACTCCTTGTTCACGACAGAACAGATATTGCCGGATTTGTCAAAGAGGATGCAGCGGCTGCTGGTGGTACCCTGGTCGAGAGACATGATATACTGCATGGGTTTTCCTCCTGTGTATTTTTACATAATAATGTCCTTGATGAACGCCGGGCGCCGGACCGGCTCTGCCGAAAACGTGCAGCACGCCCGCAGGCTTTCCGCCGCCTCCTGTGCCTTCTCCATGGTGGGGGCGTGGATGGTGGCAAGGCTCTCGCCCTTGGCCACCTTGTCGCCTACCTTCTTGTGGAGCACCAGCCCGACGGAGAGGTCGATGCTGTCCTCCTTGGCGGCGCGTCCGCCGCCGAGGTGCATGGAGATGAGCCCGACCTTTTCGCATTCGATGCGGCTGATATAGCCTTCCGCCTCCGACGGCACCTCAAGCTGCACCGGGGCCAGCGGCAGGCGGGAAGTGTCATACACGTCGCTCGCGTCCCCATCCTGTGCCTCCACCAGCTCGGCCAGCTTTTGAAGCGCCTTGCCGCTGTCGATGGACTCCTGCAGAAGCTTTCGCGCCGTATCCTCATCCTCGGTATAGCCCGCTTGGATCAGCAGGCAGCTGCCGAGCGTCAGGCACAGCTCCAGCAGGTCGCCCTTCGTCTCCCCACGCAGAACGGAAATAGCCTCCCTGACCTCGAGGGCGTTGCCCACAGCGCAGCCGAGGGGCTGGTTCATGTCGGTGATGACGGCGGCGCACTTTCTCCCGGCAAGCTTGCCGATACGGGTAAGCCCCCTTGCAAGCTCGTGTGCCTGCGCCTCGGTCTTCATAAACGCGCCGCTGCCGCACTTGACATCCAGCACGATCACGTCTGCGCCCGAGGCCAGCTTCTTGGACATGATGGAGCTCACGATCAGCGGGATGCTGGGGACGGTGCCGGTCACGTCCCGCAGGGCATAGAGCTTCTTGTCCGCCGGGACAAGGTCGGCCGTCTGGCCCATGATGGCAATGCCGATGCGGTTGACGTTTTCAAGAAAGCGCTTTTCCCCGATAGAGATGTTGTAGCCGGGAAAGCTCTCCAGCTTGTCGAGCGTACCGCCGGTGTGACCCAGGCCGCGGCCCGACATTTTGGCGATGCGCAGCCCGCAGGCCGCCACCATCGGGCAGAGGATGAGGCTGGTCTTGTCGCCCACGCCGCCGGTGGAATGCTTGTCCGCCTTGATGCCCTTAATGGAGCTGAGATCCACCACGTCGCCGGAATGCATCATTTCCATGGTCAGATCCAGCGTCTCCCGGTCAGTCATGCCGCGGAAGTAGATCGCCATGCACATGGCGGACATCTGGTAATCAGCAATGTCTCCGCGGACATAGCCGTCGATCATGAAGCGGATCTCGTCACCGCTCAGCTCCCCGCCGTCGCGCTTTTTCGCGATAAGGTCTGTCATCAGCATATTGAAAACCTCCTTCCAAAATAATCTGAGCGTATAAAACGATATTTTATTATACCGCATTTTGCGCGCTTTCTCAATAGCGAAAAACCAGATATTTCTCGCCCTCGATTACGCGTTCGACCGCCTGCGCGGGAGCCGCGCGAAGCCTGG
This sequence comes from Oscillospiraceae bacterium, assembly GCA_902791215.1. Classification (GTDB taxonomy): domain Bacteria; phylum Bacillota; class Clostridia; order Oscillospirales; family Oscillospiraceae; genus Limivicinus. The sequence continues at coordinate 13,319 of CADAUZ010000008.1, read as the reverse complement.
CCGGAATGGCCAGCAGACTGCTCACGCCGTCAAAGGAGACAAGGCTCCCGTCGGCGCGCCGATACCAGAGCAGACCGTCCTCCGGCGGCTCGGCCGGCCAGGGGCAGGCGCGGTAGCTGGTAGATACATTATGTAAACTATTACCGTTTGCTTCCGCTTCTGTGTCTGGAGCGTTTCCCGTTGAAATTTCTCCCGCTGTGTTCTCGACATCTGCGGGCAGCTCTGGCATTATGTCTTCGGAATTATGTAAATACACTGCTTCGCGGTCGGACGCAAATTCAATAGGGTCCGGAAAGGCGGCAAGCTCGCGCCTGCTGAGTCTGCGGCGCAGGTACAGCCCGCCGTCCTTTGGCTCCATCACGCCGAGGTAAGCGCTTTTTCCGCTCCCGTGCGCCCAGAGTCGGACAAGGCCCTGCGCGTCCGCGCTTGCCTCGATGACTGTGTACAGGCCCGACTGCGAGAGGGTAAGCTCTCCAGTAGGCTTTTGATTTATGTAAACCGGAATAGCCATGATATGTGCCTCCTGTTTTGATTGCCTCCCTCTTTGAGGGAGGTGCCCGAAGGGCAGAGGGAGTTTAACAAGACCGTACTCGCGTATGGTTGCCTATAGCGAACCCCTTCCACCGCTGAAGCGGTCCCCCTCCCCCATTCGCCGCAGGCGGCTGGTGGAGGCAAGTAACGCGCAAAAACGCTCCTGCCCATTTGTATGAGCAGGAGCGCGTCGTTATGCGGTTATGACCCCAGGCCGAAGCTGACGGCGAGAGCGCTGTCCACCTCGCTCATTGTGCCCTTGTCGAGCCGCCCCATCCGTTCCCGCAGGCGGGATTTGTCGATGGTGCGGATCTGCTCGAGCAGGATGACGCTGTCGCGGTTGAGGCCGACGCTGCGGCCGTGCAGCTCGATATGGGTCGGGAGCTTTGCCTTGCCCATCTGGCTTGTGATGGCCGCGGCAATGACCGTGGGGCTGTGGCGGTTGCCGGTGTCGTTCTGGACGATCAGCACCGGGCGCATGCCGCCCTGTTCGCTGCCGACGACCGGGCTGAGGTCGGCAAAGTAAATATCGCCTCGTTTGACCATGTCTGATTCACACTCCGATGAAGAGTCGCCCAATACAGTTTATGTAGGGTGCTGCTCTTAGTCTCACCGTGAGGCGAAAATTTTATACATGGAAACGATTTACTCCACCGCCTTGAAGATCTTCGCGATGGGCGAATCCGCCGACACGACCAGGGTCTTCTCACCGGTGGACAGGGCCTTCTCCGCCATGTCGAGGGCGCGCATGAACTCGTAGAAGTCAGCCTCCTCGGGGGTGTCGTAGACCTCGGAGAGGATGCGCATGTACTCGGCCTCGCCCTCGGCCTTGAGCTTTTCGGCGGCGGCGTTGGCCTGAGAGAGGGTGATGGACACAGACTTGTCCGCCTCGTTGCGGATCTGCTTTGCCTCGGCCGCGCCCTCGGCGGTGTAGGAGGCGGCGATGTTGGCGCGCTCGGAGATCATGCGCTCATAGACGGCGGACTTGTTCTCGTCCGGCAGGTCGATGCGCTTGGTCTCGATGGCGAGGAGCTTGATGCCGTAGTTATCGAAGGCGGAGCCCACGTTATCCATGATGCGCTGGGCAAGCAGCCCGTCGCGGCCGGAGATGACCTCCTCCTGCCGCATGGAGGAAATGACGGTCTTGAGGCTGTTGTAAACGACGGTGTCGATGCGGTACTCGGCATTGGCGACGTTGCCGGAGAGGGCCTGGATGAATTTCAGGGGATCGCTGATGCGCCAGAGGACGAAGGAGTCTGCCACCATGGACTTTTTGTCGCTGGTGATAACGTCGCTCACGGCGAGGTCATAGAGCATCTCCGTCTTGGGCAGGGTGCTGATCGACTGGATGAACGGGATCTTCATGCTCAGGCCCGGCTCGTCCACGATCTTGACCACCGCGCCGAACTGGCGCACGATGGTGTACTCGTTGGCCTCGGTCGTAAAGAAGCAGGCCCCGGACAGCAGGATCGCGAGGATGATGACCGCGACCGGAATGATGATCTTCAAATTCTTTTTCACTTGTCCTCACCTCCCATGTTGACGGTGGCAAACTGCTCGAGCGGCAGGGCGGTCTGGACGCCCGTGTCGGCGTCGAGGACATAGAGCTTCATGCCCGGCAGGATGGTCTCCATCGCCTCGTAGAACAGGCGCTGCTTGGTGATGAGCGGGTACTTCTGGTACTCGGAGAAGAGTTCGGCGAAGCGGGAGGCCTGGCCGTTTGCCTCGTTGATCTTGCTCTCCTTGTAGGCCTCGGCGCTCTTGATGATCTGGTCGGCGTCGGCGGCCGCGGCGGGAATGACCTCGTTTGCGTATTTCTTGGCGTTGTTGACCGTGGTGTCGGCGGACTGCTTGGCGGTCTCCACGGCGGTGAAGGCGCGCTGCACCTCAGAAGTGGGGGGCTCGGCGTCCTGGATGCGGATATTGGCAAGCTGGAGGCCGATGTCCTCCTGCTCCAGGCGCTGCATGACCTTGTCCTTGATGGCAGCCTGGATTTCGCTCTTGCCGGTGGTGATGACGGTGTCCACGTTATACAGGCCGATGGTGTCGCGGATATAGCTCTGGCAGAGCATCTTGAGGATGTCCACCGGGTTCTGTGAGCTGTAGAGGTACTTGATGGGGTCGGTGACGCGGTACTCCACATAGAAGTCGACGTTGACGAAATTATAGTCGTAGGTGATCATCAGCGACTCCTCCTCCACATTCTGGCTGCTGCCGATGCGGTAGCCGAGGGGGAAGCCCTGGATGGTCTTGGAGACCTTGGTCACATCCTGGATAAAGGGGATCTTGAACTTGAGGCCCGAGGTGGAGACCATGGTGGGTTTGCCGAAGGTGGTGATGACGGCGTACTGGTCCTCCTTGAGGGTGTAGTAGGAATCCATCACCGCGAGCACCAGCACAACCAGCACCAGCACCAGGATCACGGATTTGCCGGGCAGATTGAGCTTTACGTTCGGGCGCTTGAAGGGGCTTTTGGGGGCCTTGTTCGGGCCGCCGGGTTTCTTGTCCGGGCCGCTGCCGGAATTGAACGGGCCGCTGGAATAGCTGCCGTCCGGGTTTATGTTCATAAGCGTTTACCTCCGTTTTGTTCGATAGCATGATGATTATACCGCAAAAGCTGTCGCTTGTGAAGTATGTGCAGCGCGGGATTGATAAATTCCTGACGATTTTTCCGTTTGTTCACAAATGACGCGCTGTCCCGCGCCGGACGGGATATGCTATTTTGCGATCTTGACACTTGATATGGAATGGAAGATACTTTATAATATTGTCAGAAACTCACGATTTCCCGTCTCTGGTTTTTGAAGGGAGGCGTTTTGCCTGTGTACAAAACGAAGCTCAGCAGAGGCATTCTGCCTTTGCTCCTGATGATCGCGCTGCTGCTTCCGCAGGCGGCCTTCGCCGCTGCCCCCGCCATCCCGGCTTTTGACGGCGCAGCCGCGGCCGAGCTTAAGCGCAATGTGCCGACGCTGCTCGCCGAGGACATTGATACGCAGGAGCATGTCACATACAGTCCCCTTGATGAGCTTGGACGGCCAGGCCCGGTGACTGCCTGCCTGGGCCGTGCCTCTCTCCCGACCGGACTGCGCAGCGACGATGTCAGCGCTTTGCCCGTCGGCTGGGTGACGGCGCGCTATGAGGACGGGTATCTCTACAGCCTGTGCCATCTCCTTTCCCCCGCATTGGGCGGGGACGCGTCGGCGGCGGAGAATGTCTTTACCGGCACGCGCTATCTCCAAAACGAGAGCATGCGGCCCTTTGAGGATCGGATCGCCGACTACCTTGCCCGCACACAGAACCATGTCCTGTACCGCGCTACACCTGTTTACAGCGGCGACAACCTGGTGCCGGACGGCGTTCAGCTCGAGGCTCTCTCGGTGGAGGACGGGGGAAAAAGCGTCTGCTTCAACGTCTTCCTCTACAACATCCAGCCCGGTGTCACTATTGATTACCGTACCGGCGAGAGCGTGCAGGACGCGGAGATGACAGTAGAGTTTACGGCGAAGGAGCTGCTTGCGCTGCACCTGTTCCCGGAGCCTTCCGAGATGCTCGCTCCGCAGCACGGAAGCTTTGACGCGCTGTCCCAGGAGTACCAGAAAGACAACCCCGCCGCAAGCTCGCAGACGCAAGCCACCTTTATCCCCACAACCGTCTATATTCCGAACAACGGCGACCCCGACCAGAAATACCACTCAACAAGCACCTGCAGCGATATGAGCTCGCCCGCCGCCCGCTCCTTTGCGTCCGTCAGCAGGAAGTATGAGCCCTGCCCGAAGTGCTGGTCGGAGGCTGAATACCGCTATCTCATGTCCATCTATCAGGGGACGACAAGTATTCCCTCCGCTGCCCAGTCCGGGCCTGCTTCCGCCGCAAGCCCGACCCCGCGGCCCGTCATTATCCCGGCGCCGACCGCAAAACCCAAGTCCGATGGGAACAGCCTCCTTTCCGGCATTCTGTCCAGCGCGCTGTCCACCGACAGCACTATGGTCTGGATTTCCGGCATGGATCACTGCTATCACAGCACGGACAGCTGCACGAATGTGGATGCTGCCAGCGCGTATCAAAAGACGCTGGACTGGGCCAAGGCGATCGGGTATCAAGCCTGCCGCAATTGCTGGTAAAAAAGTCAAGGAGAACACCATGACGAAAAAGAAATTCACCGCGGCGGCGCTTGCGCTGCTGCTGTCGATGGCGCTGCTGCTGAGCCTCCCGGGCACGGCCCGGGCCGAAAAGGCATACGGGGAGCCGCAGCGCTTCAACGTGGTGCTGGTGGTGGATAAAAGCGGCAGTCTCTGCTGTGAAAACGGCACCGGCACCGATCCCGACGGACTGCGCTTTGACGCGCTGCGCTTGTTCCTGGCTTTGCTTTCCGAGGAGGGCAACAACGTCGGCGCCGTCGTTTTCGATGAGCATATCCGATTTGAGGCGCCCATCCGGCCCTTGAGCGGCATGGAGGAAAAGCAGGCGCTGATCCATGAGGTGGAGGGCTATTACCCCGGCTACGACACGGACATCGGCAGCGCCATGCTGCGGGCGACCGAGATGCTTCGCGACATGAAGCAGGAAAACGATCTGCCCTGCATGATCCTCCTCTTCTCCGACGGCATGACCGATTTCACCACCGGCGATCTGCCCCGGCGTTTCCTCAGCTCCTGGGCAAACGCCGAAAAGGCGGTGCAGACAGCGCAGGAGGAGGGCATCGTCATAAACGGCATCCTCCTGAACGTGAAGGGGAAGGCCGAGCGCGGCAGAGAGGAGTTTCGGCTCTATACCTACCGCACGGCAGGCACCGTCAAGGGCGAGAACGGGGAGACGCTTGTCAAGCGCGGCGAGTTTGAAGAGGTCAAACAGGCCGCCGATCTGGCCCCCGCTTTCCGCAGACTGTACCGCATCGTCACTAACGCCGCCTACACCGGCGATCAGCGGGTGTCCTTCAACGAGAACGGCGAGGCGGAGATCACCTTCACCGTGCCGAGCTTCGGCGTGGAGGAGGTCAATGTGATCGTCGAGGGCGAGGAGCTTCGCCCGAAGAGCGAAAAAAGCGAGGAGCGGCTGGAGCTTTCGATCCTCCGCCCCTCGGGAGGGCCTTTTGAGGCCTCTGGACACAGCATTGACAGCTCCCGCTATTTGCTCGTGAAGATCCCCGAGCCGGATCTCGGGATCTGGCGTGTGCTCTTAAAGGGCAAACCCGACGACTGGGTGGATGTCACCATGGTCGGCAACCCCACCCTGCGTGTCACCCTCACGGGTAGCGAGAGTGTAGAGGCATATACTACCGGCACGCTCTATACCTTTGAGGCCTCCGTCACAGACCCGTCTGTGCCGGAGCTCGGGGAGGAACAGCTTCGCGCCATGAACGCGGTTCTGGTGCGCGAGGACCTTGTCACCGGAGCTGTGCACGAATACCCCGCCGAAATTCTGGACGGAAACACCTTCACCTTTGAGGCGCTCAGCTTCCCCAGAGGCGGGGAATACACGCTGAGCGCGGTATTGAGCCTGGGCGATTTCAAGGTCCCTTCCGACAGGCTCACCGTCACGGTGGATGCCGTGCCCCTCGCTCCAACAGTCGACGCCGTAACGGACATGCTCCAATACGGCCGCTTCCGGGACGGTGTGTGGGAGCTGGAGCTGGATGCGCTTTTCGGTGTTGAGCGGGAAAGCGGCCTGCAGTATACGCTTTCCGACGACTATGACGGCACGCTGAGCATCGCGGGCGGTGTGCTGCGCGCGCGTCCGGAGAATGCAGAGCCCATGGCCTTTACCGTGACGGCAAAGGACCTGATGGACCAGCAGGCGCAGATTTCCTTCAACATCCAGGCGCCCCCTGTGACGGCGAATACCAGCCGCGTATCCAGTATTCTGGAAAATGGACGCTATCAGGACGGGCAGTGGGAAGCGGCACTTGACGAATTCTTTGACGATCCCAAGGGCGGCGCACTCACTTATACGCTCTCGGCCGACCGCAGCGGAGCTGTTACAGTATCGGACGGCATTGTGCACGCCGGTCTGGAAGACAGCGGCGCACCCCTCTCCTTCACGGTCACCGCGACCGATGTCACGGGCCAGAGCGCGAAGCTGGCCTTCGACCTCTCTGTCCCCACGGTCACAGCCAAGCTCGACAAGGTCACGAACATGATGCGTCTGGGGAAGATGCAGGACCGTGTCTGGACGCTGCCGATGGATGGGCTTTTCTATGACACCAACGACTCGCCCCTGAACTATACGCTGTCTGACAGCTGCGGCGGCGCCGTGACGCTTGAGGACGGCACACTCCGGGTCGACTTTAGCGAAGTGCGCGAGGCGGCCTTCGATCTCACGGCGACGAACACCTTCGGCCGGCAGGCGTCGATTCCCTTCTCTCTCAAGCTCCCGGGACCCTCAGTCTCCGGCGGCCCGATCAGCGAGACGATCAAGACCGGGCTTTTCCAGGCAGGTGTCTGGGAGACACGTCTGGACACGCTGTTCAGCGATCCGAAGGGTACGGCCCTGCACTATGAACTGTCGGACGATTTCGGCGGCGCGGTGCGGATCGAAAACGGCACGCTGCATGTCGACATGAAGGGGCTCAAAAAAGCCGACTTCACCGTCACGGCGACGGATGAATACGGCATGAGCGCCGAACTCCCCGTCACGCTGACCGAGAAGAACATGACGCCGCTCTATATTCTGCTGGGACTCGGAGGCGTGGCAGGCGCGGCGGGCATCCCGGCGGGCTTCGCTTACTGGCTGCGCAGACGTTAAAAAAGCGGACTGCCTCAAAAGGTTTACCGTTTCGTCATCCTTCGCTCAGAATGACACGGAATTTTGAGACAGTCCTTTTTTCAATACGTGTGGCGGGAGACGCTGTCGGCCAGTTCCTCCACCAGGGCGCGGGCCGCGGCCTCCTTCTCCTCCATGGTGGGTTCCGGGGGCGGCGCTTCCTCCACGGGCTCGGCCTCGACGGTCACTTCCGGCTCCGTGTGCCTGTGGCGGCGCATGAAATACGCAAGCGGCACACCGGTACAGGTGAAGGAGCCCAGCACCTTCAAAACAACGGATAGCTTTGTGTAGTCGTCCCAGAAAAACGGCAGGGCCGCGTCCGCGATGCCGAAGAGCAGGCACAGGATGCCGATGCCGAGGAAGGTGCGCTTGTTGAGGATCTTTTTGAGCGGCATGTCGGGAAACACTGTCTTGGCAGCCATGACAAACACCAGCACCGCCATCACCAGGGTGAACACCCAGCTCAGCGCGGCCGCGGCCAGCGGGGGCAGCACACTCATCCACAGGGAGCTTAGAAATGCGATCGCCACCGTGCCCGCGATCCAGAGCGGCACCGCGATCTTCACGCGCTGCGAAAAGGGCGCCTCGGCCAGAGCCTTGCGCACAGAGGAAGCTTTCCCGCGCTTCTTCTTTTCTTCCTCCACGACGACCGCTTCCTCGGCGTCGCTGTCGCCGCCGCCCGCGTCCGCCTGGATCTGAGGCGTGACGGCGATGGTCTGGACAATGGCCTCCGGCCCGTCGTTCATCGCGTCATCCGGGGAGGACATCGCGCCGCCGACCATCACGCCCGCCGCCGTCATGGCAGCGACCGCGGAGGCTGCGGCCTTGCTGGTTTTCTTTTTCTTTTTGCGTCTTTTCAATATTTCCATATTCTTTATACCCTGCCGGAACAAAAGGTCCGGAGAATCGTCTGTTTTTGTGAAGAACACAGAAAGGAGCCATATCCCATGGAAAAATTTATACCCTTCAAAAAGCTCTCCAAAAAGGAGCAGCGCAGGAAAAACCGTGAAAAACGCAGCACCTGGGGCGCCCTCTCTCCCGTTACGCGGCGGAGCAAGAACCCCAAAGCCTACGACAGAAGAAAGGCACAGCGGTCAGATCCGACCGACTGTGCCTTTTTCGTTGCCTTTGCTTACTTGTCCAGATAGCACTTTAACAGCTCCTGCATCAGCTCGTCCCGGTCGATACGGCAGATGAGCGTGCGGGCGTTGTTATAGTTGGTGATGTAGGTCGGGTCCTCGGAGAGGATGTAGCCCACGATCTGGTTGATGGGATTGTAGCCCTTGACCATCAGGGAGTTATACACCGAAGAGAGGATCTCCTTCATCTCGGCCTTGCTGTCAAGCGCTGTAAATTTACGGGTTGCGTCTTCCATGGTGAAACCCTCCTCTTTTCCGTTCTTGATAGCCTTATTATAACAGAAAAGCTTGTCAAGTAAAGTCCCGGACGGTCGAAATTTCTTTAAGAATACTTAAATTTTTCAACGGATCACCGCGCCGTAATTGTCCGCCAGCGCCTTGAGCACCTTCGCCACCGTCTCCTCGGCGTGCTCGACCGTGAGGGTCTGCTCGTCCGAGCGCATGGTCAGCGAGAAGGCCACCGACTTCATGCCCGCCATCACATGGCTGCCCGTGTAGACGTCGAAGACCGCGCAGTCCTTGAGATACTGTCCGCCGTTTGCCAGGATGCAGTCGATCATATCGCCCACGGGGAGCTCTGCCCGGCAGACCACCGCGATATCGCGGGTGACGGACGGGAAGCGCGGCAGGGGCTTGTAGACCGGCAGCGCGCCCTTGGTCTCATTAAGGGCGTCAAACTTGAGCTCGGCGCAGTAGATCTCCGCGTCAACGCCGTAGTTTGCGGCGACCAGCGGATGGATCTGGCCGAGAACGCCGATCTCCACATCACCCGCGTACACCTTCGCGCAGCGGCCGGGATGGTAGGCAGGATTGGTCTTTTCGGCAGTGAAGCGTACCTTCTGCGCGCCCAGCTCCTTGAGCAGCTTTTCGACCCAGCCCTTGAGCGTGAAGAAGTTCACCTTCTCGCCGTAGGCGCCGAGGGAGACGATCTTGGGCTCGTCGGCCATGCCGTCGGGGCGCTTGAGGTAGATGCGGCCGATCTCGTAGAGATACGCTTCCTTGTTGCGGAAATTGTAGTTGCGCGTCAGGATCTCCAGCATGGAGGGGAGAATGGTGGTGCGCATGATGGAGGTATCCTCGCCGAGAGGATTGAGGATCTTGAGGCTGTCGCGCAGCGGGGAATCCACGGGCATGCGGATCTTGTCGTAGTAGGTGGGGCTGATGAAGGAGTAGGTGATGATCTCGTCAAGGCCCATGCTGCGGCAGACCTCGCCGATCTTGCGCTCCAGCTGCTGGGTCGGGGTGTAGCCGCCCGCGGTGGAGATGCCGCCGGAGAAGGCAGTGGGGATCTCGTTGTAGCCGTAGAAGCGGGCTACCTCTTCCGCAATGTCGGAGTAGTGCTCCACGTCCGCGCGCCAGGAGGGGACATAGATGGTGTCGCCCTCGAGGGTGAAGCCGAGGCGCAGGAGGATGTCGCGCATGGTCTGCTCGCTCAGGTCGGTGCCCAGCAGGGCGTTGACCTTCTCGGGCTCGAGCTTGACGGTGGTCTGCTTGAGTTCGTTCGGGCAGACGTCAATGACGCCCTCTACCACTTCGCCCGCGCCGAGCAGCTCGATGAGCTCGCAGGCGCGCTGCACGGCGGCGTAGGTGTTCTGCGGGTCGAGGCCCTTTTCGTAGCGGGAGGAGGCGTCGGTGCGCATGCCGAGGGCGGTGGCGGTGCGGCGGATGGAGGTGCCGTTGAAGTTTGCGGATTCAAAGAGCACCATGGCCGTATCGCCCACGATTTCGGAGTTTGCGCCGCCCATGACACCGGCCACGCCCACGGGCTTTTCCGTGTCGCAGATGCAGAGCATGGAGGTATTCAGCTTGCGCTCCGTTCCGTCGAGGGTTTGGATGCTCTCGCCCTCTCTGGCGCAGCGGACATGGATCTCACCGCCCTTGACGCAGGAGAAGTCAAAGGCGTGCATGGGCTGGCCGTACTCGAGCATAACGTAGTTTGTGATGTCGACGATGTTGTTGATGGGGCGCATGCCGGCGTTGCGGATACGCTCGCGCATCCAGGCGGGGGAGGGGGCGATTTTCACGTTTTTCACCATGCGGGCGGTATAGCGCACGCAGAGGGGGGCCTCGATGAAGACCTTGGTAAGCTCGTTGATGTCGCCGCCGGCTGTGGCCTTGACCACGGGCTCGTGCAGCTTGAGCTCTTTATTGAAGGTGACGGCGGCCTCGCGGGCAAGGCCGATCATGCACAGGCAGTCGGGGCGGTTCGGGGTGATCTCAAACTCCACCACATGGTCGTCAAGGCCCAGCAGGGCGCCCATGTCGTCGCCGGGCCTGCAGTCCTCGTGCAGGATGAGAATGCCGTCGGCGATGCAGTGGGGAAACTCCTTCTGCTCGGCGTGCAGATCGTCGGGGGTGAGGATCGTGTTCTTTTTGGTATCATAGGCTACAAGATCGCCCGCGTGGATGTTCTGGCAGTCGGTCACGACTTCCGCGTCCGCGCTGCCGGTATCGAGCACCGCGTCCCAGAGGTTCACGCCCGCGCACTTGATTTCCTTGACCTGGGCCGCGATGACCGTGCCGAACACCTTGTCGCCTGCCTTGATGTCGGCGGGGATGGAGGGCTTATTCGGGTCGATGGGGTGATAGTCGTTTAAGAGAGCGGCGGGCTTGATGTCGCCGTAGGGGAAGTCGTGGGTGGTGCAGTTTAATTCCTTCAGGGAGCAGAGCATGCCGTAGGACTCCACGCCTCTGAGCTTGCCCTTGGTGATTTTGGTGCCGTTCGGGAGGATAGAATTGTGGAGCGCCGCGGGGACAAGGTCGCCCTCGTGCACGTTCCAGGCCCCGGTGCAGATCTGGACGGGCGCATCCTCGCCCACGTCGATCTGGGCTACCAGCATATGGTCGGAGTTGGGGTGCTTTTCAAGCTTCACGATTTTGCCGACCTTCACGTTCTTGATCGTCTTGCTGAGGTCCTCGGTCACCTCGACCTTGGAGCCGGAGACGGTCATGGCCTCGGCGAAGCTGCGGTCGTCATACTGCGAAAGGGGCAGCTCTACAAACTCATTGAGCCATTTTCTCGATAACTTCATGTGTCTGTCCTCCCTTAAAACTGCTCGAGGAATCTGACGTCGTTCTCAAAGATGAGACGCAGATCCGTGATCTTGTACTCGCCCATGGCAAGGCGCTCCAGGCCCATGCCGAAGGCCCAGCCGGAGTACACGTCCGGGTCGATGCCGCAGCCGGACAGGACCTTGGGGTGCACCATGCCGGCGCCCAGGACCTCGATCCAGCCCTCGCCCTTGCAGGTGGGGCAGCCTTTCCCGCCGCACTTGTGGCACTGGATGTCCAGCTCGCAGCTCGGCTCGGTGAACGGGAAGTGGTGGGGGCGGAAACGGGTAACGGTGCCCTCGCCGTAGATTTTTTCGACAACGAGATTGAGCGTCGCTTTGAGGTCCGCCATGGTCACGCCCTTGTCGATGACCATGCCCTCGATCTGGTGGAACATGGGGGAGTGGGTGGCGTCCACCTCGTCCTTGCGGTAGACGCGGCCGGGGGCGATCATGCGGATGGGGAGGCTCTTTGTCTCCATGGCGTGGACCTGCATGGGCGAGGTCTGGGTGCGCAGGAGGATCTTGCCGTCCTCGGTGAAGTAGAAGGTATCCGTCCAGTCGCGGGAGGGATGGCCCTCGTCGATGTTGAGCTTGGTGAAGTTATAGTCGGCAAGCTCGACCTCCGGGCCGTCGACGATCTCGAAGCCCATGCCGATGAAGATGTCCTTGATCTGGTCGAGCACGTTGTACATCGGGTGCTTGTGGCCGATGGGCTGCTGCTCACCGGGCAGGGTCACGTCCACCGCCTCGGCCTCGAGCTGCTTTTCCAGGATCGCCTTGCTGAGGATCGTCTTGCGAAGGTCAATGGCCTCCTCGATCTCGGCGCGAAGCTGGTTTGCAAGCTGGCCCATGACAGGGCGCTCCTCGGGGGTAAGCTTGCCCATCTGGCGCAGGATGGCGGTCAGCTCGCCCTTCTTGCCGAGGTACTTGACGCGCAGGGCTTCAATGCTCTCCGGGTTGTCGGATTCATTGATGGCCTTGATCGAAGCCTCTCTGAGGCTCTGCATAAGTTCTTTCATAAACCTCTTCTCCTATAAAAAAATAAAGCTTTCATCCCTCCATAGGGACGAAAGCAAAACTTCCGCGGTACCACCCACGTTCGGCATATGCCGCACTCTCGATGCTTAACGCGCATCCCACGCCGGGGATTGGCCGGAGCTCCGGGGCGAACCAAGCGTCTGTCCTTTTCAGGGGCTTCCAGCCGACGGCCCCCGATCTCTGCAAAAGGTGATAACGCTATTTTCCCCTTCTTCGCAATAACATATAGAATTTATCACAGTTATACAATTATTGCAAGCCCTTTTTGGATAAAACGCGCGTCAAAAGCTCTTCGACCATTCCGCCGACTGTCATTGCGAGGAACCAGTGCGCACACTGGTGACGTGGCAATCCGCCCGCCGGAGGCCCTGAACATCTCTGAAATCGTAACTTGGCCGCTGGGAGAACGGATTGCCACGACCAGTTTGAGAACTGGTCTCGCAATGACAGGCTTTGTGTGGTGCACAAATACAAAAAGGGCTTCGGCATTGCTGCCGAAGCCCGAAGGTTTATGCTGCTTTAGGATTATTCGTAGAGGGCCTTGAGCTTCATGAGGTGCTCGTAGCGCTTCTTCGCTTCCTCCTCGTTGGCGGTGAAGAGTCTCTCGGCTCTCTCCGGGAATTCGCGGGTAAGTCTGGAGTAGCGCGCCTCGTTCATCAGGAACTCGCGGTAACCGCCCGCAGGCTCCTTGCTGTCGAGGGTGAACGGCTTCTCTGCATCCGGGTTGAAGCGGAACAGGTTCCAGTAGCCGCACTTGACAGCCTTGTCCATTTCCTTCTGGCAGTTGGTCATGCCGCCC
>CADAUZ010000007.1 GCA_902791215.1 Oscillospiraceae bacterium | reverse complement strand
TTTCGGCTGTCTTTCTCCTGTCTGGCCTTCGTCATATTAGTTCGGCGTTACAGACAAAATTGCCCGGCTATTTTAAGACAGAATAGCTCGGCGGCGACATTTGATCACAAAAGAAAAAGTAAGGAAACCGATAAAGTTCTCTATATCATTTTGACCATAATTATTTTACTGTTTTGCAGTTACAAAGGGAATGCCACAGCTTCCCGATACAAGTCCTTCAGAACGGCAATAAACGACAATACGCTTGGCCGCTTATCCGCTTTATGGGTACACAGAACACAGGAAAACGTCTCTTCGCAGTCATAGGGAATCCATGCGAACTGGCCGCTGTGGTCGTTGAGGAAACCCGGGGCGAGGCATATGCCTCTTCCGGCGGCAACATTTGTAAGGGTCGTATCATGATCCGGACTGTTGAAATACCGAATCTTTCCGGTGTTTATCAATCGGCTTTGGACAGCCTTCAGCGCAGGAGGAGAACCGCCGCCTACCATCAGGGTGCGTCCGTAGAGATCCTCTTCCCGGATGACGTCCTTCCCGGCAAGCGGATCGCCCCTGTCCGCAATCAGATAGACGCGGCTTTCAAACAGCTCATGGACGGCGATCCCGGGGATCTGCTTCGTCTGCTCCCTCAGCGCGAACAGGATATCTGTTTCATTCCGCAGAAAAGACTCGACGCCGTTTTCATACCGGAATACGGGCGTGATCTGAACGTCGCCGTTTGTTTCCGCAAAAAGCCGTATGGCCTCCGGGAGAAAATATACGGCCTGCCGGACCATGAGGCCGATGGAGATGCTGTCCCGATAGGTCGCGCTGAAATTCTGCCCCTGCTCGACGGCGCGTTTCAGCTCCTCCCGCATGCCGGCCAGGAAGGAGACGAACTGCGCTCCCGCAGGCGTCAGCGCCGCGCCCTTTCCGCTGCGTTCAAAGATCGGGAAGCCGACCTCTTCTTCCAGCAGCTTGATTTGATAGGTCAGGGTCGGCTGGCTGACAAACATATTCTCCGCCGCCCGGCTGAAGTTCAGGGTATGGGCAAGCTCTATACAATAGTCGATCTGCTTCGTGGTCATCGTTTGCTCCTGCTATTTAAGAATTTAATTGATTATACAGCATTTCAATTAGACAATGCAATAGTTGATGCGTATAATGGACTCAGAACAAAAAACAGGAGGAACAAACAATGGCCAAAACTTTGATCGCTTTCTATTCCAGAGCGGATGAGAACTATTTCGGCGGCGCGATGCGCTATGTGAAAGCAGGCAACACGGAAATCGTCTGCAACATCATGAAAGAGCTGCTCCCGGCGGACAGCTTCAAAATTGAGATGAAGAATCCTTACTCGCCGGTCTACATGACCTGCATCGAAGAGGCAAAGAAGGATCTGCGGGCGAAGGCCAGGCCGGAGCTGGTTTCCCTGCCGGACTCCATCGACGGGTATGATACCATCGTGCTTGCCTACCCAAACTACTGGGGCACCATGCCGATGGCTGTTTTCACCTTCCTGGAGCATTACGATTTCACCGGCAAGACCATCCTGCCGCTCTGCACCAACGAGGGCAGCGGCATGGGCGGCAGCGAGCGGGACATCAAACGCGCATGCCCCGGCGCGGTTGTGAAGAGCGGACTGCCCATCACGGGCAGCGGCGCGGCCGATTCCAAAGAAGCCGTAAAGCGCTGGCTCTCTGCAAACAGCCTGCTGTGAGGAGAAAACAGATGGATTATGAAAAAGGCTATGTATACGACCTGATGGATCGGGGCGGGCCGACGGATACCCGGGAACCCTATTTCAAAGAGGCCGTGGAAGAAATGATGCGTGCCAGAACGCTCTGCGCCAAGGCAAACGCCACGATGCCCGATGACCCTGCCTATGTTGGCTATCTGGAAGAGCTGTTCGGCAGAAAGCTGAATGATGTGCGTATCCTCACCCCGTTTATCTGCGATTTCGGGAACAGAGTCAAGTTCGGAAAGGGCGTTTTCATCAATCACTCCGCCATTCTTTCGGCGTCCGGCGGGATCGAGTTCGAGGACGGCTCCATGGCCGCGCCGGGACTGAGGATCGCCACGATCAACCATGACATGAACGCGCGGCACACCCGTTACACCTACGGAAAAGTGCTGGTCAAGAAGAACGCGTGGCTGGGCATGAATGTCACGATCTGCCCGGGCGTCACGATCGGGGCCTATGCGGTCGTTGCGGCAGGCGCGGTTGTCACGAAGGACGTGCCGGACTATGCCGTCGTGGGCGGCGTACCGGCGAAAGTGATCCGCATGCTTGACCCGGCGGAACAAAAGGAATAAAATGGATAATGTAAGGGGCTCCTGTATCACGGAGTTTCCGTCAGCGCCATCCTGCAGGCCTGGAGCATCTGCCAGATCCAGCCGAACCCAGGCTTCTCAGATGACAACAACTATCTGAAAAACGCCATTGCGGAGGCCGAGCACATCGATTTCCACAAGGGCCTGGAGAAACAGACCGTCATCACGGCTGACGGCACAGACATCACCGATCTGGTCGAAAAGGCAGTGGCGTGGCTGACGGAGCACAGTTTTTGACAGGCAGAAAGGAAATACCATGAAGAAAACGATCTCTGTTTTGCTGGCGGCGGTTTTGTTGTTCAGCCTTGCTGCCTGCGGCTCGGCAGCGCAAACACAGCCTGCTTCTCAGCAGACGCAGGAGAGTGTCGCCGAAACCGCAGCACTGTATCCCACAGAGGAAGCATCAGCGCAGGAGGCCGCGGTTACCGATGAAGTCTCCGAGGAGTCTGGAAGAGAGATACTCGTGCTCTTCTTCTCCCGCACCGGGGAGCAGTACAATGTGGGAGTGATCGAAAAAGGCAACACCGCCATCGTGGCTGAGATGATAGCAGAAGCGACCGGAGCGGATCTGTATGAGGTTCTCCCGGTAGACGATCACTATCCCACGACCTACAAGGAACTGACCGACGTAGGCTTGCAGGAGCAGAGAGACGGAGCCCGTCCGGCCTATGCCGGGGAGCTTCCTGACTTTGAAAACTACGGTACGATCTTTATCGGCGCCCCTGTATGGTGGGGCGACTGGCCGATGATCATGTATACCGTGTTTGAAAGCACCCCTCTTTCCGGGAAAACGCTGATCCCGTTCTCCACCCATGCGGGCAGCGGCCTGTCGGGCTTTGACCGAAGTCTTGCCGCAGCCTTTCCGGAATGCACCATAGCGAAGGGGCTTGCCATTGCCGGTACCGATGCGCAGAATAACCCCGATAAAGTGCGCGTCACGGTCACAAGCTGGCTGAGCGAGCTGGGCTTGTGATATGCCAAAGAGAAAGATTCTTGACGCCGCCATGGTGCTCCTGCTGCCTCTGTTGATGGCCTACTCTCTGATCGGGGAGGCTTTCCACGAAGTGGCGGGAACGCTGATGCTGGCGCTGTTCATCCTGCATCATTGGATGAATCGCGCATGGTGGAAGAACCTGTTCAAGGGGCAGTATTCGCCGCAGCGCGTTTTTCAGACGGCGCTGAACCTCTTGCTCCTGATCTTCATGATCGCCCAGCCACTGTGCGGTATTCTGATAAGCAAGCACCTGTATACTTTTCTGCCGACTGATGGTGTTTCCTCTGTCGCCCGTGCCATCCATCTGCCGCTGGCAAACTGGGGGTTTGTCCTGATGAGCCTCCATGCCGGAACCCATCTGAGCGCGATGCTGCCAAAGGGCAGGAAAAAAGCCGCTGTTCTGGGCTGCCTTGGCGCTGTTTCTCTGTATGGCGCTTATGCTTTCGTGAAAAGGCAGATCCCGGCTTACCTATTTCTGAAACTGCCCTTTGCCTTTTTCGATTACAGCGAACCGCGAGTGTTCTTCCTCGCGGATTATCTCACAGTCATGATTTTGCTCACCATGCTCGGTTACGGGATCATGATGCTTTTGAAGGTCAGGAGAAATGCAAAATGAAAACGCGCGTCCTTGGAGAAGATTTGACCGTATCTGTTCGATCTTCTCAGGTTCGATTGCCTTCTTTGCATAATTGCGAACACTGTATCGCGTCTTGATGGCGTCCATGACTTCCATTTTGTTACCCCCCATTTCAATGTCCATGCGGTTTTAAATCAAATAACTGCCGTTCCAAAATAAGATCTGCACGCAGCAGAAGAACAAGCGTTACAGCCAGCGGCAATACAGCAACCCAAATCGCTTTTGCCTGAAGCGCACTGCAGCACAGGGTGAGAAGCAATCCACCCAGGAAGAATACCGCCACCATACGAAAGTGCTTCCAGGCACGGCTGCGCGCGGCAGGATCCTTCTTGCGGATCGCAGTTACCGTCCAGATTCCGGTCTGCCGAATGTGATTGGTCACAAAGGTCGTCGCCATGGGGATTCCCTCTGCCTGGCGGAAGGTGTTGTACTGCATGGAGCAGAGAAAGTTGATGGTCACCTGCACGATCTGTGCAGGCCATGTCAGCGGTACGAAGCCCAGCAGAAACAGGATCAGAATCTCAAAAGCGATCAGGCAGGTATCCCAGCGCAAAAAGTTTTTGTGCCGGATTCCGGACGGCAATGCTTCGGAGACAGCAGCTTCGGCAAAATATGCGGTAATGGGGATCAGATAATAAAACCCTTTTTGCCACTGCCCGTGTCCGAAGGCCAATGCCATCAGAACCACATTCGCCGTCTGGACGTTGCAGAACACGCCGCCGCGGAGGTTATACGTGTAAGCGCCCATCATGCCGCCCGCAAAGATCAGCAGCTCAAAGATATAGTACTTTTCACAGGTCAGATAAAGTGCCTGCGATTTATTATCCCGGCCTTCCACTGTGTTCAGAACTTTTCCTCAAAGAGCTTGCACAAGCCCTCATACCCGATCTGAGCGACATTGTTGGCATAGTTGTTGTTTTTCAGAGCATGCTCAGCAAAGGCCGCGATCTCGGCGCGGTCTGTCACGCCGCATTCCCGCAGCGTCGTGCGCAGTTCGCCTTTCGCCTTCATGCGGTTGATCCATGCGGCAAAGGCCGCTTCGTTCTCAAAACCGATGGCCTGATAGATCTGCCGCAGCTCCGGGCGAGCCTCTGCATTGATCTCGACCCAGCGATCCAGCGTAAAGGCACAGGCTTCCCCGTGGGGGATATGGTGCTCGATGGAGAGCCGGTAGCTGCAGGCGTGAGAACCGGCGGTTCCCGTCTGGGAGAAGGCAAGACCTGCAATGGTGCTGGCCTGACTCATGCCGGCACGAGCGTCCAGATTGTTTCCGTCCTCCAGCACAGCCTCCAGATTCTTCACGATCAGTTCGCAGGCTTTTTGCGCCAAGGCGTTTGTGACAGGAGAGGGGTTCCGGCTGGACAGAGCATCCAGCGCATGGGCCAGCGCATCCAGTCCGGTCGCTGCCGTCGTCCGCTTGGGGACGGAAGCGGTGTACTGCGGATCGACAAGCGCCAGCTTGGGAAACAGTGCCTGAGAATAGACCGCCAACTTCAGCCCGGCACTCTTATCGCTGATGACAGCAACACGCGTGACTTCACTTCCGGTGCCAGCCGTAGTGGGAATCGCAATGATCGGCAGCGCATCCCTGACATCTTTCTTGCGTACCAGCTCCGCCGCGGTCAGATTCTCTGCCACTGCGGCCGCGGTCGCCTTTGCACAGTCGATCACACTGCCGCCGCCAAGTCCGATCACGCAGTCTGCTCCATTCTGCCGGGCGAGAGCTGCAGCGTGATCCACGTTCTCTACCGTAGGGTCCGGCTCGACCTCGGTGGAGATGGCAACGATCTTCCCGCCGGTCAGCTCGGCAAGCTGCTGGGGGATCCCTTGGCGGAACATGGATTTGGACGACAGGAGCACAGCTTTCGTTACGCCCAATGCTTCCAGCTCGCTGTTGAGGTTTTCCGCGGCTCCAACGCCAAAGATCAGTTTTGCGGGTTCATGATAGGTCCACATGTAAGTTTCCTCCTGATATTCAATAATATCTTCCTTTTTCTATGCCGACGGTCGTTGCCTCCGAGTGACCGGAATAAAGGGCGGTGGCATCAGGCAGCGTAAAAATTCTTTCCGTAATGCTTTCCACAAGTTCCTGACGATTACCACCCGGATACTGATAATTCCCGATACTACCTTTGAAGATCGTGTCGCCAACGAATGCGACACGGTCTTTTTCACTGTAATAGACCACGGAATCCGTGGTGTGGCCGGGCGTGTGAATGACCCGCAGGCAGCAGGAGCCGTCTCGCAAACTTACTGTGTCTCCATCCCGGAGCGTGCAGACATTGCGAATCACCTTCTCCCCGATGCAGAATGCGGACAGGTTCATCTCTCCGTCCAGCAGATACCGGTCGGAATTCTCGTGGGCATAGACAGGGATACCCAGAGTGTCCCGTAGTTCATTGACCGCACCGGTGTGGTCGAAATGTCCGTGGGTCAGCAGGATCGCCTCGATGCCCCAGCCCTCCCGGCGGATGAGGGAGAGCAGCCGTTGTCCCTCCGCGCCGGGGTCGATCACAAAGCCATGTCTCGAAACCTCGTCGATATAGAAAAAGCAGTTCTCGGCAAAATAGCCCTTGACGGGCACACAGCGTACCATAGCCTTAGCGGAGCTTGCAGCCCTCGGGGCCGCAGCTCATGCCGGAAGCCATCTGCTCCTCAGCCTCTTTTACCATCAGCTTAATTAATGCCTGCCGCAGTCCCTCGGTATCGGGAGCCCCGGAGATGCTGTACTTGCCATTGATCACAAAGAAGGGGACCGCGTGCACGCCATGGTACGCGGCCTCCCGTTCATCCATGACGACATCATCATGATAGCGGTCGGAGTTCAGCACCTCCCGCACCTCCTCCGCATCCAGGCCGCAGCGCTCGCCGATCTCCTGCAGCAGGGCGTGATCGGCCAGCTCCTTGTTCTGGGTAAAGTAGGCGTCAAACAGCGCTTCGATCAAATGCTCGGTCAGCTCGGGATCGCCCTTGCTCTGGGCCAGCTTGGTCAGACGATGGGCGTCCATCGTGTTGGTAAAGAGCGTCGTAGCATACTTGAAGTCAATGCCCTCATCACGCCCCATCCGGGAGATCGTTTCAATTTGCTGCCCGGCGGCCTCCATACTGATGCCGTATTTGTGAGCAAAGCGAGTCTGGGTATCGCTCTCGGCATGCTGCCCGGCAGAGGGGTCCAGCTGGAAGCTCTTCATCTCGATTTCGGTTCCCTTGAGTTCGGGTATCTGTTCCAGAGCCTTTTTCAAGCGCGCTTCTCCGATATAGCAATATGGGCAGGCGTAGTCGGACCAATAAGTGATTTTCATGTAGTGACCTTCTTTCAAATTATAAAACACGTTCTATTTGCGATTATAGCCGAAGTGTGTTATGATGTCAATAGTTTTAGAACGAGTTTTAATTTGAGGTGATCTTCAATGGCTAATAAGCGTGGGCGTCCGTCCAAGACATCCGAACCGACAGACGCAAAGCAGAAGCTGATAGACACAACAGTTGAGCTCATTAAAAAGTACGGCGCTGACACGCTCACCGTACGCAGCGTCTGTGAAGAGGCGGGGCTGTCCATCGGCACTTTTTATCACCATTTTCAGAATAAGGACGATCTCCTTATGTATTTTGTGCGTGAAGCCTCTTTCGACAGCTTTGCGCTGGAGACTCCGCTTGAAGATGTCGCCGGGCGCATCTGTGAGCTGTATATGCACCTGACCGACCGCTATCTGACGCTCGGCGAGGAATTTATGAAGAGTTTTTATACGACCGGGAATAAGGCGCTGTCGGCCTATATGGGACAGGGAAATGGGTGCTTTGCGGATGGAACGGTCATGGCCCGCTGTGAGCGCGAGTTGATCGATGCGCGCGAACAGGGCTTTTTGAAAAAGGATGCAGACCCACATCTATTAAGCATGGACATTTGCACGATCGTAAAAGGCTGCGTGTTTGAGTGGGCGCTTGACGACGGAAGGCTGGACATTGCAGAGAGCCTGCACCGGATCGTCAAGGCATATTTGGAAACCTATAAATAAACAACAACTGCGGAGAAAAGCACAGACTGTGGGCCTGCTGCTGGAAAACGCGTATAAAAAGGAGGGCACTGAGATGAATGAACGACTTATCTTTCATGTGGATGTCAACAGTGCCTTCCTGTCCTGGGAGGCAGCGCGGCGCGTCAAAAACGGCGAGCCCGATCTGCGCCTGATTCCATCCTGCATCGGGGGCGACCCGGAATCCAGAAGGGGAGTCGTACTCGCAAAGTCTATCCCGGCGAAGGCGTTCAAAATCAAGACGGGCGAACCGATCGCCATGGCGCTGAGAAAATGCCCTCAGCTTGTGATCGCAAAACCGGATTTCAAGCTGTATTCGGCCTGTTCCAAGGCATTTAAGGATATCTGCCGCAGCTATGCGCCGGTCGTGGAGGAATTCTCCATCGACGAATGCTTTATGGATATGACCGGAACCGGACACATGTACCCCGATCCTGTTGCGCTGGCGCACTCGATCAAAAATAAAATCCGGGATGAGCTTGGGTTTACGGTGAATATCGGTATCGGGCGCAACAAGCTCTGCGCCAAGATGGCGAGCGACTTTGAAAAGCCGGACAAGGTACACACGCTCTATCCGGAGGAGATCCCGGACAAGCTCTGGCCGCTGCCGGTAGGGGATCTGCTCTTTGTGGGCGGTGCCTCCGCAAATCGGCTGCGGGAAGAACATATCTACACAATCGGAGAGCTTGCGCACGCAGACCCGGAGCTTCTGCGGAGGATCCTCGGCGACAAAATGAGTCTACAGGCCCGCAATTACGCAAACGGCATCGACAATTCTCCCGTCCGGGCAGAGCCGGAAGAAGCCAAGGGCTACAGTAATTCCGTAACGCTTGAGGAAAACGTGACCACGCTGGAAGCGGCAGACGCAATCCTGCTGGCTCTTTCGGACAGCGTCTCGGCCCATATGCGCAGTGACGGGGCAAAGGCCTATTGCGTGGCGGTATCCATCCGCTATCTGGACTTCAAAAATCGCTCGCATCAGTGCAAGACAGATCATCCGGTGGAATCCACGCGGGAGATCTATGAGCTGTCGAAGCGTCTTCTCCGTGAGCTGTGGAAAGATCACAGGCCGCTGCGGCTTATGAGCATCGCCCTTTCCAACCTCACAAGAGAAAACGAGGGCGGGCAGATGTCGCTGTTTGGAGAGGAGGACAGCGGCAGACGGGAACGCGATGTGAAGCTGGACAAGGCGGTGGACGCTTTGCGGAGCAAGTTCGGCGCCGACATCATCCAGCGCGGTACGGTCATGAAGGACGGACTTCAGGTTGCCCGCAAGTTCAAGGGCAAACAGGCGTCCGAGCAGGAAAAAACGTGAGCAGGCATCCTGTCCGGAAGGAAAACGAAGTACGGCGCCCAAAAGGCTTTTGAGGCTGATCGGGCGCCGTGTCGTTTATCTGCCGCTGGACGTGGACTTGTCGCTCAACATTGACACAAGATCAAGCCAAAGGTCAATATTTGAGCTTGGGACTGACCAGAGCCTGAGGGAGATGATGCTGACAGCCTGTTCCTTCAGCCGATAATAATGCCGTCTCGAGATGTTCAGCCGATAGAGAACATCTGTCTGATGAAGCTTTTCCTCAGAAATGTAGGTCAGAAAGATCAAGTCGTAAAGCAGCGGACCGTTATCTGGCTTGTATTTGAGGGTGGTCAGGGCATCGTTGATGCGATCCAGGAGCTGGCGGGTCTTGGCCAGCCTTTGGAGAAGGCAAAAAGGCTCGCGGCAATTTGAGCCAACGATATCGAATCAGACATGCCATAGCCCAATAAAGCTCCCTTCATAAAGTTTAATAAACTCAAAAAACCAGAGAATATATTATGAGAAAAGTAAAATATAATGCAATAGTTTAAATATAATAATTGGAATCGTGGCCGCAATTCAAAAAGGAAATCTCTGCAGGACATATATCTTCGATAAAGTGAAGAATAATGGCATGAAGCAGGCAATCAGGCCTGCTTCAATGTCGAAAAATGTTGAGTATAGAGAGTCGTATGTGTTGTAAACGGTCTTCTTTTAGGGAATGTAGGGAGCTGTTTTAAGATGTATCGGTGACCTAAAGTCCGCGGCAGCTTCCATCTTGAACTTATCCATAGCCTCGCGGGCTGCGGGATTGACAAGGTGATTGCTGGTGTTGGTAGACATGTTTCCATCTCCTTTTCTTCATTTGGGACTTGATCGCCCGACCTTATCTTTTGCCGGATCAAGCGCGATATGCATTTCTCGATCTTGAATTTTTTTCATATAGTTTTGCGGTAACGATTCAGGCTTCCCCGTCATTCCGAGCCAGCGCGCACACTGGCGTGGGAATCCGTTCTCCCGGCGGCCAGCTTCAAAAGTGACTTATTTCAATGCTTTACGGCAATAAAAGCGAAACGGATTGCCACACCAGCGCAACGCGCGAGAAACGCGTGACGCGATCCGCGCTTGCCGTGACATCGCTCACCGGTTCGCAATAACGGAGTTTCGCATTTTGCAGCGCGCCCGTTTTTGTCGTCACCGGAACAGGATAGCGATTGTTTTCGCGACAGTCTTCTTGACTTTCCGCGGCCATACAATTATAATGGACAAAACGACCTGTGCATAACGGCGCGCAGGGAAAGCGTACAAGCTTGAAATAACGGAGGGATTTCTATGAATAATACCAAGGCGTATGATCGCGGCGCCATCATATTCCGGGAAGGCGATCCCGGCGACTGCATGTATGAGCTGGAATCCGGCAGCGTCGGTGTTTATCATGATTATGGCGGACCGAAGGAAAAGCTGATCACCACCTTGTCCAACGGCGCAAGCGATGTCAAGGTGTTCGGCGAGATGGGGCTTCTGGAGAACATGCCGCGCTCGGCGACGGTGGTCGTGATGGAAGACGACACCATCCTGACGTGCGTGTCCAAAGAGAGCTTTAACGAATATTTTTCAAAAAATCCCGCGAAGGTCCTGGACATCATGCAGCAGATGTGCAACCGCCTGAGAAAGACCACAAACGATTATGTTGCCGCCTGCCGGACGGTATATGAAAATGTCGAGGCCGAGAACAAGGGCGAGAAAAAGAGCGAGACACTGCTTGACAAGCTCAACAAGCTTTGTGAGTTTTACATCGGCTATAATCCGTATTTCTGAGCGGAGGAGTGGAAGCAATGAAAGAGATTACGTTCAATAAGGATCAAATCATTTTCTGCCAGGGCGAGAATGCTTCTGTTATGTATGACATTATCAGCGGCAAAATCGGTATCTTTACGGATTATCAGACCGAACAGGAAAAAAAGATCGCAGAGCTGGACGCGGGCGAGGTGTTCGGCGAGATGGGCCTGATCGAATACTGGCCGCGCTCCGCCACTGCTGTGGCGCTGGAGGACGGGACTGTCGTGACCGAGCTCGGAGAAGACGATCTGAAGGAATACCTCAAGGACAAGCCCGAGAAGCTTCTGGTCGTCATGCGTCAGCTCAGCCGCCGCATTCGTGAGACGACGCAGAACTATGTGAATGTCTGCCGTACGGTCAACGAGAGTCGGCGCACGCAGGAGGAGCTCGATAAATACGCAGCGCTCTATACGCAGTATTGGCTTAACTGAGGCCGTACCTTATTCAATATCGACCGGAAACGCCGAGGAAGGCCGCGTGCTTGCCTCGGCGTTTGTGCTGGGCGGCGGGCATAGCCGTGTGACGGTTTT
This sequence comes from Oscillospiraceae bacterium, assembly GCA_902791215.1. GTDB lineage: Bacteria > Bacillota > Clostridia > Oscillospirales > Oscillospiraceae > Limivicinus. The sequence goes on along the minus strand of CADAUZ010000007.1, from coordinate 96,682 downwards.
GTGACAGTTTCTGTACTATAATGAATACGAGCATCCGAAAACCTGTCACGAAGAATGAAAAGGAGAGACATGATATGAGTGAAAAGATCAAAAAGGGCATGGCGGCGCTGGATGACGATGCGCTGCAGTCGGTCGCCGGCGGCGTCGGCGATGTCATGGTCACCGGCTCCGGCAGCTTTATGTCCAATACCGGCACGAGCCTGAACATCGTTGTCAACTGGTACGCGGGTGTCGACAGCTACGGCAACCACGGCCTGATGGTGGTCGTGGGCGCGACCTCTGGCAACCTCATGGCGGGCTCCATTGCCAACAGCGTCGAGCTTAGCGTCAACGGCATGATGTATGCCGCAACCAACAACGCGGTCAACTACATGGGCGGCGGCATGACGACCAATACCCTCGCCACCTTTACCATCCCCAATGTATACGGAATGGTATCCATCAACGCCGTATGGCACTTCAACGGCACCTACGGCGGCGTTCCCATCGGCAGCATCTATGCCAGCGGCACGGCCAGCGTGTAAAAGTAAACAAAAGACAGCGGGGAAAATAACGGAAGCAGCAATGTTTCCGTTATTTTTTACTCTTGACGATCGAGGCTTGATTGGTATAAAATCTGGTATTGAAAAAAGTGTATTGCTCCATATACGATGTGACAGATGTGTGATAGATCAGCTGCTATGATAGACGCGTTGATTGAAAGAACAACAGGAGGATTTGAGATATGAGCAGCACGGAGGATTTACGGGCACGCCTGGTACCGGCGGTATGCACCCAGTGCGGTGCGGCGCTGGAGGTAGACCCGACGCAGGAGGCGGCAGTCTGCAAATACTGCAATACCCCCTTTATCGTGGATAAGGCAATTCAGAATTACAATATCAAAAACGCGAAGATCGAGCATGTGGACACCGTGAACATCGACATGAAGGGCACCGCGGATTCCTTCTTCGGCTTTGTCGGCAAGCAGATGAGCGAGAGCAGGGAAGCGCGCCGCGAGGATCGCCGGGCGCAGCGGGCCGAAAGCCATGAGATGAACATGGCCTTTATGAAGATCTTCGGCTATATGATGATCGGCATGTTTGTTTTTGCCGTCATCGCTTTTATCGTGATGCAGTTCACGGGCGGCCCCCGTGATGATGCACCGACAGAGCCCGAAACGCAGATCGTGAGCACCGTAGCGCCGGAGAGCACCGGCTCGGATAACGGGGCTGGCGGCTCCTTCAGCTTTGAGTTTCATACAGGCGGCAGCAATTAAAACGGTATTCAGGCCGGGTTCCGGCTGAATATAAAAAGTTTGGCAAGACCAGACAATAATCGGAGGAAACAAATGAACAAAACCATGATGAAGAGAATCATCTCCCTGGTGCTGACTGCGCTGCTGGTGTTCGCACTGGCCGGCTGCAAAGTGACAAGCTCCAGCTCTTCGACTTCGACCGTTAGCACCAGCACGACCGATGCCAACGGCACCACCACCACCCAGACCACGACCACCGAGGTCGGTTCCGACGGCGTCCACACCGAGACTACCACCGAGACCACGAATGCCGACGGCACCGTGACCAAGGCTCCGTGATTCAGAGAGCGTAAAAAGCAGCATTACTGCGGCAGAACATTTTGTCGCAGCAATGCTGTTTTTATTACTCCGGCAATTCAATATTCGCAAACCGTAAGCTTGTGCAGCCGGAGTAAGAAGAGATTATATTATAAAAGGAGGCAGAAAGTATGTACAAGCATTCTACACACCGCGCCCTGGCAATGCTGCTGGCGCTGACGCTGCTGATGGTCTGCGCAGCCCCCGCTTATGCCGAGACCGACGGCAGGCACAGCATCGTATCGAGAAGCTATACCACCTACGCAGGCACCACCGCCGAGGAGACGCTGAACAAGGAGATCACGCTGTACTTCGTTGACGGTGTTGACGATCTGCCCTATATGGAGCTCAACGACTGGGCGGAGCTCATGTATTTTGTCAATACCGACAACGGCGATGAGGACTACGGCCTGAGCATCGAGCACAAGGGCGATGTGGTCACGCTGGAGCGTGAAAACGGCTATACCATGGACTTCGACTTTGCAAACGACACCCTGCACTATACGGACTACGACGCCTTTGTCCACAGCTCCAACGACTCCACCATCATTGACCTTGTGAGTGAAAAGGGGACCGATGAAAACGGCAATGCCGAGCTTATCTGGCGCAATCAGAAGGCGTCCTTCGACCGCTACGGGGATGAGATGACCGTGGATCTCGGCGCCAACAACATCCACATGATTAAACAGGACGACGGGTATTATGTCCCGCTGCAGACGCTCAATGACTTCACGCTCCTTGACACGCAGTACGCCTTCATATTTAACGGGCAGGCCCTCTTCCTTGCAAGCGACGCGATCTTCTATGACTACGGCGAGCAGGCCTATACCGAGGTCGCGGACATCTACTACAGCGCCCCCACGGGCGAGCGCAGCAACGCGCTGGCAGAATACAGCTACAATGAGCTCTGCCTGCTTCTGGATACCTTCTATGGCCTGAAGGATACCCACGACATCAAGAGCTTCCGCCAGCTTTTCTGGCAGATCGGCTTTGACGAGGCTCTCAGCGGCAACAGCGCGGTCGATGCGGATCAGGCCCTCAAGGAACTGATCGACTACTATCTGGACGATCTCCACTCTGTATTTGACGAGTATTCTTACCTCACCGGCAACTTTGACATAAACGGCAGCCAGGGGTTCGCAAACCGCAAGATGAATGAGAATCGGAGCCTCTACGGCAATGCCCGCGACAAAGCCTATCCGGACGGCTGGCTCAAGTACGAGGAGGTAGGCAATACCGCCTATATCACCTTTGACAACTTCCGTTCCGACTACACCGGACGCTCTTACTACGAGGCCGCCAAGGGAAGCGATGAGCTTGACGATACGGTTGCGCAGATCATCGCGGCCCACAGGCAGATCACCCGCGAGGGCAGCCCCATTGAGAACGTGGTGCTGGATCTGAGCAACAACCTCGGCGGCGCCGTGGACGCGGCAGTCGTGGTTTTGAGCTGGTTTTTGGGCGACGCCCCGTTCAGCGTCAAGAACATGACCACCGGCGCCATGTCGACAGCGGTCTACCGTGCGGACATCAACCTGGACCACGAGTACGACGAAAAAGATACCGTATCGGATAAGAACCTTTTCTGCCTCATCTCTCCCGTGAGCTTCTCCTGCGGAAACCTCGTCCCCGCGGCGCTCAAGTCCTCGCAGAAGGTCACGCTCCTCGGCCGCACCTCGGGCGGCGGCAGCTGCGTCGTGCAGCCCGCGACCACGGCCTACGGCACCGTCTTCCAGTTCTCCGCCGCGCAGCGGATGTCCTTCCTCAAAAACGGCTCCTTCTATGACATCGACCAGGGGGTCGAGCCGGACTATTACATTGCCAATGTCGATAACTACTATAACCGCGCGGCCCTGACCGATTTCATCAACGGTCTGTTCTGATACGCGGAGCTTGAAAAATACCGGGAGTCACCAACGACTCCCGGTAATACTTTTAATATGCCTATCGGCTTTAGTCAGCAAGAACAAGTTTCCAGCCTGTCATTGCGAGACCAGTTCTCAAACTGGTCGTGGCAATCCGCCCGCCGGAGGCACTGAAACACTCAGAAATATTAACTGGCCGCTAGGAGTACGGATTGCCACACCAACGCGACGCGCGAGAAACGCGTGACGCGATCCTTGCTTGTCGTGTCATCGGTCACTGGTTCGCAATGACACAGAACGGACGTTTTCACCATTGAACAAGCCCAAGACTGAATAGTTACCTGAGCGCTTGCGTACTCAGAGCGCACGCAGGAAGGCTGCGACGGCTTCGTCCTTGCAGTTGGGATAGAAGAGCTCCGCAAAATGTGCGCCGCTGACGGTCGCCTTGACAAAGGCCGGATCCAGATCTTTGAGGATGTCCAAGAGGGGACGGTAAGTGATGGCCTTCACACCGTCGAGGATCTTCTTGTTGCGCTGCTCGGGGACGACGCGCTCCTTCGGATAACCGTTGCCGTGGCCGAAGCCGAACAGCTGCCGGAAGATCATCTCCAGCTTGAGCTCCGCGCCCCAGCCGAAATCCTTGGCAAACGGCAGCGCAACGCAGTTGCCGTCGTTGATCTGAGCAAACATGTACCCGTCGGAGGGATCGACGAGATGTCCGCAGAGGACCCCGGGAAAGCTGTTGCAGGCGAGCATGGCGCCCTCGCCGGTGCCGCAGCCAGTGACGACGTAGTCCGCCGCGCCGGTGTTGAGAAGGATCGCGGAGAGAAGACCGTTTTGCACATAAGTGAGCTGGCAGGCATCGTCAGCGCCGTACATGCCGTAGTTGTCCACGGTGTGGCCCATGGGCTCCACGACCTTGCGCAGCGTCTCCTCGATCAGGCCGTTCTTTGCGGCCTGGCTGTTTTCGTTGATCAGTGCAATTCGCATGGGAATCGTTCCTTTCGTTTTGAGATGGCAACATCATACCATAATTCCGGCAAAAGAACAAGCACGACACGTGAGGGACTGTCGGAATAAAAACACGCTCAAGCCGGTCAGGCTTCTTGACGCGGAGAACTTTTCATGTATAATAAATAGCATAATAAACAAATTGTACTCAGGAGGCGCGTATGGGGGGAAAACAAAAACGCGGCCTGCGCAGGCGCGAAATGCGCCGGGGACAGATGCAGGCGGATCTCTCACGCTACGGCCGCAGAATCCTGGACTCCGAGGAAATGCGGCAGGCCTTCAGGCAGACGCATCACACCTTCTCCACGGTGGGGGAGCACACCATGCGCGTCGCCATGACGAGCCTTGCGATCTGCTACGTGCTGAAAAAACTGCGCATCAAAACGGATATCCCGGCGGTCGTCACCGGATCGCTCTGCCATGATCTCGGTATCCTGGGCCGCGGCGGGAAATTCCATTCCTCCAAAGAATGCAGCAGGCAGCATCCCGTGGAATCCGTAAAGGTAGCCCACAAACTGACGGGGGAGCTGTCCGAAAAAGAGGAAGCGATCATCACCCGCCACATGTGGCCCGTCGGGAAGGCCAAGCCGCCCAATTCCCTGGAGGCCGCCATCGTTTCCGCCGCGGACAAGATCGCCGCTGTCGAGGATTTTGTCGAAGGCTACGAGAAAAAACAGCCCGGGCTCAAGGGCACTATCCATGAAATCAAGAGTCAGAGGAAGGAGAACATCGTATGGAAAACGAAGAAAACGTCGTAAGACTTGCAAAGCCTGTCAAGAAGGGCCTTCTGCGCCTGGTATTCAGCCGGTTCGGCCTCATTGCCCTGCTGATCCTCATACAGATTGCGATCATGGTCGCAGCCTACGGCTTTTTCAGGGAACAGCTTCCGGTCCTGACCGTTTTGCAGACCATCTTCACGATCTGCATGATCATCTATCTGTTTAACTGCAGTATGGACTCCTCGGCCAAACTGACCTGGATGCTGATCATCGCGGTCGTGCCGCTGGTCGGTACGGCGTTTCTGCTGTTTACGCAGTCCAATTTCGGCCACCGCATGGAGAAGGAAATGGTCGAAAACCAGATCAACAGGACGAAAGATATCCTGGAGCAGCCGGAGAACGTCTCGAAGGAGCTGGAGCACGACGGCTCCGGTACGGACGATCTCTGCCGCTACCTCAACAGGACCGGCTGCTTCCCGCTGTACGATCACACCGCGGTGACCTACTACTCTCAGGGCGAGGACAAATTCGAGGCCATGCTCCGGGAGCTGGAAAAGGCCGAGAAGTTCATCTTCATGGAATACTTCATCGTGGAAGAGGGCTACATGTGGGGACGCATCCTGGATGTCCTGACGCGCAAGGCCAAGGAAGGCGTCGAGGTCCGCGTCATGTACGACGGCATGTGCGAGATGGCCACGCTGCCGACCGATTACTGGAAGCTGCTGGAGAAGGAGGGCATCAAGGCCAAGGCCTTTTCCCCGATCAAGCCCTTTATCTCCTCGCACTATAACTACCGTGACCACCGCAAGATCCTGGTGATCGACGGCAAGGTGGCCTTCAACGGCGGCGTCAATCTCGCCGATGAGTACATCAACCGCCGCGAGCGCTTCGGCCACTGGAAGGACACCGCGATCCTGCTCCGGGGCCCGGCAGTCAAAAGCTTTACGCTGATGTTCCTGCAGATGTGGTACGTCGGGGCTGAAAACCCGGATTACGAAAGCTTTCTCGTCGAGGCCGAACCCGTGCCGGAGGCGAAGGGCTACGTCATGCCCTACTGCGACAGCCCGCTGGATAAGGAAAAGGTGGGCGAGACGGTCTATATGGATATCCTCAACCGCGCGACCGACTATGTGCACATCATGTCGCCCTACCTGATCCTGGACGGCGAGCTGGAGACCGCGCTGTGCTTTGCGGCCAAGCGCGGCGTTGACGTGAAGCTCATCCTGCCGGGCATCCCGGACAAGAAGGTGCCGTATGATCTGGCCAAGACCCACTACACGCACCTGACGGAAGCGGGCGTGAAAATCTTTGAATACACCCTGGGCTTTGTGCACGCCAAGGTCTTCGTCAGCGACGGCATCAAGGCCACCGTCGGCACCATCAACCTCGACTACCGCAGCCTGTACCACCACTTCGAGTGCGCCACCTATCTGTATAAAACGGACTGCCTCCCGGAGATCGAGGCGGATTTCCAGAATACCCTGGAAAAGTGCCGTGCGGTCACGCCCGAGACCATCAAGGCCGAGAAGTTCTCTACCAAATTCGTCGGCCAGACGGTGAAATTTCTCTCCCCGCTGATGTAAGCATTATATGAAACAGGGGCTGCTGCCAAATCAGGCAACAGCCCCTTAAAGCGGAATGCCGCGAGCTTCTTCTGACGTGGTGGGACTCGCATGCATTTGCGCCTCGCGGGGGATCGGCGCAAATAGAGGAATCGACCAGTTTTTGAACTGGTCGATGAAAGCCCCGCCGGGGCTTTCGATTATGATTCGAGTCCCTTGCTGAAAGCATGAAACAGGAGGCCCCAACGGGGCCTCCAAATTTGAACCCTCGTTTAAAACCAAATCGGAGGATCCCCGTGAATCCTCCGATTTGGAAAGGAAGAAGGAGGGAGCAGAGTGCAGTTTTCCCGGCTTTTCGGAACCGGGGAAACGGAACGCCGCGAGCTTCTTCTGACGTGGTGCCGGTGGTGGGACTCGAACCCACACGATGTCGCCATCGGCGGATTTTGAATCCGCTACGTCTACCATTCCATCACACCGGCGTGCTGACAGAAAGTATATAACAGATTTCAAAAAATATCAAGTCTTTCCTTCAACACTTTCCGCGCTCTGCTCCTGCGGCCTCGGGATGAACCAGAGGTTCATGTCCGCGTAACCCGTGACGCCCGGGACCTCCTCGGTAAAGCTGTACTGCCACATGTCGCAGGCGTAGTAGAAATTAGGAAAGGGGCTTAAAGGCAGGGAGAACCAGAACATATAGTCTGTCAGCCGCGTGAGGTCATAGCCGTAATAGCCCATGTCGCGGTTAAAGTACACGCAGGGGGTATAGCCCGCGCGCCGGATCGTCTCGCAGAAGGCCACGGCACAGTCGGTGCGGGTCGCGGCGCTCAGCTCCGCCGTGCGCGAGCCCTCCTCGGACACGAGCTCCCAGTCGTAGACCACCGGGGCCGTCACCGAATACGGCGCAATGCGGGACAAAACGAAATTGGCCTCCTCGATGGCCTCCGCCACATTGACCGCCTGGGAGAAGAAGTACACGCCGACCCGGAGCCCGGCGTCGGACGCGCCCTGCATATTCTTTTCAAACCAGGGGTCCTCAAACAGACCGCCCTCGGTATAGCCGCGCCGCCCGAGGCGCACACAGGCAAAGTCCAGCCCGTAGGCCGCCTGCCGCCAGTCGATCTCCCGCTGGTGTTCGGACACGTCGATCCCACGCAGCACATCGTAATCCCGGCCGAGATAGCGCACCGGCCCCTCACTTGCAAAGTGCTCGGCTGTCATTGTGTTCACCGGCACGCCCTCCAGCGGCGTCATCCAGATCCAGTCCTTGCCGTCATAGAGATACACCTGCCCCTCGTGGGGGTCCTTGGGCTTGCGCGGCGAAAGGTCAAAGAAGAAGGCGATCATCAGCGCAAGGGCGATCAGCATGACAAGTGCCACTGCGATGAAGTACAGGAGATTTCGTCCCCGGACCAAATCCATCATCTCTCTTTCTATTGTTTACTATTGGTATTATATACAGTTTTTTCCGAGTTATCAAGCCATACATAATAGATTATGTCAACATAATTTTGCGCTTATTTTGAAATCGCCGAAAGGAAAACGAAAATGAAAAAGCAGCGCAAAACCCGCGAAATTTGTGAAAGCATACAAAAATTAGCCTGTTCATTTAGAGAAAATGAACAAAACTTTGGGCAGATCGGCTCTTGAAACCGGGTGCGGAAAAGACTATAATCCACCGCGAACTCAAGGAAAGGAGGCGACAGAAAACATGTATAACAACGTGAATGTTTTCGAGCCTGAGCAAGCGTCCCGGTTTCCCAACCTGCTTGAGGATAAGGATTTTGTCTTTTATTACTGGACGCTGCCCATCTGCAATCTCTGATTGCTGAGTGTGCGCTGCTTTACGGCGCAAGGGTACGAAAGAAAAAAGCCGGGTGACCGGCTGTCATACGGGCGGGCTGTGAATACACAGGAAATAAACCCCGCCGAACAGGAACGAGACCGGAAACTCCGGTCTCGTTTTTGCCTGTTTCGGGGAGATCACGGCTACATGGCCTCGATCTCCTTGATATTGTATTCGTTGCCGGTGACAAGGAAGGTGTTGCCGCTGTGGCAGTAAGGGCACTCCTTGCCGTACTGCATGGTGGGGTAGGTCTTTTTGCAGTCCTGGCAGTAGGTCACGGCCTTGAGCTCTTCGATCTTGAGCTCTGTGTCCTGAAAATGCTCCGTTTTGGCACGGGCCCACTCCCAGAAATCGGTCAGGTAGCTCGGGATGATGCCGCTGACCTCGCCGACCTCCAGCGTGATGGAGCCGACCTTTTTGAGGTCGTTTTCCACCATGAGCTTTTCCACCGTCTCGATGACGTAATAGATCGTGCTTAGTTCGTGCATATCTTACTTGCGGATGATGCGGATCTGCTTTGCCGCGTGCTTGAGCATCGGGACGACCTTGTCCTCGCAGCGCACAAGGTTGGAGGCCTCGGGTACGTCGCGCTGCAGGTGGATGGCGTCGAACATGCACCTGGTGGTGCACAGGCCGCAGCCAATGCAGCGGTTGGGGTCGACGACGCTCACGCCGCAGCCGAGGCAGCGGCTGGTCTCGGCCTTGATCTGCTCCTCGGTGAAGGTGAGGCGGTCGTGCTCGAAGGAGCGGACCTTGGTCTCGTCGTGCAGGATGGGCTGACGGGCCGGGCGGTCGAAGCTGTCCGCGCCGAGGACGACGTCGTCCTTGTTGAGCTCGTAGAACTCGCGCAGGTTGCGGCCGCGGGTCAGGCTCTGGCCGTCGTTGACAAAGCGGTGCAGGGACTCGGCGCCCTCACGGCCAGCGGCAATGGCGTCGATGGCAAACTTCGGGCCAGTGTACACGTCGCCGCCGACGAAGATGTCCTTCTGCTCGGTCTGATAGGTGACGGCGTCGGCGAGGGCGTTGCCCTTCTTGCCGGTCTTGAGCTCACCCACATCCAGGCCGCCCCAGTCGATGACCTGACCGACGGCGGAGAGGACAGAGTCGACCTCGATGGTCTCAAACTTGCCGGTGCCGACGGGGGAGCGGCGGCCCTTCTCATCGGGCTCGCCGAGTTCCATGAGCTCGACCTTAAGGCCGGTGACCTTGCCGTCCGCGCCGACGATCTCGGCGGGGGCATTGAGGAAGCAGAACTTCACGCCCTCGGCCTTCGCCTCGGCGACCTCTTCCTTGTCAGCGGGCATCTCAGCCTCACTGCGGCGGTAGATGACATAGGTCTCGGCGCCGAGACGGACAGCCGTGCGGCACACGTCCATGGCGACATTGCCGCCGCCGATGACGGCACACTTCTTGCCGATGGCGGGCTTGTTGCCGAGGTTGACTTCACGCAGAAAGTCCACGCCGCCGTACACGCCAGCGAGATCCTCGCCGGGGATATTGAGCTTGGAGCTCTTCTGTGCGCCGATGGCGACATAGAAGCCCTTGTAGCCCTCGTCACGCAGCTGCTGGATGGTGATGTCCTTGCCGATCTCGGTGTTCATCCGGAACTTGACGCCCATCTTCTCGAGCACCGCGATCTCGCCCTGCAGGGCCTTGCGGTCGAGACGGTAGGAGGGGATGCCCATGACGAGCATGCCGCCGGGGGCGGGGTTGCGGTCAAAGACGGTGACGTTTTCGTAACCCATGCGGGCGAGGTAGTAGGCGCAGCTCAGGCCGGCAGGACCGGCACCGATGATGGCGACCTTCTGGTCGTAGCCCTTGTCGATGGGGCGGCGGTAGAGATGTTCGGGGACGTAGGGCGTGTCGCTCTTGAGATCCTGCTCGGCGATGAACTTTTTGATCTCGTCGATGGCGACGGCCTTGTCGAACTTGCCGCGGGTGCAGGCGTCCTCACAGCGGCGGTTGCAGACGTGACCGCAGACGGAGGGGAAGGGATTGTCCTGCTTGATGAGCTTGAGGGCGTCAAGATAGCGGCCCTCTTTGGCAAGCTTGATGTAGCCCTGGATGGCGATATGTGCCGGGCACGCGGTCTTGCAGGGCGCGGTGCCGGATTCGTGGCAGTTCTTGCGGTTGTCGAAGACATAGTTGGGGTTCCACTTGTCCTCGCCCCACTTGAGGCCGTGGGGAAGCTCCTGCTTCGGGTACTGGACCTCGCCGTTTTTGGTGCAGAGCTTCTGGCCGAGCTTCACGGCGCCGGCGGGACATACCTCGACGCACTTGCCGCAGGCCACGCAGTTGTCCTTGTCCACATGGGCGCGGTAGGCGGAGGCGGAGAGGTTCGGGGTGTTGAAGTACTGGCTGGTGCGCAGGGCAAAGCAGACGCCCAGGTCGCAGTTGCAGAGACCGAAGATTTTCTCCTTGCCGTCGATGTTGGTGGTCTGGTGAACATAGCCGTTTTCCTCGGAGCGCTTGCAGATCTGCAGGGCCTCTTCTTTGGTGATGGGGCGGCCCTTGCCGGTTTCGATCAGATAGGTGGCAAAATCGCCCAGACCGATGCAGCAGTCGTCCTGGATCTCGCCGGAGCCCTCGCCGTACAGGCGGCGGGCGTTGCGGCAGGAGCAGTAGCCGACGGAGAGCTGGCCGTCATACTTGTCCAGCCAGTGGGAGATATGCTCGATGGAGGCGGAAACGCTCTTGGCGGGGATGGCGCTCTCCACGGGGATGACATGCATGCCGATGCCGTCGCCGCCGGGAGGGATCAGATGGGTCTTGCCCTCGAGGGGCAGGAAGGTCATCTTGTCGAAGGAGTCGGCAAGCTCGGGATATTTCTCGACCTGCCAGAGCACCATGTTGGTCATCTCGGCGATGCCGGGGACAAAGAGCTGGACGTACCACTGCTTCTCATGCTGGGGATTTTCCCAGTGGTATTCCACGATGCCGTGGTTGGCAGCGTCGGTCAGCAGCTCCTCGATCCTGGCCTCGGGCTTGCCGGTGAGCTTTGCGATCTCGGCGGTGGTCTTGGGCTTGCGAAGGCCCATCTTCAGCATGACCTCCGCGATCTCGTCGCTGGAACATGCGCGGTCAAGGATGATGTACTCGGGGTCGTTTTCAGTCAGACGCTTGAGGCCAAACTTATAGGGGAGGCGGTCGGTGATCATTTTGCCAAGGTCAAATAAAATCTCTCTTGCCATAGGAAGTCTCCTTTCGGTTTATATGTTGAAAAACGACAGAAAGCCACAATACTGCTTTCTATCACATTAACATAAAATTAACACAATTTCAACCGTATTTCTTGCGTATTTATACAAATCTACAAATCTGTCCGAAAAGCAAAAACACACTTGTCTTTTCCTCACGGACGGGTTAGAATGTCAAATGCGAACTATGTTCGCATTTGAGAACTCGCGCTTATCGCACACGGCGGACTGTAACACGCCGTGTTTGGTCGGCGCGAGGCCTCGTGCCACTCGGCTCAAGGTGTTTTTGAAGAAGCAAAGCTCCCTCAAAAACAAATTGAAATACCTTCGGGCCGCAGACTTCCACAGGAACAGTTTTAATAGTCCCTTTTTGAAATTTTAGGCTAAGGAGGGGAGCGAATGCTGGATCAGTATCTCATCATCCACAAGAGCATCCTGCCCGAATACTATGAGAAGGTCATCGAGGCGCGCAGACTCATCGAGACCGGCAAGATCCGGGACGTGAGCCAGGCTGTGCGCGAGGTGGGCATCTCCCGCAGTACCTATTATAAATACAAGGATTTTATCCTCGAACCCACAGAGATCTCCGGCGGGCGCAAGGCGGTATTGTCCATGATGCTCAACCACGAGCAGGGCATCCTGAGCGCGCTTTTGCAGCAGATCTGCGAGGCGCGGGCCAATGTGCTCACCATCACGCAGAGCCTTCCGATCCGCGACCGGGCCAGTGTCACCATCTCCCTCGATGTCAGCGAGGTGGACGGGAGCATGGAGGACTTTGTCGCAAAGCTCTCGCAGGTCCCCGGCGTGGAGCAGGTCCGCGTACTGGCAGTGGAATAAAGAAAGACAGGAAAGGGGACTGTGAAAAAAGATCCCATCATCAGGAACACAGTGGTATCAATATCGTAGGGGCCGACGCCCCGGCGGCCCGGCGGAGAGAATCCTGATTCTTGCATTGACCCCCGGCGAATTCATAACACACGATACGTTTTCGCCGAGGGCTTTCTGTTTTGTTTTAGGGCTGTACCGCTCGGGCCGCCGAGGGCGTCGGCCCCTACATTGTCAATTGACTTATTTCACAGTCTTAAGGAGCAGACCATGGCATTCAAACGCGACAAACAGCAGATACAGGACATCCTGACGCTCATCGAGGAGTACGACGAGGCGCTGGCCGAAATTGCGTCCCAGCCGCAGCGCCAGCAGGAAAGCGCCGCCGGGGCGATCGAGCGCCTTTCGGCAAAAGAGCTTTCCAACATCCTGCGCGGCATGGACGTGGAGAATATCAACCGCGACAAGCTCGGCATCCGGGTGGCAAGCCTGCGGGCCGCCGGGATCGAAAACATGGAGCAGCTCTGCGCCCTGACGGCGGATCAGATCAACGCCGTCAAGGGCATCGGCGATGAGGCAGCCATGCTCATCTATACCCTCGCGGGCCGTATCCGGCAGGAGACGGCGGCGGGCCTCAAGGTGCGCGTGAGCCTGGACGACAGAAATGAGGACGCATCACTGCTCCTGCTCGCGGCCCGCGCCTCCATGCAGACATCGGACGCCGCCCGGAAGGCCCGGGCACTGTGGGAGGAATATCACGACGCGGTGCAGGCAGCCTACCTCGACGCAAAGCCCGCCGCGAGCAGTCTGCGCTGGCTCGTAACACCATCGGAAAAGAAAAAACGCGCCCTCGACGCGGCGCTCTATCTCTATGGTCTTCTGGAAGGTGAGTACGGCGACGGTGTCCGCGCCGCCATGGACGCCTATGATGCCCGTGAGCTCCTGGACGCCGACACGGTATGGGAGGATTTTCAAAAGCACAGCGCCGCCTATTACGCGGAGTTTGACAGGCTCGACCGGGTGGAAGGTACGCTTGTGGACAACAGCTACAGCGGCCTGCCGGAGGAGCTTGTACTTCAGGTTGAAATGCAGCCGATCTATACAGACGGCCTGCACGCCTCTCTGCGCGCCTATCAGGAGTTCGGCGTGCGCTACATCCTGCGTCAGGGGAAGGTCCTGCTGGGCGACGAGATGGGCCTCGGCAAAACCGTCCAGGCCATTGCCGCCATGGTTTCGCTCAAGGCGCTGGGGGCCACGCACTTCATGGTGGTGTGCCCCGCAAGCGTGCTGGTCAACTGGTGCCGGGAGATCAAACAGTTCAGCGATTTGAGCGTCACCCCTATCCGCGGCGGCGATCAGATGGCCGCGCGCAGATGGCGGGAGCAGGGCGGCGTCGCCGTCACGACCTACGAATCCGTCAGCCGCTTTGCCCTGCCGGAAAGCTTTTCCTTTTCAATGCTCATCGCCGACGAGGCCCACTATGTCAAAAACCCGGCGGCCAAGCGCACCCAGGCCCTCATGCTGTTGCGGAGAAAGGCCGAAAGGGTTCTCTTCATGACGGGCACGCCGCTTGAAAACCGGGTGGACGAGATGTGTTTTCTCGTCTCCTGCCTGAGAAGCAATATTGCGGGCGAGCTCAAGGAGATGAAATACATCTCCTCCGCGCCGCAGTTTCGGGAGAAGCTGGCCCCGGTCTACCTGCGCCGCACGCGCGAGGACGTGCTCTCGGAGCTCCCGGAGCTGATCGAAAAGGAAGAGTGGTGCGAGATGGGCCCCGCCGAGTGGAAGGCCTACACCCTCTCGGTGGCGGCGGAAAACTTCATGGCCATGCGCCAGGTCTCCTGGGATGTGGATTTGAAGCATTCCTCCAAGGCAAAGCGCCTGCTGGAGCTGTGCGACGAGGCGAAGGAGGACGGGCGGAAGATCATCGTCTTCTCCTATTTCCGCGAGACGATACGCGCGGTGCAGAAGCTCCTCGGCGAGCGAGCACTGGAGCCCATTACAGGCAGCGTCTCATCCGCCGGACGGCAGGCGATCGTCGACGACTTTACACGGGCCGGGGACGGCACGGTGCTCATCTGCCAGGTTCAGGCGGGCGGCACGGGCCTCAATATCCAGGCCGCGAGCGTCATCATCTTCTGCGAGCCGCAGATCAAGCCCTCCATCGAAAATCAGGCCATCTCCCGCGCCTACCGCATGGGACAGCTTCGGAGCGTGATGGTGCACCGCCTTCTGTGCGACAACACGGTGGACGAGCGCATTCTGGAGCTTTTGCGGGAAAAGCAGGATATCTTCGATTCCTTCGCCGAGGAATCCACCGTCGGCAGCGAATACCTCCGCGCGGAAAAGAGCATCAGCGCCGCCATCATCCAGATGGAAAAGGAGCGCCTTGCCGCGGAGGAGCTGCCCAAAGAATAAGAAAAGACGGGGCTGCGGCCCCATCTTTGATTTACAAAGCCTTTTCCCAGGTCTTTTCGTTAAAGCCCGGGATCACGGCTTTCTCGCTCACCAAAATCGGACGCTTGACCAGCATGCCGTCGCCTGCAAGAAGCTTAAGCAGTTCATCCTCGCTCATGGTGTCGATTTTGTCCTTGAGCCCCAGCTCCCGGTACATCACACCGGTGGTGTTGAAAAAGCGCCGGATCGGCAGCCCGCTCTTTTTCAACCAGTCGTGAAGTTCCTCATAACTCGGGTGCTCCTCCCGGATGGGACGTACCGTATATTCCACACCCCTGTCATCCAGCCATTTGCGCGCTCTGCGGCAGGTCGTGCAGGTTTCAAGACAAAGTATCGTCATGGTTTTCATCCTCCTTTTAAGATATTTTACCACAAACGGGCGGGATGTACAATATGAAAATTTGTATTTACACAATCTCAAAAATGTGAAAAAAGTGTTCCAATTCAAAATGTCTTGTGCTATAATATCTTTATTAATCCCAATGCTCCGGAGGAATCACCATGGCGACTTCGACAAAAAAAGCGCTTGCGGACGTGCTGAAGAAAATGATGGTCATCAAGCCCATCGACCGCATTACCGTCAACGACCTTGTGGAGACCTGCGGGGTCAGCCGCCAGACCTTCTACTATCATTTTGACGATGTGTACGATCTGCTCGAGTGGGTCTTTGAGGAAGATGCCAACGCCAATCTCCCGAGCGAGGTGGTCTACGACAACTGGAAGCACGATGTGACGCTGTGGTTCAAATACCTGTACGACAACTCCACCTTTGCGCTGAATGTCTACAACTCCAACAGCCGCCTGTACATGCTGCGCTACATCAAGGGGAGACTGCGCGAGTGTATCCGCAGCTTCTCGGAGATCGTGGCGGAGAATCGCTCCATCGACCGGCAGGATTTTGAGTTCATCGTGGAGTTTTATTCCAACATTGTCGTCGGTCTCATCTCTCAGTGGATGGATCAGGGCATGCAGCTTCCCAAGGAGATCGCCACCGACAAGGTGCTCAGGGTGCTCGACAACAGCATCGAGAACATCATGGAACGCTTTCAGAAGAATTGAACAGTATCCCTGACCGGGCTCAGCCGAGCCCGGTTTTGTGTTTTAAAAAGATTTTTAGGGAATATATCGAATCGGACGGTTGAAACGGAGAAAAAAATGCGTTATACTATACAAGTTACGAAAATAACGGCAAAGGGGGCGCACTGATGGCGGAACAGAAAACCAATGTCATGCGGGTGCTCGAACAGAAAAAGATCCCCTATACCGCCCACAGCTATCCCCACGGGGACGAGGCGGTGGACGGCGTCACGGTGGCAAAGCTTACAGGACTTGACCCGGCGCAGGTTTTCAAAACGCTGGTAACGGTCGGGGCGAGCAAGAAAAACTATGTCTTTGTCATTCCCGTGGCGGAGGAGCTCGACCTGAAAAAAGCGGCAAAAGCGGCGGGGGAGAAGTCCATCGCCATGATCCACGTCAGCGAAATAAACGCCCTCACGGGCTACGTGCGCGGCGGCTGCTCACCCCTCGGGATGAAAAAGCAGTTCGAGACCTTTTATCACGAAAGCTGCCTTGACCAGAAGACCATCGCCGTCAGCGCCGGGAAGATCGGCGCGCAGGCGGAGCTTGCGCCCGACGCGCTTATCAGAATTACACGCGGCAAGACCGCCGACCTCATTGTTTAGGAGATACATCTATGCAGCCAGACAGCATCTTTATCAAAGGTGCGAGGGAAAATAACCTCAAGAATATCGACATCGAGATCCCGCGCGACAAGCTGGTGGTCATCACGGGCCTGTCCGGCAGCGGGAAGTCGAGCCTCGCCTTCGACACCATCTATGCCGAGGGCCAGCGCCGCTATGTGGAGAGCCTGAGCTCCTACGCGAGGATGTTCCTCGGCCAGATGGACAAGCCGGACGTGGACTATATCGAAGGGCTCAGCCCCGCCATCTCCATCGACCAGAAGACCACCTCCAAAAACCCGCGTTCCACCGTCGGCACGGTGACGGAGATCTATGACTACATGCGTCTTCTCTGGGCGCGCGTGGGCGTGCCGCACTGTCCGAAATGCGGCAAGGAGATCCGCCAGCAGTCTATCGACCAGATCGTGGACCGCATCATGGCCCTGCCCCAGGGGACAAAGATCCAGCTCCTTTCTCCCGTGATCCGCGGCAAGAAGGGCGAACATGTCAAGGTGCTCGAGGACGCGAAGCGCTCGGGCTATGTCCGTGCCCGCGTCGACGGCATTATCTACGACCTCGCCGAAGAGATACACCTGGAAAAGAACAAGAAGCACAACATCGAAATCATCGTCGACCGTCTGGTCATTAAGCCCGAGATCACCCGCAGGCTCACGGACTCCGCCGAGACGGCCCTGGCCCTCTCGGGCGGAATACTCTATGTGGACGCAGGCGGGGACGAGCTTCTGACCTTCTCGCAGAACTACGCCTGCGAGGACTGCGGCATCTCCATCGAGGAGCTGACGCCGCGCCTTTTCTCCTTCAACAATCCCCACGGCGCCTGCCCGACCTGCACCGGCCTCGGCGTGCAGCTTCTGGTGGACCCGGAGCTCATCATGCCGAATCCCAACCTCTCCGTCATGGAGGGCGGCATCGTCGCCTCGGGCTGGAACAACATCAAGGGCGACTCGATTTCCAAAATGTATTTCGAGGCCCTGTCGAAGCGCTATCACTTCAAGCTCACCGAGCCTTTGAAAAACCTCTCCAAGGAGGCCATGGACGCCATCCTCTACGGCACGAAGGGGGAGCCACTGCAGCTTCGCTACGAGCGCCAGGAGGGCTACGGCGTCATCAAGCGCGAGTTCGAGGGCATCGTCACAAATCTCGAGCGCCGCTACCGTGAGACCCAGAGCCCGGCCATGCGCGCAGATATCGAGGAGTGCATGGCGGAGGTGGGCTGCCCCGAGTGTCACGGCAAGCGCCTCAAAAAGACCGCCCTCGCCGTCACGGTGGGCGGCATGAGCATCGCCGATTTTTCGGATCTGTCTGTCGTGAAGGCCCTGGACTTTATCGAAAACCTCACACTCAGCGAGAAGGACAGCATGATCGCCGAGCGCATTTTGAAGGAGATCCGCGCCCGCCTCGGCTTTCTCACGAGCGTGGGCCTCGGCTACCTGACACTCTCCCGTTCGGCGGCAACGCTCTCCGGCGGCGAGACCCAGCGCATCAGGCTTGCCACCCAGATCGGCTCGAGCCTCACGGGCGTGCTGTACATCCTGGACGAACCGAGCATCGGTCTGCACCAGCGCGACAACGAAAAGCTTCTCAACACCCTGCGTCAGCTCCGGGACATCGGCAACACGCTGATTGTCGTGGAGCATGACGAGGAGACCATGCGCGCGGCCGACCATGTGATCGACATCGGTCCCGGCGCGGGCGTAAACGGCGGCACCGTCGTGGCGGCGGGCACGATCGACGATCTCTGCGCCTGTCCCGAGTCCGTGACCGGCCAGTATCTGAGCGGGAAGAAATCCATCCCCATCCCGGAAACGCGGCGTAAGGGCAACGGTCACAGCCTGCTCATCCACGGCGCGGCGGAGAATAACCTCAAAAACATCGACGTGGAATTTCCGCTCGGCCAGTTCGTGTGCGTCACGGGCGTATCCGGCAGCGGGAAGTCTTCGCTTGTCAACGAGATCCTGTATAAGACCCTTGCCGCCGAAAAGAACCGGGTCAAGGTCCGCCCCGGCAAGTGCTACGGGATCGAGGGGCTGGAGTGGGTGGACAAGGTCATCGCCCTGGACCAGAGCCCCATCGGGCGCACGCCGCGCTCCAACCCCGCCACCTACACCGGCGTCTTCAACGACATCCGCGATCTCTTTGCTTCCACCCAGGACGCAAAGCTGAGAGGCTACGGGCAGGGGCGCTTCTCCTTCAACGTCAAGGGCGGCAGGTGCGAGGCCTGCTCCGGCGACGGGCTTGTGAAGGTGGAGATGCACTTCCTGCCGGACGTGTTTGTCCCCTGTGATGTCTGCGGCGGCAAGCGCTATAACCGCGAGACCCTGGAGGTCAAGTACAAGGGCAAGAGCATCGCGGACGTGCTGGACATGACGGTGGAGGAGGCGTGCTCCTTCTTCTCTAACCAGCAGAAGATCCTGCACAAGATCGAAACGCTCTACGACGTGGGCCTCGGCTATGTCAAGCTCGGACAGTCCAGCACCACGCTCTCCGGCGGCGAGGCCCAGCGCGTCAAGCTCGCCACCGAGCTATCAAAGCGCAGCACCGGCTCCACGGTCTATGTCCTCGATGAGCCCACCACGGGCCTGCATATTGCGGACGTGCACCGGCTTATCAACATCTTAAACAAGCTTGTCGAGGCGGGCAACACCGTCATCGTTATCGAGCACAATCTGGATGTCATCAAGGTGGCCGACACGGTCATCGACCTCGGCCCCGAGGGCGGCGACGGCGGCGGCACGCTGGTCTTCTCCGGCACGCCCGAGGACTGCGCCAAATGCGAAGAAAGCTACACCGGGCAGTTCTTGAAGCCCTATTTTGCAAAATAACATTTTACCGCGAGGTGTCCCATGGACCAGGAGCTGGAATACCAGGAGCTGACCGGCACGGTTGAAACGGTCATTTTTAAAAATGAAGAAAACGGCTATACGGTCCTGCGCCTGCGCGCCGACAGCGGCGAGGCGGTGACGGTCGTGGGCTGCTTCCCCTTTGCCGCGCCCGGTGAATCCATGATCGCAAGCGGCGAGTGGATGAATCACAATGTCCACGGCAGGCAGTTCAAGGCCGAATACGCCCAGCGCTTTCTGCCGTCCTCCGGCCCCGCCATCTACCAGTTTCTCGCGGGCGGCTCGGTCAAGGGCGTCGGCCCCGCGACCGCGTCCCTGATCGTGGACCGCTTCGGTGACAAGACCCTGGACGTGATCCTGAACCGGCCCCAGGAGCTCAGTGAGGTCCGAGGCATCAGCACTGCCAAGGCCCGGCAGATTTCCAAGAGCTTCCGCCAGCAGGCGGGACTGAGAATGCTGATGGAGTTTGTCTGCTCCTTCGGCCTGCGCCCGATCCTGGCCCTGCGCGCCTACAAGTATTACGGCGACAAGGCCCTCGAGCAGCTGCGGGAAAACCCGTACCTTCTGTGCTCCACGCTCATCGGCGCCACCTTCCGGGAGGCGGACACCATGGCCCTCGGACTCGGCATGGGCGGCAACAGCAAAAACCGCATTGCCGCGGCACTCCTGTTCGAGCTTATACACAATACCGGCAACGGCCACTGCTTCATCCCGCGCGAAAAGCTCGCCGCCGTGACGGCGGAGCTCATCGGCGTGGAGGCTGAGGAGGCCGACGAGTGCATCGGGGAGCTCATCGAGGAGCATCATCTCCGCTATGAGGAGATCGCCGGAGTCAAAGCCTGCTACCTGCCGGAGCTGTACGATGCCGAGACCCACGCGGCCGAGACCTTTGCCCGCATGGCAAAACGGCACTTCAAGGAACGCCTCAACACCGAAAAGTTCTTGAGCAGGCTCGAGGTGCAGCAGCGCGTCAGCTATGACCCCGCCCAGCGGCAGGCGATCGGCATGGCGCTCGATAACCAATTGATGGTGCTCACCGGCGGCCCCGGCACGGGCAAGACCACCTGCATCCGCGCGATCCTCGCCATGTTTGACGAGCTGGGATTAAAGACCCTGCTCTGCGCCCCAACCGGGAGGGCAGCCAAGCGCATGACCGAGGTCACCGGGCGCGAGGCCGCGACGGTACACCGCCTTCTCGGGGCAAAGTTTGACGAGGAAGGCGACCGCGTGGTCTTCACCAAGAAGGAAAACGACCGCCTGGACTGTGACGCTGTCATCCTCGACGAGTGCTCCATGGTGGATATTCTGCTGATGGACGCCCTTCTGCGGGCGCTGCCGCCTGACGCGCGGCTCATCCTGGTGGGTGATGCCGATCAGCTCCCCTCCGTCGGCCCCGGCAATGTTTTTTCCGCTCTCATCCGAAGCCAGGTCGTGGCGACGGGCACCCTGTCGCTCATCCACCGCCAGGGGGAGGGCAGCCACATCATCCGAAACGCCCACATGATCAAAGACGGGCAGTACCCGAATTTCGGCGAAAACGCGCGGGACTTCTTCCGCCTCAAGCGTCTGCAGGGCGGGAGCGCCGTGGAGACGATCACGGAGCTTTGCGCCGTGCGCCTGCCGAATAAAATGCACATCCCGCCGGAGGAGATCCAGGTCCTTTCCCCGACCAGAAAAGGGGAGACCGGCACCGTGAACCTCAATAAAAAACTGCAGGAGGTCCTGAACCCCGCTTCGCCCGACAAAAAGGAAAAGCCCTTCGGCGACGCTGTTTTCCGCGAGGGCGACCGGGTCATGCAGATCCGCAACAATTATGATATTCTCTGGAAAAACGCGAACAATACCGAGGCGGGCACCGGCATCTATAACGGTGACATGGGCGTGCTGCGCAGGATCGACCCGGAGAGCGAGACCCTGACGGTAGACTTTGACGGCCACCTTGCGACCTACGGCTTTGACGCGCTGACCGAGCTTGAGCACGCCTGGGCGGTGACGGTACATAAGGCCCAGGGCAGCGAGTACCGCGCGGTGATCCTGGCCCTGACGGGGGCAAGCCAGCAGCTGATGACAAGAAGCATCCTCTATACCGCCGTTACGCGGGCCAAGGAGCTGCTGATCCTCGTGGGGGACGACGCGGTCGCGCAGCGCATGATCGACAATTTCCGCCAGGCAAGACGCTATACGGCCCTGCGTGTGCGCCTGCGCGCGCTCTGCGGTCTATGAACGCGCTTGTAAATTGGCTCCTGGACCTGCTCTATCCGCCGCGCTGCGCCTTCTGCCGCAGACTCTTAAACGATGCCGAGCGCGGCGTCTGCCGCTTCTGCCGCAGGCGCTATGCGGGCACCGGCACCCGGCGGGAGCTCAAAAACGGGCTTTTGTGCGTGGCGCCGCTGCGCTATGAGGATCAGGTCCGCGAGTCCCTGCTGCGCTACAAATTCCGCGGCGTGACCGCGTACGGGGCGGCGTATGCGGAATTTCTCGCAAAATGTATTGACGAATCGGACATTTCCTGCGATATTATTACGTGGGTGCCCCTGAGCCGCCGCCGTCTCAGAAAGCGCGGCTATGACCAGGCCCGCATCCTCGCGGAGGAGACGGCAAAGAGACTGGGCATCCCCTGTGAAAAACTGCTGAAAAAGAAAATCGACACCAGACCCCAGTCCGGCATTCATGACGCCGAGGCACGGCGGAACAACGCGAAGGGCGTCTATGTCTGCTGCGCGAGCGAGAAGGCGAAGGGCAGGCGGGTGCTGGTCATTGACGATATTGTCACCACCGGCGCGACACTCTCCGAGTGCGCGTCGGAGCTCAGAAAGGCCGGGTGCGCCGAAGTTTATGCGGCGGCAGCGGCCTCGAGGCATTAAGGAGTAGAAGCATGAATCTGTTTGAGAGAGATATAGCCGTGGACCTTGGCACCTCGTCGACTCTGCTGTTTGTGCAGGGCAAGGGCGTCGTGGCCAGAGAACCCACCGTCGTGGCGGTGGACAAGTTCAGCGGCAAGATCCTGAAAATCGGCCAGGACGCACAGAAAATGCTGGGCAGAACGCCCGCGAACATCGTGGCCATCCACCCGGTCAACGCCGGCGTCATCTCCGACTATGAGATCACGGCCCAAATGCTGCGCGAGCTTGTCAGCCGCATCACCTCCTTCAGCCTCTTTAAGCCCTGCGTGCTGGCCTGCGTGCCGAGCTCCATCACCGGCGTGGAGGAGCGCGCCGTTATTGACGCCGCCATCGAGGCGGGCGCCAGGAAGGTGTACCTCCTGGAGACCGCCGTCGCCACCGCCATGGGCGCGGGCGTCGACATCTCCAAGGCCGACGGCCACATGGTCATCGACATCGGCGGCGGCACGACGGAGGTCGCGGTCGTCTCGGGCGGCGGCGTCGTGGAGTGCCAGTCCATCAAGGTTGCCGGCACCAGCTTCGATGAATCCATCGTCAAATTCATCCGCCGCAAGTACGACCTGCTCATCGGCCTGAGCACCGCCGAGGAGCTCAAGCGCAGCATCGGCTGCGTCATCCAGCGCCCCGACATCAGCGTCGAGGAGGTCAAGGGCCGTGATCTGTCAAACGGCCTGCCAAAGACCGTGAAGGTAAGCTCCACGGAGCTCATCGAGGCCTTTGTCGAGCCCATGAACCGCATCCTCGAGACCATTCACATCGTGCTCGAGAGCACGCCGCCCCAGCTCGTGGGTGACCTCGACAAAAACGGCATCATCATGTCCGGCGGCGGCAGCCTCATCTACGGCATCGACCGCCTCATCGAGCGCTCCACCGGCATCCGCACCATGGTGGTGGACGACGCGGTCTCCTGCGCCGCCTACGGGGCGGGCAAGATGCTCATGCACCTGGACATGCTCCAGGACGGCATGATGAACTTCTATAGAAAGCGCCAGTTGAAGGGATAAAACCTGATTGGAGGGGAGTAAGATGAAGTCCTGTCCGTTTAAGTGCAAAAAGGAAAAGCCGAGCTGCTCGGCGGTCATCGTGGCAGCCGGAAGCTCGCAGCGCATGGGGAGCGACAAGATCATGATGAAGCTCGGGGCCATGCCGGTGCTGGCCAGAACGGTGCTGGCCTTTGAAAACAACGAGAATGTGGACGAGATCATCATTGTCACCAAAACCGAAAAGCTGGAAGAGATCGCCGACATGTGCTTCAAAAACGGCCTGCACAAGGTCAAGCAGGTGGTCAGCGGCGGCGCGACGCGCATGGAATCGGCCCTGGCCGGGGTCTCGGCCTGCCGCCACGGGGCGGAGCTGATCGCCATCCACGACGGGGCGCGCCCGCTCGTGAGCCAGGAGCTGATCACCCGGACCATCGAGGCGGCGAGAGCTTACCGCGCGGCGGTCCCGGCGGTCGCCAGCACCGACACGCTCAAGGTCGTGGACGAGAGAGGCTTCATTACCGGCACGCTGGACCGCTCCGTGACGAGACGTGTGCAGACCCCGCAGGTCTTCGAAGCGGATCTTATCAAGGGCGCGCTCACCAAGGCGGTCGAGAAGAACCTGGCGCTGACGGACGACTGCTCCGCCATGGATATGATGGGCGTCAAGACCATCACCGTGGAGGGGGAGCTTACCAATATCAAGATCACCACGCCGGAGGACATGGTCACGGCGAAGGCGATCGTCGAGGACAGGGGGGACTGGAATGCGAATCGGACATGGGTATGATGTGCATAAGCTGGTAGAAGGGCGAAAGCTCATCCTCGGCGGCATCGAAGTTCCCTATGAAAAGGGCCTGCTGGGCCACTCGGACGCGGATGTTCTGACTCACGCGCTGATGGACGCGCTCCTGGGCGCGGCGGCGCTGGGGGATATCGGCAAGCTCTTTCCCGACAACGACCCCGACTACGCGGGCGCGGACAGCGTGGAATTATTAAAGAAGGTATGCGCCGTCGTCGCTGACGCGGGCTATCGCGTCGGAAACGTCGACTGCACCGTCATTGCCCAGCGTCCCAAGCTTGCGCCTTACATCCCCGCCATGCGCGAAAAGCTGGCGAAGGCCATGAGCGTCGATGTGTCCCGCGTCAGCGTGAAGGCCACGACCGAAGAGCACCTGGGCTTTACCGGGGAGGGCCTCGGCATCGCGGCCCACAGCGTCGCGCTGCTGGAAGAGCTGTAAAATCAATAACAAATACCGCCCGGAACGCATAGGATGTTTTGTTCCTGTGTGAGTATACGGCAAAGGAGATCCGCTCCATGGGTGAATGGGGCGGATCTCCTTTTGCCTTTTCGGAGGTTTTTTTATGAAATATCTGATCATGTGCAAATCCCTGACGAATGCCCAGCGTGCTGCGCTGGTGCTGGAACGGCGCGGCATCGGTGCGACCGTCGTCAAGGCGCCCCAGCACCTGCGCGCAAACGGCTGCGGCTATGCACTCAGCCTTTACCGGCGTCTGGGGGAGGCGGTAAGCCTGCTCAAAAGCGCGGGGCTGCTGACGGGAAAGGTCTATCTGCGCGAGGCCGACGGCAGCTACCGGGAGGCTCATGAAAATGATCTATCTCGATAACGCGGCCACAACACTCATAAAGCCCCCGGCGGTCGCGCGCGCCATGGTGCGGGCCATGCAGACCTGCGCAAGCCCGGGCCGCGGCGGGCACAAGGCCGCCATGCGGGCATCCGGGCTTGTATACCGCTGCCGGGAAAAGGCGGCGGCGCTCTTTAACGTCCCCGACCCCGCGAACGTCGTCTTTACCATGAACGCAACCCACGGCCTGAATATCGCCATCCGGTCGCTGGCAAAGCCGGGGACAAAGGTGCTGATTTCGGGCTATGAGCACAACGCCGTCACCCGTCCGCTCAAGGCCCTGGGGACGGAGATCATCGTCGCCGAGTCGCCCCTATTCGATCAGGCGGCCTGCCTGCGGGCCTTTGAGGAACGCATCAGAGGCGCGGAGCTTGCGGTGTGCACCATGGTCTCCAACGTCTTCGGCTTCATCCTGCCCGTATATGAAATCGCGGCCCTGTGCGAAAGGCGGGGCGTGCCGCTGATCGTGGACGCCTCCCAGGCGGCGGGCGTGCTCCCCGTGGATTTTCAAAAGCTCGGCGCGGCGTTTGTCGCCATGCCCGGGCACAAGGGCCTGCTCGGACCGCAGGGGACCGGCCTGCTTCTTTGCGGGGAGAGGGGAGAGCCGCTTCTGTCGGGCGGCTCCGGCTCCGACAGCCTTCTGCAGCAGATGCCGGACTACCTGCCCGACCGCCTGGAGGCGGGAACCCACAATGTACCCGGCATCGCGGGGATGATGGCGGGTATGGACTATGTCTCAAAGATGGGCTTGCCCCACATCATGCGCACGGAGCAGCTGCTTCTTCACGACACCGTTTCCCGGCTTCGGGGAGTGGAGGGAGTCGAGCTGTTTACCGGAGCGGAAGGCACACAGAGCGGTGTTCTCTCCCTTCGCATCCGGGGCCGCGATTGCGACGAGACGGCCCAGCTTCTGTCCGAGCGCGGGATCTGTATGAGAAGCGGGCTCCACTGCGCGCCGCTTGCCCACCGCAGCGCCGCAACGCTCGACACCGGCACGCTGCGCATGAGCTTTTCGCCATTTGTCAAACGTGAGGATGTGAAAGTCTGCTGCGCCGCTGTCAGTGAGTTGTGCAGCGCTGCGGGATAAGATACGTCATCCTGAACGCCCCTTCGGGGTTGCGAAAAAAGTCAATTGCCAGTGTAGGGGCCGACGCCAACGGCGGCCCGTGCGGTATAGCCCAATAATAAAGCAAACAGCCCCCGGCGAAAACGTACAGTGTTACGGATTCGCCGGGGGCAATGCATATTTTTATGATTCTTTCTGCCGGGCCGCCGGGGGCGTCGGCCCCTACGGTGGTGATATTACTGTGTTCTTGATGAAGGAACTTTTTTTACAGCTCCGACAGTAAGGAAAAAGAGGAAGCTATTGAAAACCGAAGCGCTCTGTGGTATGATATAATAGCATTAAAAGGAAAATTAGAAGATTATATTTACAGAATATGGCAATCCTGATACCCACCCTGTCCCCCGACAAACCGAGCAGCTTTCAGGCTGCTTTTTTGAAAGGAGGTCCGCCGTGATCAAGTGGATAATCTACAGCCTGGTATATCTGGGAAGCGCTTTGATGGTTTACAACATATACGGCTTTGTCAGCTTTGCCCGCCGTATGCAGAGCATGAAAAACTGGGGAAACAAGAGGCGCATCCTGTACATCCCCATCGTCCTGCTGATCTTCTTCCTTCTGGGCTATCTGTTCGTCGGCTTTTTCGGAAAGCCTGATCTGATTGTCGCGGGCATCCTGTTTTTCGGCAGCGTGTTCGTGTACGTCATGTACCGGCTCATCAACAGCATCACCAACCGCATCATGGAAAATGAGCAGATGGAAGCAAAGCTCATGGCGGCCGAGGAGACAAGCCGCAGCAAGGCCGCCTTCCTTGCCAGCATGAGCCATGAGATGCTGACCCCCATGAATATGATCCTGGGTCTGGACACCCTGGCTCTCAAGAATCCCGAGCTGCCCGCCGAGACGCGTGACCAGCTGGTGAAGATCGGGGTCAGCGCAAGACATCTCGCCGAACTGCTTGAGAACATCCTGACCTTTCAGCAGGAAAAAAACGACGATGCTGTCACAAGGGAGGAGCGCTTCTCACTCAAGGAGGTCCTGGACCAGATATGCGCCCAGATCTCCTTTTTGTGCGCACAGAAGGGCCTGAACTTCCAGTTCTCCTTTTCCAAATGCGCAAACCGCGATTACGCCGGAGACAAAAGCGCGATCGAACGCGCACTCATGTGTATCCTGGATAACGCCGTGAAGTTTACGGACGCGCCGGGCACCGTGCACTTCTGCGTCATGTTCGAGCAGGAACAGGACGCCTACACCCGCTTGCGCTTTGTCATCTCAGACACGGGCATCGGCATCGACGATGAATTCCTGTCGAAAATCTTCCAGCCCCTGACCCAGGAGGACCAGAGCTTTACCAACCGCTTCGGCGGCAGCGGCATGGGACTGAGCGCGGCAAACAGCATTGTCAGGCGTATGGGCGGAACGATTGAAGTGGAAAGCCGGAAGGGGGAGGGCTCCACCTTTACGGTCAGACTGCCGCTTTTATCCGTTGGAGGCGATGTGAGTGCCAGCTGCGACGGATGTGTGCCCGACCAGAGCGAGATGTGCGCCAATTGCGCGGGCTGCCCGCACGTGAGGGAAACGCTGCCCGCCGAGCAGCAGGAGACACCACAGGTCAGCCTTGCGGGCAAACGCATCCTGATCGTGGAGGATATGGATCTCAATGCCGAGATCGTAGCGGATCTTCTGGAGCTGGAGGACGCGGAGAGCGACCGCGCCGAAAACGGCCGGGAAGCCGTCGACAAGATCCAGGCTTCCGCGCCGTGGTATTATGACGCGATTCTCATGGATTTGCGCATGCCGATCATGGACGGGCTCGAGTCTGCCCGGCAGATCAGGGCGCTGCAGCGCGAGGACGCAAAGCAAATCCCCATCCTGGCCCTGACGGCAAACGCCCTTCCGAGCGACATGGAGGCCACCAGGGACGCGGGCATGAACGCGCACCTTTCCAAGCCTGTGGATGCGGAGCTTCTGTATAATACCCTGAAACACTGGATCTCAATTGCCCAAAAGAAGAAAGGAGGCCCCTGCCTTGATTGAATCGACACAGATGCAGCGGCCAAAGCTTGTATTGGTGGTTGACGATCAGGAAATCAACCGTGACTCTCTGGGGATCATCCTGGAGGATGACTATGAGATTCTATACGCCGAAAACGGCAAAGAGGCTGTCGAACAGATGCGCGCACACGCAAACGAGCTGTCGCTGGTGCTGCTGGATCTGATGATGCCGGTGATGAACGGCTTTGAAGTGATGGAGATCGTCCGGGAGGACGAGCAGTTAAAGCACATCCCCATCATCGTGCTCACCGCCGAGAAGAGCGCCGAGCTCCGGGCCCTGCAGATGGGCGCGGCGGATTTCATCACCAAGCCCTTTGACATGTCCGAGGTCATCCTCGCCCGCGTGGGCAGGATCATTGAGCTGAGCGAGGGCCGCCAGCTCATCTCGGCTGCCGAGCACGACAGACTCACCATGCTCTACAGCCGCAACTTCTTCTTTGAATACGCAAACCGCCTCTATCATTACCACCCGGAGCTGCACCTGGACGCCATCGTCATGAATATCGAGCAGTTCCATACCATAAACGCCCTCAACGGCCGCGACTTCGGCGACGATGTCCTGCGGCTCATCGGCAACGAGATCCGCGCCTTCCTCGGCGAGACACAGGGCATCGCCAGCCGTATCGAGGCGGACCGCTTTGATATCTACTGCCTGCATCAGACGGATTACCGGGCGCTGCTCAACCGCTTCCAGGAGAAGGTCAGCAGCCTGTCGCGCAGCACCAGAATCCACCTGCGCATGGGCGTAAAGCCCTGGCGCGAAGGCGTGGAGCCTATTTTGCTCTTTGACCGGGCGCGCACCGCCTGCAATATGGTCCGCGGCGACTATCAGAACCCGCTGATGATCTACGATGAAGACATGCGCATGCGGGAACTGCTCAACAGCCGCCTGCTCAATGACCTGCGTCCCGCGGTGGAGGAGCGGCAGTTCCAGGTCTACTACCAGCCCAAGTACAATATCCAGGTCGATCCGCCCCGCCTTTCGAGCGCCGAAGCGCTCATCCGCTGGAAGCATCCCGATCTCGGCATGATCTCTCCCGGCAGCTTTGTCCCGCTCTTTGAGGGCAACGGCCTCATCGGCGTGGTAGACAACTTCGTCTGGCAGGAGGCGGCAAAGCAGATCGCCCGCTGGAAGGAAAAATACAGCTTTACACTGCCGGTGTCCGTAAACCTCTCCCGCTCCGACGTGTTTGACCCCACGCTGCCGGGCAGGCTTGACCACCTGGTCCTGGACAACGGCCTGAGCTACAAAGACCTCAAGCTGGAGGTCACGGAATCCGCCTATACTGACAACGCAAAGCAGGTGCTGGACGTGATCAAGAGCCTCAGAAACAAGGGCTTTGAGATCGAGATGGACGACTTCGGCTCCGGCTACTCGTCCCTGAACATGCTGTCGGACATGCCCATCGACGTTTTGAAGATGGACATGAAGTTCATCCGCAACATCGAGGAAAGCGAGACCGACCGCCGCCTTGTTTCCCTGATCCTGGACATCGCCCGCTACCTCAAGGTTTCGGTGGTGGCCGAGGGTGTGGAGACCGAAAAGCAGCTGGAGATCCTGCGCAGCGGAAAATGCGACCTGGTGCAGGGCTACTACTTCTCCCGTCCGCTGCCGAGCGAGGATTTTGAAAAGCTGATCGAAAAAGAGATCGCCATAGAAAGGAACTGAATCAAATGACACTGCCCGAACTCTATCAGACCATCGGCGGCGACTATGACCAGGCGCTGCGCGTGCTGCACATTGAAAAGCTGATCGACAAGCATATTCGCAAATTCCCGAAAAACGGCGTGGTGGACACGCTGCTTGACGCCGGGAAGACCATGGACCCCACCGGCCTTTTCGAGACGGCCCACGCGGTCAAGGGCGTGTGCGCCAATCTCGGACTTACGGTGCTGTCGGACGCGGCGGCGGAGATCACCGAGGAATTCCGCCCCGGCAACGCCCGTAAGCTGTCCGACGCGGAGATCGGCGAAAAGCTTCATAATATTGAGGATATGTATAACAGGATCAAAGAGGGCATCCGACAGTACGAAGAGGGCTGATACACGCAGAAGGAGCCATTGAATCAATGAGCACTGAAGAAAGAAACCATGAGGACCGCCGGGTATGCACGTACCTGACGCCGCTCGGCGCGTGGGCGCTGGCCTTCGGGTGTGCCGTGGGCTGGGGCGCTTTTGTCATGCCCGGCAACACCTTCCTGCCGATCGCGGGCCCGGTAGGCACCGCGCTCGGTCTTGGCCTCGGCGCGGCGGTCATGCTGCTGTTGGCGGCAAACTACCACTATCTCATGAACCGTTTCCCCGGCTGCGGCGGCGCCTATACCTTCACCAAGCGCAGCTTCGGCTACGATCACGGCTTTGTGAGCGCCTGGTTTCTGATCATCACCTATGTGGCCATCATCTGGGCCAACGCAACCGCCCTGCCGCTGATCGTCCGCACCCTGATGGGATCGGCCTTCCAGTTCGGCTTTCACTATGTGATCGCGGGCTACCATGTGTACATGGGGGAGATCCTGCTGGCGGCGGGGGCGCTGCTGATCGCGGCCCTTTTGTGCCTGCAAAAAAAGCTCAGTGAAAAAACGCAGATCATCATGGCGATCCTGCTCTTCGGCGGCGTTGTCGTGTGCTTTGCCGCGGCGCGCGCCAGTGTTCAGGGCGCAGCGTTTGAGCCTGCTTTTGCGCCGTCACACAGCAAATTCGGCGGGGTGTTCACGATCTTTGCCCTGACACCCTGGGCCTTCGTGGGCTTTGAATCCATCTCCCACTCCTCTGAGGAGGTCAAATTCCCGCTCAAGCGCTCCTTCGTGATCCTGAGCGCCGCGGTCGTGACGGCGGGGCTTGCGTATATCCTGCTGTCGCTGCTGGCGGTGACGGCCCTGCCCGAGGGCTGCGCAAGCTGGCTTGACTATGTCAACACCCTGGGGGAGCGCTCGGGTCTTGCCTCCCAGCCTACCTTCTATGCCGCCCATCGGGCACTTGGAAACGGCGGCACGCTGATCCTCGGCACAGCCGCGCTTTGCGGCATCTTTACGGGGCTCATCGGTAATTACATCGCGCTGAGCAGACTTCTCAAATCCATCTCGGATGACGGGATGCTGCCCGGCTGGGTCGGCGAGTGCGATGAAAACTGCGTGCCGCGCCGCGCGATCCTCTCGATCCTTGCGGTGTCCGTGGTGCTGCCCTTTTTCGGCAGGACCGCCATCAGCTGGATCGTGGACGTGACCACCGTCGGCGCGACCATCGCCTATGCCTACGCCTCGGCCGCCGCCTGGAAAAACGCGCGTGAGGAAAAGAATCGGCTTTTCACCGCAACGGGGATTGCGGGCTTTATCGTTTCGCTCCTGTTCGCGGCGGAGTTTTTGATCCCGAACCTCACGGATGTGAAGACCCTCTCGATGGAATCCTATTTCATCCTGGCCGCCTGGGGCATCCTGGGACTCGTTTTCTTCCGCTGGGTTTTCCGCCGGGACAAGGAGCGGCGCTTCGGACGCTCGGTCATCGTGTGGGTGGTGCTGCTGGCGCTCATCATCTACGCCTCCAGCGTCTGGACCACCGAGGCCACCGATGCCGCCATTGACCAGTCTGTCGCGCCCATCCAGAACTACTACACCGAAAAGTTCACGGAGGCCGGCATGTCCGCCGCGGATGATCCGGGCGCGGAGTATATGCGTGATGTGCTCGAGCAGGCCAAGGCCGCCCATACTGTGAGCGACACGGTACATATGGTGCTCATCATCTTTGCGCTGATCATCCTGTTTGACATCTATTACCAGATCCAGAAGCGGGAAAAGCAGATCGAAGTGGAAAAGGTCCTGGCCGAGGAGGCAAGCCGCGCCAAGACCAGCTTTCTTTCCAACATGAGCCATGAGATCCGCACTCCCATGAACGCCATCATCGGCCTGGACAATATCGCGCTGCGAAACCCCAACCTCCAGCCCCAGACCAGAGAGCAGCTCGAGAAGATCGGGGCCAGCGCCAAGCATCTGCTGGGACTCATCAACGACATCCTCGACATGAGCCGCATCGAGTCGGGCCGCATGGTGCTCAAAAACGAGGAATTTTCCTTCCGCGAATTTCTGGATCAGATCAACATCATCATCAACGGCCAGTGCCAGGACAAGGGCCTGCACTATGAGTGCCAGATCGTGGGCCGGGTAGGGGACTACTACTTCGGCGACGATATGAAGCTCAAGCAGGTGCTCATCAACATCCTCGGAAACTCCGTCAAGTTTACCGACGCCCCCGGCGACGTGACCCTGACCGTGGAACAGCTTGCCCGCGAGGCAGATGCCTGCACCATGCGCTTTGTCATGCGCGACACCGGCATCGGCATGGACAAAGCCTTCATCCCCAAGCTCTTCGAGGCATTCTCTCAGGAGGACGCCACCTCTACCAACCGCTACGGCGGCAGCGGCCTCGGCATGGCCATCACCAAGAATTTCGTCGAGATGATGAACGGCGACATTCATGTCGACAGCGAAAAGGGCGTCGGCTCCGTGTTCACCGTGACCGTCACCCTTGGGGCTTCCGACCGACAGGCGCAGGCGGCTCAGGGGATCGACCTGCCGGAAAACCTGCGGGCTCTGGTGGTGGACGACGATGAGATCGCCTGCGAGCATGGGAGGATCGTACTTCAGTCCATCGGCATCGAGGCCGACACCGCCGCAAGCGGCCGCGAGGGACTTGCCGCCCTGCGCGGCGCCCATGACAGGGGCCGCGGCTATGATCTGCTGCTGACCGACTACAAGATGCCCGGCATGAACGGCCTGGAGCTGACGCGGGAGCTTCGCTCCTTTGATGAGGGCAAGACCGCCGTTATCGTGCTCACGGGCTACAACTGGGACATCATCGACGAGGACGCCCGGAGGGACGGGGTGGACGGCATCATCGCAAAGCCCCTGTATGCCGACAGTCTCCTGCAGCAGATCCACAATGTGCTGCTGCACCGCTCCGGCATCGAGCCTGCCGAGGCGGAAGAAGAACCCGCGCAGGAGAGCAGTCTTGCCGGACGCCGCATCCTCATCGTGGAGGACGTGGAGCAGAACGCAGAGATTTTGCAGGATCTGCTCGAGATCGAGGATGTACTTACCGAGCACGCCGAAAACGGCGCGGTCGCCCTCGAGATGTTCGGCAAGCATCCCGCCGGGTATTATGACGCGATCCTCATGGACATGCGCATGCCGGTCATGGACGGCATCACCGCAACCAGGGCCATCCGCGCGCTCGAGCGTCCGGACGCGGCTGCGATCCCGATTATCGCTATGACCGCCAATGTCTTCGACGATGATGTGGAGAGCACCCGGAAAGCGGGCATGAACGCCCATCTGGGCAAGCCCGTCGAGCCCGAGCGCCTTTACGACACGCTCGCACGCATAATGCCCCCGCGCGTTTAAACACAGCCGCTGTGCAGAATGTTTTACGGAGTGATCCAAAATGAAAGACCAAAAAACGCAGGCAGGACTTCAGCCCTATCTTTCTCCCGCTGCAGCCTGGGCGCTGGCGGTGGGCACCAGCGTGGGCTGGGGGTCCCTGGTCGTCACGGCCAACACCTACCTCGCCCAGGCGGGACCCGCCGGCAGCATCCTCGGCCTGCTTGTCGGCATGGCGCTGATGCTCGTTATCAGCCGCAACTTCTTCTACATGGCAAGCCGCTATCCCCTTGCCGGAGGCATCTATACCTACACGCGGGAGGTCTTTGGCTATGACCGCGCTTTTCTGGTCTTCTGGTTTCTCAGTCTGACCTACATCTCCATGTTCTGGGCAAACGCCACCAGCCTGCCCCTGTTTGCCCGCTATTTTATCGGTGACGCTTTCAAGTTCGGCTACCTCTTTTCCGTGTTCGGCTATGAGGTCTACCTGGGAGAGACGCTGCTGACCATGTTTGCCATCGTCGGCGTGATCGCCCTGTGCATCCGCAGCAAGAGGATCGCCGCCCACGCCATGGTCGTGATGGTGCTGATCTTCTGCATCGGGATTACCCTCTGCGCCGCCGCGGCGCTCACGGGCCGCAAAGTGAGTCTCGCCCCGGCCTTTGTCCCGGAGAGGGGAGCGTTGATGCAGACGCTGCGCATCGCCTTCATCTCTCCCTGGGCCTTCATCGGCTTTGAGAGCATCACCCACTCGGCGGAGGAGTTCAACTTTAAAAAGGACAAGCTCTACGGCATCCTTGTCGCTTCCGTGCTCATGTCGACGGCGCTGTACATCTTTGTCGTCCTGCTGAGCGTGACGGCCTACCCCGCGGGCAACGAGAGCTGGCTTTCGTATATCCGCAATCTGGACAGCTATTCCGGTCTGGAGGGCCTGCCCGCCTTCTACGCCGCCCATCATTACCTGGGGAATTTCGGCGTGGCGGTATTGATGTTTTCGCTCCTGTCACTCATTCTGACAAGCCTGATCGGCAATCTGCGCGCCCTCAGCCGCCTGTTCTATGCTGCCGCGTGCGACGATATCCTGCCTTCCAGATTTGCCGAACTCAATGAAAGCCACATCCCCGCAAACGCCATGCTCCTGGTGGGCTTTTTGAGCATCCCCATCCTCTTTGTCGGCAGGACAGCCATTGGCTGGATCGTTGACGTGACCACTCTCGGCGCAACACTGATCTACGGCTTCGTGTCGGCGGCGGCGCTGAAGACCGCACAGAAGGAAAAGCGCAGACACGAGACGGTGACGGGCTTCATCGGCTTTGCGACGATGATCGTGTTCGGCGCATGCCTGCTCTTCCCGGCCCTGTTCGGGGATGATATGCTCGCTACCGAGACCTATATCCTCTTCATGGTGTGGACCGTGATCGGCCTTCTGTTCTTCCGCTCCATCATCAAGAAGGATCACGCGCGGCGCTTCGGCAAGGCGATCATCGTGTGGATCGTGCTGCTGGCTCTGGTGGTGTTCATGGCGATGATCTGGTCTTACCGCGCCGAACAGAAGTCCACAGAAACCGCCATCTTCGCCATCCGGGATTATTTCAGCGATACCGCGAGGACCGACACCGAGGGGGACGCCGCCTTCATCCAGGAGCAGCTCGAGCAGATCCAGCGCACCGACAGGCTCAATACCCTGCTGGTGAGCGGCCTGTTTGTCATGGCCCTCGGCGCGATGCTTGTAAACCACGTCTCCATGAAGCGCTGGGAGACCAAGGCCGTCAAGGAGCGCGACGCCGCCCGCCAGACCGCCTTTACCGATCCCATGACCGGCGCCAAGAGCAAGCACGCCTATCTGACCCATGAGAAGGCCATCAACACCGCAATTGATAACGGCACAAGCCCCAATTTTGCCGTGGTCGTCTGCGATGTCAACGGCTTGAAAAAAATCAACGACACCCTCGGCCACAAGGCGGGGGACGAGTACATCCGCAAGGCCTTCGACATGATCTGCGACATCTTCCAGCACAGCCCCGTCTACCGCGTGGGCGGCGACGAATTCGTCGTCATTCTGACCGGGCGGGACTACGTCATCCGAAATGAACTGCTCCTTGCCCTGCATGACCGCTCGGTTGAGCATATCGGCACCGGCGGCGTGGTGGTCTCGGGCGGCCTTTCGGAGTATGTCCCCGGCGAGGACGAGAACTATCACAGCGTCTTCCAGCGTGCCGACGAGCTCATGTATGAGGAAAAGAAGCTGCTCAAGGGTCTCGGCGCGGTGACGCGCGACGATGCCGAGGACGCGGCAAATGCCAGGCTTCCCGGCTCGGATGAGGAGCTTCTGCGCCTCAAGCGCCATGTCCTCATCGTGGAGGACGAATCCGTCAACCTCATCATGCTCGGCAATATCCTCCAGACCCGCTATGAGGTCCTGTACGCTTCCGACGGCGTGGAGGCCCTCGGACAGCTCAAGGCCCACAAGGACGAGATCGCCCTTGTGATGCTCGACCTCCAGATGCCCCGCATGAGCGGCATGGAGGTGCTGAAAATCATGCGCGAGGAGGCGGACTTCCGCGAGATCCCGGTCATTGTGCTGACCGCCGACCAGAGCAGCGAGGTGGAGTGCCTCAAGGTCGGGGCCATGGACTTTATCCCCAAGCCCTACCCGAAGCCCGAGATCATCCTGGCCCGCGCCAACCGCTGCATAGAGCTTTCCGAAAAGCGCAACATCATCCAGTCCACCGAGCGCGACAGCCTCACCAGGCTCTTTAACCTTGATTACTTCCTGCGCTATGTGCGCATGTTTGACCGGCACTATACCGACATGCCCATGGACGCCATCGTCATTGACATCAACCGCTTCCATATGATCAACGAACGCTACGGCAAGCAGTACGGTGACAGCGTTCTTGCGAAGATCGGTGAGAACATCCGTGTGATCGCCCGGGATGTGGGCGGCTTCGGCTGCCGTAGAGGTGCGGACACCTTCCTCATCTATTGTCCGCACCAGGAAGATTACGGCGCACTGCTCGACCGGGCCTCCGAGGGGCTTGCGGAGGACGAGAACGCTTCCAACCGCGTTCGCCTGCGCCTCGGCGTGTATGCCAATGTGGACAAATCTCTCGAGATCGAGCGCCGCTTCGACTACGCCAAGATCGCCGCCAACACTGTCAAGGCAAGCTACCTCAAGGCGGTCGGCATCTACGACACCGAGATGCACAAGGCCGAGCTTTACAAGGCGAGACTGCTGGAGGACTTCCGGCCCTCCCTCAAAAACCGCCGCTTCAAGGTCTACTTCCAGCCCAAATACGATATCCGGCCCGATGTGCCCGTCCTCTCGAGCGCCGAGGCGCTCGTGCGCTGGGATCACCCGGAGCTCGGCCTTATCAGCCCCGGCATTTTCATCCCCCTGCTGGAGGATAACGGCATGATCCTGGAGCTGGACGAATATGTCTGGCGCGAGACCGCGGCCCGGATACGGCAGTGGAAGGACCGCTTCGGCTTTGCGGTGCCCGTGTCGGTGAACGTGTCGCGTATCGACATGCTCACCCCCAATCTGAAAAGCATTTTCATGGAGATCCTCGCCTCCCACGATCTCAAGGCCGAGGACCTGATGCTGGAGATCACGGAGTCGGCCTACACCGGCGACTCCGAACAGGTCATCTCCACCGCGCGGGAGCTTCGCGGCATGGGGATGGGTTTTCGCATCGAGATGGACGACTTCGGCACCGGCTATTCGTCGCTCGGCATGCTGTCCCAGCTGCCCATCGACGCCTTGAAGCTGGACATGAGCTTTATCCGCAGCGCCTTCGGCGAAAAGCGCGACATGCGCATGATCGAGCTCATTATCGACATCGCCGATTATCTGCGCGTCCCGGTCGTGGCCGAGGGCGTGGAGACCGAGGAGCAGTACCTGGTGCTCAAGGCCATGGGCTGCGATCTGGTGCAGGGCTATTATTTCTCAAGGCCCGTCCCGCCCGAAGACTTTGACCGCTTCCTCCTCGAGCGCGGCAAGGTCTCCGTCCCGAAGTCTGCCGCCAAAAAGAGCGGTATGAGCATTTCCAAGGCGCTCACCAGCGATTTCGAGAGCATTTTCTATGTGGATGTGACCAGCGATTACTATCTGGAGTTTTATAACGGCGCGGGCGGCGAGCTTGAGATCCGTCCCGGCGGCACGGATTTCAGCAGCGACATCCGGGATAAGTTCTTCGGCGATATCTGCGCGGAGGATCTGCCCGCTGTCGAAGCCGAACTCAGCCGTGAAAGGCTCCAGAGGTGCGCGGGGGAGGATGAGAGTATTTCTCTGGCCTTCCGCATGAAGCGGGGCGGCAGCCTGAAAAACTATCTGCTCCAGTCCATCCGCACACGCAACAGCGACGATCACCATATCGTCATCGGCGTCAGACCCGAGTAAACAGGCGTATCATGACAAAAGGTCCTTGAAGCGCATTCCCGGTAAGAAAGGTCGTTCAAGCCAATGGACAGCAATCTTAACGTAAAGAATAACAGACTCAGCCCGTATTTCAGCCGCGCGGGCGTATGGGCGTTCTCAATCGGGACCAGCATCGGCTGGGGCTCCTTCGTCGTGACGTGCAATACCTATCTGTTCCAGGCGGGTATTCTCGGCACCGTCCTCGGCCTCGCGCTCGGCATGGCTGTCATCCTGATCATCAACCATAATCTGTGCTACATGCTCGAGCGCGCGCCGGGCGCGGGCGGCATCTACGCCTGGGGCGACCAGGTGCGCGGCCACGATGTCGGCTTTCTGATCGCGTGGTTCCTGCTGCTGACCTATCTTGCGATCCTGTGGGCCAACATCACGTCCCTGCCGCTTTTTGCACAGCGCTTTTTCGGCACGATGTTCCAGTTCGGCTTCAGCTATGTCGTCTTCGGCTACAGGGTCTACCTGGGCGAGGCGCTGCTTTCCATAGCGGCTGTGTGTCTGGTGGGTCTGCTGTGCGCAAGAAGCAAGCGCATCCCGCAGTTTATCATGATCGTGCTGGCCTTCTTCTTCGTCGGCGGCCTGATCGTGACGACCGCTGCCGCCTGCATCCGCCACGGCGCAAGCGGCTTCAGCTACGAGCCGGGCTATCTGCCGGACCGTTCGACCCTGGGCCAGATCGTGCGCATTGCGGTCATCTCACCCTGGGCGTTCATCGGCTTTGAAAATGTGGCCCATTTTTCCGAGGAATATGCCTTCCCTCTCAAAAAGATACGCGGTGTGATGCTGGCCTCGGTGGTCATGACCACGCTCGTGTATGTGCTCATGTCGATCCTCTCCGTCAGCGCATACCCGGCTGAGTATGACAGCTGGTTTGCCTATATCCGCGATATGGACAATCTCGAGGGCATCAAGGCCATCCCGGCGTTTTACGCGGCCGAACACTATATGGGCCCGGCCGGGATCACGATCATGATCCTGTCCCTGCTCGCGGTGATCGTCACCAGCATTATCGGCAACCTCACCGCCATCAGCCGCCTGCTCTTCTCCTTCGGCAGGGAGCATGAATGGGTCGGCAGGCTCGGAAAGCTGAACAAATACGGCATTCCCGGCTATGCCATCCTTGTGACGGTCCTGGTTTCCTGCGTGATCCCGTTTCTCGGGCGCACCGCTATCGGCTGGATCGTGGATGTGACGACCCTCGGCGCCGCGATCATTTACGGCCTTCTCTCGGACTCCGTGTGGGTGCATGCCTCCCAGCACGGCGACAGGACCGCCAAATGGACCGGCGCTGCTGGCGCGGCATTGATGATCGGCGTTATTGTTCTGCTGCTGGCGCCGAAGCTCATCGCCTACGAGGCCATGGAGCCGGAATCCTATCTGCTGTTTGCTGCCTGGTCGCTCCTGGGGCTCATCGCCTTCCGGGCGGTGCTTGTGCGGGATACGGAGGCACGCTACGGCCATTCGGTGATCGTGTGGGTGGTGCTCCTGCTGCTGATGCTGCTGACCAGCATGATGTGGACGAGCCGCGACACCCAGCTCATCACCGAGGATTCCATCCAGTCCATCCAGGATTATTACACCGAGCGCGTGGAGCAGGGGAGCGTGCAGGAGGACGAGGCGGAGGCCTTCGTCTCCGAGCAGGAGGATCGCATCGAAAGCGCGAACATCCGCACCACCATGACCTCCTTTGTCATGTTCATTGTCGCTGTCGTCATTCTCGGCAACAACTACAACGCGGCAAACTCCAAGGCAAAGGAATGGCAGGAAAAGTTCGGCACCGCGCGGGAGACCGGCCTTACCGACGCTCTTACCGGCATCAAGAACAAGCGCGCCTTCTCCCAGTGGGAGGAGCGCATCGACGAACAGATCAACAACGGGGACTGCCCGCCCTTTGCCGTTGTGGTCTGCGATATCAACAATCTGAAAACGATCAACGATATGCAGGGGCACGTCGCGGGCGACGAGTGCATACGCCGCGCCTGTGCTGTGATCTGCAAGATCTTTTCCCATTCCCCGGTGTTCCGCTACGGCGGGGATGAATTCGTCGTCATCCTGCGCGGCGAAGACTTTGAAAACCGCCGGAAGCTGCTCTCGCTGGTCGATGAGCAGGCGCAGACAAACCTCTCTAGGGACGGCGACGCCATTGCCGCGGGCATGGCGGAATACGACCCCGGCGAGCATAGCTCCTTGCTGCGCGTTTTCGAGCAGGCGGACCGCCGCATGTACGAGCGGAAAAAGCAGCTCAAGCAGCAGCAAGCGGCACTCGCCGCCCAGGCGGGGACCTGATAAAAAGTCAAGATGCCGAACACCCTGCGGAGCGTTCCGCGGGGTGTTCCGCTTTTACGGAAGTGTACGTATTTTGTCCGACTTTTCCCACTTGCGGGACGAAACATTACATGTTATAATAAACTCTACCTGTGAATATACAATACACCGGGCGTCCGATACGGCGCCCATGGTTTGGAGAATACAACATGTCATCCAATAAAATCGCAAGAATCAATGACGATATCCAGCGCGTCGTCTCGGCAAAGCTGCGGGACATCAAGGACCCCCGCGTGCAGCAGGGCATGATCAGCGTCACGCGTGTGGAGACCACCGGCGACCTGCGCTACAGCAAGATCTGGCTTTCCGTGATGGGCCTGCAGAACGAAAAGGAATTTCGCCGCGGCATCAAGTCGGCCTCCGGCTGGCTGCGCCGGGAGCTGGGAAGCGTGCTGGATCTGCGCTACACGCCGGAGCTGGTGTTTGAGCTGGATCACAGCATCGAGTACGGCGCGCACATCAACGAGGTCATCAACTCCCTGGACATCAAACAGGATGAGGACGGGGACAATGGACTATAAAGAATGCGCAAAGCGCCTGCTGACCCATGAGGACATCCTCATCGTCACGCACAAGAATCCGGACGGGGACACCGCCTCCTGCGCCGCCGCGCTGTGCAGCGGCTTGAGACGGGCGGGACGCAGAGCTTATATGTTTCCCAATCCCCAGCTGAGCCGCAAGCTCCGCCCATACTGCGAGAAGCATTTCGCACCGGAGGGGTTCAAGGCCAAATACATCGTGTCCGTTGACGTGGCGGACGCAAAGCTCTTCTGTCAGGGCTTTGAGGGAAAGGTCGATCTCTGCATTGACCACCACCCCTCCAATACCCATTTTGCGAAGGAGAGCTTTGTCCAGGGGGAGCGCGCCTCCTGCGCCGAGATCGTCATGGAGCTGATCCTGATGATGAACGCGGACCTGACACCGGAGGAAGCGACTGTTCTCTACATCGGCCTTTCCACCGATACGGGCTGCTTCCAGTATGCCAACACCGATGCTGCGGCTTTCAGTGCGGCGGCGGAGCTCCTGCGGGCAGGAGCCGACAACACGACCGTCAATACGATATTCTTCCGCAAGGTATCGGCTGCCCGTATCCGCCTCGAGAGCATGATCTATGACAGCATCCGCTTTTACCGGGACGGCACCATCGCCGTCGCCGTCGTGACGCTAAAGATGCTCCGGGAAGCAGGCGCGGTCGAGGACGATCTGGACGATCTGGCGGCCCTTGCGGGAAGATGCGAGACCAGCCGCGTCAACATCACCGTGCGCGAGAAGGAAGACGGCACATGCCGCGTCTCCGTGCGCTCCTTCCAGGAGGTCAACAGCAGCGATATCTGCGCGGTCTTCGGCGGCGGCGGCCACGCCATGGCGGCGGGCTGCACCGTGC
Organism: Oscillospiraceae bacterium; assembly: GCA_902791215.1. GTDB lineage: Bacteria > Bacillota > Clostridia > Oscillospirales > Oscillospiraceae > Limivicinus. Next base: position 54,908 of record CADAUZ010000007.1, on the reverse strand, counting down.
CGGGCAGCCCCGAGCATGTGCGTGATCTGCTGGTTGGGGTCACAGAAGAGATCTGGAAATGAACGGCATCCTGCTTATTGACAAGGAACCGGACTGGACAAGCAATGACGTGGTAGTCAAGCTAAAAGGCATCCTGCATGAGCGCCGCATCGGCCATTCCGGCACTCTCGACCCGATGGCGACAGGGCTGCTCGTGGTCTTCGTCGGCAGAGCCACCCGCGCCATACAGTTTGCCGAGAGCGACAGCAAGCGCTACCGCGCAGCGCTCAGACTCGGCATCACCACCGACACTCAGGACATCACCGGAACCGTCCTGGAAAAGAAAAATGCTTCGGTCACACAGTCTGAGCTCGAAGCGGTACTCGAGCGTTTTCACGGGGAGATCGAACAGGTCCCGCCCATGTACTCCGCCATCCAGATCGGCGGCAGGAGACTATACGACATTGCCCGCAAGGGCGGCACGGTGGAACGCACGCCGCGCTCGGTCACGATCCATGAGCTGAACATCGCAGGCCGGGAAGGGGAGGACTGGCTCCTTGACGTTCGCTGCTCCAAGGGGACTTATATCCGCACCCTCTGTCATGACATCGGCCGGGCCCTCGGCTGCGGCGGGTGCATGAGCGCCCTGCGCCGCACGGAGGCGGGCGCCTTCCGCGTGGATGACGCGATCACCATTTCCGAGGCCCAGCGCCTGCGGGACGCGGGAGAGATCGAACAGCGCCTTCTCCCGGTGGACATGCTCTTTTCCCGGGAAAAGACCTGTACCGCCTCAGCACAGGAGGAGAAGCGCATCCGCTGCGGCACGGAGTACCGGACTGAACTGCCGGACGGGCTTTACCGCGTCTACGGCGAGTCCGGCGCATTCCTCATGCTCGGCAGAGCGGAGGACGGCGTCATGAAAACGATAAAAAACTTTTTTGAGGTATAGACGGCTATGGCAGACATCAGGCGCGCCATCGCGCTGGGCTTTTTTGACGGTGTTCATATCGGTCACGGCGCGCTCTTGAAAAAGACGTCGGAGCGGGCAGCGGAGCTCGGCATCACGCCCTCGGTCCTGTCCTTTGACGTGCACCCCGACAAGCTGGTCTTCGGCAAGGATGTCCCGCTCATCAACAGCGCCCTTGGCAGAGAGGAGATCATCCGGCGCTGCTACGGTATTGACGATGTGATTTTCATCCACTTCAATCGGCGCATGATGCATATGCCCTGGCAGGAATTTGCCGATACCATCATTGACGAGCTGGGGCTTGCCTGGATCGTGGTGGGACACGATTTCTGCTTCGGCTACCGGGGCGAGGGCACGGCGGAAAAGCTCAAGGCCTATTGCGAGCAAAAGGGGATAGGCTGCGACATCATCCAGGCCGTCACTCTGGACGGGCGGATCGTGAGCTCCACCTATATCCGCACCCTCATCGCCGACGGGGACATGGAGCAGGCGGCCCGCTATCTGGGCCATCCGCACACGCTCCAGGACACGGTGCATTCCGGTTATCATCTCGGCACAAAGCTCGGCGCGCCGACCATCAACATGGATTTTCCCGAGGGGGTCATCGTCCCGCGCCATGGGGTGTACGCCGCGCGGGTGTTCCTCGAGGACGGCAGCTCCCACATCGCGGTGGCGAATGTCGGTGTGCGCCCCACAGTGAGCGACGGGACGCGCGTGAATGTGGAGAGCCATCTGCTGGCCTTTACCGGCAATCTCTACGGGCGCCAGGTGCGCGTGGAGTTTTATAAATTTCTCCGGGACGAAAAGAAATTTGACGATTACGAGGAGCTGTCCCGTCAGATCCATCTGGATGCCGACGCGGCCAGAACCTATTTTCGGCAACACTCGAGCGAACCATCGGATATAATGCAGTAAAGCATCGGCTTTCATGCAGAGAGGAGTAAATCATGAACGAAGAAAACACGGTTGTCAGCGGCGAGAAGCCGCGCAAGAAAAAGCGTTCCCTGTGGTGGCTGTGGTTCCTGCTGATCCTGGCCGCCTTCGCCGGGGGCATCATGCTGGGCCTGAAAATCAACACCCTGCCGCTGCCGACGGAATTCCGGGCCCGCGTTTATCCCATCCTGGAATCTTATATCCCCGGCTCCACAACGCCGCGCACGCCTGACGACATCGCTGTGACCCCGGAGCCCACCGCAGAGCCCGAGCCCTTGGAGACGCCCGAACCCACTGCCGAGCCCGCGCCTGCTGCGACGCCGGAGCCGTCTGCGGAGCCCGAACCTGTTGCCGCAGCCGAGCCTCAGCCTACGCCGGAGCCTGCCGAGACACCTGCGCCCACGGAGACGCCTGCGCCCATAGAGACAATTGCCCCTGTCGCCGCGATGACGGACGCTCCCGTTGTCAAAAGCAGCGATGAGCCGGAGAAGAAATTCATCGGTGTCGGCGCCGCGCTTGAGATCGCCCTGAACCACGCCGGGGTCGCGGAGACAGACGCGGAGATCGGCGGTGTCTACCGCACGAAAAACGATGAGGGCGAGCCCGTATACGAGGTAAGCTTCAAGTCCGGCGACAATGCCTATGAGTATGTGATCGGCGCGCTTGACGGCGAGATCGCGGGCTGGAAGGTGTCCGGCTTTACTTTCTCCGACACGGCGACCTATGCCGCGGACTTTACCGGCAACGACAAAACCGAGACAGCGTTCGTGGAGGAACCCGCGGTGATCATAGAGGCCGCCGAGACTGTGCCCGCCGCCGCGGAGCGCATCAGCGAGGACGAAGCAAAAGCGATCGCCTTTAAGCATGCCGCCGTGAAGGCGGGGGAGGTGGTCCGCTCGGAGGTCGAACTCCGTGAGGATGCGGACACCGCTGTCTACGTTGTGGCGTTTAAGACCGCCTCGCGCAGATTCAGCTATGAGATCAACGCAATTACCGGTGAGGTACTGGCAAACGAAGTAATCAAATGATCGAAATGAAGCCCGCCCTCGGGAAAACCGTAAGGCGGGCTCGGCATAAGCATAATACTTGTGTGATACTTCTGTGACACTTGATGTGTTATACTCTTCCCGGCAAAGAAAAAACAGACAGGAGGATATAAAAATGGCAGAGCTGAACAAAATGAACGATCAGGAGCTTGAGGGCGTTGCGGGCGGTTTCGCGGCGGGAACCTGGGTGACGGTCAGCGGCCTCCGGACAGGCTACCTTGCCCTGCGCACCAACCCGACTTACGACTACGCCAATGAGATCCGCGGCGCCGAGAGCTACAACGGCCAGGTCCTGCAGATCACCGGCGGCTACACCGTGGGCTCCGACGGCAGAACCTATGTCTGGGTCTACAATCCCAGAGCCGGCATGAGCGGCTGGACCAACGCGCAGTACCTCGCATGATCGGAAAACGAAGATCCCCGGCAGAGATGTCGGGGGTCTTCGGCGTTAAACTATAGGGGGAGAATAATGAAAACCGTACCAAGAAACGATGTAACGATGGATTCCTCGGGCTTTGTCGTGCTTGCGGATTTTGTGCCGCATATCGTACAGGAGATACGCTATTACTCCACCTATAACTTTATCGGGGAGCGCATCGACGGCTACGAGGAGCCCTGCGCCCTGCTCACGGTCGAGGCGGCACGGGCGCTCAAAACCGTCAGCAATGAGCTCAACGTCCAGGGATACCGCCTCAAGGTCTTCGACGCCTATCGACCGGCCTGCGCGGTCAAGCACTTTGCGCTCTGGGGCATCGAGGATCAGGACATCCGCATGAAGCCCTATTTCTACCCGGAGCTTGAAAAGCAGGAGCTCTTTGCCAAGGGCTATATCGCCAGGCAGTCCAGCCACAGCCGGGGCAGCACCGTGGACCTGACGCTTCTGGACATGAAGACCGGAAAAGAAGTGGACATGGGGGGCCCCTTCGATTACTTCGGGGAGCTGTCCCATCCCGACTATCGCGGCATCACGGACGAACAGTTTGAAAACCGCATGTTCCTGCAAAAGGCCATGGTCCGAAACGGCTTCAAGCCCATCGACTGTGAGTGGTGGCACTTCACACTGGAAAACGAGCCCTACCCGGACACGTATTTCAATTTCCCCGTCTCGTCTGCGTATCTGAAAAGGTAAACAGAAACGCCCCGGTGCATTTACGATACCATACCCAAATCGGAGCCCAGCGAAGCGGGTCCGATTTGGAGAAGGAAGAAGGACTCAACGGATATGCAGTTTTCGCGGCAAGCCTTGAACGGAGTACGATGTTCGCGCAACGCTATATACTTTCGCGGTCCGCGGAAACGGAATGGAGTTGAGTTCTTCTGACGCGGAGTTGAAGAGATTCGCTTGCATTTTGTTTTCCTCACGTGAGATCGGAAAACAAAATAGAGGTATCGTCCAGTGTGCGCACTGGACGATGAAGGCCCCACCGGGGCCTTTGATGAGGATTCGAATCTCTCCAAAGGCAAAAAGAAAGAACCTGCCAGCGGCAGGCTCTTTCTTTTTGGCGGAGTTGGAGAGATTCGAACTCTCGAGGAGCTTTTGACCCCTACACGATTTCCAATCGTGCGCGCTCGACCAACTACGCGACAACTCCGTATTGCTCGAAAAGTAACTGTTAACTTGTCAGCTTTGCCATTATAATGCGGTCTTGCGATAAAGTCAAGCATTATTTTTCCCTTTTTCCAGTTTTTTATCGAATGCCGCTTTCTGTGCGGTGCATACTATCTATACACCGTAACAGAAGACAGGGGAGGATCTGTATATGGACATGAACAAGCAGGAGTATTCCAAATATGTATCCCGGCATGTGCCGCGCTCCAAGGCGGCACGCAATATGCTGCGCGCGTTTGTAAGCGGCGGGATCATCTGTACATTGGGCCAGATCCTGCACAGCCTGTATGAGAAGGTCGGGATGGAAAGCGAAGCGGCGGGGGGCGCGGTGTCGGTGACGCTGGTGCTGCTGGGGGCGCTTCTCACGGCTTTCGGCGTTTATGACAAGATCGCCAAATTCGGCGGGGCCGGGACCCTGGTGCCGATCACCGGCTTTGCTAACGCCGTGGTGTCCCCGGCGCTGGAATACAAGACCGAGGGCAAAATTACCGGTACTGCGGCCAAAATGTTCGTGATCTCGGGTCCGGTGATCGTCTATGGCGTGAGCACCGGGGCAATATACGGGCTTATCCTGTGGCTGACGGGACTTCGTTAAAACAATATCTTGTGGTATTTTCGCCGAAATCGACTGAAATTGAAAGACTTATCTTGCTAAATACACAGACTGTGGTATAATCACCATGTCTGTGTATGCGCTTTTTACGCGCTGGATAGATGTGGAAATACAAAGCAGGGGAGAATGCTGGAGCTTGGAGCACGCGTGGATACATATACGCGGGATCGTGCAGGGCGTGGGCTTTCGGCCCTTCGTCCATAAGCTGGTGCGGGAGAGGGGCCTGTGCGGCACCATCAAAAATACCTCCTCCGGCGTGGAGCTGGAGCTTGAGGGAGAGCGCGAGGCGCTGGAGCGCTTCGCGGAGGAGCTGCCCCGGCACGCGCCGAAGCTCGCGGTCATCGAGGAGCTTGCGGTCGAATACTCGGACGAGCTCAAGGGCTATGCCGATTTTCGTATCCTTGACAGCAAGACGGAGCTTTTGCGCGACACGCTCATCTCTCCCGACATCTGCATCTGCGACGACTGCCTGCGCGAGCTCAAAGACCCCGACGACCGGCGTTACCGCTATCCCTTCATCAACTGTACCAACTGCGGCCCGCGCTTTACCATCATCCGGGATGTGCCCTACGACCGGGCCAAAACCTCCATGGCGGCCTTTCCCATGTGCCCGGAATGCGACCGCGAATACCATGATATCGAAAACCGCCGCTATCACGCGCAGCCGGACTGCTGCCCAAAATGCGGGCCGGATGTCTTCTATCTGGACAAAGACGGACGGCGCGTGGAAGGCGACGCCATTGAGCTTGCGCGCGATGCCCTGAAGGCGGGGCAGATCGTGGCGGTCAAGGGCCTCGGGGGCATTCATCTTGCCTGCCGCTGCGATGATCCCGAGATCGCGCGGACCCTTCGCCGCAGAAAGCAGCGGGACGAAAAGCCCTTCGCCGTCATGTGCCGGGATGCCGACTGCGCCCGCAAAATCTGTGAGCTGTCGGAGGACGAACAGCGCGTTCTGGAGAGCTTTCGACGCCCGATCGTGCTGCTGAAAAAGAAGGAACCGGGGCTTTGGCACCTGAGCGAAAACGCCCGCGTGGGCGTGATGCTGCCCTATACGCCGCTGCATGTGCTGCTCTTCGGGGACGATATCGACATGCTGGTCATGACCAGCGCCAATCTCTCCGACACGCCGATGCTGACGGACAACCGTGAGGCGGTGAAAGCTCTGCATGGCATTGCGGACGGCTTCCTGCTCCATAACCGCGACATTCAGACCCGCTGCGACGATTCCCTCTGCTGGGTGCTGGACGGGCAGGAGTACTTTGCCCGGCGCTCGAGGGGCTACGTGCCGTTTCCCGTGCGAGTGGACCGGGAACTGTCGCCCATCCTCGCCTGCGGGGCCGAACAGAAGGCAAGCTTCTGCCTCTCGCGCGGCAGCTATGCATTTTCAAGTCAACACATCGGAGACCTCAAAAACATGGAGACCTTCGATGCCTATACCGGACAGATCGCGCATTTTGAGCGTCTGTTCGACATTCACCCCAGGGCGATCGCCTGTGACCTGCACCCGGATTATCTGTCCACGGAGTATGCGGCAGATCGGGCGGAGCGTGAGAACATTCCGCTCATTCGGGTCCAGCACCATCACGCGCACCTCGCCGCCTGCATGGCGGATAACGGCGTGCAAGACAAAACCATCGGCCTGATCTGGGACGGGACCGGCCTCGGCACCGACGGGACAAGCTGGGGGGCGGAGTGCCTGATCGGCGATTATCAAGGCTTTGAACGCTTCGGTTCTATCCGAACCATCCCGCTCATCGGCGGCGATCTGGTCACAAAGGAGCCGGACCGCGTGGCCTTTGCGCTGCTCCATGACGCGGGGATTGATCCTGCCGGGATCGAAAACGCTGCGCTCTATGAAAAAATGCTTTCGGCCGGGCTCAACTGTCCGTTGTCGAGCGGCATGGGCCGCCTGTTTGACGGCGCGGCCGCGCTGCTCGGCATCAAGAAAAGATGCAGCTACGAGGGACAGGGCGCTGTCCTGCTGGAGGCTGCGGCGACGGAGGACGACGGCGTTTTTCCCGTGGTGCTTTCCGGTGAACCCCTCCGCTTTGACTGGCGGGAGATGATCCGCGAATTGGTCATGCTGAGAAACAGAGGAGCTGACCCCGGCGTTCTCGCGGCACGGTTCATGAACACGCTTATCGAGATGGCGGTGCGGCAGTGCCGCGCGGCGAGAGAGGCGAGCGGCATTTCTACTGTGTCCCTCTCCGGCGGCAGTTTTCAGAATATGTATATCATGACGCGGCTTCCCGCAAGGCTGGAAGGGGAGGGCTTTCGCGTGCTTCGGCACCGGCGCGTCTCCTGCAACGACGAGGGCTTGTCCCTCGGCCAACTGATGATCGCGGAAGCGGCGATAGAGGAGCAGCCATAGTGCCTCCCTCAGCCGCATAAGCGGCGAAAAGAGGGAGGGGGGCCGCTTCGGCGGTGGAGGGAGCAGCTCCCTCAGCCACGGCGCTTGCGTGAGACGCGCCGCGACAGCTCCCTCAGCGAGGGAGCCTATAAGGAGAAATGATTCGATATGTGTCTGGCAATTCCCTTACAATTGGTTGAGATAAACGGCAAGACCGCCGTGGGTGAGGCGATGGGCATGCGGCGCGAGATCCGCGTGGACTTTATCGAAGAGCCCAAAATCGGCGACTATGTGATCGTGCATGCGGGCTTTGCCATCGAACGCCTGCCCGAGCAGCAGGCGCTGGACGATCTCGAAGCCTGGGAGGATGTGCGCAATGCCTTGGGATAAGGAGAAAACGGCATCCCTTCTCAGAGAGATGCAGACGCTTGTCCCCGGCGAGATCCGGCTGATGGAGGTCTGCGGCACGCACACCATGTCCATTGCCGAGGCGGGCATCAAGTCCATGCTGCCGAAGGAAGTGAAGCTTCTCTCCGGCCCCGGCTGCCCGGTCTGCGTTACGCCGCCGCAGGTGATCGACGCGGTGCTGGAGCTGAGCACAGAGAAGGACGTGATCGTCACAAGCTACGGCGACATGCTGCGTGTCCCCGGCAGCAAAGCGGGGGACAGCCTCCTCAGAAGAAAGGCTCTGGGCGCTAGGGTCGAGACGGTCTACTCTCCGGTGGACGCGGTGGAGCTTGCGCTGCATAACCCTGACAAGCAGGTGGTTTTCCTCGGCGTTGGCTTTGAGACCACGGCTCCCGGCACCGCGGCGGCAGTGCTGACCGCGCAGGAAAAAGGCGCGAAAAACTTCTCGGTCTGGTCCATGCTCAAGCTGGTGGAGCCCGCGCTGAGAACTCTGATCGCCATGGACGGCTTCAACGTGGACGGCTTTCTCTGCCCCGGCCATGTGGCGACCATTATCGGGGCCGACGGCTTTGGCTTCCTGCCGCAGGAGTACAAGCTCCCCGCCGTGATCGCGGGGTTTGAGCCGGAGGATATCCTGCTTGCGGTGTACAGGCTGGTAAAACAGCTTGCGGAGAAAAGCCCCAGACTTGAAAACGAATACACCCGCGCTGTTTCCCAAGAGGGAAACCGTTTGGCGCAGAAGATACTTGCTCAGTGCTTTGAACCGCGCTTCGATATCTGGCGCGGTCTCGGCGGGATCGAAGCAAGCGGCCTCGGCCTGCGGGAGGAACTCAAAGAGTTTGATGCCGAGCGACGCTTCCGGATAAAATACGCATCCTCCGAACCGCCCACGGCCTGCCGTTGCGGCGAGGTCATCACCGGCAGGCTCTCTCCGGAGCGCTGTCCCATGTTCGGCAAAGCGTGTACACCGGAGGACCCGGTCGGCCCGTGCATGGTGTCCTCCGAGGGCGCGTGTGCCGCCGCGTGGAAGTACGCGGGGGTTTTATAAGAAACGCTTGCCTCCCTCAGCCGCTTGCGGCGAAAAGAGGGAGGGGGACCGCTTCAGCGGTGGAAGGAGTCTGTACGAGCACACAGAACTCCCTCAGTCATGGCGCTTGCGGGAGACGCGCCGTGACAGCTCCCTCAGAGAGGGAGCCTATAAGGAGAAGTTATTATAATGCAAGAAATCATAACACTGGATTACGGCAGCGGGGGAAAGAAAACCGCGCGCCTGATCGAGGAGTTGCTGGTCCCGGCCTTTTCCAATCCTGCACTCGATTCCCTGGGCGACGGAGCGGTCATCAAAGGCGACGGACAGCTGGCCTTTTCCACCGACAGCTTTGTGGTGGACCCCATCTTTTTCCCCGGCGGGGACATCGGCAAGCTCGCCGTCTGCGGCACGGTCAACGATCTTGCCATGTGCGGCGCGGAGCCGAAGTATTTAAGCTGCGCCCTGATTCTCGAGGAAGGACTTCCCATGGATGATCTCCGGCGCGTGGTGGAGTCCATACGCATGGCTGCCGGTAAGGCGGGGGTGCAGATCGTCACCGGCGACACCAAGGTCGTCGAGAAGGGGAGGGGCGACAAACTCTATATCAACACCGCCGGCATCGGCTTTTTGAAATATCCCGGCCTCAGCCCGAAGAACATCAAGGCGGGGGACGCGGTGATCGTCTCCGGCACGGTGGGTGACCACGGGACTGCCGTGATGCTTGCCAGAAGCGGCATGATGCAGGGGGAGCTTACATCCGACTGCGCCGCCCTGAACGGCCTGTGCAAAGCGATCCTCGAGTCAGGCGCGAAGGTGCGTGTCCTGCGCGATCCCACGAGAGGCGGTGTCGCCACCACGCTCAATGAGTTTGTGGAGGGCAGTGCGCTCGGCATCGTGATCGACGAGGACAAGATCCCCGTCCGCCCCCAGGTGATGGCCGCCTGCGGCATGCTGGGACTGGAGCCGCTCTACTGCGCAAACGAGGGCAAGCTACTTGCTGTTGTGGATGCTCAAGACGCCGAGCAAGTCCTCAAGGCCATGCGCGGGACCGAAGAGGGGCGTGACGCCGCCCTCATCGGCCATGTCAGCGCCGAGTATCCCGGCAGGCTCGTCATGCAGACGGCCTTCGGCGGGAAACGGATCCTGCAAAAACTCACGGGAGCCCAGCTTCCGCGCATATGCTGAGAAATCGCGGGTCATACCGCATTTCTATATAAATGTGTTTCAGAGAAAATTGGAATAAGCAGAGAGGTGAAAGGTATGCAGGCATACAAGAGAATCGACATTACCAAAGACCAGGTCATACCGATTGCGGAGAAGATGCGAAAGGCCGGGGTGATCCTCACAATGATCCACGGCTTCCTCAATGAAGAGGGGAAGCTGGACATTTCGTGGGAATACCAGGTCGAGCCGGTCATCGAATCCTACCATGTGGTAGGCGAGACGACACTTCCCTCCATCGGCGAGATCTACGACTGCGCGGCGGCCTGGCCGGAGCGTGAGCTCAATGAGCTCTACGGTGTGGAGTTTGAAGGACTCGACACCTCCAAGCGGCTTTTCCTGCCCGAGGAAATGCTGGAGACCCAGGGCAAGGGCCAGATCATGGTCACGCCGCTTGAAGAGCTGCGCGCCAAGAATATAAAGGAGGGATAAGATGAGTTATATCGTTCCTATCGGCCCCTACCATCCCGCATTGGAGGAGCCCATCCACGCAAAGCTCTACACCGAAGGCGAACTCATCAAGGACGCCGAGGTCTTCGTGGGCTACAACCACCGCGGCATCGAAAAGCTTGCCACCGAGCGCAACGCCATCCAGACCCTGGTCCTGGTCGAGCGCGTGTGCGGCATCTGTTCCCACTCCCACGCGCTGACCTACGCCATGTGCGTCGAGCAGATCAACGGTGTTGAGGTGCCCAAGCGCGGCGAGTACATCCGCGTCATCACCGCCGAGCTTGAGCGACTGCACTCCCACCTGCTGTGGCTGGGCGTTGCCTGCCACGTCATCGGGCACGACAGCATGTTCATGCATATCTGGGACGAGCGTGAGCTCGTGATGGACCTGCTGGAAGAGCTCAGCGGCAACCGCGTCAACTATGCCATGGTCACCATCGGCGGCGCCCGGCGCGACATCAACGACGAGCTGAAGGCAAAGCTGTTAAAATCTCTTGACAAGCTCAAGGGCCCCATGGACCGCATCGTCGAGATCGCCCTCAACGACAAGACCATCGCCCTGCGCACCAAGGGCGTCGGTGTTCTGGAGAAGGATGTTGCCGTCCGCCTCGGCGCCATCGGCCCGCATGCCCGCGCTTCGGGCGTGGATGTGGACGTGCGCCGCGATTCTCCCTACTGCTCCTACGGCGACTTCAAGTTCGATATCCCCGTGGTGCAGAGCGGTGACGTGTTTGCCCGCGTGGTGGTGCGTGCCCTCGAGTGCTACGAGAGCATCAAGATCATCGAGCAGGCGCTCAATAACCTGCCCGACGGCCCCATCAATCTCGGCAACAAGCTGCCCAAGATCCAGAAGGGCTCCGCCGTCTGCCGTCACGAGGCCCCCAGAGGCCAGCTGACCCAGATGGTCGTCGGCAACGGCGGTTTTAATAATTACCGCGTCAGCATCCATGTCCCCAGCTACAAAAATACCCCGACGGTGCCCTACATGCTGCGCGGCAACAGCGTGGCCGACGCCGGCCTCATCATCGCCAGCATCGACCCCTGTTTCAGCTGCCTTGACCGCTGATGCATGAGCTGGGCCTGACGAAAAGTCTGATCGATCTTGTTGAAAAGGAATCGGAGAAATCCGGCTTTACGCGGACCCTTGAGATCCGCATGAAGCTCGGCGAGTATTCGGATGTGGTCCCGGAATATATCCTTGACCTCTTCCCGTATGCCGCAAAGGGGACTGTGGCCGAAGGCGCGCAGCTCTTTTTCGAGCACGTGCCCGGACGCTTTCAGTGCCGCGGCTGCGGCTATGAAGGTCCGGTGGACCGGAAGAAAGCCTGCTGCCCGACCTGCGGCGGCACGGCCCTCACCATGACCGCCGGCCGCGAGTTCTTCGTCGACAGCCTCAAGGTCGAATAGATACTGTAGGAATACACTTGTCTCTCCCTCTGGGAGAGGTGCCCCGGTGCGAACACTGGGGCGGAGAGGGTATATATTGACGCACAGCCCTCTCAGTCACGGCACGGGTGGACCCGCGCCGTGACAGCTCCCCCCAAAGGGGGGAGCCAAGAGATCGGTTTTTTTGAAAGGAGAGGATTCACTTGCCCAAGACGAAATTTCCCGCAGTGATATCCACCTTCTGCCTGTGTTTTGTTTTCTGGCTGCTCCTCACGTGGAATTTTTCGGCCCAGGAAATGATCGCGGGCGCGGTGGTGAGCCTCGCGGCGGCTCTTTTCGCATCGAAATTCTTCATCCACGAAGATGCCTTCTGGCTCTTTAAGCCCGCAAAGCTGGGCGCGCTGATCATGTATGTGTTCACCTTCCTGCGTGAGCTTGTGAAGGCCAACGTCGACGTTGCCAAGCGCGTGTTCGGCGGCTGCAAGGACGTAAACCCCGGCATCGTGAAGGTCCCCGTGGATCTCAAGGGCGACTATGCCCAGGCGATGCTGGCAAACTCCATCACCCTCACCCCCGGCACCATTACGATGGACATTGCCGAGCAGGAGGGCAGGACATACTATTACATCCATTGGATCGATGTAGCCGAGACTGACCGTGAAAAAGCCGGAGAGCTCATCAAGGGCAGCCTTGAGAAAGGAATCGGGAGGATATGGCAATGATGGAACTGCTTGTTTTTGCCGCGGCCTTTGCCTTCCTCGCCGTGATCTGCCTGTACAGGCTGGCAAAGGGCCCGACGCCCGCCGACCGCATGGTCGCCGGCGACAGCATGGACGTGCTGGTCTGCTGCGCCATGATCCTGTATTCGCTCTATTCCGGCAGAGGCATCTATCTCGATATCGCCATTATATGCGCGCTGTTCGGCATTGTGGATACCATGCTGGTCGGCCGCTATCTCGGCGGTGGAAAGGGGCTGCACAAATGAGAATCGTAATTGACATTCTGCTTGCTGTGGGCTTCATCTTCGCCCTCGCGGGAGCCAAGGGCCTTTTGCAGATGCCCGACGCCTTCTGCCGTATGCAGGCGAGCACCTGCATCTCCACGCTCGGCGTGCTCGGCGTCATCGCGGGCGGCGCGCTCTACGCCTTCTTCGTGATGGGCTCTGTCGCCACGGGCGTGAAGATCCTGCTCATCGGCCTGCTCATCATCACCATCAACCCCATCGGCGCCCACGCCATCGCCAAGGGCGCCTACCGCAGCGGCATCCGTCCCGACAAAGAGATGGAAATCGACGATTACGGGAGGGATATCAATGAGTAATCTTGTTGTGCTTCTCGACGTGCTGGTCGTGCTCGGCGTCGTGGTCTCCGCGATCCTTGCCTGCCACTTTGAAAACCTTCTGAGCGCGGTCATCTCCCTGGCCGTGACCGGCATCTTCTGCGCGGGAGCCTTCCTCGTGATGCACGCGCCGGACGTGGCCATTTCCGAGGCCGCCGTCGGCGCGGCCCTGACCCCGCTGGTGCTGCTGGTCGCGCTCAAGAAAATGAGAGGAGGGAAGGACAGATGAAAAAATGGCTCACCTATGTCTCTCTCGGCGTGATCCTCTTCTCCTGCGTCTTTGCTGCCTTCACCATGGGCGGCATGGAGCGCAGCTATGAGGGCAGCCACGCTGCCGTCTCGGCTTATGAGCTCCAGCAGGATCCCGAGAGCTACGACGACAGCTTCCCCTCCGGCGCGGCTGACGCCATTGTCCAGCAAAACCTCGCGAATACGCGCGCCGTCAACGACGTGACCTCCATCGTCTTCGACTTCCGTGGCTATGATACCATGGGCGAGGCATTCATCCTTGTCACTGCCGTGACGGGCAGCGCCGTCATCCTCTTCAAGAAGAAAGCAGAGAAGGAGGACGATAAAGATGAATGAAAAACCCGTCATCAAGAACGTGATCCCCCGCTGCGGCGCGGATAAGATCCTGCCCATCGGGATCGTGTACATGTTCTACATCATCCTCCACGGCCACCTGTCTCCCGGCGGCGGCTTTCAGGGCGGCGTTCTGATGGTCGCGCTGGTGGCGCTGCTCTACATGGGCCACGGCTACGAGGAAACCGTCAACTCCCTGAGCTATCACATCCTGCACACCAGTGAGGGTCTTGCCTCCATCTTCTATGTGGCGCTCGGCCTTCTGGGCGTGGCCATGGGCGCGCAGTTTGCGCAGAATGTCCTGTACACCCACGGGGCTATCGGCGACCTCTACAGCGCCGGCACCATCTTCTGGATGAACGTGACTGTCGGCATCAAGGTCATCACCGGCGTCGGCTCCATCGCCCTGCTGATGCTGGGTGTGGCAAATGAGAAAGAGGTGATCTGAGATGATACAGTTTAATTATGTCTGTGCCTTTTTTCTCATCGTGCTCGGCTTTTACACCATCGTCACCAAGTACAATCTCGTCAAGACCGTCATCGGCATGTCCATCATGGACTACGGCGTGAATCTGCTCATCATCTCCATCGGCTACACCCCCGGCGGCACCGCCCCGATTTTTACCAAGGGTGAGCTTACGCAGGCCAGCTACTTTGTCGACCCCATTCCCCAGGCCCTGACCCTGACCAGCATCGTCATCGGCGCCTGTGTGACGGCCATGTCCATGTCCCTCGTCATGCGCCTGCATGAGTCCTACGGCACGCTCGATACCAGAGAGATAAGGAGGCTGAGAGGATGAACCTTGCAAATATGACGGATTACCATCACTTCCCGATCTATTCGGTGATGGTCCTGTTCCTCGGCGCTTTCATTATTGCCTCCACGGGCTCCAAGCCCTCGAAGGACCCCAAAAACCCCGCGGGCTTTCGCGCCTGGATCGCTCTGTGCGCAACGGCACTGAGCCTGTTCTTCCTCGGCTCGCTCGTCAAGCCCGTTATGCTGGAAGGGGAAATCATCTCCTACTGGATGGGCTCGCGCGCCATCGCGGGCGGCTACGCCATCGGCATCGCAATGGAAGTCGACGCACTGAGCCTTTTCTTCGCGCTGCTCATTGCAACGGCGGTTTTCGTCTCCGCCATCTACTCCATCCGCTACATGGTGCATGACGAGTGCGTGCCCCAGTACTATGTGCTCTACTGCATGCTGGCGGGCGGCGTTCTGGGCCTGGTCCTCTCGGGCGACATCTTCAACATGTTCATCATGGTGGAGATCCTCACCTTCGCGGCGGTGGCCCTGACCTCCTTCCGCACCAAGGTCTACGGCGCGCTCGAAGCGGCGTTCAAGTATCTGGTCGTGGGCTGCATGGGCTCCACCGCGATCCTCACCGGCGTCATCATGCTCTACGCCCAATACCACACCCTGAACCTCGCGCAGCTTGCAAACCTGGTGCCCGGCACCATGAACAACGCAACCAAGCTGGCCTTCGCGTTCCTCTACATCGGTTTCAGCACCAAGGCCTTCATTGTGCCCTTCCACCCGCTGGCGGCCGACGCCCACGGCGCCGCCCCCGCGTCTATCTCGGTGCTGATCTCCGGCGTTCTGACCAAGTCCGGCATCTACGGCATCATCAGGCTTACCTACTTCCTGTTCCAGACGATGAACCTCGGCTCCATGCAGTTCATGCTGGTCTTCATCGGCAGCGTCTCCATGTTCGTCTGCGTGACGATGGCCCTTGCCCAGCATGACTTCAAGCGCCTGCTTGCTTACCACTCCATCTCCCAGATCGGCTACGTGCTGGCGGCGGTGGGCCTCTCCACCTCCCTCGGTATCTCCGCGGGCCTCTACCACGCAATGAACCACACGCTCTTCAAGGGCCTGCTGTTCCTTGCCGCCGGTGCTGTCCTGCATGAGACCGGCACCACCGACCTCGGCAAGCTCGGCGGTCTGAGCAAGAAGATGCCGCACACCACCGTCCTCTTCCTGATCGGCGCCTTCTCCATCAGCGGCGTGCCGCCTTTCAACGGCTTTGCCTCCAAGTGGATGATCTATCAGGCGACCTATCAGAAGGCGGTCGAGTCGAATAACATCGGCTTCCTGCTCGTGACCATCGTTGCCCTCGTCACCTCCACGCTGACCCTTGCCTCCTTCGTCAAGGTCACCCAGTCCGTCTTCTTCGGCCAGATGCCCAAGGAGTATGAAAACGTCAAGGAAGTTCCCTTCGGCATGCGTCTTGCCATGGGCATCCTTGCATGCCTCTGCATTGTGACCGGCCTGTTCCCGAAGACCGTGACCGGCGTTTTGACCGAGCCTGCCGCCAAGGCAGTCGCGAACGTCGGCGAGTACATCACCGCCATGGGCTTTAAGTCCAACCTCCCCGTACCCAACGTGACCTTCGCCCAGGTCGGCGTCTGGGAGCCCATCAACTGGCTGCTCATCCTCTGCATTGCGCTTCTCGCCCTGACCATCCCTGCCGTCGCCGGCAAGTATGACCGTGTCAGCGAGCACGGCGGCCCACTCGGCGCAGCCATCGAAATGGTTTCCGGAAAGAATGACCAGCCCACCGTCGATGAGAATGGGGAAGTGGATACCAAGTACCAGCTCTTCTACGGCGGCGAAAAGAACGTGTACTCCCAGGTGGGCGGCGGAGACCTGTTCTGGGGCTTCAAGCACAACTGGAGACACTATTTTGACTTCATGCACAATCTGCACAGCGGCATCGTGAACGACTACGCCCTCTGGGCGGTGGTCGCGCTGGCCCTTGCGATCGTGTACATGATGATCGTGCTTTAAGGAGGTGGGAATATGACAGCGAATATTTTCCTCAACGGCCTGCAGTATCTGGGCTATATCCTCATTTTCCCGGGCTTCCTGTTCTGCTTCCTGTGCGGCATGCTGCTCGTCGGCATCGACCGCAAGCTCGTTGCCAGAATGCAGAAGAGAGTCGGCCCCCCGATCCTCCAGCCCTTCTATGATTTCTTTAAACTCTGCGGCAAGGAGACCATCGTCCCCGCCGCGGCCGAGCGCACCACCTTCCTGGTGGCGCCCATCGTGGGGCTTGCGGCCCTGGTCGTGATCCAGCTCTTTATCCCGATCCACGGCTTCACGGCTTTCTCCGGCATGGCGGACATCGTCGTCATCCTCTATCTGCTGCTGATCCCGGCCCTGGCCGCGATCCTCGGCGCCGCCGCCTCCGGCTCTCCCTACGCCGGCATCGGCCTGAGCCGTGAGATGGTCACGATCATCGCCTGTGAGCTGCCGCTGGTCCTCGTCCTGCTGGCTGTCGCCAAGACCGTCGGCAACGCCCTCGGCACCGGCCTGTGCTTTTCCATGAGCGAGATCGCGGAGTACCAGCTCCAGAACGGCAGCCTGATTACGAAGTTCAGCATGATCCCCGCTGCGATCGCCTTCGCCATGGTCATCCCCGGCGAGACCGGCAGCCACCCCTTTGACACCGCCGAGGCCGAGACCGAGATCTGCGAAGGCATGCACGCCGAGTACAGCGGCGCGCCGCTCGCGGTCTTCAAGCTCAGCCACGCGGTCAAGGTGCTCACGCTCACGAGCCTTTTTGTCGCGCTGTTCTTCGGCGGCATCGGCACCGGCATCATCGCCTTTGACGGCGTGATCGTCTTCGCCCTGTGCGTCGTCGCCACGGCCCTGTTCATCTCCTTTGTCCACGCGGTCACCGCGCGCCTCAAGATCGAGCAGGTATTCAAATACTACTGGACCGTCGTGTCCGGCCTTGCGCTTGTCAGCCTTGTGCTCGCATGGTACGGTATGTAAGGAGGGAGCCAAATGTTTAAGAAACTGATCGCGGAGAGCACCGCAAAATCCCCCTGGCTGTTCCACATCAACAGCGGCTCCTGCAACGGCTGTGATATCGAGCTCGTCGCCGTGCTCACACCGCGCTACGACGTGGAGCGCCTGGGCTTCAAGCTCGCGGGCAGCCCCCGCCAGGCCGACATCGTGGTCGTCACGGGTCCTGTCACCAGACAGAGCCTTGACCGCGTGCTCAGCGCCATTTCCCAGGTGCCCGAGCCCCGGTGCATCGTCACCATGGGCTCCTGCCCCCAGTCCGGCAACGTCTTCAAGGGCAGCTACTCCGTCTGCGCGCCCCTGAGCAAGTACGTCCATGTGGACGTGGACATCGCCGGCTGCGCGCCCAAGCCCGAGGCCATCATGGACGGGCTTGTGAAGGCCACCGAAATACTCAAACAGAAGAGGGGGCAGATGTAATGGATTTCCCGTTTGTGAGAGAAGCCGTCACCAAGCTTTTCAGTAAGCCGAGCTGCGCCATGTACCCCTTCCAGCCCAGCGAGGCGGCCCCCAACTACCGCGGCCGCATCGTCTTCCACCCGGAAACCTGTATCAACTGCAACATGTGTGAGCGCGTCTGCGCGGGCGGGGCCATCACCCACTCCAGCGTCAAGAACGAGGACGGGGACGATGTCATCACCCGCAGCTTCGACCTCGGTTCCTGCACCTTCTGCAGCACCTGCGCCGATTTCTGCACCCGTCACTCCATCGAGCTTACACAGGATTACCACATGATCGGCATTGAGGAGGGAGACCTGATCGTCTCCGGCACGTTTACAAAGAAGGCCGTGAAGAAGCCAGCGCCCAAGCCAGCCGCCGCACCGGCAGCGGCGCCCGCCGCCGCGAAGAAGGCGGACGCGCCCGCGGCCCCAACAGCGGAGGCAGCCCCCGCGGCTCCGGCTATTGAGCCGAGAGGCGACGGCAAGCCGACCCAGGACCCCAGCAAGTGCATTTACTGCACCATCTGTGCCCGCAAGTGCCCGGGCGAGGCCCTGACGGTAGACCGCAAGGAAAAGATCTGGAAGCTGGACGAGGACAAGTGTGTCGCCTGCGGCACCTGCGCCGACGTCTGCCCGAAAAACGCCATCGTGATCTGAGGCGGAAAGCGAAAACCCAAAAGCAAATAGATCCCATAAAGCGAATATCACCCACAAAGGAGCCTGCGAAAGCGGGCTCCTTTTGCACGTCCTTGTGTACCGCAAAGACTCGCCTCCCTTGCCACCCTCAGCCGCACCTTCAATCATCTTGCCTCCCCCAGCCGCTTGCGGCGGAATGGGGGAGGTGTCACGAAGTGACGGAGAGGGCATTGCAGGTCGACGTACAGTCCCGCAATAGCCGCCGCTTTCCCTTGCATCCTTGGCCCCCTTGCCTAAAGGGGGCTGGCACCAGTGCGCACACTGGTGACTGGGGGATTCGGTTCATCGGGGCTGGGTGCATGGACAATATCCCCCAGTCAGCGTCATTAATGCCGCTGACAGCCCCCTTTAGGCAAGGGGGCCGAATCGTCGCCGCAACTAAGCTTGCGTAAACCAATTTGGAGTAAATGCGGTTCTCTGTTACCTTTTGCTTGTAATTCAGTTTTGCGCTTGTTATAATGGAAACGACCAGAATTTGGGCAAAGGAGCTGGGCTGCTACGGAAATTTCATGTCAGAATTGGATATTTCACCCTGCGCCGCTTTGTGTGAGCTTGTGTCCAATCGTCCACATTCTGAGAGGGATGGAGTTGTTTATTATTTCGACGAATCGAGCAGTGATCCAGTCTATCTTCAATATGATATTGGAGTAACACTGATTACGTCGCACACCCCTGACTTCATCCTCCCATCCTCCCTTACCGCCATCGAAGACGAAGCGTTCCGCGGTGGAGCGTTTAGCTATGTGGTGCTCCCGGACGGGGCGGCGTCCATCGGGCGGCGGGCCTTCGCGGATTGCCCGAAGCTTGCTTATATCTATATCCCGGCGAGCGTTACGAGCATCGACGAAAATGCCTTTGACGGGGTGGAGGACTTGACGATCTTCGGCGCTCCCGACAGCGATGCCAGCGAATATGCCAGCCTGCACGGCTTCACCTTCGCAGCGCAGCAATAACACAGAAGGGGACAACCCCACAAAACACACAAACCCCCGGTGCTTACATTAACGTATGCACCGGGGAACAACATGTCATAAGTGGAGGAATCACCATGTTTTTCTTTAGCCGAGAGAAAATCAACGACCTGGTCGCGGAGTGCCGCGGCACCGAGGGCGCGGTCTTGCTGGATGTGCGAGAGGCCGACGAGTTTCGCGCCGGACATATCCCGGGGGCGGTGAACGTGCCGCTGTCTTTAATCAGCAGCATCGACATCCCCAAAGACCGGCCTCTCTATGTCTACTGCCTGCGCGGCTCGCGGAGCAAATCGGCCGTCGGCGCGCTCAGGCAGATGGGCTATGCCGACGCAAAGAGCATCGGCGGCATTCTGTCCTACAAGGGTCCGCTTGAGAGGTGAGAACATAACATGTCTGCCATACGCTCCTTCGTGCGGCGGGAGCCGGTGCTGCTGATCGCCGCCCTTGCCGCCCTGATCACTTGCTTCTTTGTCCCGCCTGATGCGCACTACCTCGGCTACCTGGACCTGCGCACGCTCGCGCTTCTCTACTGTCTCATGACCGTGGTCAACGGCTTTCGCAAGGCGGGGCTCTTTGCCCACCTGTCCCACATCCTGTGTGAAAAGGCAGGGAACCTCCGCCTGATCGCGCTGCTGCTCGTGATGCTGTGCTTTTTCAGCTCCATGCTCATCACAAACGACGTGGCCCTGCTGACCTTCGTGCCCTTCGCGGTCGTAGTCATGGGGATGGCGCACCACCAAAGAGAGCTCATTCTGGTCGTGGTGCTCCAGACCGTCGCGGCAAACCTCGGCAGCATGCTCACGCCCGTGGGCAATCCGCAGAACCTGTACCTGTATTCTCACTACGAGATGGGCTTCCGCGAGTTCTTTGCCGTGACCGGGCCGATCTGGCTCCTGTCCCTGGTGCTGCTGCTCCTGTCCTGCCTGCTATTTAAACCCGAGCGGCTGGAGCTCTTTCTGGGCGAGGCGCCGGGCATGGACCGACGGGCGCTGCCGGTGTATCTCGCGCTGCTGGCGGTGTGTCTGCTCGTGGTGGTGCGGGTGTTGCCGTGGTACTGGATGCTCGGCATCGTGGTCCTGGTCCTGCTGTTTTATGACCGGAAGATCCTTTTGAAGGCGGATTTCATGCTGCTGCTGACCTTTGTGGCCTTCTTCATCTTCTCCGGGAACCTGTCGCGCATGACGAAGGTGGCAGACGCGATCCGCGGCCTCATGACCGGGCGGGAGTTTCTCTCGGCCCTGCTTGCAAGCCAGGTCATCAGCAATGTCCCGGCGGCGCTGCTGCTGTCTGGCTTTACCGATCAGGCTCACGCGCTGCTGCTGGGCGTGAACGTCGGCGGTCTCGGCACCCCGATCGCAAGCCTCGCAAGCCTGATAAGCCTCAAGCTCTATTCCCATTCCGAGCACGCTCACACCGGGCGCTTTCTGGCTGTCTTTACCGTGTTCAACCTGGCGTTCCTTCTGCTGCTGTCAGCCGTGTCCCTTGCGCTGCTGCATTGAACGATTAGAAGCAGCTTATACGACTGTCTGATTTTTCTGTAATCAGTAAAAAAATTCTGAAAAAGCCATAGACATTTTTGTGAAATCATGCTAAAATATTTCAAAAATTAAGGATTCTTTATTGTACGTTTGACCATAAATTAACAATCATACGTAAAAAACCACATTAAAGGATAATGTGTATGAGAACCGCAATCGCACTCGTCATCACCGTTATAGCCGTTGCCCTGAGCGTCTGCACCAACATTGCGCACCGTTCCGGTCGGGAAATCTCGCATAAACTGGCTCTGCTGCTCACAGCGCTGACCCCGCCGGTACTCGGGAATCTGCTGATTATTATCGCGCACGGCAGACTTCTTGCGACCATCGGCAGCTATATCTATTTTCTGGGTATGGACTATGTGATGTACGCCCTGCTCACCTTTACCCTGAAATACTGCCGTATAAGGACTGTCAGGCCCCTGAGGCTGCGTCTGGTGTACCTGATCCTGGTTTTGGACGGGGTGCAGCTGCTGTGCAATCCCTTCTTTGGTCACGCCTTCGCGCTGGAGGAAATCGTGGCCTACGGCGCGCCCTATTTCCGCCTTGTGCCCCTTGCGGGACAGATGATCCACCGTGTGGTGGACTACGGCATTTTCTTTGCGGTTCTCGCAATTTTCCTGCACAAAACGATCTATTCTCCCCGTATCTATACCGAGCGCTATTCCATCATCCTGGCATCCATGATTTTTACCGGGCTTTGGGAGACCTTCTATATCTTTTCCCGCACGCCGATCGACCGCTCCATGATCGGCTACGGCGTCTTCGGCCTGCTGGTTTTCTACTTCTCCCTGTACTATCGCCCCATGCGCCTTCTGGATCACATGCTGGCAAAGGTGGCGTCCGGCTTGAATGAGGCCCTGTTTTTCTTTGACGACAGCGGCCGCTGCGTCTGGGCCAATGAGCAGGCGGAGCGCTTTGCCGGGATCAATGAGGACAACTATGACGACTGCGTCAAAATACTCCAGGCGCTGTTTCCCGGTCTGGACTTGCGCACAAGCGGCTGGGTCCGTGACCATATCAACGGAGAAGGGGAGCAGGCGCAGTATTATCACCTTGAAAAGCACGAGGTCACCGAGGCGCACAACCGCATCGTCGGCTCCTATCTCAGCGTAAGAGACGATACCGTCCAGCAGCGCACCCTCCAACGGGAGCGCTACAACGCCACCCATGACAGCCTGACGGGCCTGTATAACAAGGAGTACCTGTACTACCGCGTGCTTGAAACAATAAAGGATAATCCCGGCAAGGTCTTTTACGTGTCCTATATGGACATTGACAACTTTAAAATGGTCAACGACGTGTTCGGCCGCGAGTTCGGCGACTTTGTGCTCAGGAGCCTTGCCGACTCGCTGCGGGAAAACCTGCCGCCCGACAGCCTGTACGGGCGCCTCGCCGGGGACTGCTTCGGCCTGCTTTTTACACAGGAGAACTTTGATCCCGACAGAGCCGGGCGCTTCATGTCCAATTTCAAGGTCGAGAGCGGCACGATCGACCATCATCTCATCATCCATCAGGGCGTATACAGGGTCACGGAGCAGGATTTCGATGTTTCCGCCATGTTCGACCGGGCACATATCGCCCAGCTCACCATCAAGAACGAGTACAAGAAGCATCTGGCCATGTACGACGATTCCATGCGTGAGCAGATGGTCTGGGAGCAGCACATCTCAGCCGAGCTTCCCGAGGCGCTGGCCCTCAAGCAGATCTGTCCCTACCTCCAGGCCATGGTCGATACCACGGGCAGGGTCATCGGGTGTGAGGCGCTGGTGCGCTGGATCCACCCGGTGGACGGCTTCCTGCCTCCGAACCGCTTTGTGCCCACCTTCGAGAAAAACGGCATGATCGCGGATGTGGACCGCTTCATGTGGCGCAGCGCCTGTGAGGCACTGGCCCGCTGGAAGAGCATGGGGAACGACGACCTGTTCATCTCCATCAACATCTCACCGAAGGATTTCTATTTCATGGATGTCTTTGCCGAGCTCAAGGGCATCGTCGAGGAGTACGGCGTAGACCCGGGCCGTCTGCGCATTGAGATCACCGAATCCACCATGATGACCGACAGTGAAAAGCGCATCGGTATCCTTCAAAAGCTGCGCGGCGCGGGCTTTCTGGTGGAGATGGACGATTTCGGCAGCGGCTATTCCTCTCTGAACATGCTCAAGGACATGCCGGTGGATGTGCTCAAGATCGACATGGTCTTCCTCAACGAGACAAAGGACAGCATCAAGTCGCAGACCATTCTGCACAACATCCTGAATATGTCGAACGATCTGGGCATCCTGCCGCTGACCGAAGGCGTGGAGACCGAAAAGCAGTACCGCATGCTATCCGGGATGGGCTGCAAGATGTTCCAGGGCTACTACTTTGCCAAGCCCATGCCCGTGCAACAGTTTGAAGAATTGTTCTTGCGCGGCGGCGTCGGTGCGAAGGTGAAGACGAATACCGAAAGCATATGACCCACACATATCAAAAAGGCACAGGCGAAAAGCCTGTGCCTTTTTGATATGCTGCTTATCCGAGGTAGGGATCGCGACCGGGCCAATACGGGTTCTGGTTCTGCTGCTTGAGGATATAGTTGACAAGCTGCTGGATGGAGTAGGGGTCATAACCGGCCGCGCGTAGGCGGTTGATGCGGTCCTGACCGTTGCCGTAGCGCCCGTCAATGACGTCATACGCGACCTGGATATCGGACTGGCGGCCGCCTGCTATCTTCATCAGTTCTTCGTCGTTGATCTTGTTGATATCGCTCATATTATTTCCCTCCTTGTTTTGTCGGTGGCGCCATTATAACATCTGGCGCACCGCATGTCCAGAGACCGGGGAAAGACTTAAGGATTCTTCATATTAGAACCTCATGAAAACCATTATTCCATGAATGGTTTTCATAGCGCCATAAGGCGCGCAGAGGTTCTATATGGGACGTGTTTTCAGCGTTTCGCGCTGAAAACGTCGCAGGAACTGCGGCTTTCTTGATTAAAGTATTTAATCAAGAAACAGTATCAGAAGCTGGAAATGCCGTAGCTGTTGACCAGCGCGTCGAGCTTTTTGCCTTCTCTGCACAGAGGGCACTGGTTGGACGGAAGGCACTGATAGCCCTCAAGCTGGGCGGAGCGGAAGATGGAGATCACGGGCTGGCCCGCGCACTCGTCCAGGCACGAGAAAATGCTGCACGCGCCCATGCATGCGCCGCCGTAGTAGTGGATGGTCTCAATGGCGGACTGCACGGTGCCGCCGGTGGTCACCGATGCCGCCAGGACCAGGACACGGCGGTTGCGGATCAGATGGGCGGTATTCTCACGGAAGATCATCTGACCGGCGGAGGTGTACTCCGGCGTTACGACATACATGGTGTTATGCTCGTTGGTGGTGCGGATGCCTGCGGCGGTCATCTCCTCGGCAAGGCACGCGCCCAGGACCTCGGTCCCGTCCAGGCACAGCACCGTGTCGATGATGAGCGAATGGTTGAGCTTGATGACCAGCTCCTGCGCCGCCTGCCTGGCCTCGGCCAGGCGGTGCTTGGTGTAGGTCATGTCGATGTAGTAGTTGATGTGGCTGTGGTTGGTGGCAAAATGCCCCTTGGCAATGCGCAGGGGGATGCGGCTGTACTCGCTGTGGAAATGGATCGTCGGAATGACCATGTTGTTCGCTCCCTTCTAAGTAATGAAATGATATTCAAAAACTTCTTCAAACGGATAAAAAGGGGAGTGCCGGTTCTTCGCGATACGATGTGCCTTACGCGTTGAGGGCGCGGATGATCTCGGGCAGCTTTTCGTCCACCACGTCGTTATCAAGCTGGCAGGTGCCGGCGTTGTGGTGTCCGCCGCCGCCGTACTTGAGGCAGAGCTCGCCGATATCGACCTTGGAGCCTCTGTTGACGATGGACTTGCCGATCATGACGGCGGTGTTCTGCTTGCGGAAGCCCCAGGCCACATGGACGGAAATCTGCGTCTCGGGGTAGAGCGCGTAGATCATGAAGCGGTTGCCCGCGTGGATGACCTCCTCGTTTCTCAGGTCGAGCACGACCACCTTGTCATAGACCTTCGCAATGCGCTGAAGCTGCGCCTTGAACTGCTCGGCCTGGTCAAAGTAGAGGTCAACGCGCTCCTTGACATCGGGCAGCTCCAGAATCTCGTCGATGGTGTGCTCAAGGCAGTAGTCGATGAGCTCCATCATCAGATCATAGTTGGAGATGCGGAAATTGTGGAAGCGGCCGAGACCGGTGCGCGCGTCCATCAAGTAGTGCAGCAGCACCCAGCCGGAGGGGTTGAGGATCTCATCCATGGTGAAATCCGCGCTGTCACCCTTGTCTACAGCCTCCATCAGATCGTCGGAGATGCGGGGGAAGGCCTCCTTGCCGCCGTAGTAGTCATATACCACGCGGGCCGCGCTGCGGGCGTTGGGGTCGATGATGAGCTTGCCGTCGGTCTCGATGGCCTTGAGACGGTCGACCTCGGACTCGTGGTGGTCAAAGGCGATGGACACCCGGGGATCGTAGGGAAGGTTGGTGGTGATGTCGTTCTTGGAAAGCTCGATCTTTCCGTCCTGTACGTCCTTGGGGTGGACAAATTTGATCTCATCTATCAGCCCCAGCTCCTTGAGCATCATCGCGCAAGCCAGGCCGTCAAAATCGCTCCTGGTGACAAGGCGTCTAACCTGTTGTTCCATATCTTGAACCTCCTGTGATTTTTCAATTGTGTGGTTATTATAACACACGGCGTCTTTACTCTGCAACGGTTTTTGAACAGGAAATACAAAACGGCATGGTGTTGAACCATACCGTTTGTAAAGAATGATTATTCTGCCTTGATATCGTCGGCGATGGCCTGGGCCAGGGCTTCCAGCTCGTCTATCTGCGCGTCCGTGAGGGCGGACTTGAGGGAAACCTTCTGCTCATAGAACTCGATGCCCTTGAGTCCGGACAGGATCTCGGTCATAGCCTTGCCGCTCGTGGCGGCCCAGGAGCCGTTCTCAATGAGCGCTACCTTGCGGTTTTGCAGGTTGTGGGCGGCAATGTCGTGCAGCAGGGTCTCCATCGTCACGAATACGCCCGCGTTATAGGTGGTGGCCGCAAAGACCAGGTGGCTGCAGCGGAAGGCGTCGGACACGATGTAGCTTGCCGGAGTGACGGAGGTGTCGTACATGCGCACCTTCACGCCCTTTTCACAGAGCTTTGCTGCCAGGATGTTGGCTGCGTTCTCGGTGTGGCCGTAGACAGAGGCGTAGGCCAGCAGCACGCTCTTTTCCTCGGGAACGTAGCCGGACCAGAGCAGGTACTTCTCCACATATTTGTCAAAATCTTTACGCCACACAAAGCCATGCAGCGGGCAGACCAGCGCGATGTCGAGTTTTGCAGCCTTCTTCAAAACCGCCTGGACCTGGGGGCCGTATTTGCCCACAATGTTCGTGTAGTAGCGCCGCGCCTCGTTCAGGTGCTCGGCAAAGAAATCGACCTCGTCGGCAAAGAGACGGCCATTGAGTGCGCCGAAGGTGCCGAAGGCGTCGGCGGTGAAGAGGGTCTTCGCGGTCTCGTCATAGCTCATCATGACCTCGGGCCAGTGCACCATGGGAGCCATGATGAAGCGGAAGCTGTGGCGGCCGGAGGAGAACGTGTCGCCCTCCTTGACGATCTGGAAGCGCTCGGTCAGGGGAGCGGGGAAGAACTGGGCGATCATGGACTTGACCTTGGCGTTGCAGATCACGGTGACCTCCGGGTAGCGCTGCAAAACCAGCTCGAGCGTTGCGGCGTGGTCCGGCTCCATGTGGTGGACAACGAGGTAGTCAAGGCTCCGCCCGCCAAGCGCATGGGCGAGGTTTTCCAGAAACACGCCGTACACAGCCTTGTCCACGGTGTCAAACAGCACCGTCTTCTCGTCGAGCAGGAGGTAGGAGTTATAGGAAACGCCGTCGGGCACGCCGTAGACGCCCTCAAAGAAGGGCAGACGCCGGTCGTCCGCGCCGACCCAGATCAGATCATCGGTAACTTTTCTTGTGCAGTACATAAGGTACGCTCCTTTGTCATTTTATTGCTTTCCTATTATACGTGGGAAAGCGACCGCTTGCAAGAGGGAAAAACGACTTTTCTCTATATATAGTGCTGGTCAGGCACTTGTTTTTGCCGACGCTTTGTGCTAAGATGTGGTTTACGATAATTCCGTATACAGAAAAGAGGTGCGGCAATGACGATATGGAACGCGGTCCTGCTGGGGCTGATACACGGGATCGCGGAATTTCTGCCGGTCTCCAGCTCGGGACATTTTTCGATTGTCAATAACCTCTTCAAGCTCTCCGACCTGTCGCAGGGACACATGCTGTTCCAGGCCCTGCTGTACCTTGCGTCCATGGCCTCGGTCATGATCGTCTACTGGCCGGAGATCTGCGCCATGTACTGGGAGCTTATCTCCCTGGCGGGCTTTGGCCCTCTCGCCGGACAGGAGAAGGAGCGCTATCCCGCGGCGCGCTGCTTTCTGATGCTGGTGCTCGGCACGCTGCCGCTGTTTCTGGCCCTGCCCATCAACAGCCGCATGGGCGTCTTGAACGGGCGCAACATCTTCATCGGCATCATGCTCATCATGACCGGCTGCATCCTCTATGTATCGGATAAAATGCTCCCCGGAAAGAAAAACCTCAGCGGCATGACGATCTTTGACGCGCTCATCATCGGCCTGTGCCAGAGCGTGGCGACCATTCCGGGCCTTTCGCGCTCGGCTGTGACGATCACGGCGGGTATGGCGGTGGGCCTGCGGCGGGATTTCGCCGTGAACTTCTCGTTTCTGCTGAGTATCCCCGCCGTCTTCGGCGCGGCGATCCTCGCCCTTATAGACGCGCTGCGCGACGGGATCGACTGGTCCGTCGTCCCGGCCTATCTGGTGGGTACGGCCGTGGCCCTGGTTACGGGCGTTTTATCCATCCATCTGATGCGCTACATCGGGAAAAAGCGCAGATTCGGCGGCTTCGCCTATTACTGCTGGGTGATCGGCGTGCTGTCCATCATCCTCTATCTTATCTTTTGATCCGGAAAGGATAGCAATTCATGGCACAAAGTAAAAGCACAAGCAAGAAAACGACAAGCAAAACCAAGGCGGCCTCACCTGCCAAAAAGCGCACCGCCCGCGCTGAGCCCATGACCCCGCCGGAGCCTGTCGTACCCATACGGCGCGAGATCGGCGGCGTGTTCTTTCTTTTCCTGACTCTGGTCATCGTCATCAGCTATTTTAAGAATGAGGGCGCCTTCGTTCAGTTCTTCTCCGATCTGGTCAAGGGCTTTGTGGGCTGGGGCTACTGGATCTCCGCGCCGATCTTCCTTGTGGTCGCTTACATCCTCTTTTTCCACAAGGGGAGACCCGTGGCGCTGCGCTGCTTCTGCGCGCTGCTGATCCCCGTCTTTGTGGCCGCTCTGGTGAGCCTGTTTGAAAACCCCTTCGATTTCAGCCGCGCCGACTTCATGTCCATTGCCGACCTGCTCTTTGACTACGGCAAGAAGCTCGAGAGCGCGGGCGTCTTCGGGGGCCTGCTGGCCTATGCGCTGGAAAGCGCGCTGAGTATATACGGAGCCGTGCCGGTCCTGATCGTACTGACCATCGTGTGCGGGGTCTACGCCTTCAGCGGCAGCATGAAGAAGACAGCCGACAAGGTTGCCGACCGGGTGAAGATCCAAATGTCGGCCCAGTATGATCCCAGTATGTACGAAAACTCCCTCACGCCCATCACCGCCGTCACCGGCAGCCTGCCGGTGAACAAACGGAAGATCGAGCGCGTCGACCGCGGCGCCTACAGCGCGGATATCCCCCTCGGGGAGGACGACGCCATGAGCCTGCTCGATACCGCCGCGCCCGCGAAGGAGGAGGCAAAGCCCCGCCGTCCCAAGCCGAAGATCACCGTCGTGAGTGAGAAGGCCACTGCCGATGTCGCGCCGCTGACCGCCGAGGAAGCCGCCGTCATCGCTGGCGTCGACATTGAATCCTTTGACGAGCCCAAGCCCGCCCCCAAACCGAAAAAGGCCGAAAAGCCCGTGAGCGTCAAGCCGATGCCCCGCGTCACCACCGTCTCCGCCGAGATCTCCGATCCGCCGAAAATCCAGAAGCTCAGCCGCGACGAACTGAACGCCGAGACCCAGGCGATGGCCAACGCCATCAACGCCACCGAGGACGCGCCCGATTACGTCTTCCCGCCGGTCGAGCTTTTACGAAGCGGCACCGCCGCCTCGGGCGACAGCCGGGAAGAAATCCTGGTCAATAAGGAGCGCCTCGAAGGTGCGCTGCACAGCTTCGGCATCGCGTCCAATATCGTGGGCGTAACGCGCGGCCCCACCGTGACGCGCTACGACATCGAGCTTGAGCAGGGCGTCAAGCTCTCCAGAGTTACCAATCTTGCGGGTGACCTGGCCCTGGCCCTGGGTGTGGTGAACGTGCGTATCGCGCCGATCCCCGACAAGATTTCCACCGTGGGCATCGAGGTGCCGAACAAGATCGTCAGCACCGTCTGCCTGCGCGACATCATCGACACCCCGAAGTTTGTAAACGCCAAGTCCAAGCTGAGCTTTGCCATCGGCAAGGACATCAGCGGTGAGGGCATCGTCGGCAACATTGCCAAGCTGCCGCATATGCTCATTGCCGGCACCACCGGCTCCGGCAAATCGGTGTGCATGAACTCGCTGATCCTCTCGCTTCTCTATAAGGCCCGGCCCGACGAGGTCAAGCTCATCATGATCGACCCGAAGATGGTCGAGCTCGGCGTCTATAACGGCATTCCGCACCTCTATGTCCCTGTCGTCACCGACCCGAAGAAGGCTGCCGGCGCGCTCCAGTGGTCGGTTGTGGAGATGCTCAAGCGCTACCGCCTTTTCTCCGAGATCGGCGTGCGCGACCTGGAAAACTACAACAAACACTGCCGCACCCAGGGGGAGCCGACGCTGCCGCAAGTCGTGATCGTGATCGACGAGCTGGCAGATTTGATGATGATCGCCTCCAAGGACGTGGAGGAAAGCATCTGCCGCGTCGCCCAGATGGGCCGCGCCGCCGGCATGCACCTGGTGATTGCGACCCAGCGTCCTTCCGCCGATGTCATCACCGGCCTCATGAAGGCGAACATCCCGTCCCGTATCGCCTTTGCCGTCTCGTCCACGCTCGAAAGCCGCATCATTCTTGACCAGGGCGGCGCCGAAAAGCTCATCGGTATGGGCGACATGCTCTTCTCGCCCGTCGGCATCGGCAAGCCAATCCGCATTCAGGGCGCCTACGTCTCCGACGAGGAGCGCGAGGAGGTCATCCAGTTCATCAAGGAGAACACCGGCGAGAGCCAGCGCAACTCCGAGATCGAGGACTTCATGAACAAGGCTGCCGAAGATAAGGGCGGCTCGGGCGATTCCGGTTCCTCCGCCAAGGAGGACAAGGGCGGCGGCTCCGGCTACGACGAGATGCTGCCCCAGGCGGTGGAGGTCGTGCTGGAGACCAAGTCCTGCTCCGTTTCGATGCTCCAGCGCCGCATCAAGCTCGGCTACTCCCGCGCCGCGCGCATTGTCGACCAGATGGAGGAGCTGGGCGTCGTCGGCCCCTACGAAGGAGCAAAGCCGCGCTCGGTCATTGTCGACCGGGAAGGCTGGAACGAGATCGCCGCCCAGTATGGTCTCGGCGGGGACGACATGGCCCTCGCCGCCGAGATGAACGAGAACGGCGGAGATTTTGAGAATTAATCAGAAAGGGGCGTGTTTACGCCCCTTTCTTTTGGAGGAAGGCCTATGGAAACCCTGTTTCCACAGATTAGCGAAAAAGAAGCAAACCAGATCAACATGCTCGCCCTGGCCCACGTCGGGGATGCGGTGTATGAGCTTCTGGTGCGTTCCATGCTCTGCCGGGAAAAGAACGCTCCCGTCATGCAGCTGCACCGGCTCACAGTCGAGCGCGTGCGGGCCGAGGCCCAGGCCGAGGCGGTGCAAAAGCTCCTGCCAATACTGTCGGATGACGAGCTTGCGGTCTATAAGCGCGGGCGCAACACCAAGGTAAACTCCGCGCCGCATCACGCGGATATTGCCCAGTATCACGCGGCGACGGGCCTCGAAGCCCTGTTCGGCTGGCTGTATCTGACGGGGAAGACCGGGCGGATCGAAGAGCTCTTCACCGCTGTCACGGAGGGATGAACCATGCCGCTTGACGCCATCTGCCTGTCGGCTCTGACAAGTGAACTATCCGAAAAGCTCTCCGGCGCAAAGATAGACAAGATTCAGCAGCCGGAGCGCGACATGGTACTGCTCACATTGCGCGGCAGGGGAGAGAACCTGCGCCTGCTCATTGCTGCGGGCACGGGAAACGCGCGTGTGCACCTGACGAGATCCGGCTTTGAAAACCCTGCCGAACCGCCCATGTTCTGCATGCTGCTCAGAAAATATCTCACAGGTGCGCGCATCCTCACGGTCACGCAGCCGAAAAACGAACGAGTGCTGAGGCTGGAGCTGGAAACCCGGGACGAGCTGGGCGTGGAGGGCCACAAGACCCTTGTTGCCGAGCTCATCGGCCGCAGCGCTAACCTCATCCTGGTGGATGGAGAGGGGCGCATTCTCGACTGCATGCGCCGCATGGATTTCGGCGGGGATGTCGAGCGCCGCATGCTGCCCGGCATGTTCTACCGCGACCCGCCGCCACAGACCAAGCCCGCCTTGCTGGATACCGAGCCCGAGCGCCTTCGCGCTATGATCGACTCTGCCGATAAGACGCGCCCCATCGACAAATGGCTGCTGGAGAGCTTCGCCGGCCTGTCGCCGCTGGTGTGTCGGGAACTCAGTTTCCGCTGCGGCGGGGACTGGACATTGCTGCCCGTGATGCTGGACGCGTTTATCGAGAGCGTCAACGCCGGGGAGCTGCGGCCCTTCCTCTACTATGACGATAAGAAGCCCGCGGAATTCAGCTTCATGCGCCTGACACAGTACGGGGATTCCCTGCGATGCGAGGAGGCGGAGAGCTTCTCGGAGCTGCTTGACCGCTTTTACACGGGCCGTGACAAGCTCGAACAGCAGCGGCGGCGCGGACATGAGCTGTTGAAGACCGTGCGCACGGTGCGCGACCGCCAGCAGCGAAAGCTGAACGCCCAGTACGAGGAACTCAAAAAGAGCGAGGACCGGGACAGTGTCCGCAAAACGGCGGAGCTCATCACCGCAAACCTCTACAAGCTCAAAAAAGGGGACAGTGTGCTGCATTGTCAGGACTACTACGAGCCGGACTGCCCGGAAATCGAAATCAGCCTCGACCCGCTCAAGACCCCGCAGCAGAATGCCGCAGCGATGTTCAAGGATTACAACAAGCGCAAGGCGGCGTCCGAGCATCTGACAAAGCTTATCGCCGAGGGCGAGGCAAAGCTTGACTATCTCAACAGTGTCCTGGAACTCATCGGTGCCGCCGAGAGTGAAAAGGACCTGGCCGATCTGCGGCATGAGCTGGTGGATACCGGTTATATCAAGGCCGCCGCCGGGAAAAAGCGCGAGAAGGTCAAGGCCCAGGCACCGCTTCGCTTCCTGTCCTCTGATGGCAGGGAGATCCTTGTCGGGCGCAGCAACCTCCAGAACGACGAGCTGACGACCAAGCTTGGCCGCCGCACGGATTACTGGCTCCACACCCAGAAGATCCACGGCAGCCATGTCCTCATCCGCTGCGAAGGCGAGGAGCCTTCCGAGACCTGTATCCGGGAGGCGGCAATCATCGCGGCCTGGTATTCCCAGGGGCGCGGGGGCGGCAAGATCCCGGTGGACTATACCATGCTCCGCTTTGTGCGCAAGCCCTCCGGCTCCCTGCCCGGCAAGGTGATC
Source organism: Oscillospiraceae bacterium (assembly GCA_902791215.1). GTDB lineage: Bacteria > Bacillota > Clostridia > Oscillospirales > Oscillospiraceae > Limivicinus. The sequence goes on along the minus strand of CADAUZ010000007.1, from coordinate 21,743 downwards.
TACACCGACTATAAAACGATCATGGTCGAAAGCGACGTGGAGCTTGTAAACAGGCTTCGCGTGAAATAATAATACGTCCCGCTGAAAAATCAGCGGGACGTACTGTGTTCAGTGAATTTCGTGTTTGCCTGTCTGAACTTCCTTTTTCCTGAATTCCCACTCGTACCAGGCCTGCGGGAGCTTTTTCGCGATCAGCACAGCGAGGATACCGGCGAGGATGCCGACGATCATGCCGCCCAGCACATCGCTCGGGAAGTGGACACAGAGATAGATGCGGGCAATGCCCATCAGGATCGCAAACGTCAGCGCCAGCGCCTTGAGCCGCTTGTTGCCGAGGATAAACACCGGCGTCATGCAGTCGAAGGCGGCGGTGGTATGGCCGGATGGGAAACTCTTGTCACTCTCCACATTCTGTCCGACCTGCAGCCAGTACTGGTAGAAGATGCTGGACTGATCCACATACGGGCGAGAACGGGCGACCCAGGGCTTGATAATCAGGTTGGTGACTACGGCGCCGATGGCAAGGCCCAGACACATGGCGGTGCCGAAGCGGCGTGTGGGGCGATAGAGCATTAAAAGCAGCGACATGATGATCAGACAGATGCCGCCCTTGCCGATGAAGGAGATGCCCTCAAAAAAAGGCGTGAAGAATGCACCGCCGATTTCATAGAGCTTGTGCACGGCGGTGGTGACGGATACATCAAAGCCTGCAAAGGTCTGATTGATCCATTGTGCGGGGGCGGAAATTTCCATGGCAGTTACCTCGCAAATTTGATGTAAACAGTTTATCACAGCTCTCGGCAAAATACCAGCGTATTTTGCATAGCGCGTGAAAAAACGCAGATGATAGCATAGATCAAAGTTTGGAGGAACAAGGCATGAAACAAACCGCATTTTCTGTAGCCGCGCTGAGCCTGCTGCTTCTCTTCGGCTTCGGCCTCTCGACCCGCGCCGAGGCGGGCAGCGCACCGGAGGCCGACAATCTGGAACTCACCACCCGGCGAAATATACCGGTCGAAGGCAGGCTCAGCGCTCGGGACCCGGACGGCGACATCGTGAGCTTTGAGATCACCACCGATCCCGTCAAGGGCGACATTGTATTAAAGGACGACGGCGTCATCGTCTACACCCCGCGCCGCGACAGAAAGGGGAGGGACTACTTCGGATATCGCGCCAAAGACGCCGAGGGCAACGTCTCCCAGGAGGCCACCGCGATCATCAGAATAGAAAAATAATACTATTCCCTGATAGAAAGCTGACTTGGCATTTCGAGCAGGAATTGCGCCAGACAAGGCGGAAGGCGGCTTTCGCAGAGCATAATGGAGATATATGGTCAAGAAAGCCAACACAGTATGGCACAATTCCTGCCGGAAGGACTGTCAGATTCCTATCAGGGGATAGTATAAAAACAGCCGGGACAAAACCCGGCTGTTTTTGCGTCTTCCGCGTCTTGTGAAACATGGAAAAGTATGCTATAATTATTTAATACGTATTTCTATCACAGGAGCGACTATGGATCATTTCAAGCTTGTCTCGGATTATCAGCCCACGGGCGACCAGCCCGAGGCCATTGACGCGCTGGTAAACGGCATCGAAAACGGCATCGACGAACAGGTGCTGCTGGGCGTCACCGGCTCGGGAAAGACCTTCACGATGGCAAACGTCATCGCGCGCTTAAACCGCCCGACCCTGGTGCTGGCCCATAACAAGACGCTCGCCGCCCAGCTTTGCTCAGAATTCAAGGAGTTTTTCCCGGAAAACGCCGTGGAGTACTTCGTCTCTTACTACGACTACTACCAGCCGGAGGCCTATATTCCCCATACCGATACCTTCATCGAAAAGGACTGCTCCATCAATGACGAGATCGAACGCCTGCGCCACAGCGCAACGTCAAGCCTCTTTGAGCGGCGGGACGTGATCGTGGTGTCCTCGGTGTCCTGCATCTACGGCCTGGGCGACCCTATAGACTACGCCAACATGGTCATCTCCCTGCGCCCCGGTCAGACACGGGACTTTGATGAGCTCCTTAAAAAGCTGGTGGAGATCCGCTATGAGCGAAACGACATCGCCTTTGAGCGCAACAAGTTCCGCGTGCGCGGCGACACGCTGGAGATCTTCCCGGCCTACTCCAACGACAAGGCCATCCGTGTGGAGTTCTTCGGTGACGAGATCGACCGCATCAGCGAGATCAATGTGGTCACCGGGACGGCAACACGGTATGTGAACCATGTTGCCATCTATCCCGCGAGTCACTACGTCACGACAAAAGAGAAAATGGCAAGCGCCATCGAGCGTATCCGGGAAGAGTGCGACGAGCGCGTCAAATACTTTACCGATAACGGCAAGCTTCTGGAGGCCCAGCGCATCCGCCAGCGCACCGACTACGATATCGAGATGATGCAGGAACTGGGCTACTGCACCGGCATCGAGAACTATTCCCGCGTCATCTCCAACCGGGAACCGGGCAGCCCGCCGATGACGCTGCTGGACTATTTCCCGAAAGACTTTCTGCTCTTCGTAGACGAAAGCCACGTCACGCTTCCCCAGGTGCGCGCCATGTACCGGGGCGACCGGGCACGGAAGGAGTCTCTGGTGGACTTCGGCTTCCGCCTGCCCTCGGCCTTTGATAACCGTCCCCTAAAGTTTGACGAGTTTACCCAGCGCATCCACCAGCGGGTCTACGTCTCGGCTACCCCCGGAGATTACGAGAAAGAGCGCGCCGGACAGATCGCCGAGCAGATCATCCGCCCGACCGGGCTTCTGGACCCCGAGATTTTTGTGCGGCCCGTGGAGGGGCAGATCGACGACCTCATCGGCGAGATCAACAACAAGATCGCCAGGGGCCAGCGCACCCTGGTCACGACACTGACCAAGAAGATGGCGGAGGACCTGTCCGCCTACCTCACCGGCGCGGGTATCCGCTGCCGCTACATGCACCACGACATCAGCACCATCGAGCGCATGGAGATCATCCGCGACCTGCGTCTGGGCGAATTTGATGTTCTGGTGGGGATTAACCTTCTCCGCGAGGGCCTGGATATCCCGGAAGTGGGGCTCGTTGCTATACTGGATGCGGATAAGGAGGGTTTTCTCCGAAGCGAGACGAGTCTCATCCAGACTGTCGGCCGCGCGGCCCGCAATGCCGAGAGCTTTGTCATCATGTACGCCGACACGATCACCCCCTCCATGCGCGCCTGCATCACCGAGACTGAGCGCCGTCGGGCAAAGCAGATCGCCTACAATGAGGCGCACGGCATCGTACCGAAGACCATTGTCAAGAGCGTGCGCGAGCTTTTGGAAATCTCCAGCGATGCGGCCCCAAAGCTCAAGGCAAACGGCGTGAAGATGACCGAACGCGAACGCCGCGAAGCCATCGCCGTCCTCGAGGCCCAGATGAAGAAGGCGGCCAAGATGCTCGAATACGAGATCGCGGCCCAGCTGCGCGACGAAATTATCAGACTTCGCGGTACGCCTTAACGGAGGTATATCATGAAACTAATGATCCTGGACGGCAACAGCATCGTCAACCGCGCCTTCTTCGGCGTCCGGCCCTTAAACGCGCCCGACGGCACGCCCACCAACGCTATCTTTGGCTTTCTGAACATCCTCCAGCGCATGCTCGACGAGCAGAAGCCCGACGCCGTGTGCGTGAGCTTCGACCGGCGTGAGCCCACCTTCCGCCACAAGGCCTACGACGGCTACAAGGCCCAGCGCAAGGGCATGCCAGAGGAGCTTGCAGCCCAGATGCCGGTTTTGAAGGAGACGCTCGACGCCATGGGCATCCGCCGCTATGAGATGGCGGGCTACGAGGCGGACGATATCCTGGGTACCGTCTCTGTCAAATGCGCGGAAAAAGGCTGGGACTGCGTGGTCGTCACCGGGGACAAGGACAGTCTCCAGCTCATCACCGATACCACCACCGTCTGCAACGTCAAGACCCGCATGGGAAGCCCGGAGACCATCAACTATACGCCGGAGGTTTTCCGCGAGGAATACGGCTTTGATCCGCCGCAGATGGTGGACCTCAAGGCCCTCATGGGCGACAGCTCCGACAACATCCCGGGCGTGCCCGGCGTTGGCGAGAAGACCGCGCTGGAGCTTATTCGCAAATACGGCACCGTGGAAAACATCTACGCCGATCTGAGCGCTCTGGATATCAAGGAGGGCGTGCGCAAGAAGCTCGCCGCCGGGGAAGAGAGCGCCCGCATGTCCTACTGGCTGGCGACGATTTTGAAGGAAGTCCCCATGGACTTTGACCCCGCGGAAAACCGCTGGGATCACAACTATACCGACGCCCTCTACCCGCTCTTCAAACGTCTCGGCTTTCAGAAGTTTATCGAGAAGTGGGGCGTGCAGGAGGGGAAGACCCAAAGCGAAACGATTCCGGGCGCAGTGTTTCCCCGTGTCGATGTGAGTGAAGCGGAGCTGCCTGACCTGCTGGAAGCCGTGAAATCCGCGCCTGTGCTTGCGGTGGACTTCGATGAAAACCTCGACCGGCTTGAACTTTGTGACGGGAAGACGGTATACACCGCAACATGGAGTGCATGCGGCGACGGGTACAATGAGCTGCTGAAAGCTGTGTTTAATTCTGATAAGCCGAAAGTCGGCCACCATGTCAAGGAGCTGATGAACGTCCTGGCCCGCGAGAATCTGAGCCGGGAGGGCTTTGTCTTTGACACGGCACTGGCTGCCTATCTGCTGGACGCAAACGAGAGCGAGTACCCCCTGGGCCGTGTCAGCGCCCGCTATCTCGGCGAGGAGCAGGGCGGCACCCAGGCCATCTTCAATCTCTATCCTGTTCTGCATGAAAAGCTCAAAGAGCTGGACATGGAGAAGCTCTATTATGATATTGAGCTTCCCCTGTGCCTGGTCCTGTCCGACATGGAGCAGGCGGGCTTCTATGTCGACCGCAAGGCGCTCTATGATTTCGGCGAGAGCCTGAACGGCGATATTGAGCGATTGCAGGAGAGCATCTGGCAGCACGCGGGTCACGAATTCAACATCAACTCTCCCAAGCAATTGGGAGAGGTACTGTTCGAGGAGCTCATGCTGCCTTCCGGCAAGAAGACCAAGACCGGCTGGAGCACCAATGTGGACGTGATGGAGAAGCTGCGCGGCAAGCACCCCATCGTGGACGAGGTGCTGGAATACCGCACGCTGACCAAGCTTAAATCCACCTACGCCGAGGGCTTGTTAAAAGTCATCGGCGAGGACGGGCGCATCCGCTCGAGTTTTCAGATGACCGTTACGGCAACTGGCCGCCTTTCCTCCACTGAGCCGAATCTGCAGAACATCCCCGTGCGCAAAAAGCTCGGCGCCGAGATCCGCAAGATGTTTGTCGCGGGCCCCGGCATGGTGCTGGTGGACGCCGACTACAGCCAGATCGAGCTGCGGCTGCTGGCTCACATCTCCGGCGACGAAGCCATGCGGGATGCTTTCCTGAGCGGGGAGGATTTCCACACCGTCACCGCCTCCAAGGTTTTTAATGTACCCATCGAGGAGGTCACGCCCGTTCTCCGCAGCCGGGCCAAGGCCGTCAACTTCGGCATCGTCTACGGCATCTCCGCCTTTTCGCTTGCCCAGGATATCGGCGTCTTCCCGAATGAGGCCAAAGCCTATATGGACGCCTACCTCGACAAATACCACGGTGTGCGCGACTACATGGAAAAGATCAAGGCCCAGGCAAAGGCCGACGGCTATGTGGAAACCCTCTTCCACCGCCGCCGGTATCTGCCGGAGCTCAAGAGCTCCAACTTCAACGTCCGCTCCTTTGGGGAACGTGTGGCGCTGAACATGCCCGTGCAGGGGACCGCCGCCGATGTCATCAAGCTTGCCATGGTGAACGTCCACCGCCGCCTGAAGGAGAAAAAGCTGGAAGCGCGGCTCATCCTCCAGGTGCACGACGAGCTCATCGTCGAGTGCCCCGAGTCGGAGGCCGAGCGCGTGCAGGCACTTTTAGAGCAGGAGATGGAGAATGCTGTACACTACTCCGTGCCCCTCATTGCTGAGGCCCATATCGGCCACAGCTGGGCGGAGGCGCATTGATGGAGTATACCGTCTGCGACGTTACCGCCGCCCACATCCCACAGATCGAAGCGCTGGAACGGCAGTGCTTCTCCATGCCCTGGACGGCAGAGCTTCTGCAAAGCCAGATGAAGGGCAGCCAGCACGAGTTTATCGCCGCCGTCAGCCCGGAGGGAAACGTCCTCGGCTATGTGGGGATGATGTATGTGCTGGACGAGGGATATATCTCCAATGTGGCGGTGTCCCCGGAGCATCGTCGGCAGGGGATCGCGGATAAGCTGATCGACCGTCTGTGTAAAATCTGCGAGGGGCTCAGCCTCAGCTTTGTGACCCTTGAAGTCAGGGCCGGAAACGCGCCTGCGATCGCGCTATACGAAAAGCACGGCTTTCGCCGTGTCGGCCTGCGCAAAAACTACTATGAGCGCCCAAAGGAAGACGCGCTCCTTATGACGAAATTCTTTTAACCGCGTGCGATAAACGCGAGTCCTCGATTGTGAACCGTGTTCGCAATCGAATATAAACGAATCGAGGCAAACGCTTTGAAAATACTTGCATTTGAATCCACCTGTGATGAAACCGCCGTTGCCGTCGTCGAGGACGGCAGAAAGATCCTCACCGACCAGATCCTGTCTCAGGCGTCGCTGCACGCGGTGTATGGCGGCGTCGTGCCGGAGATTGCATCCCGCTGCCATGTGGAGGCCATTTCCATCCTGTCCCAGCGGGCCATCGAAGCAGCCGGGATCGAGAAAAAGGATATCGACGCAGTCGCCGTCTCCTATGCTCCCGGCCTCATCGGAGCGGTGCTGGTGGGCGTGAACTTCGCCAAGGCCTGCGCCTCGACGCTGAACGTGCCGCTTATTCCGGTGCACCACATCCGCGGCCATATCGCGGCAAACTATCTGGCCTACCCGGAGCTGGAGCCGCCGTTTCTCTGCCTTGCCATCTCCGGCGGCAACTCACTGCTCGTGGATGTGCGGGACTATACGGATATGAAGATTATCGGCTGCACCCGTGACGACGCGGCAGGGGAATGCTTTGACAAGACCGCCCGCGTCCTCGGTCTGCCCTATCCCGGCGGGCGTCCCATCGAGGAATTGTCGAAGGGCGGGGATGATACCAAATATGTTTTCCCGACCGCCCATGTGGATGGCAGCCCCTACGACATGAGCTTTTCCGGTCTCAAAACAGCCGTCATCAACCTTGTCCATAATGCCGAGCAGAAGGGCGAGGAGATCGACCGCGCGTCCCTTGCCGCCTCCTTTACCAAGGCGGTCAGCGACAGCCTGGTGCCCCGCACCATGCAGGCCTCTCAGGAACTGGGTTATGACAAAATCGTCGTCGCCGGCGGCGTCGCCGCCAACAGCCGCATCCGCGCCGATTTCCAGCGCGAGGCGGAGAAGGCGGGCAAGAAGCTATACATCCCGCCGCTCAAGCTCTGCGGCGACAACGGCGCCATGGTGGGCGCGCAGGGCTACTATGAGTATCTCGCGGGCGTGCGCGCGGGCAGCGACCTCAACGCCTACGCGACAATGGAAATATAAGTCAGGAGACGGAAGATGGGCGTACACGACGGACACAGGGAAAGGCTGCGAAAAAGCTATCTGGAACACGGGCTCATGAGCATGAACGACATCAACGCTCTCGAGCTGCTGCTGTTCTACGCCATTCCGCGCCGTGACACCAACGAGATCGCCCATCATCTGCTTGAGCGCTTCGGCAGTCTGGACGCTGTGTTCTCTGCCCCTGTGGAGGACCTGCGGGAGGTGGACGGCATCGGCGAGAGCGCCGCGGCTCTTATCGCCCTGATCCCCGACATCATGAAGAAAAGCCGCCTGTCAAAATCCCGGGAAATCAGGCAGATCCGCTGCTCCGAGGACGCAGGCGCTTATTTGCTGCCTTATTTCATGAATGAAAAGGATGAGGTGGTCTACCTCCTGTGCCTGGATTCCAAACGGGCGGTGATCTGCTGCACGGAGATGGGGCGCGGCGTCGTGAACAGCGTGGACGCCAGCATACGCCGCATCGTGGAAAAGGCACTCAAGGTCCGCGCCTGCTCGGTCATCATCGCCCATAACCACCCGGACGGCATCGCGCTCCCGTCCAGAGAGGACGACGTATTCACCCGTGCGCTCTACAACGCGCTGGAGACCGTAGGCATCCGGCTGGAGGATCATATCATCGTCGCCGATGAGGACTATATCTCTGTTGCCGATACCGGTATGCTGCACATGTGTAAGTACTGACCCGCCGCACGGCGTCCCCGTGGAAATGACCGTTATGTTGACTTTTCTTAGTATCCGTTTTGTAACCTGAATTGTTTTGAGAAACCGGAAATATCCTCCAGTTTTCGACATTTGCCCCGTGATTTCGTGCATTTGAGGTTGTTGAAAAACCTGTTGAAAGTGTTGATAACTATTTGCTATATTTTACGCGGTAATATTTATGTTAACTTTTGTTTCCGGAGGAAGAAGACAAAATACGGGATTTATTATCACGGAAATCGCTGAAAAATGGAGAATACTGTACATATTCAAACTGACGGCTTCTCTGACAGAGAGACAAAAAATGACAAAAATATACAAGTAGTTATCTACAAACGGACTGAATAGGAGACCGAAGAAAATGAGCTTGACTTTACCTGTAAATTATGGTATATTTATAAAGCTGTAAAGAAAATGCTGGTATAGCTCAGTCGGTAGAGCAGCTGATTCGTAATCAGCAGGTCGTGTGTTCGAGTCACATTACCAGCTCCAAAAGCCTCGAAGTTCTTAACTTCGGGGCTTTTGTAATGTAAGCGGTACGGGAATGGGGTCATACCATGGAATTTGATTTTTATGTGCGCACAAAACATGATCTGATCGAAGCGGTGGAGACCTTTGGGATCGTGCCGTATTTTTCCACGTCGATCCCCGGTTTTTCCCTGGCCGAGCACTGCCACCCGGCGGCGCTGTGGTCGGACGGGGGAGAGGATTCCTGGGCCTGGAAGGGGCCGGTCATTCAGGCGACCGGCTGTGCCTACGGGAAGTTCTTTGAGAAGAAAGCTGCCTACGTCAGCCGTGAGCTTTTTCCCGATCTTGCCAACTATCGGCGCGACGGCTACGATTTTGACGCGCGTTACGACGACGGGCTTGCTAAATGCCAGGATAAGCAGCTTTTTGATCTGATCGAGAAAAACGCACCGGTTCTGTCCAAGGAGCTTCGGCAGACGGGTGGCTATGCCTACAGCGGACGTTGGCAGAAGACGGAGGGGACGAAGGGCTTCGACACATCCGTCACGCGGCTGCAGGAGCAGTGCTATGTCATCATCAGCGATTTCGTCTATACTGTCGACCGGCACGGCAACAAGCGCGGCTGGGGCGTGGCGCAGTACGATACGCCCGAGCGCTTTATGGGCGCGGAATTTACGGACAGTGTGTATGCCAGAAGCCCGGAGGAATCCTATGAGCGGCTGATGGAGCATCTGACGAAGCTTTTTCCGCGGGTGCCGGAGAAGGCCCTGAAAAAGTTTTTGAAATAATGTTGGAATAGAAGGAGCTTATGACATGAAGATCACACAGGATATTTTGAAGCAGTACGCGCGGCTGATCGTGCGTTCCGGCGCAAACGTACAGCAGGGACAGACGGTGCTGCTCTATGTAGCGGTTGACCAGGCGGCCTTTGCGGAGATGATCACCGAGGAATGCTATCTTGCGGGGGCAAAGAAGGTGAACCTGGAATGGCAGTGCGACGGTATTTCCCGCCTGCACTTCCAGTATGCCGATCAGGAGGTCCTCTCCACGGTGCTCCCCTGGGAGGAGGAGAAGGCCAAACAGACGACGGTCGACCTGCCGTGCCGCATTTTCATCGAGTCCGAAGACCCCGACGCCCTGGCGGGCATCTCCCCGGAGAAAATTTCTGCCGTGGGGCAGGGGAGAGCCCGTGTGCTCAAGCCCTACCGCGACGCCATTGACGGCATCCACCAGTGGACCATCGCAGCGATCCCCTCCGAAAAATGGGCCGCCAAGTGCTTCCCGAACGAGACACCGGAGCGCGCCGTCGAGAAGCTGTGGGACGCGGTGCTCTCTACCGTGCGCATTGACGGCGTGAGCGATCCCGTTGAAAAGTGGCAGGCACACACAGATTTTATCTCCCAAAAGGCAGCCTGGCTCAACACCCAGGACTTCCGCCATCTGCGCTACAAGAGCGCAAACGGCACCGATTTCACCGTCGAGCTGATTCCCGGCGCGCACTGGGAAGGCGCCGCCACGACCAACAGCCGCAACGGCGTGCGATACATCCCCAACATGCCGACGGAGGAGATCTTTACCTCGCCGCTGGCGGGCAGCTGTGAAGGAAAACTGGTCTCCACAAAGCCCCTTTCCTGGAACAGCCAGCTGATCGAAAACTTCTCTATTCGTTTTGAAAACGGCCGCGCCGTCTCCTGCAAGGCCGAGAAGGGCCAGGCGCTGCTGGAAAAAATGATCAAGATGGACGAATGCGCCGACATGCTGGGTGAGGTGGCGCTGGTGCCCAAGGAGAGCCCGGTCAACCGGTGCGGCTTCCTGTTCTATGAGACCCTCTTTGACGAAAACGCCTGCTGCCATGTGGCACTGGGCGCGGGCTTCAAGGAGGTCCTGCCCGACGGTGACAGCCTCACCACCCAAGAGGCGCAGAAGCGCGGCATCAACGACTCCATCATCCATGTGGACTTCATGGTCGGCAGCGACGATCTGTCCATCGACGGCATCCGCGCCGACGGCAGCGTTGTCCCCATCTTCCGAAACGGCACCTGGGCGGAATAAAAGAACAGGGGCTGCGGCAAAACAGAAATCCAAAAGGAAAACTTGATTAAATAGTGTAGGGGAGGGGCTTGGGCCGACACCAATAAGAGAGTTTTATTGAAAAAATGATTGGGTAACTGCCTGTAAGGGTTGGTAAAACGTAGATTTGATACGTACAATTCTTAAAATGGAGAGATAACTCATGAAAATAAACAGAACTCTATTTGAACAAATTGGTGGAACCTATACTCAGGTTGGCGGCTTTTTGCTCCCAGATCTTGAAGTTGAAGAATGCGAACCCATTGGCAAGTATGGCAGGATACGCAAACGTTATCTGAAAGAGCATCGCCAGATCCTGTTTTCCGAGCTGATCTTGTCTGACAAGCTCTATTCGCACCTTGCTGAGATTAACCGCACATGCAACGAGCGTATGGAGCTTATCATTCAGCAAATGAAAAAGCGGGAAGAAGTAACCGAGAGACTCAAGGCTGGCAATCAATGGGCATGGATTCAAGGCATGAACGATATTCAAAGCCGAGCAGAAGAGATTGTGTTGAGTGAACTCGTCTACTGCTGAAATGCCAAAGTCATGTTGGAAATGCTGGCCGTCGATGACATGAAAGGAATTTGATAAAACCGCAGGCCAGGGGTGGTTTAGAAAAACCACCCCTGGCTTTTCTGTCTGGAATGCATCTCTGTGCAGCCGTATCGAGGTAGATCGGGCAATAGAGAGCGGCAAAACGAGTCAATGATCGTTTCGGAACCGTCCAATCGCTCCAGAGCGGAATACCAATAAATGGGTTTACAAATCTTTCTGTTTGCGAGGAATATAAAAGCAATTGAGCTGAAATAATTCCTAATTTTGAGGCAAAAATATGGGCTTCTTGCGCGTGACTGGCACAGCACTACTATTCGTCCATATCGACCTCCGCGCATTTTTGTCAAATCAGTGTTATCAAGAGAAAATCTCCCCCTGAGTGTTTTTCAGCTCAGAGGGAGTTCTCTATGATTGGCTGCGAAAAACTGGAGAAATGCTGCGTTACGCAAAATCTCCCCGTTCTTAATACCCGAAGGTCACGACCTCCCAGCTGCCGTCCGCGCTGCGGGCGAGCCACCATTCGTAATCCATGTATTCCGCGTTGGCCGTCCAGGCCCAGCCGTCGAGCTGCTTCGCGGGAGAATGGAAGTCCATCAGAAACTCCGCGACTTGCGTGTAGTTTCCGTCCTCGTTGAGCTCGTTCATCCACTTGAGATTATCCTCTGTGTAGCTCTCGTCCCCGGCATAGCGGATGCTGTGCAGCTCGCAGCCCTCCCAGGCGGCAAACTCGGCCTTGATCCTTTCGACGGCATCCGCAAGCTCGTCCTGCGTATAGAGCGCGGAATCGCCGCAGTCGATCACGAGGGTCGGCTCAAAGCCCCAGTCCTTCCAGGTCGCCGGGCTCAGATGCTCAAGCGTGTCGATGACGACCACACATTCGGGTTTGACCCGCTGCATGACGAGCTTCATGATGTTTTCCGGCAGGGATACGCAGCCGCCCGTATAGGGCTTTAGCGGGCCGAAGCAGTGCAGGAAGATGGCGGAGCCCCTGCCCGGCGTACCGTCTTCGTTAAAGCTGATGTTGAGGCAGTACTGGTACTGATACTCATACTCGACGATATGCTCGCTGTCGTCCTTGGCAAGCTCCGGATACTCCTTGATGTCCACCATTTCGTTATAGCGCATACCCTCGCGCTGGTCACCGGACCACCAGATGTCGTCCGTGACCTGGGTATAGGGGATGGCGCAGCCGGGATCGGGCGCGATGCCAAAGGCTTTGTTGAAGCGGTAGACGCCCATCGGCGTCTGCGCGCAGCCTTCAACGTGAGCGGCGTCCGTGCACAGGCCCCGTTTGCCGACATAGCCGGGCGTGGAAAGGATCTGCTTCCAGGCGCCGTTTTCGTCCCGCTCGTGCATGGAGACGGTGGCTGTTGTTTTATCCGTCCCAAAGCCCGCCACGACAAAGAGCTGGGTGATGCTCTCGTCCTGCGCGTAAGGAAGCGCGGTGATCCACTCGGGGGAATCTTCCTCCCGCTGGATCGAAGCGTGCAGCTTGTCTTCGATCTGATCGGCAAGACCGACCTCCGCCGCGGCGCTCACGGCGCCGGCGCCGAGAAGCAGGACTGTGCTGAGAAACAGGGCGATGATTGTTTTTCATAGGTTTCCTCCTCCGATTTCATTGAATTAAATCATGATTTAACGACGGCATGAAGCGCGTCAACTGTAAATCAATAATAACACAGCGACTATGACCGCAATATTACAAAGCGGACGCACCCTCCCCGCTGACTCGGAAAACCTGCGAGACTTTAAGATTTATTCAGATAATTTCGGTGAGTTTTGTAATATTACGGTCATACTCGGTATGCTATGCTTAAGCCGTGCTCGGTAAGCTGCGTTATGAAACATCATGCAAGGCTGAAAGCAAACAACAAAAAAACATAATAAAGGAGATCAAAATCATGTCTGACGAAATGAAAGCCCTCAACAACCAGGAAGCGGAAAATGTAGCCGGCGGAGCCCCCCATGCCAACGGCCAGTACTGGAGCGACGGCGGCGCGACCTACTACCGCATCGCCCCCAACGACTATCTCGGCAACATCGCCCAAATGTTCGGCACCAGTCCTTACGCGATTCAGCAGCTCAACCCCGGCAAGATCAAGAATATCGACGTGATCCGCGCCGGCGACGTGATCCGCGTCCGCTGATGACGTCATGCAGCACCGGGGAAGCTGTCGGACAGCCCCTCGGTGCTCGTTTGCAGCAGGAACTCCGGCAATTGAAGAAGGAGAGAGGACAGAACAAATGGAAAACCCTGAAAAGCTTTGTGCAAAAAAACTTGAGAATGTGAACGACGCCATGCTGGAGGATGTCGCCGGAGGCGGCAACATCAACTATGTCGTCTGCTGCACCTGCGGCGCGCAAGTTCCTGCAAATCGCCCTACCGGCGCATATTACAACAATAATATCTGCCCATTCTGTCATGGCCGCATCAAATCATGGTAAGAGAAGGAGATAAAAACATGAAAAAATTTTTTGCAATCATACTTGCGCTTTGCATGCTGCTTTCGCTCGGCCTCGTCGCCCACGCGGACGAGCATGATCACGATCATGAAGTAGCAAACGGCGTCGGCGAGCAGATCAAGTTCCTCGCGGCCCGATTCAAGGATCTCGAGCAGAAGGACGACGGGAACACCTGGTACTATGCTGTCACGGACCTCGACCACAACGGCCGGCTGGAGCTGCTGGCAACCACCAGGATCCAGGGCGGCATGTCCTGGCTGAAGGCCTGGGAGATCGGCCCCGACGGCGCAACGCTCATCAACTGCATGCAGAATACGATCCCCGCTCCCGTCGGCTCGGATAAGAAAACCGTAACGGCTGACGGCATGCTCCTGAACCTGTACAGCAACAGCGTCGATACCTGCTATGACAAGGACAGCAATACCTATTGCTATCTGTTTAAGGACGTTGCGGAATACACCGCGACGGAGGCCACAAAGATCATGACGCCCGGCGGGGACGCGATCGCCATTGCGGTCAGCAGTGACGTCGTCACCACCGGCGTGGGCGCTGTCACCCTGAAAAACGGCAGCATGGAGCCCAGCATCATGCTCGGCAGCTGCACCACCTGGAGCGAGGGCGACGGCGATCTCAAGGTATACTGCCGCAACGGCAAGGGCGAAGAGATCACCATGGATGAATTCCTGACTCTCGGCGCAAGCAGCTTCAAGGGCCTCCCCCACTTCAGCACCGCCTTTGACTGGTTTACCGCCGACGAGGCCGGCATGCTCCAGCGCTTTGTGGACAGCTATGCCACCTTTGACGGTGTGCGCGACGCGGACAACGCCGAGGGCGGCGTCGCCTTCACGGCCTCCCAGAGCGCCGGCGGCGTCTACATCACCAAAAATCCCACCGACGAAAAGCACAACGAGGGCCAGACGGCGGAGTTTATCGCCAACGCCAATATTTATGACAAGATCACCTGGACCTTTGTCGCTCCCGACGGCAAGACCTATACCGTGGACGATATCCGCAAGATCGGCGGTCAGCTTGAGGGTGAAAACACCGGCGACCTGAAGATCAAAAACGTCAAGACCAACATGAACGGCTGGGGCGTGTTCGCCACCTTCGATTACCGCGGCGCCTCCGCCAGAACCTCCACCGCCTACCTCTATGTCTGGGCCGGCGGCAGCACGAGTGACCTGTCCGCAAAGATCGACGAATTTTACAGAGTCAAGCCCTGGCTCAACGGTGTCTGGACCTGCCCGAAGTGCAGCGCGGCGGTCTCCGGCTCCCAATGCTGGAACTGCGGCTTTAACCCCGTCTCCTTCTACGCGATCTACTACGGCGTGACCCCCAGCGCCACTGACTGGTATTACGGTTTGAACGGCCGGACCCCCATTAACGCCATTACGCCGGACCCGTTCGTCGGCGTCCTTGCCTGGATCTGCCCCATCTGCGGGGAGAGCACCCAGAACGCCGTGAACTGCTGGAACTGCGGCTATCACTACGGCGATCCCGTTAATCTTCCCGCGCACCCGACCTCCGGCACCTTTGCCTGGACCTGCCCGGTCTGCGGCGAGGGCAACCAGGATGTTATGGATTGCTGGAGCTGCGGTTACCATTACGGCAGTTCAGTCGGGGACAACGACCCTGCCTGGAACACCTATCGTGAGGCGATCATGGGCGCGGATCTGATTACCTGCTGGAACTGCGGCCAGTACTTTAACAGCGACTACGACTGCTGCCCCTACTGCGGCAGCTATCCGGGCGGCGGCAACAGCTATGGCGAAACCTTCAGCAACCAGTACAATGAGCTGATGCAAGGCGCGACCATGATTGTCTGCCCCACCTGCGGCCAGCACTTTAACAGCGACTATGACACCTGCCCCTACTGCGGCAGCTACCCGCAAAGCGGCCCGACCTGGGTCGATGAGGTCGACTCCAACCAGGTCAGGGAGGCCATCCAGGGCGCGGACATGATCCAGTGCCTCAGCTGCGGCCAGCTTTTCAACTACGATTACGATACCTGCCCCTACTGCGGCTGGGCGCCCTGACCGGCCTGTGACATTTTTGTGACAGCGGCTGTGTTATATTGCAGACACAACATTGAAAGGAGACACAAGCATGTCTGACAAAGAACTCATCAAGGAGCAGGAACTCGAAAACGTAAGCGGCGGCGAATACCGTACCGTCAACACCGGCGATTCCAGAGACGCGGCCATCAGAAGCTACCCCGGCCTCAACGCCCCGGTCGTTGCAACGCTTCCCAACGGCACCGCGGCAAACACGACAGGCGCTTTCGACCATGCGGACGGCCGCACCTGGGCGGAGATCAACTACCCCGTGCAGGGATGGATCAAGGCCAGCATTCTCGGCTACGCCTGGTAAGGCGGCAACACCGCGAGTTGCCCGCATTGCGGGTATGAGCGTACCGCAGTATCAAAAAACAACGGATTACAGCATAGCCGCGAGGCGGCTATGCTGCAGCCTGTAAAAAAACAAAAAACCGGAGGAACAGAATTATGAAGAAAATCATCTGTATAGCACTCGCGGTGCTGCTGCTCGCGTCGCTGACCGCCCCGGCGTTCGCGCTCACGACTGACGGCGAAATCACGGAGGACGGCGTCGTTTATAATCTGCCATATGCCGGCGTCCGGCTCACGCTTCCGCCTGCGTTTGAAGAACATGAGGGCGTTGTCCTTAACACCGCGGCCCATAAGCTTCAGGATCGGGAGCTGTATAACGTGAGCTTCCTGTATTTCGGAC
This sequence comes from Oscillospiraceae bacterium, assembly GCA_902791215.1. Classification (GTDB taxonomy): domain Bacteria; phylum Bacillota; class Clostridia; order Oscillospirales; family Oscillospiraceae; genus Limivicinus. The sequence continues at coordinate 5,150 of CADAUZ010000007.1, read as the reverse complement.
TGTCTGCCGAGGAATGGGAGGAACTCCTCACACTCGAAGAACTTAAATGGGACAGGACCTTTACAGAGGAACAAGCCAAGCGATATGATGATTTAGACAGGCAGTCCGCCTTTTTGCCCGGTCTTCTTTGCGGCGAAGACGAGGGCGAGGTTGAAGCGCTCAGACTGTATGCAGAGGAAGCGGGCGCCCCCTTTGGGGAGCTTACAAAGATCGGCGAGGCGAACGGTTACAGCTATTTCTATTATGAAGAAGGAGATACAAGGATCGCCGATCTGAGACCCGTATTTGCCGAGGAAGCCCGGAAGATCGCGGCAGACATCAAGGAAGCCGCCATGAAGGCTGAGTTCTTTGTTCCGACAGAACCGGAGGATCCCTGGACCGGCAAGGAGCTGCGCTTTGAGACGACAGATCTCGACGGCAATCCTGTCCGCAGCGAGGAGCTCTTCGCGCAGCACAAGGTCACCATGCTCAACGTCTGGGCCACCTGGTGCGGTCCCTGCAAGGGCGAGCTCCGGGAACTGGGCGAAATCAACCGCCGCGTGCAGGAGAAAAACGGCGCCATCATCGGCATACTTTCCGATGCGGACGACGCGGAGACCATCGCCCTGGGCAAGGAGCTGCTGACGGAGAACGGGGCCGATTATCTGAACCTGACGCTGCCTGCGGCTCTCAATGAGCTCGGGATTATCGGGGGCTACCCGACCAGCATCTTTGTCGACAGCAATGGCGTCATTCTCGCGCCTCCGATCAACGGCGCCGTGGTCAGCCTCTATGAGACCAGATTCGGCGAGCTGCTGGAAGGGAAGCATCCCGCCGCCGTCGACGCCGGCGCGAAGGACGCCTCGGCGGACACAGCGGAGAACAGCGGCGGCGCCTACCGCGTGATCGTGCAGGATCAGGACGGCAATCCCGTCCAGGGCGTCACGGTGCAGTTCTGCTCCGAGGCCGAGTGCGTCCTCGGCAAGACGGACGCGGACGGCGCGGCGAGCTTCGACATGCCCGAGGGCCCTGGCCATGAGATCCATCTGCTGAAGGTCCCCGAGGGCTTTGAAAAGGACGGCACGACCTATTCCGCGCCGGAGACCTACGGCGACATTGTTCTTGTTCTCAACAAGGCTGCGTAACAGATTTAGCCCTTACAGGTGCCTGCGGCGCCTGTAAGGGTTCTTTTTTGCGGGCAGATTTGTAATAGTGTGGTGATACTGAATGTGGTATAATTATATTTATGGCTATCGGCTTAGCGCAGCTTCTAAGCTCCCTTTGCGAAAGGGAGCTGTCACAGCCGATCTCCCGCGAGGCTGTGACTGAGGGATCGGCCGGGCTGCATAAAGCTTAAACAGAGCCTTGCGCAGATTCTGTTTCGATCCCTCCGGCCTTCGGCCACCTCCCTTTTTCCAAAGGGAGGTCAGATTTAGGGCTTGCTGACGAAACCCGATACGCATAATTATATTAGACGAGTGAAAGAAGAAAAGGGGGAGGGAGACATGAAGATCCTGCTTGTAGACGACGAGGCCGGTGCCCTGCGGGATTTGCTCCGGGTGATGGAGAAGGCTGCGCCGGGCGATGAGATCGTGACGGCCAGAGAGTCGAAAGCCGCGCTCTCGCTGTGTGGGGAGCAGCGCTTCGACGTTGTGTTCCTGGACATCAAAATGCCGGACATGGACGGTCTGACGCTGGCCTCGGAGATCAAACGGATCTGCCCGATGACCAATATCATTATCGTGACGGCGTATCCGAATTTTGCCCTGGACGCGCTCAGGCTCTATGTCAGCGACTATATCCTGAAGCCCGCAAGTCCGGAGGACGTGAGACAGGCGCTCTTTAATCTGCGGCATCCGGTCAGCGATACAAGGAAGGGGCTTTATGTCCAGTGCTTCGGGCATTTTGAACTGTTCTATGACGGTCAGCCCGTTCGCTTTCGCCGTACGAAGGTCAAGGAGCTGTTCGCCTACCTGATCGACCGGAGGGGCGCGTCCGTGACCAATACGCAGCTCAGGGCCATCCTCTGGATGGACGAGGTCAGAGAGGACGAAAGGCAGCGGAAGTATTTCGCCCAGCTCATCCATGAACTGCAAAACTGGCTGGAGGAGCGTCAACTCTCCGACATCTTTATACACAGACGGGATTCCTATGCCGTCGCGCCGGAAAAGATCGCCTGCGACTATTATCGCGCCCTCGCCCATGACGCCCGCGCACTGTCCATGTACCAGGGGGAGTATATGTGCCAGTACGAATGGGCCGCGTACCGGGACATGACGAACGAGGGCCTGTTGAATAAAAGTGGGATTATGCCATGAAGATGACGGTGAAAAAGAAATCCCTGCTCGTCAGGGTGACGGCCATCGCGCTTGCGCTGGGGGTCGCCGCCATGCTCCTGAGCGGAGCTGTGCTCTACAGGATCTTTCACGAGCGGGCTTTGGCAAACGTGGAAAAGAGGCTGGATGAAGTCTCTGTTTTGCTGTACCCGCTCGTCAAGCATCAGAGCCTTGACTGGCTGCTGTCCTATTGGCAGGAGCACTGGGAGGAAATGGAGCTGCCCCCGTTTCACGACATGGACACATACATGAAATGGGCGGAGGAGCGCAGTGAATTTGAGCGTTTGAATGTCACCGCGCTTACGGCGGAGGCGCTTCGGGAAATGCCTGCGCAGCGCCAGCGCTATTTTGCGGAATACTGTTACCTTGAAACCATGCTTGCGCTGTCCGTGAATCGCAGCCATGTGGGCGTCGATGTGATTTCCTGCTTTATTCCGAACGCATCCGGAGAAGGCGCCTTTGCCGTCTTTCTGAGTACGGATGACGACACGGGCTTTCTGGAACAGCGCATGGTCCTGGGCGACGCATGGGCCTTTCACGCGGCGGAGCACCCGGAGGCCATGGCGCTCTGTGAGCAGGACTACCCGCTTGATACCGGGACCGAGATTTATCGTTCCCCGAAGGATGGAACCGAGTACGCAAGCAAATATTCACGGATCGGTTTCGATCACAGGGCCCTCTTCGCGGTCTCCGCGTCCATGCAGGAGATGAAGAAAGAAATCTGGTCGGATGTATGGAGCTTTGAAAAATGGGTCGCCCTGATCATCCTCTCCGCGATCCTGACCATGCTTTATACGATCTATCGAAGCTCGCTGAAGCCGACGCTGGCCCTCGCTCGGGATATCCGCGCTTATACGGGGGACAAGTCGGCCCAAAAGCTGTCCGACGCGCTGGAAAGTCTGATCGGCCGCGGAGATGAGATCGGCATGCTGGCGGGCGACGTCCGAAATATGGTGGAGCAAAACGAGCTGTATTACCAGCAGAAGCTTGAAAACGAAGCGCTGACGACAAAGCTCCTGCTGGCGCAGATCAAGCCGCATTTTATCTACAACTGCCTGGCGGTCATCCGCTCCTGTATCGACGAGCCGCCAAAAGCGGAGGAGGCCCTGAATCATTTTACGGGCTTTCTGAGAGGGAGCGTGGACATGCTGGAAGAGACGGCGTGCATCCCGGCGGATCGGGAATTCAAGACGGTGGACGACTATCTCTACATGCAGAAGCTGCGCTTCGAGGATCGGCTGAGCATCGTAACGGATTACCGGGACAGGAGCTTTTTCATCCCGGCCTTTTCGCTGCAGATGCTGGTGGAAAACGCGGTGGAGCACGGGATCAGCGGTTCCAAAGATTTGCGCGGAACCGTAAGGATACGCAGCTTTGAGAAAGACGGCTTCCATGTTGTCGAGGTGGAAGACAACGGGGCCGGGATACCGCCGGAGAAGCCCGGAGCGTCGGAAGAGGATCAGCGGCTTCATGTCGGGCTCCGTAACGTCGAAAAGCGCCTGGAGCGGATGTGCCGTGGAACGCTCACGATCCGGAGCCTGGAAGGCAAAGGCACCGTGGCGGTGATTCGTATTCCAAGTCATAGCCAGCCTTTGAAGCTGTAAGCGTACTGCGCTGTCGCTGCCCCGATCGGTGTCAGGCTGCTATAGCCCGGAGTCGCACCGTATGCCTTTCACAGTGATGGGATTAAAGCCCGTACATTCCTGTGTTCATCTGATCTCCTGTTCCTTAAAAAATTGAATTTTTCAGGCTGCTTGCTTTGAGTAATGCACGAACTTTATAGGAAAATACTTGAGCAGAGCGGCCACAGTCATTTGATAAAAACCGGAAAATTGAAACACAAGTTTTCAAACTGTTCATGACACAGACTGTTCCAAGCGGTATACTATAATCATTGGAACAGTCTGTTCTTTTTCGGAGGTAAGTGAGTGAAGGATTCAAGAAAAACAACAATTGCAGAATACATCAATCGCTTTTATTATGAGCATGACAAGGTTCCCAGCGTGCGCGAGATGAAAGAGGACGGCGAGCTGACATACAACGGATATCGCAGCGTGCGGACAAAAGAAATGAGCGCGGTGTCACCTATCCATGCCGTTTCTGTTTTAGGGTGTGTTGCCTGCGGCCCCGGCCAGGAGGAAGAGGAACAGTTCCTTGAGACGATCCGTATGCCGGAAACTTTGGTGGAGCGCGGGGATTATTTCGCCCTGATCGCAAAAGGCGAGAGCATGATCGGAGCCGGCATCTTTCCCGGAGATTATGTTTTTGTCAAACGGCAGCAGACGGCTAGCGAGGGCGATCTTGTCATTGCGCTGTTTGACGGGAAAAATAATCTGAAAAAGCTCGGCCTTGACAAGAAGCACAAAAAGTACATTCTTCATTCCTGCAATCCGGATATAGAAGCATACCCGGATATTGTCGTGGACGAGCTGCTTATCCAAGGTGTTGTAAAAGGCGCATATCACAGATATTGAATACGGAGGAAATAAGAAAGAATTGAAAACAGCTATCGCGGAAACGGAGCGGCATCGCCTCCCGTCCTTCGATTGCCCCAACCCGGATTGCAGAGCAAAGCACATCGCCTTTGCCACTAACTGGGAAACAAAGAACGAAACCAAATTGGTCCCGATAGATAACTTTACAGACCTGACCGAAGCAGATTTCATCATAGCCTGCCCCAAATGCAAACAGCAGTATGTTCTGTATCGACACAGAGAACGGCCGATCATCTCAATATACGATCTCCGGCATTACACCGGGATCGCCACCTGACCAACTGAATACATTGGCATAGTGAGCCGTCCTCCCGTCAGTGAATACGGAACAAAAGGGCAG
>CADAUZ010000006.1:111030-111487 GCA_902791215.1 Oscillospiraceae bacterium | reverse complement strand
GCCGCGATAGTCGGCAAGGTGGAACTCGCTCCCGTCAAGGCAGGTGATGGTGAAGTCGGGGAGCTGATTGCCCACCTCGCAGCCGAGGGGCGCGTCGCTTGTAAACGCCGCGGCGGCGGGGGCGGTCTCGGCGCCGGCGGACGCCTGCTCATACAGAGTCGCGAGCATCTCCGGCGTCACGCTGCCGCGCTGGTTGTAGATAACCTCGCCCTTCCGGTTGAGGACGATCGTCTGCGGCATGGCGGTCGTGCCGCCCACAAGGTCCCAGATCACCTCGTCCTCGTTCTCTACCGCAAAGGGCATGACCCAGTCCTTGCCGAACTCGTCCAGGTACTCCTGCGGATCGTCAGCCACGATATCCGAGTGCAGGGCCAGCATGGCGATGTCGTCCTCATGCGCCTTGTAAAGCTCGCTGAAATGCGGCAGCTCCTTCACGCAGGGGCCGCAGTAGGTGGCC
>CADAUZ010000006.1:0-111020 GCA_902791215.1 Oscillospiraceae bacterium | reverse complement strand
GCCGCGATAGTCGGCAAGGTGGAACTCGCTCCCGTCAAGGCAGGTGATGGTGAAGTCGGGGAGCTGATTGCCCACCTCGCAGCCGAGGGGCGCGTCGCTCGACCAGTCTGCCACCGTTGCGTCCGTCTGTGAAGCCTGGACAGGCTCGGCAGGCTCGGCGGCCTGCTTTTTGATGTTCGGATCGAGGAAGTTATACCAGGCCAACGCAAAGCACAGCACCGCCAGGGCAACGCCCCAGGCGATCTTCCCTAGCTTTTGGCGCTTTGCCTCGCTGTCAGGCTTGTCGTCGGCGCAGCCGCCCGCCGGGGCCTTGAGGGTAAAGGAGCCCGCCTTGAGGCTGATGGCCTTCTGATTGCACACATCCATGCACTTGGCACAGTGGATGCACTCGTGGTCGCCCACATGGTGCACGTCCATGCCGCAATTGCGCACGCAGGAGCCGCAGTGGTTGCAGCGCGTCGGGTCCACCTTCACGCCCACGACCGCGACCTTGCTGAACAGGCCGTAGATCGCGCCGAGGGGGCAGAGGAAGCGGCAGAAGCTGCGGTAGCAGAACACGCAGGCGAGGCCGATGATGAGCATGATGATGAACTTGCGCGTAAAGAGTATGTTCAGCATGCTGAAGTCCCCGGCGTTGGCGGGATTGGCCAGCAGGAACATTGCGCCCTCGGAAGTGCCCGCGGGGCATATGTACTTGCAGAACGCGGGCAGGGCCACGCCGTGGGCGATGCCGTACCAGGCGGTGATGCCGATGACGAACACGCCGAGGATCACGTATTTGAGCCACGAAAGTGCCCGCGTGACGCGGTTCTTTTTGAGCTTCGGCGTGGGCAGCTTGTTAAGCAGCTCCTGGATCAGCCCCAGCGGACACAGCCAGCCGCAGATGGTGCGGCCCAGCATGAGACCGTAAAGCATGAGAATGCCGAAGACATAGAAGCCGATCTGCTTGTTTGTGGTGCCGATGGCGTTTTGCAGCGAGCCCAGCGGGCAGGCGCCCACCGCGCCGGGGCAGGAATAGCAGTTGAAGCCCGGCACGCAGATGCCCTTGGTGGTGGGGGACTTGCTCTTGTAGATCTCGCCCTCCACGAAGCCCTTGACGTGGGCGTTATATAAAAGCGCGCAGTAGAGCTGCACGAGCCGTCTCTTGGACGGGCGGTGGGATTCCCACCAGGAGGTTTTCACATTATCCAAGGCCAACACACTCCGTACAAATTCTGATCGCCTTGTTGACGACCGCCGCCATGCTGCCGTTGCGGATGCCGATGATGATAAACGCCACGGCGATCGCGAGGATCACCCAGCGCAGCGCGTTCACATTCCGTGCGGGCTCTTCCGCCTTCGGTTCGGCCTTGATCCCGGCCGCCTTCTCTTCCTTGATGCGCGCCATGATGGCGTCGTACTCCCGCTCGATGCTCTTGCCCTGCAGGACGGTGGACACCATCAGGCAGGCAAGGCCCAGGATGATCCAGGGGAAGACGTGGATGGCCAGTGCCCCCATCACCTGCTCCAGATCGTCGTTTGGGAAATGCGCGCCGTCCGCCATGTACAGTACCACCGGCACCATGCACAGCGCAAAGCCGCCCCAGCCGCCGTACAGGAGCTTTTTCTGCAGAGCCTGCTCCTTTTTCATAGCCTCACTCGGCTGCGCGACACGAGAGAGCATGAGGTCGCGGTTGAGCTCTAGGTCCTTGACGGGCTTGTTTTCGTTTTCATCACGGACGTTCAACACCGCGCAGGCGACCGTCACACCCACCGCCAGCACGAACACCGGCAGCGCGGTCTTGAGGGCCGCGGCGGCCTTCTCGCGGGTATAGACCCAGGCCAGCGGATCTGCCTGCTTCTCGGCGATCCCGCTGCGGTAGATCCCTACCGCCGACACAGCCAGTATCACGACCAGCGCAACGCACAGCAGCGACTGGGCGATCAGCAGGATCTTTTTATATGACATGTGTGTATCACTCCCCCTCAGGATTTGTCTTGGGATTTAGGACAGTATACCACAAAGCGGGCAGTTTGCTCAACTGTTTTTAGGGCTGTTTTTCCCCGAAAGCTCATGCCCCGAAAACTGTGATGCGCTGCCGCAATGCAGAATAATACCCCGGACTCCGCCGGGGTATTATCTTGCTTATCATTTGTATGCGAGCTGTTCCTGGATCTGCTCGTTCTGTCTGCGAAGCTCCTCGTTCTGCTCCTGGAGCTCATCGAGCTTTTCCGTCACGGGTTCAAGCTGCTTTTTCATCTCTGCCGCAATGGCAGAGCGGTAGGTGTGGATCTCGCTCCAGCGCTTGATGAGCGTGAAGATCACCACACCGACGATCGCGATGATGCCGAGGCGCTTGAGGTTTTCCGGGTTGAGAAGCTTACCGATAATGGCGAGGGTTTTGTTCTCCTCGTAAGTCTGCTCCTCCCAGGACTTACTGATGCGGTCGGCGATCAGGTTTTTGATGAATGTCAGGATCATGACGCGTTCTCCTTTCTTCTCTATTCCGATTATGAAAAATGGTTAATCGGCCTTACTTTGCGGCTGTCTCCGCCGGAACATCAATGCGCTGGCGCGCGACCAGCTCGGCAAAATAGCCGTCCTTTGCGATCAGCTCGTCGTATGTACCGTCCTCGAGGATTCTGCCCTTGTCCAGGACCAGGATGCGGTCGCAGTTTTTGATGGTGGAGAGCCTGTGGGCTATGACGATGCGGGTGCATTTGAGCTTGTCCAGCGCGTCCGACACCTGCTTTTGCGTGCGGTTATCGAGGGCGGAGGTGGCCTCGTCGAAGATGAGGATCTTCGGCTTCGGGGCTACGGCGCGCGCAATCATGAGGCGCTGCTTCTGTCCGCCGGAGATGCCGCCCTGACCCTCGGAGATGATGGTCTGCATGCCCATGGGCATGGCGCGGATATCATCGGCGATGCCCGCCATTTCCGCGGCCTCCCACGCCTCCTGCAGCGAGAGGTTCGGTGCGGAGATGACGATGTTCGAGTAGATGTCCCCCTGGAAGAGGCTGCCGTCCTGGGTGACGGTGCCGATGCGGCGGCGCAGGGATCTGAGGTCCAGCTTGGACATGTCCTTGCCGTCGTAGTAGATGGCCCCTCTCTCCGGGGTCTCGAAGCCCAGCAGCAGGCGCACCAGGGTGGACTTGCCGCACCCGGTGCGGCCCACGATGGCGATGTACTCCCCGGACTTGATCTTGAGGCTCATGCCGTCCACCACGTAGGGCATGGTGTCGGTATAGCGGAAGTAGACATTGGAAAGCTCGATGCCGCCCTTGAGGGAGGTGACCATCTCCTTGTTCTCGCTCGATTCCGGCTCGGTCTTCAAAATGGGCTCGGCCATTTCGAGGATGGGCTTGATCTGCGCGATGGACAGCGCCACGCTCGTCAGGGCGCTGAATGCGCCGGAGACCATGCCGTAGGCGGAGTTGAAGGCGATGAACTCCGAGGGGCTCACGCGGGTCTCGACGGCGATGGAGTAGATGATGATGTTGCCGACGAGGGCGATGGCGGTGGAGATGACGCCGTTGACGATCAGGAAGACCGGCGGGTTGTACGTATAGCGAGCAGCGGCGGAGTAGGCGTCCGCCCAGCGGGCGAAGGCGCGCTTCTCGGCGCCGGCAAGCTTGACCTTCTGTACGCCCGAAATGAGGGCGTAGCTGATGCCGCTGGACTTGGCGCTCAGCTCCATGATCTGGCGGCTGACGCGGATCTGCATGATGGAAGCGGTGATGCTCACCACGAGGCTTGCGAGGATAATGACGATGGAGGGCGTCACCAGCGCGGGGGCGTACTTAAAGATCTGCGTGATGTAGAGAAGGCTTGTAAGCGAGGTAAGGCCCGTGGAAAAGACGCTCCCCAAAAGCAGGGTGCAAAGCTGGTTCACCGCGCCCGAGCGGCTGGAAAGCTCGCCCGAGGAGTACTTGCGGAAAAAGTTTGCGGGCAGGTTCATGATGCGCATCATGATCGCCGCCTCCACCGAGAGGGAGGTCTTGATCTCGATGCGGTTCATCATCAGCTCACGCACGGTGGAGATGAGCTGGCTGGAGATGATGGCCGTTAGCAGGAAGATCGCCGTGCCGGCCAGCAGGTTCAGGTTGCCGCTTTCCAGCACGAAGCCCGTGAGCACGCGGTTGATGGGCGTGATAACCATGCCGAAGGCCGTGACCAGCAGCGTCATGCCGATCAGCGCCGCCCAGTCGCCGATGTCCAGGCAGTCCGTGAGATAGCGGATGAGATCGGGGATACCCAGCGCTTTGAGCGGCAGGGGCCGGTAGAAGCAGATGGCCTCCTGCTGAAACTGGGCGGCGGTGGATTTGTTGAGGATCTTCTTTTCGCCGTTTTCGGCCTTGAAGCGGTAGCCGCTCACCGGCAGCGGGATCAGGGCCACGGGCAGGCCGTCCTCCTTGCGAAAGGCGATCATGGGGCCGTAGGCGTCCTTGTACCAGCCTTCCTCCAGCTTCACATTGCGGCGCATGATGCCGTGGGGGCGCAGGCAGTACTCCAGCGCCTCATCCGCGTCGCCGACGGAGGCGGGGATGTCCACGGGTTTGTAGTGGTAGTATTTCAGGATATCGTCAATGGCGGCCTTGGTGACAATGCGCCTGTCATCCAGCGCGCCCGCCTGGCTCTTGCCCAGCACGACGGAGGCCATGCGGAAGATGGACTCTTCAAAAATGTCCTGATCGTTTTGTTTGCGCTGTCGGATCTGTTCGTCAAACCATCCCATTCATGCCACCTCCTCAGTCGCTGGATATGAGCTCGGTGTAATACCCGCCCTTGGCGTAGAGCTCGTCGTGGGTGCCGCGTTCGACCACCTTGCCGTGGTCAAGGACGATGATCTCGTCGCAGTCGCGGATGGTGGAAAGGCGGTGGGCGATCACGATGCAGGTGATGCCGCGGTCCTTGACCGCCTTGACCAGCTCATACTCGGTCTTGGCGTCGAGGGCGGAGGTCGCCTCGTCCATGATGATGATGGAGGGGTCCTGGGCAAGGACCCGGGCGATCTCGATACGCTGGCGCTGCCCGCCGGAGAGGTCCTTGCCGCCCTCGGTGAGCATGCCGTAGAAGCCGCCGTCGCGGGCCATGATGTCGTCATAGATCTGGGCGTCGCGGGCGGCGAGGATCATCTCGAAGTCCTCGATGGAGTTGTCCCACATCTTGATATTGTTGGCGATGGTGTCCTCAAAGAGGGTGATGTCCTGGTCCACGACCGCGACCGACCCGGTGAAGACGCTGCGGTCGATGGTGTTGATGGGTCTGCCGTCAAAGAGGATCTCGCCGCTCCAGGGCTGGTAGAGTCCGGAGATGAGCTTGGAGAGGGTGGACTTGCCGCAGCCGGAGGTGCCGACAAAAGCAACTCTGCTGCCGGGCTTCATATGCATGGAGAAGTTCTCGATCAGGGGCTTGCCGAGTCTCGAGTAGCCGAAGCACACGTCCTTGAGCTCCACCTCGCCGCCGAGCTTGGAATAGTCCGCGTCCTCCTCCAGGGGGGTGTCGGTAAAGCTCGGGTCGACGGGATACTGCATCACGTCCTCCACGCGCTCCATGTCCGTGCGCATCTCCTGGATGGTCTGTCCGGCGGAGACGAGGGTCATGGCCGGGGACATGAAGGCGCTCAGAAAGCCCTGGAAGCTCATGATGGCGCCGAGGGTGAACGCCCCGCGCATCGCAAGGCCCACGCCGATCACGGTCACGGCGGAGTTTGCGATCATGGAAAGGGTGGAGGGAATGATGCCTAAGTACTGGTTGATCTTGGCGAATTTGACCTTCTGGGTGTTGACCGAAGCCTGGTAGCCCGCCCATTTCTGGAAGTAGCCGTTCTCCGCGCCGCTGGACTTGATGGTCTCCACCATCTGGATGCCGGAGACCGTGGCGGCGGCGAGCTTGCCCGCGTCGCGCATCTGCACGCGGGTGATGTTCACGCGCTTTTTGGAGATAATGCGCGACACCAGCAGGTTCAGAACGATCGTCACGATGCCGACCAGAGTCAGCAGCGGGCTCATCTTGAGCATGACGAAGAGGTAGAACACCATCATGATGGCGTTGAGGGCCAGGGGCGTGAGGGTATTGACAAGCGTCGAAGAGATGGAGGCATTCGTGCTCTGGCGCTGGAGGATATCGCCCGCCATGCGCTGGGAGAAAAACTCCATCGGCATGCGCAGGACCTTCCACATGTATTCGCTGCTGCCGACAATGCTCATCTTGCCGTCGATTTTGCGGGAGTAGATCGCCTGCACCCAGGCGACCACGATCTGCGCGATGCCCGTCACGGACATGAGCAGGATGAAGGGCATCAGCAGCTCCCGGTTTTCCCCGGTCAGGAGCCGGTCCATGAAGAAGCGGGAGAAGATGGGGTTGATGATGCCGAAGAGATAGCTGATGACGCTTGCCAGCAGCACGAAGACCACCGCCGCACCCGCACCCTTGAGACGCTTGCGGGCAAATTCCAGCGTGCTCTTGGGCTTGCCGCCGGGCTGGAATTCCGGGCCGGGGGTGATCTGGAGAACGATGCCGGTAAAGGAAGTGTCAAACTCCTCCATCGGCACCTTCACCTCGCCGCGGGCGGGGTCGTTGAGCCAGGCGTAGTTGCCCTTGAAGCCGTCAAGTACCACGAAGTGGTTGAAGTTCCAGTGGATGATGCAGGGGAAGCTCATCTCTTCCTTCAGGGCCGACACCTCGCAGCGGTAGCCCTGGGCCTCGAAGCCGTAGCTGCGCGCGGCGATGAGGATGTTGCGCGCGTTGGAGCCGTCACGGCTCACGCCGCAGTCAAGGCGCACCTGCTCCAGCGGCACCCATTTGTCATAGTAGGCCATGACCATGGCAAGCGAGGCCGCGCCGCATTCCAGCGCCTCCATCTGCATGACGACCGGGACCTTGGCACGGCCTTTGGTCACCGGCTGTTTGATCTTCTTTTCTGCCATTGGAGATCTCCTCAGTTAAACAGCAGGTCCAGCACCTGTGTCTGCTTGTAGCTGACGCGCACGGGATAGACGCCGTCGGTGAGGGTGGTGTTGGCGGTGGCGATGAGAAGGCCCTTATCATCGCGGCCGATGCTGGAGATCACAGTCTCCGTGTCCCCGGCGCGCACCGGCATGCCCTTTTCCACTTTGTCGGTAAGCTGCTGATCGTGGAAGCGGATGGTCATGACCCCGTTCTGCACCTGGGCAGAGCCTTCGGTATAGCTCTCGATGGTGGCCACGGAGCTCCAGACAAGCAGGCCTGCCAGCAGCAGGATGACGGCAATGAGGATCACCCAAACGGAGACGTTGGTGACGCGCAGATAGTCGTTGAGCTGCTCGGGTGAGGAAATGCGGTCGATGCTCTTTTGGCGGTAAAGCTGTTGGTCCATATCCTTCTCTCCTTGTCGGGCAAGAAATCGGTTTACATATTCCGTTTTATTATACGCCCCTTCGCCGATAAAATCAATGGTGCAATTGGATAGAATTGTGAACATGTTTTACGTAAAAAGTGTGTCATCCTTGGCGTTGGCGAAGGATGACACTCAGTACAGGTTCAGTTTTTATTGATCCTTGTCCTTGGGCCTGCACAGCAGTGACACCGCAAGCCCCGCGATGACTGCCGCGCCGAGCCCCGCGGAGGCCGCCGTGAAGCCGCCGGAGAAAATGCCCATGAGGCCCTTCTCCCCCACTGCCTCGCGTATGCCTTTGGCGATGGCGTTTCCGAAGCCCGTCAGCGGCACCGTCGCTCCGGCTCCGGCCCACCGGGCAAAGGGCTCATAGATTCCCAGCGCCCCGAGGATCACCCCCGCCACGACGTAGCTTGTGAGGATGCGGGCCGGGGTGAGGCGCGTGTAGTCGATGAGCACCTGGCCTATAAGGCACAGAAGCCCGCCGACGGCAAATGCCCGGATATACGGCATCAGCATGGTCACACGTCCTCCCTCCTCTCGATGGTCACCGCGTGGCAGACGCCGGGGATGCTCTCCCCCTGCTGGCAGGTCAGCGGGGACATGAGCGCCCCGGTCCCGGCAAAGAGCACCCGTCGCCACACCCCACGCTCCATGGCGGGCAGGATATGCGCGCACAGCACCGACGCCGAGCACCCGCAGCCCGAGCCGCCCGCGTGTACGTCCTGGGTCAGCAGGTCGTAGATCAGCACCCCGCAGTCCATATATTTCAGTCCCGGCGACAGGCCCTCACGCTGCAGAAGGTCTTGCAGGATGTCATGCCCGATGGCGCCGAGGTCGCCGGTGAAGACCGCGTCATAGTCGTCAAAGCTCCGGTTCAGGTCGTCAAAATGGGCGAGGATGGTGTCGAGCGCCGCCGGGGCCATAGCGGCGCCCATGTTGTTGGCGTCCGTGATGCCTGCGTCCACCACCCGCCCGGGCGTGACGTGGGTGACGCGGAGGCTGTCGCTCTCGCGGGCAAGCAGCACCGCCCCCGCGCCAGTGACCGTCCACTGGGAGGTAGGGGTGCGCTGGCCGCCGTATTCCAGCGGGAAGCGGTACTGCCGCTCGGCGGCGCAGAAATGGGAGCCGGTGAAGGCAAGGGCGCTGTTAATTCCCCCGCCGTCTATGAGCAGCGCAGCCAGGCCCAGGCCCTCCGCCATGGTGGAGCAGGCCCCGTATAGGCCGAGGTAGGGCATACTCCGGTCACGCACCGCAAAGGCGGAGCTCACACACTGATTTAAAAGGTCCCCGCCCAGGATGCAGTCCGGCTTGAGGCCGTCCCCCTTCTCCAGGCATCGGGTAAGGCTGCGGGAGAGCATTGCGGTCTCCGCCTTTTCCCAGCTCTCCTGCCCGAAGTAGGAGTCCGCCGACACCTCGTCAAAGCCCTTTTTCAGGGGGCCAGCCCCCTCCTTGCCGCCGACGACGGAGGCGAAGGAGACCACGCCGGGCTTGTGCTCCAGCGCAAGCGTTCGTTTTCCGATCCGTTTTGCCATTTGACCACACCTTTCGTTTTTGATTATTCTCTCCAGAAGGCGCGAAAAAATGCCATTTCGGATTTTGTCCGAAATGGCATTATCTGTTCGTCATAAGCGCAGTCTGTCATTCTGAGTGAAGCGAAGAATCTTTCATTACCGCATATTTCGGGGAAAGATCCTTCGCTGGCGCTCAGGATGAAATCATCAGAGCTGTGAAACACATTTTTTTATTTTGCCGCGTTGATAAAGGCCTCGATGACCTTGGCGGCGCCCTCGATGCCGACGCGCCCGACGTTCAGGCACAGGTCGTAGCAGTCGCTGGCACCCCAGACCTGGTCCGTGTAATAACGGTAATAGCTGGAGCGGTCCTTGTCCACCTCTTTGATGAGCTTCTTTGCCTGGTCCCGGTTGAGGTTTTTGCGCTCCATGACGGTTTTGATGCGGTAGGGCATGTCCGCCAGCAGGAACACGCGCACCAGATCCTCGCGTCCCCGGAGGACATAGTCGGCGCAGCGGCCCACGAAGACCGCGTCCCCCTCGTTTGCCAGGCTGCGGATCGCGTCGAACTGAGCGGAGGCGATCTGCATGTTCAGGCGAAAGCCCTCGTCCATGCCGAAGAAATGGGTGCTGGGCGCGACGAAGGGCGAAATGCGCTTTTCGTCGTAGGAGCGGATGACCTCGGAGCTGAAGTTGGAATCGCGGGCGGTGCGGTCGACGATCTCCTTGCTGTAGCAGGGGATGTTCAGGCGCTTTGCCAGAGTCTCCGCGACAGCGTGGCCGTTGGAGCCGTGCTGTCTGCCGATGGTGATGATCATGGGATCGTCCCCCTTTCTTTCATGCAAAGTTTACCACCGCAAAGGCACTTTTTCAAGCGTTTTGTGCCGCCGGGACAACTGCCGTCTTTCCTGCGCATAGACTGGTGACAGCACATTCCGGGAGGGAAATATGAAGCGCGTTCTGGTTTACAACACGGCATTGCTCACGGCGTCCTCGCTTTTGATGCAGGGGATCGCCATGGCCTTTCAGGTGTGGCTTGCGGGGCGGATCGGCCCGGCGGGGATCGGGCTTTACCAACTGGTGCTGTCGGTGACGGGGCTTTGCGCGACCTTCGCCATCTCCGGCATCCGCTTTGCGTCCACGCGCCTCGTGGCGGAGGAGCTGGGGCTGGAGCGTCCCGGCGGGGTACGCGCGGCGATGGGCCGCTGCCTCGGGTATGGCGCGTTCTTTGGCCTCGCGGCGGCGGTGATACTCTGGGAGCTGGCAGAGCCCGTCGGTTTTCTCTGGATCGGCGACGCGCGCACGGTGCGCTCGCTGCGTATCTCAGCCCTCAGCATGCCGTGTATCTCTCTGTGCTCATCCATGTCCGGGTACTTCACCGCCTGCGGCCGGGTGTGGAAGCCAACACTCATCCACCTCATCGAGCAATTGAGCGGCATTGCGCTGGTGGCGTTTTTCCTCAATCGGGTCCCTGCTGGCGACATCGAAAAAAGCTGCGCCGCCGTCACCCTGGGCCGGGCGGCGGCGGACGTGCTGAGCCTTGCGCTGATGGCGCTGGCTTATATAATGGACCGGCGGGGACACTACCGGGATCAGGGCGCGGGCGGCAAACTCACGCTGCGCATGCTGCACATCGCGGTGCCGCTGGCCCTCTCGGCCTATGCCAGAAGCGCGCTGACTACGCTCCAGCATCTGCTGGTGCCGCGGGGACTCAAGGCGGCGGGCTTTTCGGCCAACAGCGCCCTCGCGGGTTACGGGGTCATCCAGGGGATGGTGCTGCCGGTGATCTTTTTCCCTTCCTGCATCCTGGCGGCAGCGGCGGAGCTCATCGTGCCCGAGCTCACCGCCGTGCAGGTGCAGCATGACGGCAAAGCCATCCGCCGCACGGCCGGGGAGCTTCTGCGCCTGAGTGTGCTGTTCTCGCTCTGCGTCGGCGCGTTCCTCTTTTTCTGCGCGGACCCCCTCGGCATGCTGATCTACGGCAGCCGGGACGCGGGGCATTACATTCGCATCCTCGCGCCGCTGGTGCCGTTCATGTACACGGACATGAGCGTGGACGGCTGCCTGAAAGGCCTGGGGCAGCAGGTGTGGAGCATGGGCATCAACATCGTCGATGCGCTGCTCGGCCTGCTGCTCACCTGGAAGCTTCTTCCCCGGTACGCGCTGGCAGCGTATATCGGGATCATCTACGCAACCGAGCTATTGAATTTCGGCCTCAGTGCCGGACGCTTATGGAAGGTCACGCGGACTCTTTGACGGCGCGGCGCTGCTGACGGCGCGCGTCACCCTTGTGCAGGATGGGGGAAATGCGCTTGTAGAGCAGGAAGGTCAGTACTGAATCCACCACGCCCTTGAGAAGGTTGAAGGGCACTACAGCAAAGAGCACGAGGGTGGAAACGCTGGTGATGGAGGGGTTGATCTTCGTGCCCATGCCGATGATGGCTTCCATGGGCATGCCGTAGAGGGCCGCAAATTTCGGCAGCAGATACACGGCGTTGAAGGCGCTGCCGAAGACGGTCATGACGAGGGTGCCGATGAGCATGCCGACAAGGGCCGAGCGTTTGCCGGGCTTTGCGTGGTAGACCATACTTGCCGGCAGCACAAAGGAGCAGCCCACCGCGAAGTTTGCAAAGTCGCCCACGAAGGCGGTGGAAGTGCCTTTGAGCAGGAGCTTGACCATGACCTTCAAAAGCTCCGCCGCCACTCCCGCCACGGGGCCGAGATAGAAGGTGCATATGAGAACCGGGATCTCGCTTAAGTCGATCTTATAGAAGGAAGGCGCAAAGAAAAGCGGGATCTCAATGAACATCAGTACGCCCGCGAGGCTGGCGAAGATGGCGGTATAGGTGATGTAGTGGGTGTTGGAAAAGGCCTTGCGCTCCTTGACCACATATTTTTCGAACAGCGCCGCGATGAGAAAGAGCGCCGCCACGGTGGCTACGCAGGCCAGTACGAATCCCAGATTTTTCATGTTTGTGCCTCCAATCCTATTTAAAAACAAAAGCGCCCGAAGAATCTTCTTCGGGCAACGGCGAAACCCGCGCGTATATGCGCGATTATCTTCTTCCATCCAGACTCTACTGTCGGTACCGGAATCACACCGGTTCATGCCTAACGGCTCGCGGACTGTACCGCCGGTCGGGAATTACACCCTGCCCTGAAGACGGCTTTAGTATAGCACATCACAATGGTTTTGACAAGTGCTTTTTTATGGCGTACAATGGGCAGGCGAAACGAGGTGACGACATGGCCGATCGGGAACAGTGCTGCTGCTTTACGGGGCACCGGCCCCAGAAGCTGCCCTGGGGCATGAACGAAAATGACCCGCGCTGCGTTAAACTCAAGAACGAGCTGGACGCGCGGCTGGGCGCCATCTATGAGCTGGGCTACCGACATTTTGTGTGCGGCATGGCCATCGGCTGTGACATGTATTTTGCCGAGGCGGTTTTAAAGCTGAAAGAGCAGCATGATGATGTGACGCTGGAGGCGGCGATCCCCTTCGGCGACCAGCCGGGGCGCTGGAATGCAGCTCTCAGGCGGCGCTACAACGGTCTCATCGACCGGGCCGACAAGGTAACGGTTTTGCAGTACGGCTACACGCCCGACTGCATGATGCGACGCAACCGCTACATGGTGGACCGCTCTTCCCTGCTGCTGGCCTGCTACGACGGCAGGCCCGGCGGCACCATGAACACCATCCTCTACGCCGAGCGCGAGGGCGTCAAGGTGATCGTGGTGGATATCGAAAACGACTGAGATGCAGGGCAAACGCCTCACATCTCAGTCGCTTTTTATTCTCTCGCAGCCATGGAGTCATTGTAGCGCCGCCCGGCCTCACGGGACCGGGCCGCTCTCGCCGCGTCCACCTCGTCATAGTGGGCGATCAAGAGCTCCACGAGCTCTCGGTCGATAGCCTCGCGCTGCGCATTTTCGCGCAGGATCTCGATGACCTTCTCCCGCGGCATGCCCTTGCGGTAGGGCCGGTCCTCGGTGATGGCAGAGAAGATGTCCGCCACCGCCATGATGCGCGAGCCGAGGTCCAGGTATTCCCGCCCGAAGTGGAAGGGATAGCCCTTACCGTTGAGCTTCTCATGATGGAAGCCGGCCCAGTTGGCGATGTCTTCAAAGCCATCCATGTCCATGAGGATGAGACGCGTGTAATACGGGTGTTCGCGAATGATGCTGAACTCCTCGTCGTCGAGCTTGCCGTTTTTCTCCAGGATGGCGCGCGGCACCACAAGCTTGCCCACATCGTGCAGGTTCCCCGCGATCTCCATCTTGAGGCAGTCATCTTCACTCATGCCGCTGAGCTTTGCAAGCTCACGCGCCGTGGCCGCCACGCCCGCCGAGTGCATGGCAGTAAAGGCAGAGCGGTAGTCGATGATGCGGGACATGAGGCGGGTCAGCTCCGCCGCCTTTTGCAGGGAAATACGGTGGAAATCCCCGGTGAAAACCAACAGGAAGTTGGGATTGTGCGCCGCGTCCAGCCAGATCATCTCGATGTCCTTCAGTTGCAAAAGCGCGTCCACCGCCTCCGGCATGAACTCCGTGCCCCGGTGCTGTTCCACAAGGCTGCAGATGCGCGGCACCTGGCTGAGGACACGGCGGTCGGGATTGAGACAGGTGGAGACAAAGTCACCCAGATGGATGACGGCAGAACAGCGGGCGCCCTGCAGGCAGTCCAGACGCGCGGCCGCCTCGGCGAGGGTTTCCCAGTCCGTCTGGCAGTATTCGATGACGGCGGCGATCTTCTCAAAGTCGGGCAGGTCCCGGATCATATCCGCGCCGATGCGGGCGTATTCCCGGGCGTTGCTCTCGATCTGCTCCACGGAGACCCGCTCCTCGAGAATGATGGAGCCGATGTCGTGCAGGAGGGCCGCGTACACGATGGTGTGCAGCTCTTCCGTCTCCAGGCCAAGCTGCCTCCCGATGAAGTAGGAGAAGTAGGCCGTGCGCTCGTGGTGGTTTTCCAGGTCTGGATTGATGAGGTTCAGGGCCTTGGCCACCGCCACCAGCAGGGAGCGGATATTGGTAAAGGACTCTTCGTTCATGTTGTCACCTTTCACTCTTTCAGGAAAGCTCTGATCTTCGGCAGCATTCTGTACGCCTCGCGCCTGCCGGTCTGATAGACCCGCTCAAGCTCGTTGGGATCGTGCTCGGTGCGGCTGATGCCGAGGCTCTCGGGCGGGCGGATCACGAGGATCTCGCCGCGCGCTTCCTTTTCGTTGATCTGGGCCATCTGGCGGTTATAGACCTCATGGCGCACTTCCATGGCCTCCACGATCTTCGGCGTTCTGCGCAGGGCCACGCGTATGAGCGGAAGGGCAGAGGACGGCTTCTTCTCAAAACCCTTCGGCTGGGTGAGGATGTATACATTGCGGTCACAGCCGAGTTCCTCCATGTAGCGGTACGGCACGGGATCGACGATCCCGCCGTCGAGCATGCGGTATCCGTCCGCATCCACGATGTTGGACACCAGCGGCATGGAGGCCGAGGCCCGCATCCACAGAAGATCCTTCGTCCCGCCGTCGGTGCACTTATGGTAGCGGATCTCCCCGGTGTCCACGTCGGTCGCGCCGACGTAGAAGTCCATGGGGTTTTCCTCAAAGGTCTTGTTGTCAAAGGGATCCAGGACCTCCGGCAGCTCCCGGTAACAGAAGTCCGCGCCGTAGAGGTCGCCGGTTTTCACAAGCGACTTGAGGCTGCAAAAGCGCGGGTCGCGGCTGTAGCGCTTGTTGTAGCGGATGGCGCGGCCCGCCTGTCTGGATTTGAAATTGCAGCCGAAGCACGCCCCCGCCGAGATCCCGGCGGCTGCGTCAAACGTGATACCCTCCTCGAGGAAGACGTCCGTCACACCGCAGGTGAACATCCCGCGCATGGCGCCGCCCTCCATGATGAGTGCTGTTTTCATTCTCTCACTCCCCCGCTCAGCGGCACGGCGCGGAAGCTCTCGCCCGTGACCTTCACCGTGACGCTCCCGGCGCTCTGGTCAAAGATTTTGGCGGCAAAACCCTCGCTCTGTTCCTCCGGCACCAGGACCTTCAAGGTGACGTCCGCGCCGTATTCCACTTCGGCGACGATCCCGCCCGCGGCGGCAGCCTCCAGTTTCATGCGCTCCATCTGGGCATAAGAACAGGGAAGCTCCGTCTCCACCCAGCGGCGCACCACGGAGATCCCGGCGGCATTGAGGGCATCGGCGGTACTTTTGGTATAGGCGCGCAGAAGCCCGCCCGTGCCCAGCAGAACCCCGCCGAAGTAGCGCGTCACGACGCACACGCAGTTGGTGACGTTCTGGCGGCGCAGCACCTCCAGCATGGGGATGCCGGCGCTGCCCTGGGGCTCGCCGTCGTCGCTGTAGCGCTCGGCTCCGTCCCGGATGCTGTAGCACCAGCAGTTGTGCCGCGCGTCATAGTATTTCTTTTTCATCTCCGTGATGAAGGCGCGGGCCTCGTCCTCGGTCTCCGCCATGCGGACGTGTCCCAGAAAGCGCGAGCGCTTTTCGGTGAACTCCGCCTCGCCCGGCCCCGTGGGGATATAGTATTCGCTCATGTCTCCCATTCCTCTTTGGGCTCCACCCAGCCCGGGATATAGGCCTTGACCTTTCCGAACAGTTCCGGCGGGACGATGGCCTCGACCTCGATGCCGTCCTCGGTGTACTCGCTTCTTAATACCGCCGCGTCGCGGTTGAGGCTGTCGAGCAGCGACGCCGCCGCGTAGGGCAGCTTGATGGTCACATGGTGCTTGCCGCGGTCGAGCCTGGCGGACAGCATCTGCATGAGCTCCGCCGCCCCCTCCCCGCTTTTGGCGGAGATGCAGACGATGTCCTCCCCGTGGGGCAGGATGCCGAAGTAGGCGTCGCACTTGTTGAAAACGCGGATGCAGGGGGTGGACTCCGCTCCGAGCTGGCGGATGAGCTCATCCACCACGCGGGCCTGTTCCATCCACTCGGGGTTTGAGATGTCGATAACATGCAGCAGTACATCGGCATACTGCAATTCCTCAAGGGTTGCCTTGAAAGCTTCGATCAGGTGAGTCGGGAGCTTGCGGATAAAGCCGACGGTGTCGGACAATAAGATTTCCTGGGTCTCGTCCACCTTGAGGCGGCGCGTCGTGGTGTCCAGTGTATCGAAGAGCCGGTCGTTTGCCGGGATGTCGGAGCCCGTCAGGCAGTTTAAGAGCGTGGACTTGCCTGCGTTCGTGTAGCCCACCAGGGCCACGACCGGCATGGAATTTTTCTCGCGCTTTCTGCGCTGCGTGCCGCGCACCTTCCGCACCTCCGAAAGCTCTTCCTCGAGCTTCTGGATCTTGCGGCGGATGTGGCGGCGGTCGGTCTCGAGCTGGGTCTCGCCGGGGCCGCGGGTGCCGATGGGGGACGAGCCGCCCGAGGCCGTCTGGCGAACCAGATGGGTCCACATGCCGGTCAGGCGCGGCAGGAGGTACTTGTACTGCGCAAGCTCTACCTGCAGCTGGCCCTCGCGGGTCCTGGCCCGCTGGGCAAAGATGTCCAGGATGAGGCCCGAACGGTCGAGCACCTTCACGCCCAGCTCCTCGGACAAAACGCGCATCTGCGAGGGTGAGAGCTCGTTATCGAACACGGCGAGGTCACACTCGTTTGCCTCGATCAGTTCCTTCAGCTCCTGCACCTTGCCGTCGCCGAGGAAGGAGCGCGGGTCCGGGGTGGGGCGGGCCTGGATCATGGTGGCCGTGACCTCGCCCCCGGCTGTCTCCACCAGGGCGGCAAGCTCATCCATGGTCACGTCGCTTGACCGCTCGTGTATATCCATACTCGCGGCAGCCAGCCCCGCCAGCACCGCGCGTTCTTTTTTCGTTTCGATTGATTCCATGTGTTCTCCGTTATCATTACGTTTTCTTACCCTCTCCGCCCCAGTGTGCGCACTGGGGCACCTCTCCCAAAGGGAGAGGCAAGGCCCGGCTCCCCCTCTGGGAGAGGCAGGGCTTGGCTCCCCCTCTGGGGGAGCTGTCGCGGCGCGTCTCACGCAAGCGCCGTGACTGAGAGGGTCAAGCCGCTCCCTTTTCTCCGAAGGTCGGCAGCCTGCTCGGCTCCGGGGTCACGATCTCGCTGCCGTCGCTGAAGCGCAGGAGGTAGCAGACCGCGGCGATAAACTCCTCATCGCTCATGTTGACGCCGCAGGTCACCGTCAGCAGGATCTGGCGCTGGGGTACGTATGTGGGATCGTCCGCCATGATGCGGCGGGAATCGGCAAAGTAGGAGCTGGGAGTGAGCTTCATGACCTGCCCGATGCGCTGCTGCTCGATCTTTGCCAGCACGAAGTCCTTGAGATAATAGGTGGAGGTACGCAGCTTTTCCCCCTGGGGCATGAGCAGGTGCGGGTAGAGGCCGTTGTAGATCTCCTGCGCCGCCTCCAGGGAGCACAGCTCCGCCATCACGTAGAGGCCCTCGTCCTCTTTGCCGCTCTTGGGCAGATACTGAAACTCGATGTACGAATGCTCCGCAAGTTCACCGTTCTCGTCCAGCAGCACGGCGTGGTCCACGCGCTTGATGCCGAGGCGCTCATAGCTTGCGTAGCTCTCCCCGAAGATCGCCGAGGGCAGGAAGTTGTAGGGAAACAGGGCCAGGCACTGGCGGTGGGTATAGGTCTCCTGGCGGCTGTCGGGCGCGGCGCCGGGGTTATTCATCAAAAGCAGCGCCGCCTCGTTCCAGACATAGCGCTCGGGACTGCCGCCGCCGAAGGTCGGAGCCGGAGTGCGCACCGGCGTGGGCCTTGCGTCCACCGTCGGCATCTCCCAGGGTTCGAGCGGTTCCTCCTTGCGGCAGGCCGTGAGCACGGGGCACAGAAGGCACAGCGCCAAAAGCAGCGCGATCATTCGTTTCATGTCAATTTCTCCCTCCCGGGCAAAATCTTATGAATGAGATATTATACTATATTCCCGCGCGCTTAACAAGGCTCTGATTTGCATGATTCCCGGTCCGGGTGTAAAAAACCTTCCCCTCAATGGGGAAGGCAGGGCTCACTACCAGCGGTTTTGGCGCTTGCGGCGCGGGAAATCGCCCTTGATCTCCACCAGTACGATGTCACTGCCGACGCGGACGATGTTCTTCCAGGGCAGCACATAGTCGTCCTCCCGCCCGAACAGGCCGAAGAAGCGGGCCCTGCCCGGCGTCACCAGAGAGGCGATGCAGCCCTCCTTGTCGTCCAGCTCCACATCGCAGACATAGCCCAGGCGAAAGCCCGTGTGGATGTCGATGACCTCTTTGCAGCAAAGCTCCGAAAAATAGCACATCATATCCGATCCCCCTCACGCGGTCCTTTCCTCCGTCATCCTGAGCCGAAGGTAAAGAATCTCTGAGCTCCTTCGCTGACGCTCAGGATGACACGCTTTTACGACAGCATATGTAAAGGGGATCTTGTCTTATTCGACTGTTTTCCTTTTCGGTGCAGGCAGCTGCACGAGGACGATGGCGGCAAACATGATGATGCAGCCGAGAAGCTCCCGCCCGCTCATGCGCTCACCGAGCAGCAGCGCCCCCGTGAGGGCGGCGAAGACTGACTCAAGGCTCATGAGCAGCGACGCCACCGTGGGGTCTGTAAAGCGCTGGGCGATCATCTGCAGCGTATAGCCCACGCCGCCCGACATGACGCCGCACCAGAGGATCGGCACGGCGGCCGCCTTGATCTGCGCCCAGGAGGGCTCCTCGACGATCAGCGCAATGACGCCCGAGACCAGCGCCACCGTGACAAACTGGATCGTGGACAGGCGCACAGGGTCGGCTTTTTTCGTAAAGTAGTCGCAGCAGAGGATATGCCCGCTGAACACCACCGCGCAGCAGCAGACCAGCGTGTCACCACGGGTGAGGCGAAAGCCCTCCTTCATGCACAAGAGGTACATGCCGAAAACGCCGATGGCGATGGCAGCCCAGACATGCGCCCCGCAGCGCTTTTTGAACAGGATCAGGTTCAAAACCGGGACGATGAGGATATACAGCGCCGTGATGAAACCCGCCTTGCCCGCCGTGGTGGTGACGATGCCGTATTGCTGAAAAAGACTCGCGGCGGCAAGGAACAGGCCGCAGCAGATGCCGCCGATGACGGTATGACGTTTTCTCTCCGTGTCGTCCTGTCCCGCGGGCGTCCGACGTCTTAAAAACAGCGAGGCCGTCCCGGCGGTCATGGCCGCAAGCCACATGCGCGCCGAGGTAAAGGTGACGGGGCCGATGCTCTCCATGCCCACACGCTGGGCCACGAAAGCCGTGCCCCAGATCATCGCCGTGATGAGCAGGAGGATATTGCCCAGCATTCTCTTGTTTTTCATTTCAATCACACCCTTAGCATTTTGCTCAATGCTCCATAGTATAAGCGGTCTTCCGAGCCGCCGCAAGTGTGGAAACTGCACAACTCTTGTGTTGACTTCCCGGGGGTAATATCGTAAAATAGCAATAAATATGGGAAACCCAAGCAAACGCAGGCCGGGCCTGCGTCAATAAGGAGTATCGTTTCATGCCGCAGAAAGAGAAAAAGGCCGCGCCCGAGAAAAAGAGCGCCGCCGAAAAGAAGGCCGCCGAAAAGAAAGGCACCCCCGAAAAGAAGAGCGCCGCCGAGAAGAAGGCGGCCCAGGAAAAGAAGGAAGCCGCCGAGCGCAAGGCCGCCCAGGAGCGGCAGGCCCTTGCCGAGAAGAAAGCCGCCGAGGAGCGCAAGGCCGCGGCAAAAAGCGTCTACATCAACCGCGAATTGAGCTGGCTTGCCTTCAATGAGCGTGTGCTGCTCGAGGCCGCCGACCCCGCCGTCCCGCTTTTGGAGCGGCTCAAGTTCCTGATGATCTACCAGTCGAACCTGACGGAGTTTTACCGGGTGCGCATCGGCATCCTGACGCACCGCGCCCTTCTGACCCCCGACATGCGCGACGCGCTGTCCGGCATGTCGCCCGAGGCCCAGATCCACGAGGTCCTGCGCATTACGCGCGAGCAGCAGGTCCTGATGGAGAGCATCTGGAAGAGCATCCGCGAGGAGCTGCGCGCAAACGGCGTGGACGTGCTGGACTTCAAGAAGATCAGCAAGGTGGACGAGCTGATGAGCAAGAAGCTCTTCGGCGACATCAAGGACCTGCTCTTCCCCAAGATTATCGACGTGAACCAGCCCTTCCCCTTCCTCTGGAACGGGGAGTCGAACGTCGTCGCCTTCCTCGGGCGCACGACGGTTCAGAAGCTTGCGGTCATCCCGCTGCACCGGGTCCCGGCGTACCTGAGCTTTGAGATCAACGGCTGCCAGAAGATCGTGCTCACGGCCCAGCTCATCCGCCACTTCCTGCCGCTGCTGCTCAAGAAGGAGAGCATCCTGCAGACCGCCGCTGTGGAGGTCACGCGCAATGCCGACGTGTTCCTTGCCGACGTGCAGGACAGCGCCGACGACGATCTGCGCCAGAAGATGTCCTCCATGCTCACAAAGCGCAAGCGGGAGCTGCCGGTGCGTGCGCGCATTTACGGCAAGCTCTCCGACTCCAATCGTGCCCTGCTCATCAAGAAGCTCCGCGTGCCGGAGAGCCGGGTCTTCACCCAGACGGTGCCCTTCGACCTGTCCTTCCGCTCCTGCATCGGCGGGCACGAAAACTTCAAATACGAGGAGCGCCGCCCGGCGCGGGATATCGGGCTTAAAAAGGGCGAATACTTCTCCTACATAGAAAAGCACGACCTGCTCATGAGCTTTCCGTTCCAGAGCATGATGCCCTTCGTGGATCTCATCTATGAGGCTGCGGACGACCCGGAGGTTTTGAGCATCAAGATCACTCTCTACCGCATGTCCGGCAGCAGCAAGATCGCCGCCGCCCTGGCCTACGCCGCCGACAAGGGCAAGGACGTTCTCTGCTTACTTGAGCTGCGGGCCAGATTCGACGAGCAGAACAACATCGACTATTCCGAGATGCTGGAGGACGCGGGCTGCCATGTGATCTACGGCCTGCCCGAGTACAAGGTGCACTCCAAGCTCTGCGTCATCACCCGTCAGCACGACGGCAATCTCACGCGCATCACCCAGGTGGGCACCGGCAACTACAACGAAGTCACCGGCGAGCAGTACACCGACCTCTCCCTCATCACCGCAAACGAGCAGGCGGGCCTGGACGGCGAGGCCGCCTTCACCGCCCTGCTGCACGGCGAACTGCCGCCCGAGGCGCAGTACCTCTGGATCGCGCCCAACAGCTTCAAACCCCGGGTGCTGGAATTTCTCGAGCGCGAGAAGGCCAAGGGTGACAAGGGCCGCGTCGCCATCAAGATCAACGCCCTGAATAACAAAGACGTGATGGAAAAGCTCATCGAGTGCTCCAAGGCGGGCGTAAAGATCGAGCTCTTTATCCGCGGGATCTGCTGCCTGCGCCCCGGCATCGAGGGCATGACGGAGAACATCACGGTCACAAGCGTCGTAGGCCGCTGGCTTGAGCACTCGCGCATCTACTCCTTCGGCGAGGGAGAGGACCAGCGCCTCTTTCTCGGCTCGGGCGACCTTCTCAGCCGCAACCTGGAGCACCGGGTGGAGGCCTTTATCGAGGTCGTGACCCCCGACACGCGCGAACAGATCAACACCGTGCTCGACGCTTTGCGCAATGACCGGGAGAAGTCCCGCCGCATGCAGCCCGACGGCAGCTACGTACGGGAACCGGGCGGCGAGGGCACCAGCTCCCAGGAGGCGCTGTACCGCTATTTCAGCGCCTACAAGGTGAACACCGAGCCGCCCGCGCCGGTCATGCAGACGGCCCCCGCGGCAGAGTCCGCACCGATCGAACAGGCAACCCCTGCGGCAGAGTCCGCACCTGCTCCGCAGGCAGCCCCCGCGGAAGAACCCGTACCGGTCAAAAGCGAGCCGGTCGCGGCGGAAAAGGCCCCCATCATCGCGCCGCCGAAGGCGCTGGAGCCCACCCCGCCCCCAGAGCCCGTGGGTCTGCTCCGAAAAATCACGAACTTTGCCCGCAGGCGGGGCCGCATGTAGATTCATTCTGAGGATCTGCTCAGGATAACAGATACATAAAACATTCAGGAGGAACACAGCCATGGCGGAAAGCTACAATATCTGTCTCGATGTCGGCGGGACCAAGGTCCTCGGCGCCATCTTCAACGAGAAGGACGAGATCATCTACCGGCTGAAAAAGCGCTCCAAGAGCGAGGGCGAGGGTTCGGCGGATGTAGAGAAGGTCATCATCAGCGTAGTGGAGGAGATGATCAAGAAATCCGGCATTGACCCCAAAAAGCTCAATGCCATCGCCTCCTGTGCCCCCGGCGTCATCGACCAGGACAGGGGCATCGTGCTCTTCACCCCGAACCTCCCCTGGCGCAACTACGACATTGCCGGGGCCATGAAGAAAAAATTCGGCGTGCCCTTTTTTGTGGGCAACGAC
Source organism: Oscillospiraceae bacterium (assembly GCA_902791215.1). Classification (GTDB taxonomy): domain Bacteria; phylum Bacillota; class Clostridia; order Oscillospirales; family Oscillospiraceae; genus Limivicinus. Next base: position 88,789 of record CADAUZ010000006.1, on the reverse strand, counting down.
GTGAACCTCGGCGTGCTGGGCGAATACAAGTTCGGCGCAGCACAGGGCTACAAGAACATCGTCGGCTTCTTCCCCGGCACCGGCATGGGCGGCGGTCTGATCCTCGACGGCAAGCTCTTCACCGGCAACCAGTTCAAGGCCGCCGAGTACGGCCACATGACCCTCGATCCGGACGGCCCCCTCTGCGGCTGCGGTCAGAGCGGCTGCCTGGAGGTCTTCTCCAGCAAGCGCGGCATGTCCGATTATATCCGCCAGCAGGTCGGCCGCAAGCGCCCGTGCATGCTGGCCGAGGATGTCGCGAACGGCGGCATCTTCCGCAGCAAGCGCCTCAAGAAGGCTCTCGCCGCCAAGGATGAGGTCGCCATGGAAGCGGTCGACCGCGCCTGCCACTATCTCGCCATCGCCACCGGCAACATGATCAACACCATCTCCCCGGACCTTGTGATCTACGGCGGCGGCATCATGGAGGCCATGGGCCCGCTGTTTCTGGAAAAGATCCTCAAAGAGCTCGACCGCTACTGCATGGTATCCATCCGCCCGACGGTGGACGTGAAGCTCGCCGCCCTAGGCGACGACTCCATCCTCTACGGCGACCTGGCCCTTATCAAGGGGCTGTAATCAAGCGCTTACGCAGCAAGAGCGCGGGGCAAAGTTGCTCCGCGCTCTTGCTGTTTTATCTCTTCGGTATAATTTCGATCCAATACCCGTCCGGGTCCTCGAGGAAGTAGATGCCCATTTCCGGGTTTTCAAAGCAGATGCAGCCCATGGCCTTATGCTTTTCATGAGCGGCGTCGAAGTTTTCCGCCATGAAGGCCAGGTGGTATTCCTGCTCGCCCAGATCGTAGGGCTCCGTGCGGTCGCGAAGCCAGGTCAGCTCGAGCTGGAAGGGGCTTTTCCCGTCACCGAGAAAGACGATTTTATAGTGCCCGTCGGCAGCGTTTTTCTCCCGCACGGGCTTGAGGCCAAGTGCCTCGTCATAGAATTTCAGGCTGCGCTCCAGATCGAAGACGTTGAAGTTAAAATGGTTGAAGGTGAACATGGCCTGCCCTCCCCTTTCGATTTTGTCCATTATACAAAATCCGCAGCCCGCGGTCAATCCCTCAGCTCGCTGACGATCATGGCCCCGATGACCAGCGCCGCGCCGATCATGGCCGTAACGCTCATCGGCTCCTTCAAAACCAGCAGCGACAGCAGGACCGCCACCACCGGATCAAGATAGCTCAAAAGCGCCGCGGTCTGGGCCGGGACATGGGCGATGCTCCCGAAGTAGAGCACATAGGCGATGCCCGTGTGCACTATGCCGACGATGAGCAGCAGGGCCGTGACCGACGGGGTAAAGTGCAGGGCGGTCACATCCTCGGTCAGCAGCACGTAGGGCAGCATCACGGCGGCGGAGACGGCAAACTGGATCACGGTCCGGTCCTCGCCGGAGATGTCCCGGAGGGTACGGTTTATGATGACGATGGCGGCATAGAGCGCCGCGGCGACAAGACCGAAGGCCAGGCCCTTCGCCCCGTGCAGTCCGGTCGTGAGCACGTCCGACACCAGCACCATCCCGAACACCGCAACGGCGGCGCACACGCCCTTGCGCAGGGTGATCCTCTCGCCGAACACCAGCGGGGACAGCAGGATGATGAACACCGGGGCCATGTAGTAGCACATGGTGGCGGCGGCGACGGAGGTGTAGTTGTACGCCTCAAAGAGGCAGATCCAGTTGATGCCCAGAAACGCGCCGGGGATCAGCAGGCGCCAGAGGTTCTTCTTCACCGCCGCGCGGTCGACGGGATCGTGGCGCAAAGCGCGAACAGCAAGCAGGAACAAAAGGCCGATCACCGACCGGGCCAGCGCCACGACGCTTGAGGGAAACGGGATCCAACGCCGGAAGAGGCCGATGGTGCCGAAGATCAGCATGGACAGCACGATCTGTGCGCGCGGGGAGAGTTCTTTCATGGGTGCATCCTCTCTTTATCATGCGGGATGGGCGCATTATACCAGCTTATACTGACAGCGTGCAAGTTTAAATGCTTGCATATAAGGGGAAAGTGGATTAAAATACAGGCACTGTACACTTGCACGGGAGGTCAGACTATGGACAAAACGGAGATGACGGCGCTGCTTCACGAGGTCGCCGCCGGGACAGTCAGCCCCGAGGATGCGGCTTTGAAGCTCAAGATGCAGCCTTTTCAGGAGATCGGCGAATATGCCAAGGTGGACTTTCACCGCGGCATCCGCCAGGGCGTGCCGGAGGTGATCTACGGCGCGGGCAAGACGAAGGAGCACATCCTGGGTATCGCCCAGGCCATGGTGAAAAATGGGCAGCAGACGGTCCTCATCACGCGCCTGACAAAAGAGGCGGCGGATTTTGTGGGCGCTGAACTGCCGCTTAAATACGACGAGCTCTCGAAGACCGGCGTGATCGGCGAGCTGCCGAAGCCCACGGGAAAGGGCCGCGTGGTGGTCGCAACCGGCGGCACCAGCGATATACCGGTTGCCGAGGAGGCTGCCGTCACAGCGGAGGTGCTGGGCAATGAGGTCGTGCGCCTCTATGATGTGGGCGTTTCCGGCATCCACCGCTTACTCAGCCACATGGACATCATCATGTCCGCCCGCGTGATCGTCGCTGTGGCGGGCATGGAGGGGGCGCTGCCCTCGGTCATCGGCGGGCTTGCCGACTGCCCGGTCATTGCGGTTCCCACAAGCGTCGGCTACGGGGCAAGCCTCGGCGGCATCGCGGCGCTGCTTTCGATGCTCAACTCCTGCGCAAGCGGCGTGTCGGTGGTGAACATCGATAACGGCTTCGGCGCGGGGTACATGGCGAGTATGATAAACCATCTTGATTGATATGGAACTCAAAGATTTTTTCACACAGCATCCGCGCGTGGCGCTGGCCTTCTCCGGCGGGGTGGATTCATCGTATCTGCTGTACGCGGGGCTAAAGTGGGCGGAAAAGCTGGGGGTGTACTACGTCAAGTCTCCCTTTCAGCCGGAGTTTGAATACCGCGACGCGCTGCGGCTCGCGCGGGAGCTGGGGGCCGAGGTCACAGTGCTGACCGCCGATCCGCTGCGTGATCCCCAGGTCGCCGCCAATCCGGCAAACCGCTGCTATTACTGCAAGAAAGCGATTATGTCAACCATAAAGGCTGCCGCCGCACAGGATGGGTTTTCGCTTGTTATTGACGGGACCAATGCCAGCGACGACATCTCCGACCGTCCCGGTTATAAGGCACTGGGCGAGGAAGGGGTGCTGTCCCCCCTGCGCACGTGCGGCATCACGAAGGCGAAGGTGCGGGAGCTTTCCAGAGAGGCCGGGCTTTTCACCTGGTCCAAGCCCGCCTATGCGTGCCTCGCCACGCGCATTCCGACAGGTGAGGCCATCACCGCCGAGAAACTCCACGCCGTGGAGCAGAGCGAAGACGCCCTGTTCCGGATGGGCTTTACGGATTTTCGCGTGCGCACGATGGACGGCGCGGCAAAGCTCCAGTTCATCGCCGAACAGCACGGCGAAGCCGCACGGCGCATGGACGAGATCAAAGCGGCGCTCGCGCCTTACTATTCCGAGGTCAGCCTTGACCCGACCCCGAGGGAGAAAAGCAAATGAGAACACTGTACATTGACTGCGGCATGGGTGTTGCCGGCGACATGCTGACGAGCGCCCTGCTGGATTTACTGGACGAACAGGGACAGGCGGAGTTTCTGCGTGAAATCAATGAAGCCCTCGCCGGAAAGGCCGTCGTCACCGCCGAGCAGGAGACAAAGTGCGGCGTGAAGGGCCTGCATGTCCACGTCACTATCAACGGCGAGGAAGAAGGCCACGAACACCATCACAACGACGAGTATCACCACCATCATCACAACGGCATCAAAGAGATTCGGGAATTGATCGACGGCATGCCGCTGTCAGAAGACGTGCGGGACAATGCCCGCTCTGTCTTTGATTCCATTGCCGGAGCCGAGAGTGAGGTACACGGGCAGGACATGGAGCACATCCATTTCCACGAGGTCGGCACCATTGACGCAGTGGCGGACGTGGTGGGCGTGTGCCTGCTGATGGAGAAGCTCAGACCCGAGTCCGTGATCTGCTCCCCCATCAACGTGGGCGGCGGCACGGTCAAATGCGCTCACGGCATTTTGCCTGTACCCGCGCCTGCCACGGAAATTCTCCTGCGGGATCTGCCCTGGTATGAGGGAGAGATCAAAACCGAGCTTTGCACCCCGACGGGTGCTGCGCTGGTGCGCTACTTTGCCGGGCGCTATGAGAGTGTGCCGGTGATGCGCGTGGAAAAATGCGGTTACGGCATGGGGACGAAGGAGTTTGAACGCCTCAACGCCGTGCGTGTCCTGCTGGGCGAAGGGCCGGACGCTCCGGAGGACGTGACGGAACTGTGCTGCAATATTGACGACATGAGCGGTGAGGAGATCGGTTTTGCCATGGAACGTCTCTTTGAAGCCGGAGCCCTCGATGTATGGACGACGCCTATCGGCATGAAAAAAAACCGCCCGGGTGTCATGCTGTCGGTGCTCGGCAAGTTCGAGCAGAGTGACGCGCTGCTTCAGTGTATCTTCAAGCACACCTCGACGCTCGGTGTGCGTCAGCATTGGCTCTCCCGGCACAGTCTCGGACGCTCTTTCCGAAACGCGCAGACGCCCTGGGGCAAGGTGACGGTCAAGCAGGCCGAGGGCTGGGGCGTGAAACGTGAAAAGCTCGAATACGAGGATCTGGCAAAAATCGCGCGGGAACAGGGGTTAAGCCTGCGGGAAGTGAAGGAACAGATTAAATAACGGATTTACGCGGCTTCCTGAATCATAACTGTAGGGGCTGACGCCCCGGCAGCCCGGCTGAGAAAGTAAAAATAGCAGTAAAGATGTACGGCGATTTCGTAACCAAAGAAACGATTTCGCCGTACATCTATTCATAATATAGGATTGTTCCGCACGGGATGCCAAGACGTCGTCCCCTGCATGATTAACGAATGCGATCACTTAAAATATAACAAAAGCAGAGTGCCTGACCACTCTGCTGTGTGTTAAGGAAGATTCCTTTTATGAAGTTCTTTCCTGCTTGCGAGTATAGAATACCAAAGAGTTGTTTCATACATAAGCTCGTTTCTGTTACGGCTTTGTAAAATCCTTCTTTTCTTTTTTCGCTTGTTGTGATATACTTGGGTTAGTTAAAACTAACTTTTGGAAAGGACAACGATCATGAACCGAACCGTACTGAAAATCGACGGCATGGCCTGTACCATGTGCGAGGCCCATATCTGCGAGACGATCCGCAAGGCCATCCCCGGCGCAAAGAAAGTCAGCGCCTCCCACAAGAAGGGCGAAGCAAGCTTTCTGACCGAGGATGCGGTCGACCTGGAAGCGCTCCGGCAGGAGATCGACAAGACCGGCTACCGGTATCTCTCGGGTGAAACATCCCCATACGTCAAGCGCGGGCTGTTTGGGTGAGAAAAAGGCGCGTTGCAAAATGCGCTGTCATTGCGAGACCAGTTCTCAAACTGGTCGTGGCAATCCGTTTTTCCTTTCATAAAAGAGACGGATTCCCACACCAGTGACATCGGTCACTGGTTCGGAATGACATGTTTTCGCATTTTGCAACGCGCCCCAATTTTACGCCGCGAGCCGCCTGTTCGGGAAATCCGCCGCAAGCTGCCTGTCCATGAAATCCGCGACATCCCGTACACGCTCATCCGTGACGGGGTTTTGCAGGCCCGCGCCCTTGGCCGCGCCGATAATGCCGATCTCCTCGCTGTCCACAAGACGCAGATAATCGTTGAGGCCGCTGCCGTCCTTGAGTTCGTGTTCGTAGATCTCCAGCGCGCAGCAGGCGGACACCGGGTAGCTGATCACATAGAAGGGCTGCTCGAACAGGTGGGGCACATCGATCCACCAGAACTTGAAGCCCTGGTCGTTTTCGGGGTTCAAGCCGTACTCCCTGCCGATGTCCTCCATGAGGGCGTTCAGTTTTTCGACCGTCGGCTCCGGCATGGCATAAGCCCGGGCCTCAAATTCGGCGTAGGCCGACTGCCACACGAGAGTATCGAGCGTATCGTACAGATTCAGCAGACGCAGATCGTTCGTACCCTGCTCCCCCAGCACGCCGCGCAGCTTGTTCAGGCTCAGATACTGCATGGCCTGGGAAAAGACCTCGGCAAGATCCATGCTGCGGTAAACGCCGTAGCTCATGTAGGCCTCGGCATAGTGGCCGAACTCATGCGTGACGGTGATCACATCGGTCCTGTCGCCGTAGGGATTGGCAAAGAGGAAGGGCGCGTCGTAGTCATCGAGATAGGCCTGATAGGACATGTCGGCCTTGACATCGCTCATGGCAAGATCACTCAGCTCGTGGGCGCGCATGAAATCATAGGCTTGGGCGATCTCTCCGCCGAGACCGTAGGCCACGGTCTCCAACACGCCGTAAAGTTGATCCTCCGACACGTAGCCCTCCATGAGATCATATTGACGGTCGCTGTCCATGCGCCGGGCGTAGACCGGGAGGATGTGGGTCTTCACGCTCTCGAGGAAGGCACGGCCATCCTCCACGGAAAAATCCCGGTCAAAGCCGATGTCGAACATCATTTCCCCATAGCCTGAGTAGCCGAGCTCGGCCGCCTGCGCCTTGCGCACTTCCATCAGACGCAGGTAAAGCTCGCCCAGGATGGGGTTGTATTTTTCATAGTAGGCGTCCAGCAGAGCGTTATATTCCCGCTCATCCCAGACATCATACATGACATCGCTCATCGGGACCTCCGTGCCGTTTACCGGTATGGTGGGCGACGCAACAGCCTCGCGGTAGGCCATCAGCAGCTCGTTTTCCTGCTCGATCAGGGCCACGTATTTTTCCGACAGCATGCTCTCGGCATTCTCGCCGTATTCGGCCATGAAGCCCTCGCCGAAATACTCCCGCTCGAGCTTCTCCCCGTAAGGAGACGCGCCGCAGGCGAGATACACATCCTCCATGATCTGGTTGATCTGAGTCAGCGCGGACATGCACGCGCCGTACTCGGCCGCCCAGTATTCGTTTGTGAGATCCTGGCAGCTGCGGATATCGGCGATGGTGAACATGGTGTTGGCGCTGTAATAGTCCGTGAACATCTGATCGAGCAGCTCCACCGCCCGCCGGTAGCCGCCGGCATTTGCCAGCACATCGGTGAGCCGGTCGGCAAGGACGCGCATGGCCTCCGCATTGGGCCGCGCGTAGGGCATGTCCGCAAAACGCAGGGACACGTCCGTCCCGTCTTCGTTATACCAGCCGTTCGGCAGAGCCGCGCCGCAGAGCATCAGTGCCGCGAGAAGAACCGCAAGCACCGCCGTGAGTTTTTTGAGCATGAAGCTCCCCCCTTTAGATAAGAAAGTGAAAAGTGGAAAGCGGAAAGTGAAGGTATCGCTCCGCGATTTACGCACTGATTATACCATGTCCCACACCCGGCAAAAAGAGATCGGGGCGGGATTTAAGGATTTTTAAGATACTTGCAAGTCGACACGCCATTGGGTATAATGGCCTTATCATGACCCGTTTATGGAGGAATTTTTCATGAGTGATATTTATGTCTGCGGGCACCGCAATCCCGATACGGACTCCATTGTTGCCTCCATGGCCTATGCCAATCTGCGCAACGCCCTGGGTGACCGGGAGTATAAGGCCGTGCGCATCGGCGCCATCAACGACGAGACCCAGCGCATGCTCGACCGCTTCGGCTTCGAGCCGCCCATGTACATACAGAACATGCGCGCCCAGGTCTCAGATCTGGACTTCGACCGTCCGCCCGAGCTCAACAGCTCCGTGACGCTGGATCTCGCCTGGCGCAGCATGCGCGACGCCAAGCTCTCCGCCATCCCCATCCTCAACGACGACGGCACGCTCTACGGCATGCTCTCCACCGGGGACATCGCCGCATACGAGCTCAGTAACGTCTTCGACTGCCAGGTGGAGGAGCTGCCGCTGTTTAACCTCATCAGCGTTCTGGAGGGGCGGCTTGTCAATGAGTACTCCAACATCACCGAGACCATCTCCGGCAAGGTGACCATCGCCCTGCCCAAGGCCTTCGACGACGCAAGCTTTACCAGCAAGGACAGCATCCTCATCTGCGGCGACCAGCCGGAGATCATCCAGAGAGCGCTGGAGGCCGGGGTCGGCTGCCTGATCCTCTGCCAGACGGAGGTGCCCCAGGAGCTGGCCGACTGCACGCTGCCCACCTGCATCATCTCCACACCCCTGAACGCCCGGCAGGTAGCCCGTCTCATTTTCCAAGGCATCCCCGTGTCCCGCTTCTGCCAGACGGAGGGCCTGATCTCCTTCCACCTGTCGGACTATGTGGACGACGTACGCGAGACGCTCATCAACAACCGCTATCACTACTACCCCGTGCTGGACGAGAACGAGCATGTGGTGGGCACGCTCTCACGTTACCACATGCTGCGCCCCCGGAGCAAGCGCGTGGTGCTGGTGGACCACAACGAGGCGTCCCAGTCCGTGCCGGGGCTTGAGCAGGTGGAGATCATGGGCATCATCGACCACCACCGCCTGGCGGACATCCAGACCAAGATGCCGGTAGCGGTGCGCAATGAGCCGGTCGGCTCCACCAACACGATCCTCACCGCCATGTACCAGGAGTACGGCGTCATGCCCTCCCCCGCCATGGCGGGCCTTATGTGCGCGGCGATCCTGTCGGACACCGTCATGTTCAAGTCCCCCACCTGCACCAAGAAAGACATCGCCATGGCCTCGCGCCTGGCCCGTATCGCGAAGGTGTCCGTGGAGGAGCTGGGCAAGTCCCTCTTCACCTCCGCCGGGGTGGACGGCAAGAGCGCCGAGGAGCTCTTCCGCACCGACTACAAGCAGTTCCACATCGCCGAAAAGAATCTCGGCGTGAGCCAGATCACCTGCGTCGGCGCCGATGCCTACCTCTCCCGCAAGGACGAGCTTTTGAAGTTCATGGACGAGCTGCGCGTGAAAAACGAGTTTGACATCGTGATCCTCATGCTCACGGACGTGCTTTCCGAAGGCTCGCACCTTCTCTATGTGGGCAGCGACGACATCATCCGCCAGGCCTTCAACACCGAGCCGAAAGACAACGATCTCTTTGTGCCGGGCATGATGAGCCGCAAAAAGCAGCTGATCCCGACGCTCACGGCACTGTGGGGGTAAGGCATGCACATTACAAAAATGCACGGAGCCGGGAATGACTTCGTGATCGTGAACAATATAGAGCTCGCTCTTCCGCGTGAGCGCTTCCCATCGCTCGCCCGCGTCCTCTGCGCCGCCCACACCGGGGTGGGCGCGGACGGGATGATGGTGGTCGTCCCGTCCGAAAAGGGCGGCGACTACGGCATGCTGTTTTATAATTCTGACGGCAGCCTCGGCGAGATGTGCGGCAACGGCGCAAGGTGTATATGCCGCTACGGGCATGACCAGGGTCTTGCCGGGGACAGGCAGCGCGTGGAGACCACGGCTGGCCTTGTCACCGGGGAGCGCATGGACGCCGCGCGCTACCGCGTGCGGCTCAACGACCCCAGCGTCATCGACCTGCACCGGGCGGCGGAAGCTGACGGCAAGACATACGACTGCGCGTACATCGAGCTGGGCGACCCCGGCATCCCCCACGCGGTGGTGCTGCTTGAGGACTGGGACGAATGGGACACGGGCAGGCTCCGGGAGCTGGGCCGCGCACTGCGCTCTGCCCCGGTGTTCCCGAAGGGGGCAAACGTGAGCTTTGTAAAGCGCACCGGCTCGGATTCTGTCAAGGCCGTCACCTTTGAGCGCGGGGTGGAGGACTTCACCCTCGCCTGCGGGACGGGCTGCGGCTCGATCACCGCGGCGCTGACGCTGATGGGCCTGGTCTCCGGGCGGGATGTCACGATCGACATGCCCGGCGGGCTTTTGTCCGTGAGCCTCACACGCGCCGGGGACAGCGTGCGCGATATATTTCTCACCGGGCCGACCTGCCTTGTCTTCGAGGGGGAGGTTTCGGATGAGCTGTTGGAGGAGCCATGCAGGACGTTTTGAGCTATCTGGCGGCGGAATATGACCCCCTCGCCATCATTGTCTACGGCTCCTTTGCCGACGGGACCAGCAATCTTTTCAGCGACTTTGACGCCCTGCTCATCACCGAAAGCGGGCCGCGGCGGCATGACGACCGCTTTGTGGACTGCACGCAGCTCGATGTGTTCGTCTATCCCCTGTCGGATTTTCAGGGCGACTATGACCTTGAGGAGTTCACGCAGGTCTACGGCGGGCAGATCCTGCTTGACCGAAACGGCGTTGCAGCGGCTCTTCTGGAGAAGGTGCAGAAATATGTGGACGGCAAGGCCCGAAAGACGCGGGAAGAGCTGCGGCTGAATGTGAGCTGGTGCGAGAAAATGCTGCGCCGGGCAGAGCGCACCGACGCCGAGGGCAGCTATCGCCGCCACCTGCTTTTGGTGGAGAGTCTGGAGATCTACACCGAGCTTCGCGCCTGGCCCTATCTCGGGCCGAAGAAGGCGCTGCGGCAGCTGGAGAAGAAGGACAAGGCCGCCTACGCGCTCTACGAAAAAGCCCTTTGCAAAGGCGATTACGAATCGCTTGCCGACTGGGTAGCGCAGATCAGGGTGCGCTTTGACGGCGCGGGAAAGAAAGCGAAAAAGGCATAAGGAAAACGCGGGCACTTGCCCACCTTGCCACATTTACGTTTTGCGGTCCTGCTTCGCGACGGACCGAAAACCGTGTGGCTGCGGAGATTGCGTCCCGCCTTCTTCCGCCACAGGCGGTGGCGGGGGACCGCTTTCCCGCTTGACAAAGTATGCCCGCGTGGTATAATAAAGATACAAAAGGGCGCTGTCGATTTGACAGTTGGCCCTATGCGTTCAAATAAAAATAGTTGACCGCTCGGGTACCAGCCGGGCGGTCAACGAGCTTTTAAAGCGCAATCAGATGATCTCATTCACCGGTTCGGCGTTGAACATTTTGCCCGTGACAGAGCGGATGACCATGTTTGCCGCGACAAGGTTCTGCCGATCCTGCTGCGAAACCTCAATGTGGTAGACCTTGCGCAGGCGGCTTTCCCGCCGCCCGATGAGCCTTGGGTCCCAGCGGGACCAGCCGAAGACCGGGTACTCCGCCGTGGTCCAGACGCGGTAGTGTACCCCCTCGGTTTTGAGCGCTTCCTCCACGCGGCGGAACTCCGCCTCATCGTTGGAGATGTAGACGGTCAGCTCCGCCCCTTCGCCTTTGAATCCCATGGCTTACCTGCGGTGGAAAACCACAGCCTCCCAGGGGCGGATGGTCCCGGCGGGAGCCTTGTCGGGGTAATTGGCGATCAGGACGGGGGCGTCGGCGTACGCTTCGGGGATATCATACGCCTGCGCATTCTCTGAGAAGTTGCAGACGACCAGCAGGCTCTCGCCCCCGAGGGTGCGGGTGTAGACAAAGAGGGCGGGGTGCTCCGGCTCCAGAAGGGCGTAGTGGCCGTAGACGATCACGTCAAGCTCTTTGCGCAATGCGATCAGCTTCTGATAATAGTGAAACACCGAATCCGGGCGTTTCAGCTGCTCGGCGGCGTTGATGGTCACGTGGTTGGGGTTGACCGGCAGCCAGGGCTTGCCAGTGGTAAAGCCCGCCTCGGGACCTGCGTCCCACTGCATGGGGGTACGGGCGTTGTCACGGCTTCGCTGGCGCAGCATGGCGATCCCCTCCGCTTCGGTCATGAGGCCCTGCTCGCGGTAGGCGCGGTAATTGCCCAAAGATTCGATGTCGTTGATCTGGTCGATGCTCTCCCAGGGATAGTTGGTCATGCCCAGCTCCTCGCCCTGGTAGACGTAGGGGGTGCCCTGCATCATGTGCAGGCAGGTCGCGAGCATCTTGGCGGAGGTCTCGCGGTACTTCTCATCCTCGCTCCCGTAGCGGGAGACGATGCGCGGCTGGTCGTGGTTATCCCAGTAGAGGCTGTTCCAGGCGATGCCGTCTAGCGCCGTCTGCCAGCGGCTCAAGATTTCCTTGAGTCTGGGCAGATCCTTGTGCTGCGGGGCATAGCGGCCCAGGACCGGGTCAAAGTCCGCGTCCATGTGCTCGAACTGAAAGCCCATGGAAAGCTCGCTGCCGTCGAGATTTGCGTAGGATTTGGCCTCGTCGATCGTGACAGCCGCGCACTCGCCCACGGTCAGCAGATCATATTTGGACAAAACGCGGCGGTTCATCTCTCTGAGATATTCATGCACGTGCGGCCCGTTTGCCACGAGCGTGGCCGGGGCGTAGCCGTTTGCCCCCGGTGCGCCGTCGGGCAGGCCCGCGGGCTTGGAGATGAGGCTGATGACATCCATGCGAAAGCCGTCGATGCCCTTTTGAAGCCACCAGTCCATCATCTTGAAAATCTCATCCCGCACGGTGGGATTGTCCCAGTTGAGGTCCGGCTGCTTTTTCGAGAAGAGGTGCAGGTAGTACATGCCGGTCTGCTCATCGTACTGCCAGGCGCTGCCGCCGAAGCAGGAGCCCCAGTTGTTGGGCTCTTTGCCGTCCTTCCCCTCGCGCCAGAAGTAGTAGTCGCGGCAGGGGTTATCCCTGGAGGACCGGGATTCGACAAACCATTTATGCTCGTCCGAGCTGTGGTTGACCACCAGGTCCATCACGATTCTGAGGCCCAGAGAGTGGGCCTTCTCCAGCATCTCGTCAAAGTCCGCCATGGTGCCGAACTCGGTCATGATGTCCTGATAGTCGCTGATGTCATAGCCGTTGTCGTCGTTGGGGGATTTGTAGACCGGGGAGAGCCAGATGGCGTCCGCCCCCAGCTCGCGTATATATTCGAGGCGGCTCGTGATGCCCTTGAGATCGCCGATGCCGTCGCCGTTTGAGTCCTGAAAGCTGCGCGGGTAGATCTGGTAGACCACGCTGCGCTGCCACCATTTTTCTGCCATATGTGTTCCCTCCTGTTGTGTTGTTCATTTTTTCAAATTATATCAGATGCGTTCCCGATGTACAACAAGAAAAGCAAATCAAGCGCTTGTCCCGATGGACGGAACATGCTATAATATAAAATTGAACGAAAACCAAACGAAGGAGAACCCATGGAAAGCATCAGTCAAATCCTGGCCCGGGAACTGGACAGGCCCCTGGAGCATATTGAAAACGTCATCAAGCTTCTCGACGAGGGAAACACCATCCCCTTCATCGCCCGCTACCGCAAGGAACTCCACGGCGCGATGGACGACACCGCCCTGCGCACGCTCGAGGAGCGGCTTACCTACCTGCGCGGCCTCTTTGAGCGCAAGGAGACTGTAAAAAACTCCATCGCCGAGCAGGGCAAGCTCACCGACGAGCTTGCCGCCGCCATCGACGCAGCCGAGACGCTGGCCGTGCTGGAGGACCTCTACCGCCCCTATAAGCCCAAGCGCCGCACCCGCGCCACCATGGCAAAGGAAAAGGGTCTCGAGCCTCTGGCAGACGAGCTCTTCGCCCAGAAGCCGGACAGCCCCGCACCGGAGGTCCTGGCCAAGCAGTATGTTGACCCCGAAAAGGGCGTGGAGAGCGTCGAAGACGCGCTCCAGGGCGCATCCGACATCATCGCCGAGAACATCTCAGACGACGCGAGCATCCGCGCCATGCTGCGTGACCTGATCGCGCGGCGCGGAACTCTGCACAGCGAGGCCGCCACGGAGGAGGATTCCGTCTACCGCCTGTACTACGATTTCAACGCCGCCGTCTCCCGCCTCCAGGGTCACCAGATCCTTGCCGTCAACCGCGGGGAGAAGGAGGGCTTTTTGAAGGTATCGGTGGAGCTTGACCGCGACCTTGCCCTCCAGCGTATGCGCCGCGCGGTGATCCGCCCCGGTGCCCCCTCCATGGCCTTTGTCAGAGCGGCGGCGGACGACGCATACGACCGGCTCATTTTCCCCTCCATGGAGCGCGAGACCCGCAACAGCCTCACCGATACGGCGAACGAGGGCGCGATCAAAATGTTCGGTCTCAACCTCAAGCCGCTTCTCATGCAGCCGCCCGTCAAGGGCAAGGTGACCATGGGCCTCGACCCCGGCTACCGCAACGGCTGCAAGGTCGCCGTGGTGGACGGGACCGGCAAGGTGCTCGACACGGCGGTGGTCTACCCCACCTTCTCCGAGCAGCGCAAGAATGATGCCATCCGCACGCTGTCGGCGCTCATCAAAAAGGATCATGTGGAGCACATCGCCATCGGCAACGGCACCGCCTCGCGTGAGACCGAGCAGATGGCGGTCGAAATGATCGAACAGCTCGGCGGAACCGTGAGCTACGCCATCGTAAACGAAGCCGGCGCCTCGGTCTACTCCGCCTCCAAGCTCGCGGCCGAAGAGTTTCCCGATTACGATGTGAACCTGCGCTCGGCAGTGTCCATTGCGCGCAGACTCCAGGACCCGCTGGCAGAGCTTGTGAAGATCGACCCCATGGCCATCGGCGTGGGCCAGTACCAGCATGACATGCCCCAGGCCCAGCTTGCCGAGACGCTGGACGGTGTGGTGGAGGATTGCGTCAACGCCGTCGGCGTGGACGTAAACACCGCCTCCCCTTCTCTTCTGCAGAGGGTGTCGGGCCTCAACAAGACCACGGCGAAGAACATTGTAGCCTACCGCGAAGAAAACGGCATCTTTACAAGCCGCAAGACCATCAACAAGGTCCCCAAGCTCGGGCCCAAGGCCTTCCAGCAGTGCGCGGGCTTCCTGCGTGTGCCGGAGAGCAGCCAGGTCCTCGACAACACCGCCGTCCACCCCGAGAGCTATGCCGCCGCCGAGCAGTTATTAAAACTCTGCGGCTACACGCTCGAGGATGTGAAGACTGGAAACATCAAGGAGCTCAAGGCCCGCGTGGCGGCGTACGGCGCAGAGAAGGCCGCGAAAGAATGCGGCGTCGGCGTGCCCACCTTAAATGATATTGTAAGCGAATTATTAAAACCGGGCCGCGACCCGCGCGACGAGCTGCCGCCCGTACTGCTCAGAAAAGACGTGCTGGAGATCAAGGACTTAAAGCCCGGCATGGTGCTCACCGGCACGGTGAGAAACGTCATCGACTTCGGCGCGTTCGTGGACATCGGCGTGCACCAGGACGGCCTTGTGCATGTGTCCCAGGTCAGCAACAAGTTTATCCGCCACCCAAGCGAGGTCCTGTCCGTCGGCGACATCGTCAAGGTCGTGGTCCTGGACGTGGACGAGAAAAAGCACCGCATTTCCCTTTCCATCAAACAAGTGAAGGAGAATGAATAAGATATGATCGACCTGAGCATTGAAAAACTGGTAAACTACGCGCTGAATAAGGGCCTCATTGAGGAAAGCGACCGCGTGTGGGCGGAAAACGCGCTTCTCAGCGCCCTGCACCTCGACAGCTTCACCCGTCCCGATGAGACGGAGAACGCGGAGCTGGAGCCCATCCTTGCCGAGCTCATCGCCTACGGCGTGGAAAACGGCCTGCTCGACGACAGCATCACCGAGAAGGATCTCTTTGACTCCCGCCTGATGGGCCTGCTGACCCCGCGGCCCTCGGACGTGATCGGGAAATTCAAGTCTCTCTACGCCGAGGACCCCAAAAAGGCCACCGACTACTACTACGATCTCAGCCGCGCCACCGACTATATCCGCACCTACCGTGTGGTGAAAGACCTCAAGTGGAAGAGCGCCACCGAGTACGGCGAGCTTGACATCACCGTCAACCTCTCCAAGCCCGAGAAGGACCCGAAGGCCATCGCCGCCGCCGGCAAGGCCAAGGCCTCCGGCTACCCCAAGTGCCTGCTGTGCCGTGAGGCCGAGGGCTACGCGGGGAGGCTCGACTACCCGGGCAGAGCCAATCACCGCCTCATCCCGCTCGTGCTCAACGGTGAAAACTTCTTCCTCCAGTACTCCCCTTACGTCTACTACAACGAGCACTGCATCGTCCTCAATTCCCAGCATGTGCCCATGAAAATCAACAAGGCAGCCTTTTTGAAGCTTCTCGACTTTGTAGACCTCTTCCCCCACTACTTCCTCGGCAGCAACGCTGACCTGCCCATCGTGGGCGGCTCCATCCTGAGCCACGACCATTTCCAGGGCGGCCACTACACCTTCGCCATGGCGAAGGCGGAGATCGAAACGCCGCTCTCCTTCCCCGGCTTTGAGGATGTGAAGGCCGGCATCATCAAGTGGCCCATGTCCGTCATCCGCCTCAGATGCGCCGACAAGCTGCGGGTGGCCGAGCTCGCGGACAAGATCCTCACCGCCTGGCGCGGCTATAGTGATCCAAGCGTCACGATCTTTGCCGAGACCGACGGCGAGCCCCACAACACCATCACGCCTATCGCCCGCCGCCGTGACGGGGACTTTGAGATGGACCTGGTGCTGCGCAACAACCTCACCACCGAGGAATACCCCCTCGGTCTCTACCACCCGCATCAGGAGCTGCACCACATCAAGAAGGAGAACATCGGCCTCATTGAGGTCATGGGCCTTGCGGTGCTGCCCGCGCGGCTCAAGGCGGAGCTTAAGGAACTGGAAGAGCTGATCGTCTCCGGCGGCGACATCAGCGCAAGCGAGACCTGCGCCAAGCACGCCCCCTGGGTCGAGGAGCTGAAAACCCGCTACACCTTCACCCCCGAGAACACTGAGGGCATCCTGCGCCAGGAGGTCGGCGTGGTGTTCATGAAGGTGCTGGAGCACGCGGGCGTCTTCAAGCGCGATGACGCGGGACGCGCCGCCTTCCTGCGCTTTGCCGGGAGCGTCAAGTGAGAAACGATCGCACGCGCGGCGCGAGTCTTCGCGCCGCGCTCATTCTCAACGCCGTCTTTCTCGTCCTCACGGCGGTGATCGTGCGCGTCGGCTTTGAGAGCAACGACGACCCCACCCTTTCCGCGTTTGTGGACGGGCAGATGGCAAACAGCACCGCCTATATTCCCTATATCAACATCGTACTGGGCGCGGCGCTCAAGGGCATCTACAACGTACTCGGGCGGGAGATCGCCTGGCACACCTTCTGTCAGTACGCGCTTTTGTACGCGGGGCTGACGGCGCTGTCCTTCACGCTCTGCGAGCGGCTCGGCGCGCTTCGCGGCGCGGCAGTGACCACGGTGATCCTGCTCTTTTTTGGGGTGGATGTCTACTGCATCATTAGCTATACCAAAACCGCGGCGGTGTGTACCGTGGGTGGGATGGCCCTGCTCCTCTACGCCTTTGAGCGGGAGGGACGGCCCTCTGTCGCTCTGTGCTTCGGCGTGCTGCTTTCCGTGATGGGCTTTTTGCTCAGGGATATGGAGTTTCTGCCCTGCTTCGGGCTGATGGCGGTCCTGTGTCTGCGCCCGCTCTGGGATCTGCTTGCGGCAAAGGACAGCGCCGGGGAAAAGCTGAAAAGCTTCGGAAGGCTTGCGCTGCCCTATGTGCTGGTCCTTGTGCTGTGCGCAGGCTTTTACGCCGTGAACGAATGGGCCTGGTCGAAGGAGCCGTGGACGACCTACCACGAATTTGACAAGGTGCGCGTTCAATATTCCGACTATGGCAGGCCCGCCTATGAGGCTATGCCCGAGGCCTACGACGCGCTGGGGCTTTCCAGGGCCGACGTGCAGCTTGCCTACGACAGCGATTACTTTGACCCGGAGGTTTTCTCCGCCGGGACCATGCAGGCCATCACGGAGGCCCGGGATGAGCTCTTCCCCCGTCCGTCGATGGGCGAGTGCGTGGGGGAATTTCTCGACAAGGCCGTCCCCGGCTTCTTTTTGAATCTGCATATCTACGGCCTGCTGCTGATCCTGGTCTTGTGGCTGGCGGCGGGTGAGCATTCTCTGCGCGACTGGGCATGCCTCGCCTGCGAGGGCGCGGTTTTCTGTGCCGCCTATCTCTACCTCATCTGGCGCGGGCGCTATCTGGTGGACAGGGTGGATCTCGGTCTTCTGCTGTGCGTGGCAGCGGTGCTGGCGCTGATGCTGGATGCGGAGAAGCTCAGGCGCGAAAGACTCCTGACCGTGCTGGTGCTTGTCTTGGCTGTATTTACCAGCCACTACCTCATGCGTGACTGGTACCGCACCGCCCCTGCGGAGGACAAGAGCGAGACGCGTGCCGCCTACGAGCGCCTTCTGGCCGACGAGGACCACGTGTACCTCGCCAAGCTCGACGCGGTGACGGACGGGCTTTGGTCCCCCTTCGAGCCCTACGGCAAGGGCTACTGGGACAAGATCGTGCTGCTGGGCGGCTTTGACTGCCTGCACCCGACGATCATGGAAAACCTGGCAAAGTATGGGGTGGAAAACCCCTTCCGTGACTGCGTGGGCAATCCCAGAGTTTATTTGATTGAGGACAACGTTGACCTCACCCTGCAATATATCCACGAGCATTACGACCCCGAGGCTTCGGCAGAGCTGGTAGAGCCGCTGAGCAGTGAAACGGGACTGGATATCTACCGCATTCTGAAATGAGGGACGCGCCATGAGCTTGAAGGAACAATGGAATCAGAAAGCATGGCCCCGCGTCCTGCTGGCCCTCGGGCTCAACGCGGTATTTCTCTCTGTCATGCTGCGCTTTTTTGCCCCCATGTGGGAGACAAACGACGATCTCTTTATCTCCAAATTCTTCGACGGGCAGATGGCGCACAAGACCATGTACGCTCCCTTTATCAACATCTGCCTCGGGTTCCTGATGAAAGCCGTGTACAGTCTTCTTGGCGACGGCTTCAACTGGTATTCCGCCGCCCAGTATCTGCTGCTGTACCTCGGCTTTTCCGCCGTCACCTGGGTGCTGCTGCGGCGATATCGCCTCGGCCCGGCGCTTGTGATGACGGCGGTGCTGCTCGGCGCGTTCGGGACGGACTGTTATCTCAGCATGAATTTCTCCAAGCCTGCCGCCGTCGGCACCGTCGGCGGGATGGCGCTGATGCTCCACGCCGTGAGGAACGGCCGCGGACGGAGGCAAAGGACGCCGCTGATCCTCGGCTTTGTACTTGCGCTCTGCGGCTATGTGTGGCGCTTTGAGGAGTTCGGCGTTTGCGCGCTGTTGATGGCCTGCGGCGTTCTCGCGCTGCTCATTGAACGCGGTGCGGAAAACCGCAGCTTTCCGCTCGGCGAGAGGGTCAGGCAATACCTTCGCCTGATCGCGCCCTTTACGCTGCTGGCCGTGTGCGCGGCGGGACTGTTTGTCCTGGACTATGCCGTGTGGCAGCGGCCCGAGGCGGGCGGCTTCTGGACTTTCAACAACACGCGCTCAAGCTTTATCGACTTCCAGACCCCGGAATATTCGGAAATGCCGGAGGTCTACGACTCCGTCGGCATGGACGAAAACTTCGTCTACATGATGAAGAAGTGGAGCTTTTACGACACCGAGCGCTTTAATCAGAAGAATCTCGAAACCCTGATCGCGGCGCGCGACGAGCTGATCCCCCGCCGCACCCCGGGCGAGTGCCTGGGCGTCTTCCTCAACAAGTGCCTGATGGGCTTTACGCTGGACCGCCCCTTCGCGGGCTTTGCGCTGATGCTTGTAATCTGGCTTGCCTGCGGGAAACGCCGGGCCGGGACCTGGATCAGTCTTGGGGCGATGGCCGGGCTCTTCGGCGGCATTTACCTCGCCATGATCTACGCCGACCGCTTTCTCGCAAACCGGGTGGACATCGGCCTTTTCCTCGCCATGGCGGTGGTGCTGAGCTTTGCGCTGGACACGGAAAAGCTCAAGGCCGAAAAGCTGCTGCTCACGGCGGTGCTGCTTTTAAGCCTGTTTATCACCTGGCGCATGAACCGGGCTTACTGCTGGCTCGACCGGCACAACACCATTGAGGACAAGAGCAGCGACAAGGCCGCCATCGCGCGCATTCTGGAGGACGATGAGCACTTGTATCTCACCAAGATCTGGGCCATCGACCACCAGCTTTATACCCCGCTGGAGACACCGCCCGCACTCTTTGCCGACAAGCTCCTGCTCATCGGCGGCTGGAGCATGGGCCACCCGGAGATCGAGGCGGTCCTGGACAGATGGGATATTGAAAATCCCTACCGCGATCTGGTCAACCGCGAGGACGTGCGCCTCATTGACCATGAAATCGACCGCACCCTCGCCTACCTGCGCGGCGCGTATTACCCGGACGCGAAGGCTGAGCTCATAGAGCCCCTGAGCGGAGATACGGGGCTGATGATCTACCGGATCACGGGATAGCTGTGTTTTGATAATCTTTTTGGAATTATTCTTTCCGCAAGCGGCAGCATCGCCGTCGTCAGGCAGGAAGGAGAACAGGAAGGGATTCTAATGAAATATATATTGAAATATATATCGTTTATCCTTTCCCTGCTCCTGCTGTGCGGCCTGCTGCTCGCCCTGCCGGGGGCGGCATACGCGGATTCCGTGCTGGAGCTTCCGGCTTCGGTGAAGCTTATCGAGGACGGCGCGTTTTATGGGGACCGGGCTCTCGGCACGGTGGTCCTGCCCGACGGTATCACCGAAATCCGCAGCAGAGCCTTTGCCGACAGCAGCGTCAAAGAAATGAACCTGCCCGCCTCGCTGCGCTTCATCGCGGACGACGCCTTTGACGCATCGTCTAACGTTGCCTTCACCGCCTCAGCCGACAGCTACGGCTACAGCTGGGCAAAGACACGCGGCTTTCCGGTCACCGATCCCGACGCGGTCACATACCGCGCGCTGCTGATCGGAAACAACGCCTACAAGAATAATCCCCTCCGAGGCTGCATCAACGACATGAACGCCATGAGCAATCTGCTTCTCAGTTTTTCCAACGGCTTTTCCTGTACCGCCAGGCCGGATCAGACCAAAAGCGATATGCTCAGTGCCATCGGCTCCGTGTTTGCCGACGCCGCCGGGAAGGACGTCTCGCTTTTCTACTATGCCGGGCACGGCAGGGGCTATACCGGCACCGACTCCCACGGCGCGCTCGTCGGTATCGACGATACGTATCTCACTTCAAGTGAGCTGGCCGACGCACTCTCCAGGGTCCCGGGCCGCGTGATCGTCATTCTCGACAGCTGCTACAGCGGGGCCGCGATCGACCGCGACGGCGGAGATGGGCTTGCCGATCAGGAGACCTACGATCGGGACGGCGGAGACGGGCTCCGGGAGCTGGAGGCCTTCAACCAGAGTATGATCGATGCCTTCACTGCCTGCGAACCCACGCTCGTGCTTTCCGATGACGAGGTTTTCGATGCCGGTGAGCTTGCACAAAGCAAGTTTGTGGTCATCACCGCCTGCGGTAAAAGTCAGATCGCCGGTGAGATCAACGGGCACGGGCTGTTCACCGCAGCCCTTGTGACCGGCGGCGGCTGCAATTACGGCAGCAGCGCCTATACCGGCTCCATGCCGGCGGATACGAACGGGGACAGCCGGCTCAGCGTTGAAGAAATTGCCTCCTACACCGCGAACGCCGTGGCCGGAAGGAACGCCTCGCAGGCTGTTCAGTCCTACGCCGCCGACATGGCGGAAACGCTGTTCCGGCGCTGAGTGGCGCAGCCGCCCATTGACAGCCGCCGCCGGAAAACGGTATACTGTGAAAAACACTCGTCATCCTTTGCTGCGCTCAGGATGACGGCAAGCAGCAAAGGAGACCACTATGCTTTCTGTCAACGATCTCTCCATCCAGTTCGGGCCGACCGTGCTATTCTCCCGCGTGGACCTGCAGTTCACGCCCGGCAACTGCTACGGCATCATCGGCGCAAACGGCGCGGGCAAATCCACCTTTATCAAGATCCTCTCCGGGGAGCTGGAGCCCACCAGCGGCAGCGTCGTGCTCGACCCCAAGCGGCGCATGTCGGTGCTCAAGCAGAACCAGAGCCTGTACGACGATTACACGGTGCTCGACACCGTTATCATGGGAAACATGCGCCTCTACGAGTGCGGCAAGGAGAAGGACGCGCTGTATGAAAAGCCGGACTTCGATGACGCCGACGGCATTCGTGCCTCCGAGCTCGAGGAGGAGTTTGCCGAGCTCGGCGGCTGGGAGGCCGAGAGCGACGCATCGCGCATCCTCCAGGGCCTCGGGGTGGACGTGGCGCTGCACCAGGAGCTCATGCGGGACACCGACCCGCGCATCAAGGTGAAGGTGCTGCTGGCTCAGGCCCTCTTCGGTCACCCGGACGTGATATTGCTCGACGAGCCGACCAACAACCTCGACCTTGCAAGCGTGGTATGGCTGGAGGATTTCCTCATGGACTACGAGGGCACGGTGCTGGTCGTGAGCCATGACCGCTATTTTCTCAACAACGTCTGCACCCACATCGTGGACATCGACTACGGCAAGATCAAGATGTACGTCGGCAACTACGACTTCTGGTATGAATCCAGCCAGCTCATCCAGAAGCTCATCAAGGACCAGAACAAAAAGGCCGAGCAGAAGATCCAGGAGCTGCAGACCTTCATCGCCCGCTTCTCCGCCAACAAGTCCAAGTCCCGGCAGGCCACCTCCCGCCGCAAGCTCCTGGACAAGATCACCGTGGAGGAGCTGCCCGCCTCCAACCGCCGCTACCCCTGGGTGGGCTTCAAGGCCAACCGTGAGCCGGGCAAGGACCGTCTCTTCGTCACCGAGGTTTCCAAGACAGTGGACGGCGTGAAGCTTCTCAACAACGTGAGCTTCATTGTCGGCAAGGAGGACAGGATCGCCCTTGTGGGCAAAAATGAGCTTGCCGTGACCATGCTGTATAAGATCCTCATGGGCGAGGAGGAACCGGACTCCGGCAGCGTCAAGTGGGGCGCCAGCATCGAGCCGAGCTACTTTCCCAAAAACCACAACAGCTATTTCGACAACTGCGACTATGACCTCATCGACTGGATGCGCCAGTTTTCCGAGGACAAGCGGGAAAGCTACCTGCGCACCTTCCTCGGCCGCATGCTCTTTTCCGGGGACGATGTGTATAAAAACGTGCGCGTGCTCTCCGGCGGCGAGAAGGTGCGCTGCATGCTCAGCCGCATGATGCTTTCGGGCGCAAACTTTCTGCTGCTCGATCAGCCGACCAACCACCTCGATCTGGAGAGCATCGCCGCGCTCAACAACGGCCTCGAGGCCTTCAAGTACAACATCATCTTCTCCTGCCATGATCACCAGCTCACCCAGACGGTGGCAAACCGCATCATTGAGATCACCGACGACGGCATCATCGACCGAAGGTGCACCTACGACGAGTACATGCACATCAGTGATCTGGAGCAGCACGCGAGAGGATAAAACAACAACGCCCCGGAAATCCGGGGCGCTGCCGTTTGTCTGGATTTTGGAGAGATTACTCAACGATCTTGAAGGTGTCCACTGCGAGCTTGATGATCTCGGTGACGGTGGGGTTGTCAGGCTCAAGCGCGGTGGAGTTGAAGACGACGACGCGGCCGTCCTCGAGGTTTTCGGCGTAGTAGGCGCAGATCACCGTGCCGCCGAGCTGTTCATCGTTATAGGTGTAGTAGATGTTGTAGAGGTCGCGGCCTTCGATGAAGGTGGCGGGCTCTCCCGGAGGAGTCAGCATTGCGTCGCCCAGCTCTTCAACGGCGCTGGCGCCCAGCTCCCGCAGGTAGGTGACGGCATCGATGACGTTGTCAACACCCATGATCTGCTTCTCCATGAGGCTCACGGTGCAGTAGGGCACGCCCTCGTCGGTGCCGGCGTTGATGATGATGCCGCCCATGGGCAGCTCGTTTGCGACATACTTGCTGTCGTAATCAATGCTGAAGCCCTTGGCCTTGCTGACGATGGTGTGGATGCCGGAATCCGGCTCGATCCCTGCGGGGGTGGGCTCGGGAGCAGGCTCGGGCGTGGGCTCCGGGGTGGGTTCGGGCGTAGGCTCAGCCGTGGGCGCGGGCGTCTCGGTCGGTGCCGGTGCGCTCTGCTTGGCGCTGCACGCGGACAGGGCAAACAGCATGACTATAACAAGGGCCAGCGCAATGATCTTGTTTTTCATATCTTGCTTCCTCTTTCATTCAGAATTATATACGCGCATTCTGTACGCATCTTGTATACGCAGATTATTGTAAACCATGTTATGGAATTTGTCAAAAGAATTTCGTAAAATCCCGTCAAAAAACAAAAATATCTTTTTCACAAACAGAAAAGGCACCGTCCTGCCTGGAACTTTCTCCCGGCTGCGGCGTCATATAGTTGAATCCGATCAAGAGAGGAGATCTGCCCCATGATCATAACGGATAACAAGAAACGGCTCTGCGCCCTGCTGATGGCGGCACTGCTGCTGTTTGCGCTGTTCTTTGCCCACGCGGGTACCGCCTCCGCGGAGAGCGAGGAAAGCGCAGCGCTCACCGAGGTGGAGGCTGCCACGGTGGACGAATTTCTGAAGGCCATCGCGCCGAATACCGTGATCACCCTCACCGGGCGCAGCTATGATCTCACCCGCGCCCTGGGCTACGGCGTGTTCGGCAGCAAGTACTACTGCTGGAACGAGATTTACGACGACGGCTGGGAGCTGGAGATCGACAAGGTCCAGAACCTCACCATCCGCGCCGCCCGCCCCGGGACGGAGATCGTCACCGTGCCGCGCTATGCCTGCGTGCTGAAATTCGTGGAATGCGAGAACGTGGCGCTGGAGGGCTTCACCGCGGGCCACACCGACGGGCCCGGCTACTGCACGGGCGCGGTCATCAACATGACCGACTGCAGCTGGATGACCGTGACAAACTGCGATCTCTACGGCTGCGGCACCTACGGGCTGGAGCTTATCCGCACCCGCGAGGTGCGCGCGGAGGGCACCACCATCCGCGATTGCAGCTACGGCGCGCTGTATGCCGCGAACAGCTGCGGGATTTACCTTGACGGCTGTTCGATTCACGGGATCGAGGGCTACGGCGTGTTCTCCCTGAACGCGAGCTGGAGCACCGCCATCCTCAACACCACCATACGCGACTGCAAGGGCACTTGTTTGCTGGATCTCAGCGCCGCCAAAATGTTTCAGCTGGCCGGCTGCGACGTAAGCCGCAACACCTTTGACGGCATGTTTTTCAGCACCGTCTTCCAGCCCGTGGTGGATAACTGCTCCTTCAAGGACAACAACTGCGCAAACGGCTGGTATATGGAGACCTGGCAGAAAAGTGAACGTGCGGTGAAGCCGGACGGCGAGACCTACACCGACGCAGAGCTCGAGGCTCTCACCCGCGACGGGGACTCCGAATGGACAGAGCCCGCAGTGGAGGAAATCACGGTCACCGCCCCGGCGGTCTCCGAAGACGGGATGATACACGTACACAATGTGGACGAGCTATTAGCCTCCATCGCGCCGGACACCGCCATCTTTCTGGAGGACGGGGTATATGATCTGAGCAAGTCCCAGGGCTACGGCTATGCAAGCGGCGATTACTGGTACTGGATGAGCTGCTACGACGGGCCGGGCCTGGTGATTCACGGCGCGGACAATCTCAGCATCAAGGCCAATGGCCCCCACCGGGCGCGCATCGTGGCCGAGCCGCGCTACTGCGAGGTCATGAGCTTTGAAAGCTGCAAGAACCTGAGCCTTTCAAAATTCACCGCCGGACATACCCAGGACGTGGAGGACTTCGGCTGCGCGGGCGGCGTGCTGAGCCTCATGGACTGCAGCGATTTCAAGGTGACAGACTGCTCCCTCTATGGCTGCGGCATTCTGGGCATCACCTGCTATAACTGCCGCGGCGGCGAGGTCAGCTATACCGAGATCCACGACTGCTCCAACGGGGCCTGCTATTTCCACAACAGCCGCGACATCGCCCTCACCTCCTGCAACATCCACGACATTCCGAACTATGCCTATCTGGTTTATGACTGCCGGAACATCACCGCCGACGGGCAGATCATCCCCGAGGGCAGCAGCTGGTAAAAGCGGCAAAATAATACCTCCCTTTGGAAAAAGGGAGGTGGCCGCAGGCCGGAGGGATCGATCACCGATGTTTCACGCAAGTCGATCCCTCAGCCGCGTTGCGGCAGCTCCCTTTCACAAAGGGAGCTATATTTTTAAAACGTCAGCTCCGTCACGCCGAAATACTTTTCGGCAAAGTCCACCTGCTGCACGCGAAATTCCCTGCCGCGCAGGTATTCGAGTGCGCCCGCGTCGGTGGGGAAATCGAAGCGCAGGCGGTAAGAATAGAGGGCCTGGCCCTTCTCTTCAAAGCCCTTATTAAAACGCTCGCTGCCGTACTTGCCGTCGCCTAAAAGCGGCCAGCCCGCGTGGGCCATCTGAGCGCGGATCTGGTGGGTGCGCCCGGTGAGAAGCCTGCACTCTACCAGCGACAGCGGGCCCTTGGTCATGAGCAGGCGGTACTCGGTCACGGCGGTCTTGGCCCCGGGCTCGGGCCGATCCTTGATAAAGACCTGGTTTTTTTTCGCGTCCTTGAACAAATAGTTTTCAAGCCGCCCCGCGGCGGGCTTCGGCTTGCCCTGCACCGCGCAGAGGTAGTATTTCTCGATCTCCCGGTCGCGGATCTTGTCGTTTAAGATACGCAGGGCCTCGGCGTTTTTCGCCGCGATGACGATGCCGCCGGTGTTGCGGTCGATGCGGTTGCAGAGGGCCGGGGCGAAGGAATTTTCCTCCTTGGGCCGCCACTCCCCCTTCTGGGCCATGTAGGCCTGGACATTGGCAATGAGTGTGTTATAATCCCATACGCCCGCACTGTGGCAGAGGACCCCGGGCTTTTTGTCCAGCAGGAGGATATTTTCGTCCTCGTACACGATGGTCAGGCGCGGGGTGCCGACCTTCAGATAAGAGTTTTCCTCCCGGGGCTTTTCAAAAAACTCGTCGTTGATGTAAAGCTGCACCGTGTCGCCCTCGCTTAAACGCGTGTCGCGCTTGGCGCCCTTGCCGTTGAGCTTGATGCGCTTGAGTCGGATGTACTTTTGCAGCAGCGACTCCGGCAGCAGCGGCACGGCCTTGCCCACAAAACGGTCCAGACGCTGGCCCGCGTCGTTGCTTTTGATGGCAAACTCCTTCATTTGAACAAAAATTCCCCTTCAAAACCTCAATTTTTTTGCATTATACTATAAGAAAATAGTGTTGACAAGTCTTGTCAAGTAATCTATAATACTAAAGCGACTGTGCGAGGTGCTTACCATGCGTCTGAATCTGAGTTCGATCATCGAAATACCGGGCGGCTCCGTTCCCTTTTCGTGTGAGCTGGAGACGGAGGGTCTGGATTTTCCCTCGGTGAAGGCCTATCCCCGCAAGCCGTATGCCGAAGGGCGCGTTTTCAATGAGGCCGGCATCCTGCGGCTGACCGGGACGCTCACGGCGGAGATGATCTGCCTGTGCGACCGCTGCGGCGAGGAGTTTGAAAGCCTCAAGGAAATGGACTTGGATGCGACCGTGGTGGAGGAAAATCCTGAGGATGATCCCTCGCTCTTCGTACTGGAGGGCAATGAGATCGACCTCGACGAGATCCTCTCCACCCTCTTCATCCTGGACATGGAAACCAAGTTCCTCTGCAAAGAGGACTGCAAGGGTCTGTGTCCGACCTGCGGCAAAAACCTGAACCTCGGCCCCTGTGGGTGCCGGAAACCAATTGATCCAAGATTTGCTGTGCTTGAGCAGCTTTTGGATAAATAATTTTTGAATGATGAAGCTGCTCAGAACAGCTGTCAACAGGAGGTGTCAACATGGCAGTCCCAAAAGGAAAAGTATCGAGACAGAGACGTGACAAGAGGCGTTCTTCCGTTTGGAAGCTCACCGCTCCCAATGTCGTCAAGTGCCCCAACTGCGGTGCTTTCTGCATGCCCCATCGCGCCTGCAAGGCTTGCGGTCAGTACAAGGGCCGGACAGTCATCGCTGTTGAAGAGAGCAAGTAAAGCTGCTAAAGGAGGAAAGGCTGCATACCTTTCCTCCTTTTGCATTTTACTTAAACATTCTTCTTGCCTCTCCCTTTGGGAGAGGTGCCTCAGTGCGCACACTGGGGCGGAGAGGGCCTGTACGCCCTTGTACACCCTCTCAGTCGCAGCCTCGCGTGAGATCGGCCGCGACAGCTCCCCCATAGGGGGAGCCAAGAAAACAGAGGAGGGAACCCGGATGGAAGACAATTATATAAAGTCTGTCGATCCGACGAGCCCTCTGCATGGGCGCGTGGAGATCGGGGACACGGTGGTGTCCATCAACGGCAACGAGATCCTCGACGTGCTCGATTATAAGTTCTTCGCCTATGACCGCGACCTCGAAGTGGTCCTGCAAAAGCCGGACGGGTCGCGCTACAACCTGCATGTCAAAAAGGGCGAGGGCGGCGATCTGGGGCTGGACTTTGAAAGCTACCTCATGGACGCGCCGCGTTCCTGCGCCAACGCCTGCGTCTTCTGCTTCATTGATCAGCTGCCGCGCGGCATGCGCAAAACCATGTACTTTAAGGACGACGACGCACGGCTGAGCTTTCTGCTGGGAAACTACATCACGCTCACAAACCTCTCCGACCGCGAGGTGGAGCGCATCATCGCCCTGCACGTCAGCCCCATCAATGTGTCGGTGCACACCATGAATCCGGATCTTCGCTGCAAAATGCTGCGAAACCCCAGGGCGGGCGAGACCATCGACATCATGCGCCGCTTTGCAAAGGCGGGCATCGTGATGAACTGCCAGATCGTGTGCTGCCCGGGACTTAACGACGGGGACGAGCTGCTGCGCTCCATGCGGGAGCTGGAGGCGCTCTGGCCCGCGGTACACAGCGTTTCCATCGTGCCGGTGGGTCTGACCAAGCACCGCAAGTATCTCTACCCCCTCACACCCTTTACCAGGGAGCACGCGGGAGAGACCATCGACCTGGTGGAGACCTTTTCAGAGCTGTGCCGTCACCGGCACGGCAGCCGCATCTTTTTCTGCGGGGATGAGCTGTATATCAAGGCGGAGCGGGAGCTTCCGCCGGATGCGTTTTACGAGGAATACACTCAGCTTGAAAACGGCGTGGGCACCCTGCGCCTGCTGGAGACGGAGTTCAAGAGCGCGGTGAAGCTGGCGGACGAGCCGGACGGCATCGACTTTGCCATCGCCACGGGTGTCTCGGCGGCGCCCTACATTGAAAAGCTGCTGCAATATGCGCGGGAAGCCTTCCCGAATCTCAAGGGCCATGTCTACGCCATCGAGAACGACTTCTTCGGCCACAGCATCAACGTCACCGGTCTTGTAACCGGCGGCGATTTAATCAAGCAGCTCAAGGGCAAGGAGCTGGGCGAGCGCCTGCTGGTCTCCCAGAACATGCTGAGAAGGCAGGAGCTCGACTTTCTGGACGACGTGAAGCTGGAAGAGGCAAGCGCCGCCCTCGGCGTGCCCATCTACCCGGTGGAGTCGGACGGCTTTGCCCTCTGCGACGCCATGTTCGGGATATTGCCCGAGGTACAGATCCCCGTCCGGGAAGAGACGGGCGAGAAATTTTACAGATACAATACCTGATTATAAAGTGAAAAGTTAAAAGTGGAAAGTGAAGTGAATGTATCTGCTTCGCAGATGATTTTAATTTGTGCCGAAGGCACACCATAACTCCACTTTTCACTCTCCACTTTCCACTTTGATTATAAGGAGGATTTGAAATGTCAAGACCTCTTGTTGCCATTGTGGGCCGCCCGAACGTGGGCAAGTCCATGTTATTCAACCGCCTGGTCGGCCAGCGCCTGAGCATCGTGGAGGACACCCCCGGCGTCACCCGTGACAGACTCTACGCGCCCTGCGAGTGGTGCGGCCGCACCTTCGACATGGTGGACACCGGCGGCATTGAGCCGTCCACCGACAGTGAGATCCTGCTCTTCATGCGCGAGCAGGCGCAGATCGCCATCGACACCGCTACCGTCATCATCCTCGTCACCGACATCCGCACCGGCGTCACCGCCGCGGACAAGGACGTGGCGAATATGCTCAAGCGCTCGCGCAAGCCCGTGGTGCTGGCTGTCAACAAGGCGGACTCCACAGGGACCGAGGACCCGGCGCTCTATGAGTTTTACGAGCTGGGCCTGGGCGATCCCATCGCCGTCTCCGCCGTGCACGGTCACGGCACCGGGGACCTGCTGGACGAGTGTTTAAAGTACTTCCCCGAGGCGGAGGAAAACGAGGCCGAGGACGACTTTATCAAGGTCGCCGTCATCGGTAAGCCCAACGTGGGCAAGTCCTCTCTCATTAACCACATTCTCGGCGAAAAGCGACTCATTGTCAGCGACATGGCGGGCACCACCCGTGACGCGGTGGACACGCTCTTTGAAAACGACAAGGGCCGCTATATGTTCATCGACACCGCCGGCATCCGCCGCAAGTCCAAGGTGGAGGAGCGCGTGGAGAAGTTCTCCGTCATGCGTGCCCAGCTCGCCATCGAGCGCGCCGACGTGTGCCTCATCCTCATCGACGCCCGTGACGGCGTCACCGACCAGGACACCAAGATCGCAGGGCTTGCGCATGAAGCGGGCAAGGCTTCCATCGTGGTCGTGAACAAATGGGACCTCGTGGAAAAAGAGACAGGCACCATGGAGAAGATGCGCAAGGACATCATGCGCGACTTAAGCTTCATGAGCTATGCCCCGGTGCTGTTCATCTCCGCCCTCACCGGCCAGCGCACCGACCGCATTTTTGAGCTCATCAACTTTGCAAACGACCAAACCAACATGCGCATCTCTACAGGTATGCTCAACAATGTCCTGGCCGACGCCCAGGCGCGCGTCCAGCCGCCCACCGACAAGGGCCGCCGTTTGAAGATCTACTACATGACCCAGACGGGCATCAAGCCCCCCTGCTTTGTCATCTTCTGCAACAGCAAGGAGCTGTTCCACTTCTCCTACCAGCGGTATCTGGAAAACCAGATCCGCGCGGTCTTCGGCCTGGAGGGCACGCCCATCCGCATTGTGATCCGTCAGAAGGGAGACAAGGAATGAGCATCTACTGGCTCCTTCTGGGTCTGACCGCCATCGTCGCCTACCTCTTCGGCAGCATGGACACGATGGTGCTGGCGTCAAACTTCGTCTTTCACCGCAACCTCCGGCGCCTCGGGGATCACACCAGATTCATCTCCAACTTCCGTCGGCTGTTCGGCATCGGGGGCTTCTTCAAGCTCCTGGCCGTGGAGCTTGTGAAGGATCTTATCCCGATCCTTGTGGGCTCCCTGCTGCTCGGGATACGCGGGCATGCGGACGTGGGCCGCGCCTTCGCGGGCTTTGTGCTGGTGCTGGGCAGGCTCTTTCCTGTGTTCTACGGCTTTCGAGGCAGCCATGCGTCGGTGGCCATGATCGTGGCGGCCTTCATGGTGGGAAACTCCGTGGGAGCGGCGGCCATGATCGTGACCGCTGGCGTGATCGCCCTCACGCGCTATCTCTCTCTCGGCACCGTTGCGGGGGCGGTGGTGTATACGATGGTGTCGGTGCTGGCGGTGGACGACTCCCTGCTCCTGCGACTGGCGCTTATGACGGCGGGACTGGTGCTGCTGCGGCACATCCCGGCGATGATCCGCCTTGTGCGCCGCACCGAGCCGCGCCTGAGCCTCAAAGAGGATATTACCTACAAATTGGATGAATAAAGCTGTCTCAAGCCAATGTCCGTCTGTCATCCTGAGCGTAGCGAAGGATCTTTCTTTCAAGTCTTTACAGGGCTTCTGGTAAAGATTCTTCGCTTCGCGAAGCTATGACGCGGTGTGTTGAGACAGCTTTTTGCAAAGGAGCAAGGACTATGAAGAACAGACAAGCGGGAATGGACCGGCTGCGCATTTTGTCGGCCTGGTTTGTGGTGTGCATCCATCTCTTTGCCCTGCTCGGAGATCTGGGCAGCAGCACGGGGATCAGTCTGTTTGTAAACGCCTTTGTCTACGCGCTGGTGTTCTGCGCGGTCAACTGCTTTGGGCTTCTGAGCGGCTGGCTCGGCTACCGCGAGGAGGGAAATTCCCTGCGCCTCAAGTCGCTGATTTTGCTGTGGCTGCAGTTTGTGTTCTACCGCGTGTTCTTCCTGCTCCTGCCGTCCCTCTTGGGGATCGCAGAGGTGAGCCTTGCGGACGTTTTCCTGCCGGTAACGCGGCGGGTCAACTGGTACATGACCGCCTACTTTGAAATGATGCTCCTGGCCCCGGGGCTGAACCTCATCGTGCGCCATGTCTCCCGCGGCGTGAATGCCGTTATATGCCTTGCGCTTCTGGCCCTCACCGTCGTCTCCACCGCCCTGCGGGCCGTGATGGACTGCGATCCCTTCCTGCTGGGCGAGGGCTATAACTGGATGTGGCTGGCGGTGCTTTACTTCTGGGGCGCCTCGCTGCGAAAACACGGGTGGTTCTCCGCCATTTCTGCGGGCAGGCTTCGGCTGGTGCTTTTCGCCTCGCTGCTGCTCACCGCCGCCTGGCGCTGGGGCATGCGCTCCTTCTTCTTACCCGACGGTTTTCCCGGCAACACGGAGAAGATTTTCTACAGCTACACCTCCCCGACCATCGCCCTTGCGGCGATCTGCCTGCTGCTCCTGCACGCGCGGCTTACCGGGCCGGGCAGCAGATTTATGGAGAAAGCGTCCTCGGCGGCGCTGGGCGTGTTTCTGCTGCACACCACCGTCTGGAACTGGCTCATTGTTCCCTGTGCCGGGCTTTTAAGTCCCCTGCCCCGATCCTTCGCATGGCTGAACGTACTGGGCTCGGCGCTGGTGATCACGCTGCTGTGCATTCCGGTGGACCTTCTGCGCGGGCGCCTCTTTACACTTCTGGGTATTCCGTCTTTTGCGGAGAAGCTGCAGGCGCGGTTTTCCGCACTCTGCGGAAGGATTGCGGAGAAGGCTTCCTAACTTCTCTTGACTTTTCCGCACACTTGTTATACTCTGATGAAACCAACATGTGGGAGTATGGGATATGGGATTTTTTGAACTGCTGCTGATCGCCGTGGGTCTGAGCATGGACGCCTTTGCCGTGTCCATCTGCAAGGGGCTGAGCCTCAAAAAGCTTTCGCCGCGCCATGCGGTGTTGGTGGGGCTGTACTTCGGCGGCTTTCAGTTTCTGATGCCGGTGATCGGCTGGGCGCTGGGCTATCGCTTTGAGCACGTGATCGAGAGCATCGACCACTGGATCGCCTTCGGGCTGCTGACCGTGATCGGCATCAGCATGATCCGCGAGGCAAAGCAGGCAGACGATCTGGACGACGACCTGAGCTTCAAAACCATGCTGCTGCTCGCCGTCGCCACCAGCATCGACGCGCTGGCCGTGGGCGTGACCTTTGCCTTTTTGCAGGTGCGCATTCTGCCCGCCGCCTCGCTCATCGGCGTGACCACCTTTCTGCTGTCGGTCCTCGGCGTGTACATCGGCCATCAGTTCGGTCTGCGCTACAAGGCGAAGGCGGAGATCGCGGGCGGCGTAATCCTTATCGGCATCGGCGTTAAGATTCTGCTGGAACATCTGGGATATATTTGAAACCGAAGGAAAAACGCAGAAGGAAAAGATCCTTCGCTTCGCTCGGGATGACAAAAATAAATATCCGCATGACAAAACAGGAGCCGTGAAGCAAAACTTCACGGCTCCTGTTTCTTGCTTATGAGATTACTTGTCGTCCTTGTCCAGGGCCTTTTTCGCGGCTTCCTTGACATCCTCGACGAACTCCTGGGCCTTGGCCTTGTACTCGGGCGCGTTCTCGCGGATATCCTCCACGATGTCCTGCACCTTTTCGATGACCTCGGGTGCCTTCTCCTTCACGGTCTCGAGCACCTCGTTCACCTTGTCCTCGGGCTTGGCCTGCTTGTCCTCGGGCTTGTCCTGTTTGTCGGCGGGCTTGGCCTGTTTGTCGGCGGGCTTGGCCTCACCCTCGGCGGGCTTGGCGTCCACATAGGTGTAGCCGTTCTCGCCCTCGTCGGAGACGCGGTAGTCGCCCTTGGTCTCGGCGGGCTTGCCGGCGAGCTGGGATTTGACGGTGTCGGCGACGATCTTGGTGTTCTCGATCGCCTGATCCTTGAAGTTGCGCACGAAGGCGTCGGCATCAATGGTGCCGGTCTCCTTCTTGGTCTTCTGGGTGGCCTGGTAGGCGGTGACGAGCGCACCGATCGTAAGGCCGGTTTTCAGCAGTTTGGAAATGAGTCCCATGGTTTTTGTACCTCCTGAATTATTCCACGCTCAGAATCTGAGCCAATAGTGGTTGCCGTAAATATCGGTAAAGCGATAGCTGGGGATAACGTTGTTGGTAACGCTGAGGTTTTCAAGCACCAGCTCGCCCGTGACAGTGAGGCTCGAGTCGAGCTTGTGGGTGGCCTGGAAGCTGTTGTCGTAGCCATAGTAGTCGCACACAAACTCCAGCCTGTCGCCGCGCCGGAGCGGGACAAGGCCCTTGGGGCTTGTATCGGTCTCGGCGCCGGCGTAGAACGGGTAGGCCCCGGTAATGGTGCCGTAGCGGTTTTCGTCGTTGAAGATGACCTGGAGATTGACCTTCTCGCCGTTGAGGAGCGCCGGGATACGGCCGATGGTGGTCCAGCTGCCGTCCGGGTTCTGGCTGTCGGAGACGAGATAGTAGGCCACGAGCTGTCCGTTGATGGTGAGCCAGGTGGCGTCGTAGTCGATCAGGAGATTGCCGTCTTCGATCTCGAAGAGGTTATCCAGGCCCAGGTCGAAATAGCCCTCGCCGTCGTCGGCAAAGACGTTCAGCTCCACGGTCTGGATCTGGGCCCACTCCTTGTCCGTCAGGGAGACGACGGGGCGGCCGTTTGCGTAGGAGACCGTAAGCCTGCCGGGGTCGAGGAAGCTTTCGCTCATGGCCTTCGCGTGATCGGCGATGAGCTGTGTGTCGACCCAGCTCTTGTCACCGCCGAGGCTGCGCCCGGAGAAGGCGGAGAAGAGACTGAACAGATCGCCCATATCGAGGCTATAGCCCGCGCTCGACTGCCCGTAAGAATTGGTGTAGCCGCCGGAGAGCGCGCCCGAGGGGCCGGAGCTTCCATAGGCCGAGCCGCCGTAGGAGCTGCTGTCGGCGTATGAGTAGCCGCCCAGGAGCGTATTGAGCAAATCGCCGTAGGAGTCGAAGCCGCCGCTGGAGTAGCCGTAGCTCTGGGAGGCGGAGGAGCCCACCTGGCCGCCGTACTCAAGGCTTGCAAAGCTCCTGATGACCTTGGCATACTCCTCGTCAAGGCCGAGGGTGTCGTAGGTGTTGATGGCCGAGGATACCGAGCTCATGCTCTCATAGGGGAAGTAGATGCTCAGGCCGTAGCACTTGGTGATGGTGGTGCCGTTATACTTGACGCAGTCCTGGATGGTCCGGGCAAGGGCCTTGCCCTCTTCGGAGCCGATGCGCATCGCGAGGTCGGCCAGGTCCACCTGGTTGATGCGGGTGGACTGGGCAAACTGTCTGGCGCCCGCGCGGGCGTTGGAGACCTGGCGGTAGTCGTCGCCCTCAATCATGTCGTAGGTCGCGATCGAGAAATCGCGGAAGGCCTCGGGGAGCTTGCTCTCAAGTTGGACAAGATCCGTCATGGCCAGGGTGACCTGGGCGTTGTAGGACTTGGCGCGGCAGGCGCTGACATAGCTGTCGATGATGGTCTTGCCGAGAGCCTCGGTGGGCAGAGAGGTGTTTCTGGAGATGGCGTTGAGCCAGTCGGTGTAGTACCAGCCGGTGCCGGGTTCCACTTCTTCGGAGGCGATGAGGTAGTCGGCGTACTTGGCGGAGACCAGCGCCGTCTCCAGGGTGGACATGAGGCAGGCGTCGTAGCCGATCCAGTCAAAGGTGACGCCCGCGTCGCTCAGGGCCTGGTCGATCTGCGGCAGAGTCATGGAGGCGCGCCCGCCGCTCTTTTCATCGTAGCCGTAGCCGCTGATGGAGCCGCCGCCGTGGTCCCACATGATGAGCACGTTGCGGTTGGCGGGGAAGTTTTTCGCGCAGTACTGGATGAACTTTGTCAGGTTCGCGGGGTCGGTCATGGCGGCCCGGCCGAAGTTGCTCTCCAGCCGCTCAAGCCCGCCGCTCTGCACGCGGTAGATCTGGTTTGCGGAGTTGGAAACCACATTGTTTTTCCAGCTTCTGCAGCCGCCGGTCTCCACAATGACATTCACCTTGTCGGAGATATTGGCCTTCACCATCTCCGTCAGGTCCGAGGTCGCCATACCGTATTTGGACTCCAGGTCCGTGCCGCACAGATAGACCATGACTGTGACGGTATCACGTCCGTTGCCGAGGGGTGTGAAGAATTTCCCGCGCGTTGCCGCCGCGACGGGCGCGGCGGTGGGTCTCGGCGTTGCCGTGGGCCTGGGCGTGGCAATGGGACGCGGTGTCGCTGTCGGTGCCATGGTGGGCACGACGCCGGGCAGGTCCTGCAGAAGGCCGCTGCCGCCGTTAGAGCCGCCCGTCGGGTTTGTGCCCGAGTAGCTGTCGCCGTAGCCGAAGAGGGAGCCGAGAGCGTCTCCCCAGCTCGCGCCGTTGGACGAGAACATCAGGTTTGTGTCGCTGATGGACTGGAGACCGCTGTTTTGCGGGGCCGCGGTGTAGCTCGGAGCCGCGGTGACATAAGAGGTGGGTCTGGGCGTTGCGACTGGGAAACTCTGGGTCTCACCGCCATTTCCGCAGCCGCGCAGAAGGACAAAGAGCAGGATCAGGATGCCGAAAATGCTGACACCGCCGGAACGGCGCGGGATTCCGGTGCGCTGGGTCCTGCGGCTCGACATGCCCATGCGCTGCTGCCCGGTGGGGCCGCCCTGCATGCCGGGGCGCTGTGGTCCGGTGGGACCCTGGCCGGGTCTGCCGTTCTGGCTGCTGCCGCCGACGGGGCCGCCGAAGTTGACCTGATCGCCCTTGCGCGCGGTGACGGAGCCCTGGCCTACCCGTTTTTCTCTGCTGTGAGGTCTTTTGTTATCCATTTGATCGCCTCTATCTGTTTACTTTTCAACCCGGAACAGGTGACTTGTGAAGCTGCCGCACTTCTCGCCTGCACGGAGGACCGGCGATGGGAAGCCCCAGTGATTCATGGCATCGGGCCAGAGCTGGGTCTCGAGGCACACAGCGCCGCGGTCGTGGGTCTTCACGCCGCCCTTGCCGACCTGCTCACCGAGTCCGTTTGCGGTATAGACCTGCACGCCGGGCATGTCGGTGAACACCGCCATGCGGATGCCTGTCTCAGCGCTGTAGAGCTCGGCTGCGTAGGGCTTGCTGCCGAGGCAGAAGTTGTGGTCATAGCCGTTTGCGAGTTTGAGCTGCTCATCGTCCGCGTCGATATCCCGACCGATGGGCTTTTCCCGGGTGAAGTCAAAGGGGGTGCCGCCGACGGGCACGATCTTTCCGTTGGGCACGCTGTCCGACGTCAGGGGCAGGCAGGAGGTGGCGTTGAGGATGAGCGTCTGTTCCATGGCCTTGCCGCAGCCGGAGAGATCAAAATAGCTGTGGTTGGTGGGGGCAAAGAGGGTGTCGGCGTCAGATTCGGCCTCGTAGATCATGTAGAAAACGACGTCTCCGTCGTCTGCGGTCTCAAGCCGGTAGGTCACAGATACATTCAGATTGCCGGGGAAACCCTGCTCTCCGTCAGGGCTGAGGCGGGTAAAACGCACGCTGTTTTCGCCCTCGATCGCAGCGTTCCACATGTAGTGGTCATAGCTTCTCGAGCCGCCGTGCAGGCAGTTGTTGCCGTTGTTCTTTTCAAGCGGGTACTCTTTGCCGTTTAAGGAAAAACGCGCCCCGCCGAGGCGGTTGGCGACTCGGCCGATCATGCCGCCGAGGTGGCCGCGCCCGGTCTCGTATTCCGCCGCCGTATCGTAGCCGAGCACCACGTCGGTAAGGCCGCCGTCCTTATTGGGCACGCAGATAGCCTGGACGATTGCGCCGTAGTCGAGCAGGGTGCAGCTTGCGCCGCCGTCATTGGTGATGGTATAGGCACGGACCTCCTCCCCGGTGGAGAGGGAACCGAAGGGTCGAGCAGTAACAGACATAGTATGCCTCCCAAATCATATTCGAATGGATTGTAGCACAAACAAGAAAAAAAAGAAATGCTTTTCATTGTGCCTTGACAAATGTTAACATTCTTTTTATAGTTAAGACATAGACAAAAAGCCCCCGGGCAAAAGGAGGACGCTTATGGCTATTGTGGTGATCGGCGCAGTGTTCGTGGACGTGAAGGGTTTTCCGGAGGATCTGTACCTCCCCACCGGGCGAAACGCAGGAGAGATCCAGTTTGTCCACGGCGGCGTGGGTCGGAACGTTGCCGAGGATATTGCCAATGTCGAGCTGCGCCCCACCTTCGTAAGCCTCGTGGACGATACCGCCCAGGGTGAGGACGTGCTGCGCAAGCTGCGCCGCCACAAGGTGAACACCGACTACATCCGCAAAGTGCCGAACGGGATGGGCATGTGGCTTGCGGTCTTCGACCAGACAGGGGACCTTGCGGGCTCCATCTCCCAGCGCCCCGACCTCAGCCGCATCTGTGACATTCTGGACGAAAAGGGCGACGAGATTTTCAAAAACGCCGACAGCGTGGTCATTGAGGCCGATGTCGGCAAGGATATCGTCAAGCGTGCCCTCGACCTTGCGGAGAAATACGGTGTGCCCGTCTATGGCGTGGTCGCCAACATGGGCATTGCCTCCGAGCGGCGGGACTTTCTGCAGCGCATGGACTGCTTTGTATGCAACCAGGCCGAGGCCGGCATCCTCTTTGTGGCAAACTACTCGAAAGCTACGCCCGAGGAGCTGTGCGCCGATCTGCCCGCCCGGCTTGAAAGCGCGAACATCCCCGCCATCGTCGTCACCATGGGCAGCCGCGGCTCGGTCTATGCAAGCCGCAGCGGCGAGGTGGGCTATTTCCCGGCGGAGCATGTGAAGGTGCGCGACACCACCGGCGCGGGTGACGCCTTCTGCGCCGGGGTCTCCATCGGGCTTACCTATCACAAGAGCATGCGCGAGGCCGTGGAGATCGGCACGCGTCTGGCGGCCTCGGTCATCAAGGTGTCGGAGAACGTGTGCCCGCGCTTCCGCCCGCGGGAGCTGGGCCTGGAGCTGGACGTGGAAGAGGAATAAAAAACACAGACCAACGGAAAACGCCGATAAGGCGAAACCGTTGGTCTTTCATTTTAAAAACCCGATATACTCGTCAAACACATTGAACAGCATATCCCCCGAGCAGACTGGGAGCACCATGTCGCTGTGCCCGATCGGGACAAACTCGAACTGCTCCCGCGCCCTCGTCAGCACCAGGACCGGGATAATCTCATACTTCGGCCCGAAGACGATCTCCAGAAACGGCGCATACTTTGCCGCCTGCTCCACCTCGTCCGGGTCGATTTTGTCCTTCATCTTGAACTCCAGCGAGAAGACGCGGTTTTCCGTGATAATCAGCACATCGGCGTAGATGCGCACATAGCGCGAGCGCTTGAGCCGCAGCTCGAAGGCGATCTCCCAGTCGAGACAGGACTTGCCCAGAAGGTGCAGCAGATCGTCAAAGAGGCTCACCATCGTCTCCCGGCAGTCCCGGAAGGAGTGGATGAGGCCCCGCGTGTCATTGAGACTGCGCCCGATATTGGTGCAGCCCTCGGTCAGCGCCTGCAGCCATTCGTCTTCCGTGAGACCGAGAAAGCCTGAAACCGTGTCATAATACCCC
This sequence comes from Oscillospiraceae bacterium, assembly GCA_902791215.1. Classification (GTDB taxonomy): domain Bacteria; phylum Bacillota; class Clostridia; order Oscillospirales; family Oscillospiraceae; genus Limivicinus. Next base: position 49,436 of record CADAUZ010000006.1, on the reverse strand, counting down.
GCAAACTCCTGCAGGCCGATATGGGGCCGCGCCTGGCGGACGATGCCGTGCCATTTGCAGTCCCGGTCCTGCCAGCACAGCTCCTTCATCAGCGGGGAGGCGTACAAAAGCTGATTGACCGTCTTGCGGTCAACGCCCAGCCTGTCCGCGATCTCGCGGGCCTTGATGCCGTCCGCCTGGCAGATCACAGCGCAGACGGCCCGCTCCAGCTCCTGCTGTGTCATCGCGCCAGAAAGACCCGGAGGGACTCGTGCAGGGGCTGATGGCGAATGGCGGTGGCGTCAAAGCGGACGCTGGCAAAGGCCGCCTGCATGATGGGCCCGGTGCAGAAGGCACAGATCAGGGTGCCGATGCCCACAGGCCCGCCCAGGAGCCAGCCGATGAGGGTCGCGGTACTCAAAAGCGCAATGCTCACCGCGCCGATGGGGACGCGCTTGACCCGCTTGGCAAGGCCCACCAGCAGCGTATCGCGCGGTCCGCAGCCGAGGGAGGCGATCATGTAGGTGTACTGGGTATAGGCCATGATGACAAGGCCCAGGAGCATCACGGGGATTCCCGCCCAGAGCGAAGTGCGGGCGGGCACGGCGTTGATATGGTTGAAGAAGTCCACCGATTTTCCCACCACAAAGGCGTCGATGAACATGGCAATGCCGATGGGCTCTTTGAGCAGGATGTCGATAATCAGGATGGTCAGGGACACGGCGATGGACGCGGTGCCGTAGAGGATGCCGAAGGTCTTGGAAAGGCCCAGGTTCAGCACGTCCCAGGGTCCCGCGCCGATATTGGCCTGGATGGTAAGGTACACGCCGAAGCCGTTTATAAACAGGCTCACCGCAGCAAGCAGCATATTTAATATAATTGCGCGCGCCGAACGGTTTTCGCGCAGGTTTTCCAAAGTCATGTCGTATCGCTCCTGTATCAATTTCAACACAGCATACCACGCATGATGCCGCTTTTCAATCGTTGATTTCGCCGAAAAGACACCGCGGAGAGCATTTTTGTACTCTCCGCGGTGCATTTTTGTCATAGATTGGAAATCAATCAGAACAGGCCGCTGATCCTGCCGTTTTCGTCCACGTCGATTTTTTCAGCGGCGGGTGCCTTGGGCAGACCCGGCATGGTCATGATGTCGCCGGTGAGCACGACGATGAAGCCCGCGCCGGCAGAGACCTTGACGTTCTTCACTGTGACGGTGAAGCCCTCGGGCGCGCCGAGCTTGGTGGGATCGTCGGAGAAGCTGTACTGGGTCTTGGCAATGCAGACGGGCAGGCCCGCAAAGCCGAGCTTTGTAAGCTCCTCGATCTGCTTCTGGGCGGCGGGCAGGATGCTCACGTCCCTGCCGCCGTAAATGCGCGTGACGATGGCGCGGATCTTGTCCTCGATGCTGCCGTCAAGCTCATAGGAGAACTTAAAGTCGCCCTTTTCCTCCTCGCACAGGCGCACGACCTCGCGTGCAAGCGCCTCGCCGCCCTTGCCGCCCTCAGCCCAGACGGTGGAGAGCACGGTATTGACGCCGAGCTCGCGGCACTTTTTGATGATGAAGTCGATCTCGGCATCGCTGTCAGTTGGGAAGCGGTTGACCGCCACCACGCAGGGCAGGCCATAGACGTTCTTGATGTTGGACACATGGCGCAGCAGGTTCGGGATGCCCTTCTCAAGAGCGTTCAGGTCCTCGCTGGCAAGCTCCTTTTTGGAAAGGCCGCCGTGCATCTTGAGCGCGCGCACGGTTGCCACGACCACCACCGCATCGGGCGTCAGGCCCGCCATGCGGCACTTGATGTCGAGGAACTTCTCCGCGCCGAGGTCCGCGCCGAAGCCGGCCTCCGTGACGGTGTAGTCGCCCATCTTGAGGGCCATGCGGGTCGCCATGACGGAGTTGCAGCCGTGGGCGATGTTGGCAAAGGGGCCGCCGTGGACGAAGGCGGGCGTGCCCTCCAGAGTCTGCACGAGGTTCGGCTTGAGCGCGTCCTTCAAGAGTGCCGCCATCGCGCCCACCGCCTTGAGGTCCGCGGCGGTGACGGGCTTGCCCTCGTAGCTGTAGCCCACGATGATGCGGCCGAGGCGCTCCTTGAGATCGGTGATAGAGGAGGCCAGGCAGAACACCGCCATGATTTCGCTTGCCACCGTGATGTCGAAGCCATCCTCGCGCGGGGTGCCGTTGACCTTGCCGCCGAGACCGTCCACAACAAAACGGAGCTGGCGGTCGTTCATGTCCACACAGCGCTTCCAGGTGATGCGGCGGGGGTCGATGTGCAGGCTGTTCCCCTGCTGGATGTGGTTATCGAGCATCGCGGCCAGCAGGTTGTTGGCTGCGCCGATGGCGTGGAAGTCGCCGGTGAAGTGGAGGTTGATGTCCTCCATGGGAACCACCTGGGCATAGCCGCCGCCGGCGGCGCCGCCCTTGACGCCGAACACGGGGCCGAGGGAGGGCTCGCGCAGGGCAACGGTCACATCCTTGCCGATGCGTCTCAGGCCGTCGGCGAGGCCGATGGTCGTGGTGGTCTTGCCCTCGCCCGCGGGGGTGGGGGTGATCGCGGTGACGAGGACCAGCTTGCCGTTTTCGCGCCCGGTCTCTTTCAGCAGGGCCGGGTCGATCTTGGCCTTGTAACGGCCATACTGCTCCAGATACTTTTCGTCCACATGCGCCCGGCGGGCGATCTCTCCGATGGGCTGCATGGCGCATTCCTGCGCGATCTCAATATCGGTCTTGTAAGACATAGTCGCACCTCATAGTCGTTTTCGCTCAGCGAAAGTATTTGACTGCCGCCTCAAACATGCGGATGTCGTAATTGCCGGGGACATTGCGGTAAAGGCCGGAGCCTATGCGCTCGGAGTGGCCCATCTTGCCGAAGACACGCCCGTCCGGGGAGGTGATGCCCTCGATGGCGTAGAGGGAGCCGTTGGGATTAAAGTGCACGTCGCCGGTGGCCTGATCGTCAAAGTCCACATACTGGGTGGCGATCTGGCCGTTTACGGCGAGCTCACGGATCAGTTCCTCGCTTGCGAGGAAGCGCCCTTCGCCGTGGGAGATGGGCACGCTGTAGACCTCGCCCACTTCGGTGAGAGCCAGCCACGGGGACTTGTTGGAGGCAATGCGTGTGCGCACGATGCGGGACTGGTGGCGGGCGATGGTGTTGAAGCTCAGGGTCGGGCAGCTCTCGTCCGTGTCGATGATTTTGCCGTAGGGCACAAGCCCCAGCTTGATGAGGGCCTGGAACCCGTTGCAGATGCCGCACATGAGGCCGTCGCGCTTTTCCAACAGCTCGGTCACGCCCTCCTTGACGGCGGCGTTGCGGAAGAAGGCGGTGATGAACTTGCCGGAGCCGTCCGGCTCGTCGCCGCCGGAGAAGCCGCCGGGGATAAAGACGATCTGCGCAGTTTTGAGCTTCTCGGCAAAGCTCTCGACACTGCGGGCAATGCCGTCGGCAGAGAGGTTATTGATGACGAAAATCTCCGCCTCCGCGCCAGCGTCACGCACGGCTTTGGCGCTGTCGTATTCGCAGTTGGTGCCGGGGAAGGCCGGGATCAGCACCTTCGGCTTTGCGCATTTGATCGCGGGAGCGACGCGCTTTTCCGCCTTGAAGGAGAAGGTCTCCATCGGCTGGTCTGCCGTCGGGATGTTGCAGCTGTACACGCCCTCAAGCCTGTTCTCATAACGGCTGAGCAGATCGGAAAGCTTGAGCTCTTCCCCGTCCAGGGTCAAGGCGGGATTCTCGGTCGTGCGGCCGATGAGCTCAGCGCCGGGGATTTCCTTAACGGTTTCGAGCAGGAATGCGCCGTAGTCGTATCCAAAGAGTTTTTCCACGCTCAGGCCGTCGGCAAATTCGACGCCGATGCCGTTGCCAATGGCCATTTTCAGCACCGCCTCCGCGATGCCGCCGAAGCCCGGGGTATAGCAGGCAACGGCCTCGCCGCTTCTCAGCAGGGCGGTGACGCGGTCAAAGAGTTTCAGTAAAGAATCTGCTTTGGGCAGCCCGTCTTCACCGTATTCCGGAGCAAGGCGCATGAGACAGTGCCCCGCCGCCTTGAGCTCAGGGGAGACGATGTTCCCGGTCTTCTCGGTGGTGACGGCGAAAGAGACCAGTGTGGGCGGAACATGGAGCTTTTCAAACGAGCCGCTCATGGAGTCCTTGCCGCCGATGGCGCCGATGCCGAGCTCCATCTGGGCCCGGAAGGCACCCAGCAGGGCGGCCAGCGGCTTGCCCCAGCGCTCAGCATCACGGCCCAGGCGCTCAAAGTACTCCTGAAAGCTCAGGTACACGTCTTCAAACCTTGCGCCGGTGGCGACCAGCTTGCAGACGGATTCGACCACCGCGAGATAGGCCCCGTGATAGGGGCTCTTTTCGGTGATATAGGGGTTATAGCCCCAGGCCATGACTGAGCAGTCGTTGGTGTGCTTTCGCTCAACAGATATCTTCTGCACCATGGCCTGAATGGGGGTGAGCTGGTTCTTGCCGCCGAAGGGCATGAGCACCGTACCCGCGCCGATGGTGGAGTCGAAGCGCTCGGAAAGGCCGCGCTTGGAGCAGCAGTTGAGGTCGGAGGCCAGCGCCCTGTAGTTTTCCGCAAAGCCGCCGGACACCTGCTTTGTATAATCAGCAGGCGCGGCGACAGTCACGTCGATGTGCTTGTCGGCGCCGTTGGTGTCGAGGAAGGCGCGGCTCAGATCCACGATGGTCTTGCCGTTCCAGCGCATGGTCAGGCGCGCTTCTGCCTTGACCACAGCCACCGGGCAGGCCTGGAGGTTTTCCGCGTGGGCCAGGGCAAGGAACGCGTCCACGTTCTCTTCTTCAACAACCACCGCCATGCGCTCCTGCGATTCGCTGATGGCAAGCTCGGTGCCGTCCAGGCCTTCGTACTTGCGGGGAACCTTGTTTAAGTCGATGTCGAGGCCGTCAGCCAGCTCACCGATGGCGACGGACACGCCGCCCGCGCCGAAGTCGTTGCAGCGCTTGATCATGCGGCAGGCGTCGCCGTTTCTAAACAGGCGCTGGAGCTTGCGCTCCTCGGGGGCGTTGCCCTTCTGCACCTCAGCCCCACAGGTCTCCACGGAGTGGGCGTTGTGGGCCTTGGAGGAACCGGTGGCCCCACCGATGCCGTCGCGCCCGGTGCTGCCGCCGAGAAGGATCACCACATCGCCGGGAGCCGGGGTCTCGCGCCGCACATTCTCCGCAGGGGCGGCGGCCACGACCGCGCCGATCTCCATACGCTTGGCAGCGTAGCCGGGATGGTAGAGCTCATCAACGATGCCGGTGGCAAGGCCGATCTGGTTGCCGTAGGAGGAGTAGCCCGCCGCGGCGGTGGTGACGATCTTGCGCTGCGGGAGTTTCCCCGGCAGGGTCTCGGAAATCGGGACAGTGGGATCGGCGGCGCCGGTCAGGCGCATGGCCCCGTAGACATAGGCACGGCCCGAGAGCGGGTCGCGGATCGCGCCGCCGATGCAGGTCGCCGCGCCGCCGAAGGGCTCGATCTCGGTGGGGTGATTATGGGTCTCGTTCTTGAAAAGCAGGAGCCAGGGCTCGTCCTTCCCGTCCACGTTCACGGTGATCTTGACTGTGCAGGCGTTGATCTCCTCGGACTCGTCCAGCTTGTCAAGCTTTCCCTGCTTCCGCAGAGCCTTGACGGCGAGGGTGGCAACGTCCATGAGGCACACGGGTTTTACGCGTCCCAGTACCTTGCGGGTATTCAGATACTCGTCATAGGCATTCTGGAGAAGAGCGTCTTCAAACTTCACGCTGTCGATGACGGTGTTGAAGGTGGTGTGGCGGCAGTGGTCGGACCAGTAGGTATCCAGCACGCGGATCTCCGTAATGGTGGGGTCGCGCTGCTCGCTGCGGAAATACTCCTGGCAGAAAGCAATATCGTCCGCGTCCATGGCGAGGCCATAGCGGGTGACAAAGGCTTCCAGCTCTTCGCGGGTAAGCTGATTGAAGCCGTCCAGCGTCTCCACCGTGGTGGGGATATCGTACTGCACCGCCAGGGTCTCCGGCTTTTCAAGGGACGCTTCCCGCGCCTCCACGGGGTTGATGACGTACTTTTTGATCTCCGCGATCTCGCTGTCTTTGAGCGCGCCATACAGGGCGTAGACCCGCGCCGAGCGCACGAGGGGGCGGTTCCCCTGAGAGATGATCTGGATGCACTGGGCGGCAGAATCGGCCCGCTGGTCAAACTGGCCGGGCAGATACTCCACAGCGAAGACGGTCGCATCTCCCAGCTCCGGCTCGGTATACGTCAGGTCAAGCTGGGGCTCGGAGAACACCGTCCTGACCGCGTAGTCGAAAAGCTCTTCGCTGAGATTCTCTGCATCGTAGCGGTTCAGAAGGCGTACGCGCTCCAGGCTTTCGATGCCGAGGAGTGTTCTCGCGTCGCTCAAAAGTGCACGGGCGTCGTTGTCCAGTCCCGGCTTTTTCTCTGCAAATACTCGAAATACCATCTCAATCCTCCTGTGCCGCTTTCAGAGCTCTTGCCCCAATGTCGCGGCGGCAGTATGCATTTTCAAAATGTACCTGTCCGGCGATTTCATAGGCGTCATGGATGGCCTCGGGCAAGGTTTCGGCCACTGCCGTGCAGCCGACCACGCGGCCGCCGCTGGTGAGAAGCTGCCCGTCCTGGAGCTTTGCGCCTGCGACATAGACCTTGTCGCGCACGCTCTCCGGGATGTAGAGCGGATAGCCCTTTTGATAGCTCTCAGGGTAGCCCTTCGAGGCGAGGATCACGCAGCATGCGTGCTTGTCGCTGAATCTCACTTCCGTCTCCGCAAGGCGCTCGTCGGTGACGGCGCGCATGATCGTGAACAGATCGCTTTCCAGCAGCGGCAGCACCACCTGGGTCTCGGGGTCGCCGAAGCGGCAGTTGTACTCAATGACCTTGGGGCCATCTTTGGTGATCATGAGACCGAAGTAGAGGCAGCCCTTGAAGGGGCGGCCCTCGGCGTTCATGGCGGCGATGGTCGGGAGGAAGATTTCCTCCATGCAGCGGTCAGCGACTGCTTTGGTGTAATACGGATTCGGCGCAACGGTCCCCATGCCGCCGGTATTGAGGCCGGTGTCGTTGTCAAGAGCGCGCTTGTGGTCCATGGAGGACACCATGGGCTTCACGGTTTTTCCATCCGTAAAGGCGAGGACCGAGACCTCGGGTCCTTCGAGAAATTCCTCGATCACGACATGTTCGCCGCTCTTGCCGAAGCGGCCGTTTTGCATCATGTCGGTGACGGCGGTGCGGGCTTCCTCAAGCGTCTGCGCAATGATGACACCCTTGCCGAGGGCCAGACCGTCGGCCTTGATGACCGTGGGCATGGGCGCGGATTCAAGGTAGGAAAGCGCTGCGTCCAGATTGTCAAAAGTTTCATAGCGCGCGGTGGGGATGCCGTACTTTTTCATAAGGTTTTTGGAGAAAACCTTGCTGCCCTCGATGATGGCGGCGTTGGCGCGGGGGCCGAAGCAGGGAATGCCCTTTTCCTCCAGCGCGTCCACGCAGCCCAGCACCAGGGGATCGTCCGGCGTGACGACGGCGTAGTCGATCTTATGCTCCACGGCAAAGGCGGTGATGGCCGCGATGTCGGTCGCCGCGATGGGCTCGCACTTCGCGTCCGCTGCGATGCCGCCGTTGCCGGGAAGAGCGTAAATTTCGGTGATATCTTTATTTTCTCTGAGCTTTCGGATGACGGCGTGCTCGCGCCCGCCGCTGCCGACAACCAGTACCTTCATACTGTTCTCCTTCTGCAATTCATATCAATGGTGGAACAGGCGCATGCCGGTGAAGGCCATGACGATGCCGTACTTGTTGGCGGTGTCGATGACGTGGTCGTCGCGGATGGAGCCGCCCGGCTCGGCGATATACTGCACGCCGGACTTGCGGGCGCGCTCCACGTTGTCGCCGAAGGGGAAGAAGGCGTCGCTGCCGCAGGTCACGCCGCTCTGCGTGGCGATCCAGGCCTTCTTTTCCTCCGCGGTCAGCACCTCGGGACGGACTTTGAAGACCTTCTGCCACTCGCCGTCGCGCAGGACATCGTCGTACTCGTCGGAGGTGTAGATGTCGATGGCGTTGTCGCGGTCGGCACGGCGGATGCTGTCGACAAACTGCAGGCCCAGTACTTTGGGATTCTGGCGCAGATACCAGTTGTCGGCCTTCTGCCCGGCAAGACGGGTGCAGTGGATGCGGCTCTGCTGACCGGCGCCAACGCCGATGGCCTGGCCGTCCTTGACGTAGCAGACGGAGTTGGACTGGGTGTACTTGAGCGTGATGAGGGCGACGATCATGTCGATCTTCGCCTGCTGCGGCAGTGCCTTATTTTCGGTCACGATATTGGCAAGCAGGCTCTCGTCAATGCGGAAGTTGTTGTGGCCCTGCTCGAAGGTGACGCCGAACACGTCCTTGCACTCCTGGGCGGCGGGGGCATAATCGGGGTCGATCTGCACGACATTGTAATTGCCCTTTTTCTTGGTTTTGAGGATCTCAAGCGCTTCCTCGGTGTAGGCGGGGGCGATGATGCCGTCGGAGACCTCGTCCTTGAGGTAGGCGGCGGTGGCGGCGTCACAGGTGTCGCTGAGGGCAGCCCAGTCACCGTAAGAGCAGAGGCGGTCGGCACCGCGTGCGCGGATGTAGGCGCATGCGATGGGGCTTAATTCGGCGTCGGGGCGCACGAAGTAGATCTTCTTATCGGTCTCGGAAAGCGGCAGGCCGACAGCGGCGCCCGCCGGGGAGACGTGCTTGAAGGAGGCGGCGGAGGGCAAGCCGGTGGCCTCCTTGAGTTCCTTGACAAGCTGCCAGGAGTTGAGGGCATCGAGGAAATTGATGTAGCCGGGACGGCCGTTGAGCACGGTGACAGGCAGTTCGGAGCCGTCCTTCATGTAAATCTTCGCGGGCTTCTGATTGGGGTTGCAGCCGTATTTCAGTTCAAATTCTTTCATGCCTGAGCTCCTTCAAATGTGTTTATTCACAATGCGCTGCTCGACGCTGCCGTCACCCAGCGCGGTATAGCGGACGTAGAGGGATATCTTGTTGTCCTCGTTCAGGTTCTTCCACAAAAGCTCGGTGTAGGCGTCAATGTCGTCCAGCACATCCACGCGCTCGGGCTCACCCTGGAAGCTGGGGATGGGATTGCCGTCACCGACATAGGTGTGCAGGAAGTGGCCGAGGCCGGGCAGGGGCGCATACTCGAAGGTCTGGCGCAGGCAGGCAGAGCCTTCGGGATCGGCAGATTTGAGGATGGAGAGCTTGTAATTGCCGTTTCTGAGATCTGTCATGCCGGAGATGCGCGGCGTCCAGTTGGGGCCGTCGGGCTCGAAGCAGCGGGTGCGCAGGGCGCTTTCAAAGTCGGAGCCCTTGGAGAGGTAATCGCGCACAGTGTCGGTCTGGTCGCCGTTGGTGACGATGAGGAAGTCGCCGTACTCGCGCACAGGGTGATAGATGATGAGGCTGGGGTCCTTCAGGAGAGCGGGGTCGTGGGCTTCGGTGCGGATGCCGTCGGGCTCGGGGAGGAAGACACGGTTGCGGCTGTTTTGGCTGCGGCCCATGATGAAGTAGGCGGCGACAGCCTTCTTTCCGTCCGGGGTCAGGCCGAGGATGATGCCGCGGCCGGGATAGGTATTGCCGGCAAGCTTTTCGGCGATGGAGCCGATGTCGTAGATGTTCATATCGTTTTCCCTTTCTCTTTCACGAGTCTGCGGCAGACAAGCTCCGCAGCCCTTGGCAGGAGCTTCCACTCCGCCTGTTCCATGACGCGCCTCTGCAGGATTTCCGGCGTGTCGCCGGGGCGGATGTTGACCGCCTTCTGTAGGATGATCTCGCCCCCGTCGGGGATCTCGTTTACGTAGTGTACCGTGGCCCCGGTGACCTTAACGCCGTAGGAAAGCGCCGCCTCGTGCACCTTGAGGCCGTAATAGCCCTTCCCGCAAAAGGACGGGATCAGGGCCGGGTGAATATTGATGATGCGTTTGGGGTAATGACCGGTAAAGGTCTCGCTCAAAATGCTCATGAAGCCCGCGAGGATGACGAGGTCGATGCCGCGTGCATCCAGGGCCTCGATGAGCTTTTCTTCAAATTTCTCCTGCCCGCCGCAGTCTTTCCGGGTCAAGCACAGACTTTCGATCCCGGCGTTCTTTGCCCGCTCGAGGGCATAGGCGGTCTTGTTGTTGGAGACCACCAGCACGATCTCGCCGCTTTTGATCTTGCCCGCGCGCTCCGCGTCGATGAGGGCCTGGAGATTGGTGCCGCCGCCGGAGACCAGCACCGCGATTTTCGCTTTTGTCATGACCTGGGTCCCCCTTTCAGGCTCTGGATGGCCGGGATGAACAGGCCGCCGAGGCTGTTGCCCAGCACCACCAGCAGAATAAAGGCAAATGCGCGGGCGTTGAAAAGACCCGCGAGTGCGAAATAAAACATGTCGGCGATGGAGTGCTCAAACCCCGAGAGAATAAAAACCGGGATGCAGAAGAGGATGCCCAGCGCGGTTTTTTTCTCGCGGTAGATCCACACGGCGGTATACATCAGGATGCCGCAGAAGAAGCCGCGGATCACCGTCTGCATCGGAAGCTGGGTCAGGCGCTTTTCGCAGGCCGTCAGGGCCGCGTCCCGGAGCTGGGGCAGAGCATAAGCGATCAAAGAGCCCACCAGCAGCGTGCCGAGGAAATTGCCCAGAAGGCCGAGGAAGGCCATGGACAGGGCGTCCTTGTCGTGGGTATTCCAAAGAAAGCCCACCTTGCCGGTGTAGAGGTTGAAACCAAAGTAACAGATGGACAGCAGCGCGATACTGAAAAGCGCCGCGCCGACATAGCGGTTGTCCACCGACAGCAGCACCGCCCCGCCGATGGAGACCATCACGCCCGCGAGGATGCCGTCGGGCACCGCAGCTCTTATGCGAGGCATAGCTTGTCCTCTCCCCTGCCGATCTCGCCGATGACATACGCGTCTTCCCCTGCGGCTTTCAGGGCGTTCAGGGCCGCGTCCGCCGTGTCCTTCGAGACGATGAGGATCATGCCGACACCCATGTTGAAGGTGTTGAACATGTCCCGCTCGGGGATATTGCCCTTGGTTTGCAGAAGTTTGAAGATCGGCGGGGTCTTCACGGCGGCCTTGTCGATCTTCGCGCAGAAGCCGTCCGGGACAGAGCGCGGGATGTTTTCATAAAAGCCGCCGCCCGTGATATGGCTGATGCCGTGCACGTCGGCTGCCTCGATGGCGGCGAGGACGGGCTTGACATAGATGCGGGTCGGGGTAAGCAGCGCCTCGCCCAACGTTTTGCCAAGCTCGGGGACAAACGCACCAAGGTCGGCGTGCTCCACGTCGAAGACCTTGCGCACCAGGGAATAGCCGTTGGAGTGGAGGCCCGAGGAGGCCAGCGCGATCACCACGTCGCCGTCGGATACCTGTGAGCGGTCAATGACCTTCTCCTTGTCCACAAGCCCCACGGAGAAGCCCGCGAGGTCGTAGTCGTCCGGCTGCATGGTGCCGGGGTGCTCGGCGGTCTCGCCGCCGATGAGGGCGCAGCCAGAGCGCACGCAGCCCTCGGCCACGCCCGAGACCAGCGACGCCACCTTCTCGGGGTCGTTTTTGCCGATGGCAATATAGTCCAGGAAAAACAGAGGCTTTGCGCCGCAGCAGACAATGTCGTTGACACACATGGCAACACAGTCGATGCCGACGGTATCGTGCCTGTCCATGAGCTGGGCGATTCGCTGCTTGGTGCCGACGCCGTCGGTGCCGGAGACCAGCACCGGCTCCTTCATGCCCGCAAAGCTCGGGGCAAACAGGCCGCCGAAGCCGCCGATGTCGGATACCACGCCGGGGATGAAGGTGCGCTCCACATGCTTTTTCATAAGCCTTACGCCCTCATAGCCGGCTTCGATGTTGACGCCGGCAGCAGCGTAGGAGGCGGAATGCGACTTTTCCATGTTTTATTCCTTTCCTGTCCAGCAGTAGGTACAGATTTTGTCCCGGTCGATGCCGATGGCCTCGAGCAGGCCGTCGAGGGACTGGTAGCCCAAGGAGTCAAAGCCGAGCTCCTCGCAGATGGCGTGCAGCAGGCACTGGCCGCGCTCGGTTTTGGAATCGCTGTATTCATCCAGGTGCTTGAGCCCCGCCTCGCCCTCCAGCTTCTGCACCATACGGCGGGCAAGCAAATCCCGGTCGTTGTTGCTGCGTGAGAAGGCCAGGTACTTGCAGGCGTACATGATGGGCGGGCAGGCCGAGCGCATATGCACCTCGGCCGCGCCGGACTCAAAGAGGAAGTCTACCGTGCCCTGGAGCTGGGTGCCGCGGACGATGGAGTCGTCCACGAAGAGGAGCTTTTTGTCCTCGATGAGCTCCGGGACGGGGATCTGCTTCATCTTCGCCACCTGGTCGCGCACGTCCTGATTGGCTGGCATGAAAGAGCGGGGCCAGGTGGGCGTGTATTTCACGAAGGGGCGGGCAAAGCGGCCGCGGCTTTCGTTTGCGTAGCCGATGGCGTGGGGAATGCCTGAATCGGGCACGCCCGCCACATAGTCCACCTCCGGCATGGTGCCGGCGGCCTTCTCATTGCGGGCCATGATCTCGCCGTTGCGATAGCGCATGAGCTCCACGTTCACGCCCTCATAGTTGGAGTTAGGATAGCCGTAATAGGTCCAGAGGAAGGCGCAGATCTTCATGTTGTCCGTGGCGGGCGAAAGGGTCTCGAAGCCCTCCGCCGTGATGCGCACAATCTCCTGCGGCCCAAGCTCGTGCACGCTGTGATAGCCGAGCTTGCGGTAGGCAAAGGACTCGAAGGCCACACAGTGGCCGTCCCGATCCGCGCCGACGAGTACCGGGAGCCTGCCGAAGCGGTCACGGGCCGCGATGATACAGCCGTCCGAGGTCATGAGCAGGATGGTCATGGAGCCGTCGATGAGCTTCTGGGCGTTGAGGATGCCGTCTACAAGGGTCTCGCTCTCATTGATGAGGGCGGCGACGAGCTCCGTCATGTTGACCTTCCCGGAACTCATGGCCATGAACTGGTGGCCATGGTCGGAGAAGTAGGTCTCCACCAGCTCTTCGGCGTTGTTGATCTGGCCCACGGTGGTGATGGCGTAGATGCCAAGGTGGGAGCGCACCAGCAGAGGCTGGGGGTCAGAGTCGCTGATGCAGCCGATGCCGCTGGTGCCCTTGAAGTCGGTCAAATCCTTCTCAAAGCGGGTGCGGAAGGGGGTGTTGGCGATGGAGTGGATCTGGCGGCGGAAGCCCTCCTCCTCGCTCCAGATCGCCATGCCCGCGTTGCGGGTGCCGAGATGGCTGTGGTAGTCGGTGCCGAAGAAAACGTCGAGCACCACGTCGCGCCGGGAGACGGCGCCGAAGAAGCCGCCCATCAGGCGAAGAAGAGGCGGGAGAGGGTCATGGGATCAACGTACTCCCCGTCCTTGTAAACGCGCATGTTGCCGGAAGCGATCTCGTCGATGAGCATAACCTGGCCGTCAGCGTCGTAGCCGTACTCGAACTTGATATCGTAGAGGACCATGCCGCGGGCCTTCATCTCGTCGGCCACGATCTGGGTGATCTGCTGGGTCATGCGTTTGATCTCGTCGTACTGCTCGCCGGTCATGACACCGAGAACAATGAGGCCGTCCTTGGTAACCAGGGGATCGCCCTTTTCATCGTTTTTGAAGGTCATCTCGACGTAGGCGGGCAGGTCGGTGCCCGGTTCGATATAGTCGCCGTAGCGGCGGATGAAGGAGCCGACAGCCTTGTGGCGGCAGATGACCTCGAGGCCCTTGCCGAAGACCTTGGCGGGGAGGACTTCCATGGTGGTGTCGTTGAGATCGGCGCTGACATAGTGGGTGCGGATACCGGCGGCGTTGATCTTCTCGAAGAAGTAAATGGACATGCGCAGGTTCACGTCGCCCACGCCGTCGATGGTCAGGCCGACGGAGTTCTCGCCCGGATCAAACACGCCGTCCTTGCCGGTGCAGTCGTCCTTGAACTTGAGCAGGTAGTTGCCGTTTTCGAGGGCGTAAACGTTCTTGGTCTTTCCGGTGTAAACGAGTTTCTTTTCCATGGTGATTGTCTCCTTTATAGTGATTTTGGGGGTTACAGAGAATCGTCTGCTGCCGTAGGGGAGGGGCTTGCCCCTCCCGCGCGGAAGAACTGACTTATCACGCATTCGCCCGGGCGAATACGATGATTCATTGTGTACTGCCGGGAGGGGCAAGCCCCTCCCCTGCGATGAAATACTATGAGAATTTTGTTTTCTTACAGTCTCTCCATGATTCCGGCGTCTTTTTTCAGGACTGCCTCGCTGTCGGCCTTGCGTTTGGCCTCCAGCTTCTGCGCAAGCTCCGCATCGTCCACGGCCAGAATCTCGGCAGCAAGCAGGGCGGCGTTTGCGCCGTTATTGATGCCGACGGTTGCCACCGGGATGCCAGAGGGCATCTGTACGGTGGACAAAAGCGCGTCCATCCCGTCGAGCACGGGGCCTTTGCAGGGGATGCCGATGACAGGCAGCGTGGTGTTCGCGGCGATGGCGCCCGCCAGGTGCGCCGCCATACCGGCCGCGGCGATGATGACGCCGAAACCGTTTTCCCGGGCGCGGCGGGCAAAGCTGCGCGCCTCCTCGGGTGTGCGATGGGCGGAATAGATGTGCCCCTCAAAGGGGATATCCAGTTCCTTCAGGACCTTGACGGCCTTTTCGATCACGGGCAGGTCGCTGTCGCTGCCCATGATGATTCCAACTTTTTTCATGCTGTACTTCCCTTTCAGTTTGCCTTGGTCTCGCAATAGAGGCAGCGGTAGACCTTGTTCTTTCTGTCCGTCAGCTTCACCACATGCTTGAGCTCCTGCTCGGTGGAGGTGATGCAGCGGGGGTTTTTGCAGAAGATAACGTTTGTCAGCGTCTCAGGCATATCGATGTTCCGTTTCTCGACGAGTCTGCCGTCGCGGATGATGTTCACCGTGGTGCCGGGATCGACATAGCCGATCACGTCGAAATTGACGTGTATGCCGGAGTCGATCTTGATGATATCCTTCTTGCCCATCTTGCCGCTGACCACGTTTTTGATGATAGCCACCGAGCAGTCGAGCTTTTCAAGGCCCAGCAGGTCGTAAAGCCGCATGCCCTGTCCGGCGGTGATGTGGTCGATGACGATGCCGTTCTGGATGGAGTCGATGTTCATATTCTGCCCGCCTCCTTCAAGAGCTTGAGGATCAGCGCCATGCGCATGTATTTGCCGTAGAGCACCTGTTTGAAGTAGCAGGCGCGGGGATCATCGTCGATGGCGACGGAGATCTCATTGACGCGCGGCAGCGGATGCAGGATGCTCAGATCTTCTTTCGCGTTCCAGAGCCTGTCCGGGGTGAGGATGTAGCTATCCTTGAGGCGCAGATAATCTTCCTCGTTAAAGAAGCGCTCGCGCTGGACACGGGTCATGTAGAGGATATCCAGCTCGGGCATGACCGATTCGAGATCGGTGGTCTGCACATAGGGGATGTTGTTTGCCGCGAGCACGTCCTTTTTGACATAGCTGGGAAGCTTCAGCTCCTCCGGGGAGATGAGCACCACTTTGATGCCCTCGTAACGGGACAGAGCGTTAATGAGCGAATGCACCGTGCGGCCGAACTTGAGGTCCCCGCAGAAGCCCACGGTCAGGTGATCGAGCCTCCCCTTCTCCCGGTAGATGGTCAGGAGATCCGCCAGGGTCTGGGTGGGGTGGTTGTGCCCGCCGTCGCCCGCATTGATGACGGGAATGCTCGCGTTCATGGCGGCGACCAGCGGCGCGCCCTCCTTGGGGTGGCGCATGGCGATGATGTTGGCATAGCAGGAAATGACGCGGGCGGTGTCCGCCACGCTCTCACCCTTGGCGGCCGAGGAGCTTTTCGCCTCGGCAAAGCCGATGACGTTGCCGCCGAGCTCATACATGGCGGCTTCAAAGCTTAAACGCGTGCGGGTGGAGGGCTCGAAGAACAAGGTTGCCAGCTTCTTGCCCCGGCAGCGCTCGCTGTATTGTTCGGGGTGCGCAATGATGTCGTTTGCGGTGTCGATGAGCTCCTGCAGCTCGTCGACCGAAAAGTCCAGAATGTCGATGAGGCTTCTCATACTTATCTCCCCCCGATCCAGCTCTCGTCCGAGGGGTTGTTTCGGAAAGCGATCAGCCGCGCCACATCCTCCGGCCGGATGTAGCCTTCTTCGGCGGCGACGGAGGCGATGGTGTCAAAGTCGGTGAGAGAGTGGTTAATGACGTTTGCATCGGCCATTCTCTCCAGCCCCTTCTTCATACCGTAAGTGAAGATGCTCACCACGCCGAGCACATCTGCCCCAGCTTCGCGCAGGACGTTCACCACTTCAAGGACGCTTCCGCCGGTGGAGATGAGATCTTCCACCACCACGACCTTCTGGCCCTTCTCGAGCTTTCCTTCGATCTGGTTCTGCCGTCCGTGGTCCTTCGCCCCGGAGCGCACATAGCCCATGGGAAGATTCATCAGATGGGCGGTGATGGCGGCGTGGGCAATGCCCGCGGTGGAGGTGCCCATGAGGACCTCCGCCTCCGGGTAGTATTCCCGGATAAGGGCGGCAAGGCCGTTTTCCACGTCGTTTCGCACCTCGGGCGCGGTGAGGGTCAGGCGATTGTCGCAGTAGACGGGGCTCTTGATGCCGCTGGCCCAGGTGAAGGGCTCGTCCGGCCGGAAGAAGACCGCGCCGATTTTGAGCAGGTCCTTTGCAATCGTTTTCTTCATCCCACAAACTCCTTTACGCATCTGCGGTAGGCGGCCACCGGGTCATCGGCCCTGGTGATTGGGCGGCCTACCACAATATAGTCGGAACCGAGTTCTTTTGCCTGTGCGGGGGTAGTGACGCGCTTCTGGTCGCCAACCTCGCCGTCTGCAAAGCGGACGCCGGGGGTGACGGTGAGGAAGTCTGCGCCGCATTTTTCATGGACCTTTCCTGCCTCCAGCGGGGAGCAGACAACGCCGTCCAATCCGGCCGAAGCTGCGTTGCGGGCGTAGCACATGACGACTTCGTCCAGTGGGCGGCCGATCAGCAGTTCACTTCTCATGGTCTGCTCGTCGGTGCTGGTGAGCTGTGTGACGGCGATCAGCAGCGGGCGCGTTCCGTCGGGTCTCGTCAGGCCCTCAAGGGCAGCTTTCATCATGGCGGCAGTCCCCGCAGCGTGGAGGTTTACGATGTCCGCGTCCAGGTTTGACAGCACGCGCATGGCCTTGCCCACGGTGTTCGGGATGTCGTGCAGCTTGAGGTCGAGGAAAATCTTATGGCCCCGCGCCTTGATATCCCGCACGATCTGCGGGCCCTCGGCATAGAAAAGCTCCATGCCGATCTTGACGAAAGGCTTTTCCTCCGTAAACTTATCAAGGAAGGCGAAGGTCTCCGCCGCGCTCGAAAAATCGCAGGCTACGATCACGTCTTTTCCCATCAGTGGGCACCTCCTGTAATATCGGATAGTTTTTCGATTCCATAGCGCTCCATGGCTTTCGGGAGTGCCTCGATGATGTCCCGGCAGGCGTTAGGATCGACCAGGTTGGCAGCGCCCACCTGTACCGCCGTTGCCCCGGCGAGCATCATTTCGATCACGTCCTCCGCACTCGAAACACCGCCGAGACCGAGGATCGGGATCTTCACCGTTTCATAGACCTGCCACACCATGCGCAGAGCCAGGGGGAAGATCGCGGGGCCGGAGAGGCCGCCGGTGGTGTTTGCCAGCACCGGGCGGCGGGTTTTGAGGTCGATGCGCATGCTCATGACCGTGTTGATGAGGCTCACCGCGTCCGCGCCCGCGTTCTCACAGGCTTTGGCGATGGACACGATGTCGGTCACGTTCGGCGAGAGCTTCACGATCACGGGCTTTGTGGTCACGCGCTTGACCGCCCGTGTCACCTCGGCAGCGGCTTTCGGGTCGGTGCCGAAGCTCATGCCGCCGCCGTGGACGTTGGGACAGCTGATGTTAACCTCCAGCCAGCCCACCTGCGGCTCGGCGTCCAGGCGGCCGCAGACCTCGGCGTATTCCGCGACGGAGAAGCCGCTGACGTTCGCGATCACGGGTTTATGAAATACTTTTGCAAGCTTGGGCAACTCTTCGCTGATGACCGCATCGACGCCGGGGTTTTGCAGGCCCACGGCATTGAGCATGCCCGCGTTTCCCTCCGCGATGCGGGGAAGTGGATTTCCCGCGCGGGACTCTAATGTTGTACCCTTGAAGGAAAAGGTGCCGAGACAGTTGATGTCGTAGAGCTCGGCAAACTCGTACCCATAGCCGAAGGTGCCGGAGGCGGGGATGATGGGA
The DNA here is from genome assembly GCA_902791215.1 of Oscillospiraceae bacterium. Taxonomy (GTDB): domain Bacteria; phylum Bacillota; class Clostridia; order Oscillospirales; family Oscillospiraceae; genus Limivicinus. Next base: position 31,197 of record CADAUZ010000006.1, on the reverse strand, counting down.
TTATCCAATTCGATCCCGCAGAGATTGACGTTCAAGTCTCCCATAGTACCTCCTCGCTTGACAGCACCGGGCCGTCCTTGCAGATGCGCTTGAGGCCGTTTTTCGTTTTCACCGTACAGCCCATGCAGGCCCCGAAGCCGCAGCCCATGCGCTTGTCAAAGCTGAGCTGGCCGGGCTTGTCGGTGTGCTCGCACACTGCCTTCATCATGGCCTCCGGCCCGCAGGTGTAAAAGCCGGTGTATTCCCGGTTCATGGCGTCGGTGACAAAGCCCTTCACACCGTAACTGCCGTCAACTGTGGTGACGACGGTTTCGATGTCGAGGGCGTGAAACGCATCCTCGTAAAACACATCTTCGGCGGTGTTGAAGCCCAGCAGCGCGGTGGGCCGTTTTCCCTGTCTGAGCAGTTCTTTTGCCAGCCAATACAAGGGCGAGACGCCGGTGCCGCCGCCGATGAGCAGCGGCGCGTTGCCGCAGGCATTCAGGTCAAAGCCGTTGCCAAGGCCGGTCAGGACATCGAGCTTTGCGCCGGGCTGAATGTCCCGGAGCTTCGCCGTCCCCTTTCCCACGGTCTCAAACACGACAGTGAAGCTGTCCTCAGCCCGGTCACAGACAGAGAAGGGGCGGCGCAGGAACAGGCCGTCCAGCCTGAGCTGGACAAACTGTCCCGGCCTTTCGATCGCCGAAACGTCACCCCGGAGCACCAGGCTCGAGACCTTTTCGGTGAGGGGCCTGTTTTCGGCTACGGTAAAGATTCCCTGCTTCATATCAGGAATCAATGGTGGAGACGGTGATGGTGGTCTCCTCCAGTACGTCCAGCAGGACGCGCACCGTGTCGAGGGAGGTGAAAATCGTGACGTTATTCTCGGTGGCGCAGCGGCGGATAATCATGCCGTCTTCAAGATGGCGGCCGCTGTGAATGGCGCGGGTGTTGATGATATAGCTGACATAGCCCGCGCGGATGGAGTCGAGGATCTCCTCGCTCCCCTCGCTGATCTTCTTTTTTACGCGCGTGCGGATGCCGTGCTCCTTGAGGAAGACGGCAGTGCCATGTGTGGCTTCGATATTGAAGCCCATGTCGTAGAAGCGGCGCACGAGCGGCAGGGCTTCGTCCCGGTCCTCCCGGGCGATGGTAACAAAGACGGTGCCGTAGTTCTGGAGCTTCACGCCCGAGGCCTGCAGGGCCTTATACATGGCGCGGGAGAGCTTGTCGTCGTAGCCGATGGCCTCGCCGGTGGATTTCATCTCGGGGCTGAGGTAAGCGTCCAGACCCTTGATCTTGTTCCAGGAGAAGACCGGGACTTTGACGTAGTGGCGCTTCTTTTCCTCGGGATAGAGGTCGAAGATGCCCTGCTCCTTGAGGCTCTTGCCCATGATGACCTCGGTGGCGATGTCCGCGAGCGACCAGCCGGTTGCCTTGGACAAAAACGGCACCGTGCGGGAGGAACGGGGATTTACCTCGATGATATAGACGTTTTCTTCCTTATCGACAATGAACTGGATATTGAACAGACCAATGATCCCGATGCCGAGCCCCAACTTCTTGGCATACTGTAGGATGATGCCCTTGACTTTGTTGGAGATGGAGAAGGAGGGATAGACGCTGATGGAGTCGCCGGAATGGACGCCGGTGCGCTCGACCAGCTCCATGATGCCGGGGACGAACACGTCCCGCCCGTCGCAGATGGCGTCGACCTCGACCTCGCGGCCCATGATGTATTTATCGACCAGCACGGGCTTGTCCGCGTCGATCTCGACCGCGGTTTTGAGATAGTGGCGCAGCATGTCCTCGTTGGCGACGATCTCCATGGCCCGCCCGCCGAGGACAAAGCTCGGCCGCACCAGCACCGGATAGCCGATGCGGTTTGCAGCCTGGATGCCGTCTTCAATGTTCGTGACGGCGGTGCCGGTGGGCTGGGGGATATCGAGCGCAAGGAGGATCTTTTCAAAGCTGTCGCGGTTTTCCGCCCGCTCGATAGCCTCGCAGTCGGTGCCCACGATGGTGACGCCGCGCTCCATAAGGGGCTGGGCCAGGTTGATGGCGGTCTGCCCGCCGAGGGAGGCGATGACGCCCTCGGGCTTTTCAAAGTCCAGGATCGCCATGACGTGCTCCGGCGTCAGGGGCTCAAAGTACAGCTTGTCACCGGTGGTGTAGTCGGTGGAGACGGTCTCGGGGTTATTGTTGATGATGATCGCCTCATAGCCGTTGCGCTTGATGGTCTGCACCGCGTGGACGGTGGAGTAGTCAAACTCCACGCCCTGGCCGATGCGGATGGGCCCGGCGCCGAGGACCACCAGTTTTTTCTTCTCCGTCAGGCGCGAGTCGTTTTTGCCCGAGTAGGAGGAGTAGAGATAGGCGATGTACTTGCCGGTGTGCAGGGTGTCCACCATGCGGAAGACCGGCGTGATGCCGAGCTTTTTGCGGCGCTCGTAGATCTCCGTCTCGCTGAGATTCCAGAGCCGCGCGATGCACTTATCCGAAAAGCCCAGCTTCTTGGCCTCTCTGAGCAGCTCCACGTCGTTGACGCGGGCCTTAAGCTCTTTCTCCATGTCCACGATCTTTTGGAAGGATTCCAGAAACAGCTCCGTGATCATGGTGACCTCATGGAGCTTTTCGATGGACACGCCGCGGCGTAAAAGTTCAAACACGGCAAAGACCCCGTCGTGCCGGAAGTCGGCAATGTAAGCCAGAAGCTCGTCGTCCGTCCAGGAATTGAACTTCGGCATGTAGAAGTGATCCACGCCGGTTTCCAGTGAGCAAACGGATTTGAGCAGGCATTCCTCCAGATTGGAGCCGATGCCCATGACCTCGCCGGTGGCCTTCATCTGGGTGCCGAGGATGTTGGGGGCGGAGGTAAATTTGTCAAAGGGGAAGCGGGGGAACTTGGCAACAATATAGTCAAGGCTCGGCTCCATCGCGGCGTTGCCGCCGGCGACGGGAATCTCTTCCAGCGCCATGCCGAGGGCAATCTTTGCCGTAACGCGGGCGATGGGGTAGCCGCTGGCCTTGGAGGCGAGGGCCGAGGAACGGGACACGCGGGGGTTGACCTCGATCAGATAATACTCGCTGCTGGTAGGATTGAGCGCAAACTGCACGTTGCAGCCGCCCTCGATCTTGAGCTCGCGGATGATCTTGATGGCCGAGTCGTTCAGCATCTTGAGATCGTGGTCATTGAGGGACAGGATGGGGGCCACGACAATGGAGTCGCCGGTGTGGACGCCGACGGGGTCGACATTTTCCATGCCGCAGATGGTGATGGCCCGGTCGTTGGAGTCGCGCATGACCTCAAACTCGATCTCCTTGTAGCCCTTGACGCTCTTCTCGATGAGGACCTGATGGACGGGCGAAAGGCGGAAGGCGTTGATGCCGATCTCTTCAAGCTCCTGCTCGTTGTTGGCAAAGCCGCCGCCCGTGCCGCCGAGGGTGAAGGCCGGGCGCAGGACCACGGGGTAGCCGATGCGCTCTGCCGCGGCTCTGGCCTCGTCCAGATTATAGGTGATCTCGGAGGGGATGACCGGCTCGCCGATGGACTGGCACATCTCTTTAAAAAGCTCGCGGTCCTCGGCCCGCTCGATGCTCTCGCTGCTGGTGCCGAGAAGCTTGACGCCGCACTCGCGCAGGATGCCCTTGCGTTCAAGCTGCATGGCAAGGTTCAGGCCCGTCTGTCCGCCGATGCCGGGGACGATGGCGTCCGGGCGCTCATAGCGGAGGATCTTGGCCACGTAGTCCAGGGTCAGCGGCTCCATGTAGACCTTGTCGGCGATGGAGGTGTCCGTCATAATGGTGGCGGGGTTGGAGTTTACCAGCACCACCTCATAGCCCTCCTCCTTCAAAGCAAGGCAGGCCTGGGTCCCGGCGTAGTCAAATTCCGCCGCCTGACCGATGACAATGGGGCCGGAGCCGATGATGAGTACCTTTTTGATGTCTGTTCTTTTCGCCATTCTTATACTCCTTCATAAACCACATGTCCCCCGTACACCGTCAGCAGGCATTTACCGTAAACCGAGCGGCCGGTGAAGGGACTCGCTTTGCCCTTGGACAGAAAATCCTTGGGGTCGATGGTGTATTTTGCGTCAAGATCCCAGATGGAAAAATCGTTCCCCAGCGGGATATTGAACCGCTTTCGCGGATTGTATACCAATAGATTTAATAACGCTTCCATGGAGAGGATGCCCGTTTTGACTACATTTGTGTACAAAAGCGGGAAGGCTGTCTCGAGACCCACGATGCCGAAGGCGCTGCCCTGAAGCCCCTTGCTCTTTTCCTCCGCGCTGTGGGGGGCGTGGTCGGTGGCGATCATGTCGATGGTGCCGTCGAGCAGGCCCGCGACAAGAGCTTCCCGGTCCTTCTCCGCGCGCAGAGGCGGGTTCATCTTGAAGCGCCCGTCCTCCTCAAGGTCATTTTCGTCGAGCAGAAGATAATGCGGTGCAGTCTCGCAGCTGACGTTGACGCCGCTTTTCTTCGCATCCCGGATGAGGGCCACACTCTCCTTTGTGGAGATGTGGCAGACGTGATAGGCACATCCGGTCTCGTCCGCAAGCTTCAAATCCCGCTCGATCTGCCGCCACTCGCTCTCGCTGCAGATGCCCTTATGTCCGTGGCTGGCGGCATAGGCCCCGTCGTGGATATACCCACCGCGCAGGAGGCTGTTGTCCTCACAGTGGGCGACGATCATTTTGCCGAGGGTCCTGGCCCATGTCATGGCTTCCCGCATCATACTCTCCGACTGGACGCCGTGCCCGTCATCCGAGAAGGCGATCACATGAGGTGCCAGGGCCTCGAGGTCGGCAAGCGCCTCCCCCGCCTGGTTCAGCGTGATGGCGGCGTAGGGGTACACCGCGATGCAGGCATCGCGCTCGATGATCTCCCGCTGCATGGCAAGATGTTCCGGGCTGTCGCAGACAGGCTTGAGATTCGGCATGGTGCACACCGCCGTATAGCCGCCGCGGGCCGCCGCTTTACTTCCAGTTTTTATAGTTTCTTTATAAGAAAAACCCGGCTCGCGAAGGTGCACATGCACATCGCAGAATCCGGGCAGAAGTGTGTATTTTTCGTTGTTGAGGCAGGCGCAGTCCGCGCTCGTATCCAGGGTGCAATACAGGCTTTGATCCATACTGCCGATCATTCTCACGCGGTCAAATGCGAGCATACGCAGTACCTCCCAAAAGCAAAAATCTTACCGTGGACCGGTAAGACAACAGCACCCAAAGCCTGTGCCGGGAACGCACACAAGCCTCATTTTCATGTCTTGCCGATCTCTCAGGATCGCCTTAAAGTTTGCGTTATTATAACGGCAAGACGCGCTTTTCGTCAATCGGCGAAATAGACAGAAAACGCGCATTCCCCGAAGTCAATTTCTGTCAAGCCGCGTTGCATTCAGCGCCCCTTTATGCTAAAATATCCACACCTATATACGAGGAGGAATCCCTATGAGCGAGAACATCATCTACTGCTACTCCGGCTCCGGCCACTGCCTGAACATGGCCAAGAGCATCGCTTCCCGGCTCGGCGATACAGACATCGTCATGATGCGCGCCTTTCCGGTAAAGACCGACGCCACCGAGGCAAAGCGCGTGGGCTTCGTGTTCCCCTGCTACGGCGGCGGTCTGCCCGGCCACGTGGAGGAATACATCAAGGCCATCAAAATCGCGCCCTATGCCTACAAGTTTGCGGTGGAGCAGTATGCCGGCTACATCGGCTGCGGCCTGCACAAGATCGACGAGATCGTGGGCCTTGACTACTGGAACACCGTATCCAACCACTCCACCTGCATCTGGCTCATGCCCCACACGCTCACCGTGCCGCCCACCAGCAAAGCCAAGGCCCAAGAGCGCATCGACCGCAAAGCCATGGAGGTCGCGGCTGCTGTGAAGGCCGAGAAACGTCTGGACGTAAAGCCGCCCGAGAACGCCTTCTTCGCACGCGAGAGCGCGCTCTTCTCCCAGCTTCACCCCAAGCGCACCAAGAAATTCACCGTCAGCGACGCCTGCATCGCCTGCGGCACCTGCGAGCGGGTATGTCCCCAGGGCAACATCAAGCTCGAGGGTGGAAAGCCCACTTTCGGTACCAACTGCATCGGCTGCCTGAGCTGTCTGCAGTTCTGCCCGAAAGAGGCCATCAACATGGGCAAGATCACCGAAAAGCGAGAGCGCTTCCCCAATCCCTTCGTCAAGGCTTCCGACCTGACTCAGGGCATCATCCACATCGACTGAATCCTCACTCACCCTCCCGTTCGGGAGGGTGCAGCTTGTTTTTCCGATTGACAGCCTTCTGAATGCCCGGTAAAATAGCTTTCAAAAGATGCATACGAAATGAGGTCGTAAAAGTGCCAGACAACACGAAACCCGTGCAGGAGAAGAAGGAATGGCGCAGGCTGTTCCCCTTTGACCTGCTCACCAAAGCGGAAAAGATCGTAAAAAGCGGCCATGTTCAGGAGCTGGTCACCACACCCAACACCGCAAGCGCGGAGATCCGGAATCGAAACGGCCAGTTTTTTGATGTCACGCTTACGGCACCCAAAACGATCTATGACAACTGGGATGACAAGAAATTCTATTGCAGCTGTCTTACCAAGAGGAAGAATTTCTGGTGGGAGGACGGGCAGCACCATACCGCAGAGGTCTGCCAGCATGAGGCGGCAGTGCTGATGGTCTGGGAGCAGGAGCACGGCCCCTGGGTCTTTGAAGAGCCGCCGGAGCTTGCGCAGGCAAGGGCGCGGGAGGCTGAGGAACGCCGCCGGGCCAGGGAGCTGGAACAGCAGCGCAGGGCTGAGCAGGCGCGGCTCCAGGCAGAGAAGGAGGAGAAGAAAAGCCGCAAACTCGGCGCCGTCGCCCTCTTCCCCGGCGAGGACCCTAAGGGCAGCTTTTACCGGCTGCGGCACGCGCTTAGGAACATGCGCACCAACGAATACGCCGCCGACCGGGCGAGGGCGCTGCTGACCGAAAACGCGGCGGTGCTCGAAAACGTCAGACAGGACTACGCGTCAAACGGGTCTCCGATGCTCTCGGCGAGAGGCAGTGTCCGGGACGGGGAGCGTTTTTACAATGTCCAGCTGAATCTGCTGTCCGATAAGCTGGAATCCTATCGCTGCTCCTGCTCCTCCTATTACTTTTACGGCTATACCGGCAGCGAGCTGTGCGAGCATGAGCTGTCCCTGCTTGCGGTGCTGGAGGACTATATCCGCCAGGAAAACCCGGGCGACGCCACCGACCGGGCAGCAAGCAGCTTTCTGGAGGCGATGGACCGCCTCGCATCCGGGCAGGAGAGCGAGGCGTCAGAGGGGACACCCAGGCCGAAGACGATCGTCCTCCGCCCGCGCCTGATGCTCGACGACGGGGCACTGGTGCTGTCGTACAAGCTCGGGTCAGCCGGCGGCAAATCGGCCCTGCTGCGCTCCTACCGGGATTTTCTCCACTCTTATGAAGAACATCTGGAATTTCGCCTGAGCAAGACGAATGTGCTGGATTTCGGCGCCTTCGATCTCAGCGACGACAGTCTGCCCTGGCTCACCTTCCTGCAGCGGCGCATGAGCGAGACGGACGTGGCAAACGATTCGCTGTCCTACTATTCCGGCTCCCTCAAGGTCAAGACCCGCGACGCGCTGGCCGGGGCCGTGCTGGACCGTTTTTACGAGCTGGCCGAGGGTACGATGGTCGCCTTTGCCGCCTCCGGCAAAAAGGATGAGCGGGAGCTTTCCGTCGGTCACGCCGCGCTGCGCGTGGCGCTCACCACTTCAAGAATGCCGAAGGACGGCCCGCTCATGGGCATTGAGGTCACAGGCAGAATGCCGGTGATCCTCAATGGCAGCGCCGGAAGCTACATGCTCACCGCCGACAGCCTGAGCAAAATCACGAAAGAGGAGGAGCTGGTGCTTCGCCCCTTCCGCGCGGCCTCCGACCGCACCGGCAATATCCGCTTTCATATCGGCCGGGACAGGCTTCCAGAATACTATTACCGTGTCGTGCCCCAGCTCAGGCAGAGTGACTGCGTCGATCTGGAGGACGGCTGCGCCGCCGAGGTGGAGGCCCTGCTGCCGCCCGAGCCGCGCTTTACCTTCCGGCTGGACATTGACGGCGTCTACGACATCATCACCTGTGAGGCTCTGGTCCGCTACGGCGAGGACGCGCCGCACACCCTCCCCTGTCCGAACCGGGCCGGGCTCTACCGGGACGCCGTACAGGAGGAGCGGGTGCTGCAGACTCTGCGTGCCTTCTTCCCCAAGCGGCTGGAGGCAAGCTCTCTCTTCTGGCTGCCCTATTCCGACGACGCGCTCTATGAGATCATGACCGACGCAGTGCCGGAGCTGTCCCGCTTCGGCGCCGTGGAGGGCAGCGCCGCCTTTGACCGCAGCGCCCTGCGCCCCATGCCGCAGCTTCGCATCGGCGTGTCCGTCGAAAGCGGCTTGCTGGAGATCGGTCTGCTGACAAAGGACATGTCCCCGGAGGAGCTTCTGGCGGTGCTCGAGAGCTACCGGCAGAAAAAGAAGTACCACCGGCTCCGCAGCGGCGCCTTCGTCGATCTGGACCGGGACAGCCAGCTCTCCGAGCTCATGGCTCTCGGGGCCGGGGTGGACTTCTCGCTGGAGGACGCGGTCAACGGCACGGCAAAGGTGCCCATGTACCGGGCACTCTATCTCGACGCCCTGCTGGAGGAGCACGACAGTCTGTCCCTGAACCGCGACCGCACCTACCGCGCCCTGATCAAGAACTTCAAGACCATCCGGGACGCGGATTACGAGGTGCCGGACGCCCAGGCGGAGGTCCTGCGCCCCTATCAGGTACACGGCTACAAGTGGCTGCGCACGCTGGCAGCGGCGGGGTTCGGCGGCATCCTCGCCGATGAGATGGGACTTGGGAAAACCCTGCAGTTTATCTCCCTGGTGCAGGCGCTGTTTGATGCGGGAAGTATGGCGCTGTGCCTCGTGGTGTGCCCGGCGTCGCTGGTATACAACTGGCAGGAAGAGTTTCGGCGCTTTGCCCCGGCGCTGAATACCCAGGTGATGACCGGCACGGCAGCCCAGCGGAAAAACCGCCTTTCGGCGCTGCCGGATGGGACGGTCTGCATCACGAGCTACGACCTGCTGCGCCAGGACATAGCGGCGTACCGGGAGCTGGATTTTTCCCTTATGGTTTTGGATGAGGCCCAGTATATCAAGAATCAGAAGGCCTCCATGACCAAGGCGGTCAAGACCGTGAGCGCCCGCCTTCGCTTTGCCCTGACCGGCACGCCCATTGAAAACCGCCTCGCCGAGCTCTGGAGCATTTTCGACTTTCTGATGCCGGGCTTCCTCTACAGCTACGCGGAGTTTTCCGATCGCCTGGAGACGCCCATCGTGAAGCAGAAGGACGAGGATGCCACGACAAAGCTCCGGCGGATGACCGCGCCCTTCATCCTGCGGCGACTCAAGGCGGACGTGCTGAAGGATCTGCCGCCGAAGCTGGAGGAGGTGCGCTACACCCGCTTCGATGACGAGCAGCGGAAAATCTATGACGGTCAGATCGTGCGCATGAAGCAGCTTGTGGTCACGTCCGGCAGCAGCGGGGAGGACAAGCTGCGCATCTTTGCCGAGCTTACGCGCATAAGGCAGATCTGCTGCGACCCGTCGCTGCTGCTGGAAAACTATCACGGCGGCAGCGCCAAGCGCGCGGCCTGCCTGGAGCTTGTCCAAAGCGCCATGGGCGGCGGACACCGCATGCTGGTGTTCTCGCAGTTTACCTCTATGCTCGCGCTTTTGGAGGAGGACCTGAACGCCGCCGGCATCCCGTACTTCAAGCTCACCGGCGTCACGCCCAAGGAGCAGCGGCTCCGGCTTGTACGCGCATTCAATGAGGGGGACACGCCGGTGTTCCTGATCTCCCTCAAGGCGGGCGGTACGGGCCTCAACCTCACCGGGGCTGACGTGGTGATCCACTACGATCCGTGGTGGAACCTCGCCGCCCAGAATCAGGCCACCGACCGCGCCCACCGCATCGGGCAGCAAAACCAGGTCACGGTCTACCGCATCATCGTCAAGGACACCATCGAGGAGCGCATCCTTGCCATGCAGGAAGCCAAGCGCGATCTGGCGGAGGCCGTACTCAGCGGCGAGGGGACCAGCCTTGCGTCCCTGAGTCAGGAGGAACTGCTGGAGCTATTGGGATAAAGAAAGACGCGAAGCCGAAGCCGTTAAGCTTTCGGTTTCGCGTCTTTTTGTTCTTTCTCCTGCTTGCGGATAAAGGTGAGCGCAGCTTTGAGCTGCTCGTGTTTCGGTCTGCCCGCAAGGCGCAGATCGTGGGCACAGGTCAGCGCCTGCGCAAACAGCGGTCCCGGCCGGAGCCCCGCCTCCACGAGGTCGCGGCCCATGAGGTACGGGCCGCTCATCCGCTCGGTATAGAGCGTGAGCATCTCACGCAGGCGGCTCTCGGTCAGGGCATAGGCAGCGAGCATCGCCTCGCGCGTGTCCTGCGCGCCCCGGCAGCCAAGATAATCCGCTTTGGCAAGCAGCAGCAGATCCTCCGGGCAGAGGGCCTCGTCGTACATCCGCATAAAGCTCTTTGTTTTTGAGCCGTCGCCCGTCAGCATGTTGGGCTTCATGTGGAGGTAAGTCATGTTCAGCGCGTACTCGATCAGCTTCGTTTCGTTTGTCAGGCGGCGCAGGAAGCGTTCTGTCAGCGGCTGGCCTGCCTTCTCGTGACCGTAGGCGTGCAGGACACCGTTTTTTTCCTCCGTTGTGACCGCCTTGCCAAGATCATGGCACAGGGCGGAGAGCATGAACCACAGCGGTTCCTTCGCCTCATTGCGCAGCGCTGCCGCCTCGTCGAGCACCTGCATGGTATGTATCCAGGCATCCCCTTCCGGGTGAAAGCGCGGGTTCTGGTCGACGCCGATGAGCGCCTCCAGCTCGGGGAACCAAACGGAGAGCTGGCGCATTTTCCGCATTTCCTCAAAGAAGACGGAGGGCTTGTCGCTTTTCAAAAGCGCCTTCTCAAGCTCGCCCATGACGCGCTCCCCCGGCAGCGCCGAAAGGTCCATCCCCGCCGAGAGTGCCCGCGTCTCGTCGGCAACGGTAAAGCCGAAGCGGGCAGCAAACTGCGCCGCGCGCAGTACGCGCAGGGGGTCCTCCCCAAAGCTTTCATTGTTCACATGGCGCAGAAGCCCCCGCCGCATGTCCTCCCTGCCGCCGAAGAAGTCCAGGATCTCCCCCGTCAGTACGTCCTGCATCAGGGCGTTCATGGTGAAGTCCCGCCGCCGCGCGGCCTTCTCCGCCCCGAGGAAGGGATCGACAAACACGTCAAAGTCCTTGTGCCCGCGCCCGGTCGCGGTCTCGGAGCGCGGCATGGCGATGTCCAGCTCATAGTGCCTGAGGCCCATGACGCCGAAGCTCGCGCCCATCGTCAGGCGCTCGCCGAGGCTGTCCAGGATGCACTCCAGAGTCTGTACCGGGATGCCGTGCACCTCGATGTCGATATCCTTGTTGTCGCGTCCCAGGAGCCCGTCCCGCACGCAGCCGCCCACATAGTAGGTACGTCCGCCCGCGTCCGCCACGGCCTCGGCGACACGCCGCGCCATCTGCACATTTTTGTCGTCCGGTGACAAGTCCTTCGTGCTCCTTTCTTTGTATAATGCTCTCTTATCCTTATCTCAGCGAGGGGGTATATTCATTGCAGGCAGCCAAAACAGCAGGCTGTTCCCAATCCTCAAAAGTCGAAAGATTCACAACGGTATTACTGCCGCGAGGCGCCCAGAAGCGAAACGTGATCGAACAGCAGCCATCCGGAAAGTCTTCCTTATTAACCAATTCAGCCCCGTCGTCATAGCTTGCCAATATCAGGAAGGGGATATCCGGTTCTTCGTGCTCCAATTGCAGCATCCAGGCTTTTATGATCCCAATTGATTCTCTGAGAATCCCTTGTATTTGATTCTCAGCGTATGCGTCGAGATTCACTTCATTTCCATCCCATTCGAGCCGCGAAAGATCTTCTGACGCAGGTACACCATTCTGATCCAAATGCCAAAAATCCGAGACGCCCCAATACGGTCTGCCTGCCAGATCCCGTTTCTTCCAAATCGGAGAAGTTTTTTGAGCAGGAACATCATCGACATTGATCTTATGCCGCTGTAAAAGGAGCTTCATGGCCTTGTTTGACTGTATCATGTTTGTCTTCATCTCCTTCAAAATAGCACATGAACTTGATTTGACTGTCCTTGGCGATGGCTTGATATACACGGCAGCGGGGACTCGCCTGCATTTGCGCCTTGCGGGGGATCGGCGCAAATAGTGGAATCCTCCAGTTTGCGAACTGGAGGATGAAGGCCCCGCCGGGGCCTTCGATTATGATTCGAGTCCCCGCCGGGAACAAATATGCCACCCCGAATGGGGTGGCATATTTGTTGGTGCTCCAGCGGGGACTCGAACCCCGGACACCCTGCTTAAAAGGCAGGTGCTCTACCTCCTGAGCTACTGGGGCGTGTCGTCGGAGCAAGCTTCGGATCGTCTCGCTTCCGCCAAGCGTGGCGAAAGCTCGCTCCCTCCGCTGCTCCTCCTCTCAAAATCAGACCCGCTTCGCTGGGCTCTGATTTTGTTTTAAGGAAACGATTTGCCGCGTCTCCCCAAATCGAAACCAGAGTTTCGATTTGGAAAGGAAGAAGGAGTGAGGATCCGCGCAGCATTTGCGGCACTTACGCAAACCGCAAATGCGGAGCCATCCGAACTTCTTCTGACGTGGCTGGGATGGCGGGACTCGAACCCACTATATCGGAGTCAAAGTCCGGTGTGTTACCATTACACTACATCCCAATGTAGTCACAAACCGAGACCGGCGCCGCCGGCCTCGGCTCGTTTTCAGTGGGGTGGGATATGGGGCTCGAACCCACGACACCCGGAACCACAATCCGGTGCTCTACCAACTGAGCTAATCCCACCATATTTGTCCGCGCGGCCTGCCGCACGTCCTATCAAAACTCAAAGCCGAAGCCTTGAAGTTGTTTTCCTGCTGCGCTCTCCGAAGAGAGGCTATATCAAAACAAAGACCGCAGGAAACACGTTCTTTGCTCATTCCTGTACCAAACACAAAGCCCAACGAAGTGGGTTTGTGTTTGTAAGGAAGAAGGAGATCACGGATGTGGAGCTTTCGCCGCTCTTACGCAAACGGCGGAAGCGGAACGGAGTGAGCTTCTTCTGACGCTGGCACGCCAAGAGGGATTCGAACCCCCGACCTACTGCTTAGAAGGCAGTTGCTCTATCCTGCTGAGCTATTGGCGCATATCGTTCCCGCCAATACCCAGCATTTCAAATCAAAGCCCAGCGCAACGGGTTTGATTTGAGAAGGAAGAGGGAGGGAGCATAGCGCAGTTTTCACGGCCTTTGCCGTGGAAACAGAGCGGTGTGAGCTTCCTCTGACGCTGGAGCGGGTGATGGGAATCGAACCCACGTATCCAGCTTGGAAGGCTGGTGTTCTACCATTGAACTACACCCGCACGTCGTCCCATCAGCTTTGAGATAATACCATAATCAGGGCCCGCGTGTCAACTGTTTTTGAAAATTTTTCTCACAAAACCCCAATAATCATTCACGCGGGCTCATATTTCAAGCGTATGACTTGCCGCAAGGCGCACACTGCCCCGGAGGCGGGTGCCGGCCGGATCACTTGCGACATGCAGAACGCCGCCGGGCTCCTGAAGGCTCACCTCTGTCGGCGCGGCATCCCCGGCGGCAAGGTACATCCCGACCGCAGCGCTGCCGCTGGCACAGGAGTTTTCCCAGAAGACTGTGCCGCTGCCGGGGATATAGACCAGCGGCGTCATGCGGCGCTCCTGCCCCTCTCCTTCCAGAAACAGCAGGCCGAGGCCATCCGCCGAAAGCTCGGCACAGAACGCCTTCACCGCACGCTCCGCCGCCTCAAGATCATCCAGCAGTTTCATAAACGGCGACCGGCTTTCGACCGCCAGGTGGGAAATGCCCTCCATGCGTACAAGGGGCAGCTTGCCGCGCAGGCCCTCAAAGGCAAACGTCCGCTCCGTGATCTCGATTGCGGGCGGCATCTGCAGCTCCGCCCGGAAGCTGTCATCGCCGGTCCGGCACAGCTTCACCTCCACGGGCTGCTTTGCGCCCGAGACGCGAAGGCGCACCGTGTCCCCGGTTTTGCCCTGAAGCGAGAGCAGGGCGGCGGCACACATCGTGGCATTGCCGCAGAACTCGCCCCCCGCCATCCGGAGCGCGGGCAGGCCGTCCTCTCCTGCCGGGCTCAGAAAACCCACCTGCTCCACATCGTCGTGGCGCCGCATGATCGCGGCGGCGGCAGCCTGCCGCTCCGATGCCTCGACCGGGCTTTCAACGAGGGCGGTGATGTTCCCGGTCGGGTCCAGAATACTGTAGCGAAGCTCCATAGTTCAGCGCTCGAAGACCCGCAGGAACTGGCGCGTGCGCTCTTCCTTCGGATTGTCGAAGACCTCACGCGGGTCGCCCTGCTCGACGATGACGCCGTCAGCCATGAAGATGACGCGGTTGCTGACCGCCTTGGCAAAGGGCATCTCGTGGGTGACGACCACCATGGTCATCTTTTCCTCGGCAAGCTGGCGGATGACCTTCAAGACCTCGCCCGTGAGCTCGGGGTCCAGGGCGGAGGTGGGTTCGTCGAAATAGAGGATCTCGGGGCGCATGCACAGGGCGCGGGCAATGGCGACGCGCTGCTGCTGGCCGCCGGAGAGCTGATAGGGATAGGCCTTCTCCTTGCCCTCCAGCCCCATTTTCTTCAAAAGCTCCACAGCCCGTGCGAGTACCTCGTCCCTATTCTCGCCGTGGAGGATGGGCGCCTCGGAGACGTTGCGCAATACGGAATAGTGGGGGAAGAGCTGGAAGTTCTGGAACACCAGGCCGAAGCGGGTGCGGAAGCGATTGAGCTCAGCCTTCGAGGCGTACACGCCGTTATGGAGCGCATACTGCCCGTCGTAGAGGATGTCGCCGCCGTCGGCATGCTCCAGGAAGGAGGCGCAGCGCAGGAGCGTGGATTTGCCGGAGCCGGAGGGGCCGATGATGGAGACCACGTTGCCCCGCTCCACCGAGAGGGAAATGTCCTTGAGCACGCTGAGGGAGCCGAAGGATTTTTCCAGACTGCGGATGCTGAGGATATTGGCCGCGGATTCGGTTTTCTTGTCTGCCATTTCGTTTCGCCCCCCCTCACTTATAGTAGTCCAGGCGCTTTTCGATCCGGCCCATCACATAGTCGACGATCACATTAAATATATAATAGAATACGCCGGCGACCAGGAAGGGGGTGAAGCTTGTCTGGGAGTTTGCGATCTGCTTGCCGATGGTGAACATTTCCTGATAGGAAACCGTAAAGGCCATGGAGGTATCCTTGACCAGGGTGACCACTTCGTTGGTGATGCTGGGCATGATGCGCTTGATGACCTGGGGCAGGATGATGCGCATGAAGGTCTGGACCTTCGTATAGCCCAGGACCTCCGCCGCCTCGTACTGGCCGACGGGTATGGACTCGATGCCGCCGCGGTAGATCTCGGCAAAGTAGGCGGCGTAGTTGATGGCGAACGCGATGACGACGGGGATGAGCTTATTGCGCGAGACTGCCGCGCCGAAGAGGTAGTATGGCCCATAGGTGACCGCCAGAAGCTGGAGCATCAGGGGCGTGCCGCGCAGGACGGTGATGACGAATCGCGTGACGGCGGAGACGATTTTCAGCTTGCTCATGCGCAACAGCGCGACGATCATGCCCAGCGGCAGAGAGAAGATCAGGGTCAGGAAAAAGATGGCGCAGGTCTTGCCCAGACCCTCGCTCATCTTGACGATCATGGTCATCAATGACATTGGGAAGTCCTCATTTTTCTAAGGTATGTTTTTCGCAGGAATACTTTGTGTATTTCAAGAAAAAGTGACGAAGTCAGAGCACATTTTTTCCGGGAGGCGCCGAAGACGGATTGTGCGGTGTTGCCTGAAGAAAAAAAGCAAGAAGCGCCCGAAAGCGCAGGAAAGCCGCGCTTTCGGGACGTTTCATCATTTTCGGTTTTCAGCGGGGGGATATTACTCCTTGTTCAGGAAGAGGAGGTTGTTGACGATGTCGGCGTACTCTTCCTTCTCGGCGATCTTGGCGTAGGTGCCGTTTTCGACCAGGGCCTGCACAGCCTCGTCAACCGTCTTGCACAGCTCTGCGTCACCGGAGCGGAAGGCGATGCCGTACTGCTCGGCGCCCAGCTGCTCGTCGATGATGCTCAGGCCCTCGTGCTTGGCAACATAGCTTGCCGCCACGGGCATGTCAACAAACACCGCGTCGACCGCGCCGCCCTGCAGTTCGGTGAAGCACTTGAGGAAGCTGTCGCAGGTGAGGACGGAATCAAAGGTGTCGGCCAGATCCTTGAGATCATCGTTCAGCAGGTTCTCACCGGATGTGCCCAGCTGCACGGCCACGATCTTGCCGGCCAGATCCTTGGAGGACTTGAAGCCGCTGTCTGCCTTGACGACTAGGACCTGGGTGTTGTCATAGTAGGGCTCGGAGATAACGTAGCCCGCTTCCTTCATGCTGTCGAGGATGGTCATGCCGGACCAGACGCAGTCACACTCAAAGGAATCGAGCTGTACCAGCTTCTCATCCCAGTTGACGCCGAAGATTTCCAGCTCCCAGCCGAGATAATCGCAGACAGCCTTGCAGACCTCTACGTCAAAGCCGGTGTAGTTGCCGTCGTTGCCCAGGTAGCTGAAGGGCGGGTACTCGGGGTCGATGCCCATGACGAACTTTTTGTCCGCCGCGTAGGCGCCGGGGGCAAACAGGGCAAACATCAGGACAAGCGTCAAAGCAAAAGCGATTGTCTTTTTCATGTTTATTTCTCCTTTAATTTCAGTCAGATTCATCAGATGGATTTCACCGTAGAATTGCTCTTAACGATTTAGCATATTAGCACACTAAAGCGGCTGTGTCAAGTCAAAAATTTCACGCTTTGTTTTGACAGGATGGGCTTTCTCATGTATAATGACATTAGGCAGTAAATTGCCGATTATTATTCCATTATTTTCCATATTCTGTTACGCGATTATTCTTATTTACCCGCAGGCTTGTAGGGAGTTCCCATGCAGCCGAAAAAAACGAACCGGCGTCCGGAAGGCCGCGGCTTTTGGGTGTCTTTCAACAGAGACTCCGGATTCTGAGTCTTAGCCCCAGAGCAGGCGGCACACCCAGGCAGCGCCGAGAAAGCAGGCCAGATCCGCGCACAGGGCAGCCGGGAGGGCGCGGCCGTCATCCCGGGCACCGGCTGCGGAGAAGTATACAGCGATGACGTAAAGGCTCGTCTCGCTGGAGCCGAGCATCACCGCCGCCGTGCGTCCGATCAGGGAATCCGGGCCGTGGCGCTGTATGAGCTCCGAGGCCGCGGCGAGCGCGGCGCTGCCCGACAGAGGGCGCAGGAGCATGAGAAGCCCCGTCTCCTCCGGTACGCCGAGCAGGCGGAACACAGGCCCAAGCACCGCATCCAGCAGCGTCGGCAGACCCGAAGCCTCCAGCAGGCGGATCATCGGGAAGACCACCAGCAGCGCCGGCAGGATGCTCCAGAGCGTCAGCAGGCCCTTTCTTGCCCCCGCCGTCATTGCTTCATAGATGTCCGCGCCGTGCATCCGCGCCGCAAGCGCCGTCGCCGAAATCAGCAGCGGCACCAGAAGCTGTGCAAGGGCTTTCACGCCCGGCTCCCGTTTAACAGCCGGATGGCCGTGAGTCCCACCAGCAGTGAAAAGGCGCTGGTAAGCCAGACGGCAGGCGTGATGTCAAAGGGCGAGACACTGCCCAAAGACGCGCGCAGGGATGCCGCCGTCGCGGGCAGAAGCTGGATGGACGCGGTGTTGAGCACCACAAGGGTATTGAGCTCCGCGCCCGCCCCGAGATGCACGAGGCCCTTCGCTGCCCGGATGCCGGCAGGCGTGGCGGCATTGCCGAGGCCCAGGAGGTTTGCCCCCGCGTTTTCCGTCAGGGCAGTCAAAGTCTCCCCGTCACCCGCCCCTTTCGGGAACAGCAGCGAGAGCGGACACCGCAGCAATCGCTGGAGCGCATCTGCCGCGCCGCAGCGCTCGAGAAGCTCGGTCACCATGGACCAGAGACACAGCGCCGCGCACAGCCTCGGTGCAAGCAGAAGTGCGTCCTGCACCCCTTCCAGCACCGCGTTCCCTGCGGCGGTAGTTTTTCCCGTAAGCAAAGCTGACAAAATCGAGAGTAAATAAAAGGTAATGATTGCTAAATTCATCCAGAAATCCCCCCATTCCGACTTTGTAGGTGCTGTTATAAAAGAATTTTTTATGAATTTTTTACGAACTTCGCATATTTTAGTTGATTTTTTCCCCGGAAGATGATATAAAGTGCTATCAATATTTACGAATTTGTAATTTTTTACCAATGTTTGTAAGTATTTGGGGCCGAATCGTACAGAAAAATTATCAAGGAGCAAAGGGGATGCTTACGTGAAGTCCACCGGTATCGTACGAAGAGTCGACGAACTTGGGCGTATCGTATTGCCAATCGAAATGCGCCGGACGCTCAACATCGGAGAAAAGGATTCTCTCGAGATATATGTTGACGGCGACAGCATTATTCTTCGCAAATATCAGGCGGCTTGCGTGTTCTGCGAGAGTACGAAAAAAATCGTCAATTATCGTGGAAAGAATGTCTGTCCTGATTGCATAGCGAAGCTGAAAGAGCTGTATTGATACGCGAAAACCCTGACCGTACGGTCAGGGTTTTTTGAATGCCGTCTGTGAGCAGCGCCGCAGCTCAGCAGAAAACTTCTGGCAATCCCCATCGGGCTGTGATAGAATAGCAATATAGAAAAAACAGGGAGGCCATGCCATGGACAACAGGACAGACGAAAAAAGCATGCAGGAGCTGGTGGAACAGATGGCGGCTGTACAGCAGCGCAGCCAGACGCTCAGCCTGATCATCACGGTGGTGATTGTGGTAATGGCGGCGGCGCTGATCGTGAGCCTTGCCGTTGTGGTGCCGAAACTCACCGCGACGCTGGACCACGCCCGCACAACGCTCACCGATACCCAGGCTGTCATCCAGCGCATCAGCAGCTCCCTCGACAATCTCGACAGCATCGGCGAGAATCTCAACGGGCTGAGCGGCGAGGGCGCGGAGAAACTGGGAAAGCTGATCGACACGCTCAGCACCATTGATGTGGACGCGCTGACGGCGTCGATCCAGCGCTTCAACGGTCTGCTGGAGGGCCTGTCAAATTTCAAATTGTTCGGATAAGGCAACACCGCACAATGCGGCAAGAGCAGATTCCGAGATAATTTGGGTTCTGATGATGGCACTTTTTCGCAGATGTACTTTGTGTACCTCAAGAAAAAGTGACGAAATCAGGGCACATATTTTCCGGAAGATGCCGCAGGCGTATTGTGCGGTGCTGCCATAACGAAAACGCGCGGCACAGTACTGCGCGTTTCCTTTATTATTTGCACAGCTCCCCCACCACGTACTGGCAAAGGAGCATGCCCGCGCTGGCCGGGACCCAGATCAGCGAGCCCGGCACTGCGCGCCTGCCGGGGGGCGGTGCCTCGAACTGCGCGGGCTTCATGGGCTCCTCGGGGCTGAAAACCACCGGGTGGTGCTCGACGCCCCGGTCCCGCAGCTCTTTGCGGATGACGCGGGCGAAGGTGCAGCCGTAGGTTTTGGAAATGTCGTCCAGCCGGAGCTGCTGCGCGTCGCGCTTGTTGCCTGTGCCAAGGGCGGAGACGATGGGGATGCCGCGCTCCCGGCAGCTCAGGATGAGGTCGATCTTGCAGGAGACAAGGTCGATGCAGTCCACGACAAAGTCGTAGTCGGCGAAGAAACGCTCCCGGTCGGCGGCCTCGTAGTGGCCCTCGATGCACCGCACCTGAATGGCCGGATCGATGTCCATGAGATGCTCCGCCATGACTGCCGTCTTGGCCTTCCCCACTGTGGAGCGATAGGCACAGAGCTGGCGATTGATGTTGCTCTCGCCCACGGTGTCCCGGTCAATGAGGGTCATGCGCCCGACGCCGGAACGTGCCAGCGCCTCCGCGCACCAGGAGCCCACGCCGCCCAGGCCGAACACGGCCACATGGCTGCATCTCAGTTTTTCCATTGCCTCGCTGCCAAGCAGCATCTCGGCCCGGATCGTTCTCTCCCGCATTTCCTTCTCCCTTTCTCAAAAACCCCGCCGGAGACCGGCGGGGTTTTCCTGTAAATCGGTTTTGGCTTATCCGACGTAACGCATGCCGAAGCCTTCCTTGGTGGGATTGGCCTCCGCGGCCTTCTCCATCCAGGCCTCCGCGTCGGTATTGCGCAGGTCGTCCTCGGCGATGACATTGCTATAGAGCTTGCCCTCGCCCACGTAGTACATCACATGGTAGCCGGCGTAGCTGCCGCTCTCGCCGTAGACGATGCCGGTGTCGCCCGGCTTGTGGGCGGCGAAGCAGAAGTCATTAAACTCCTGGACCATCTGGCCCTTGGCAACGTTCTCATACAGGCCGCCGTTTGTGTTGGAGCCGGGGTCCTCGGAGTACTGCTCGGCCAGGGCGGCGAAGCTGTCCTCGGTCTTGTCGCCGGCTTCAAACTCGGCAAGGATCTCCTCGGCGCGGGCCTTGGCGGCTGCCTTGGCCTCGTCGCTGTAGTTGCCTTCTTCGTCGGCCTCGGCATTGACCAGAATGTGACGGACGTTTACCGTGTTGTAGTGGTTGTCATCGCGGGAGAGGTACACCACCACATAGCAGCCGCTGGCATCGGGGGAGACGGTGATGTCGCCTGCCTTGCGGGACGCGTCGCGCATCCAGTCGGCAGCGGGAACGCTGCTGCCCTGAACATGGGTCTGCTCGCTGGCGGTCGCCTCCTGGGCCTCGGCGGCCTCGATCAGATTGGCGGTGAAGTCGGTGCCGGTGGCCTTCTTGTAGGCGTCGGCGATGGCGCTGGCCTTCTCGGCTGCGGCAGCGACGGTCTCATCCGTCACATCGGAGCTGGTGTTGCCGTCGGCATCGGTGGACTCCACACGCTCGGCAGAGACGTAGCTGTAGGCGTAGTCAAAGTAGTCGTGCTCGCCCCCATAGCTCTGATACTTCTCCTCGATCTGGTCGTCGGTGTAAGTGAAGCTGTCAAGCAGTGCCTGACCGGCCTTGCTGGCAAGCAGGGACTCCTCATTGGCTTTGCGGACCAGCTTCTGGTTGACGCCGTTGCCGTAGTTTGCGGCCAGCATGTTGTCGCCGCTTGCGTAGCCGTAAGACTTGGCCTGCTCCTCGAGGCCTTCAAAGGAGGCGTCGATCTGCGCCTTGTCGTCGGCATCCAGGGTGATGCCGTTATCGGCGGCGTACTGCCCCAGGACGGTGGAATGGATCATATCATTTTTGGCAGCTTCCAGGAAGTAGTCCTTCCAGGTGCCGCCCTCCAGCATGGGGCATTCCTGCTTTTCGAGGCCGCGGATGCCGTTGGAGGTATCCAGGCCGAAGATGCTGGCATAGCTGCCGTACTGGTTTGCGAAGGTATAGTACTGGTTTGCGTAGCGGTAGCTCACGTCCGCGGCGGTGTAGTTCTTGCTGCCCACGGAGAACGCCGTGGTCTTGTACATGATGCCGGAGTTGAGCAGGAGCACAGACACCACCACCAGCACGACGGCAATGGTGCCGAGGGTCCAGCGCAGGTTGCTCTTTTTCTTTTCCTGGGCTTCCTTCTCCTGGGCAAGAGTCTTCTTGTCAGTACCCGCCGCGCGGGCAGCCTGACGGTTTTTCTTTTCAGTCGATGCACTCATGGCTTATCTCATCCTTTGCGTTTGATACATATTATGATAAGGGGCAATTTTGCAGACTCAGGTATTATAGCGCAATGCGGACCGGGTTTCAAGTAAAATTCCATCCAGTTTGCGATTTTTTCATATTTTGAAGTTTTCGCGCATAGGATAGGCTTATGTGCAATCATGAGGGAGGGAAAGAAAATGGACATTGACGATCTGATTTTCGGGGACTACGATCCCGGTCCGAGTGACCGTTAAAATACGGAGAGCGAAAAAACCGCTCTCCGTATTTTGCGCCGCAATGCTTGTCAGCTTTGGGCTCTCATGGACAGGAAGGCGTTGATGAAGCCGTCCAGGTCACCGTTCATGACGTTGTCGATGTTGCCGTTTTCGTAGTCGGTGCGGTGGTCCTTCACGAGCTGATAGGGCATGAAGACATAGGAGCGGATCTGGCTGCCCCATTCGATCTTCATCTGTACGCCCTTGATGTCGCTGATCTTCTCCAGGTGCTCGCGCTCCTTGATCTCGGCAAGGCGCGCGCGCAGCATGTTCTTGCAGTTTTCGAGGTTCTGGAAATGGCTGCGCTCCACCTGGCTCGACACCACGATGCCCGTGGGGATATGGGTCAGGCGCACGGCCGAGGAGGTCTTGTTGACCTTCTGTCCGCCCGCGCCGGAGGAGCGGTACACGTCCATCTTGATGTCCTCGTCTCTGAGCTCGATCTCGTTGTCGTTGGCGATCTCGGGCATGACCTCGACGGCTGCAAAGGAGGTGTGGCGGCGGCCTGCGGCGTCAAAGGGGGACACGCGCACAAGGCGATGGATGCCGTGCTCGCTCTTGAGAAAGCCGTAGGCGTTCTCGCCCTCGATCATGATGGTGGCGCTCTTGATACCCGCCTCGTCGCCGTCGAGGTAGTCCATGACCTTCACCTTGTAGCCGTGGCGCTCGGCCCACATGTTGTACATGCGGTAGAGCATGGAAGCCCAGTCCTGCGCCTCGGTGCCGCCGGCGCCGGCGTGGAAGGTGAGGATGGCGTTGTTGGCGTCATACTCGCCGGTCAGGAGCGTGGACAGACGCGTCGACTCCACCTTCTGCGTGTACTCCTCAAACTCCTGCTGGAGCTCGGGCAGCATGGAATCGTCGTTTTCCTCGATCGCCATCTCGCACATGGTCATCATGTCGTCCCAGGAGGCGCACAGGCGGTCAAAGTTTTCCACCTTGTCCTTGAGGTTTTTCAGGCGCTTCTGGACCTGCTGCGACTTCTCCACATCGTTCCAGAAACCGTCGCGGGCACTGGCGGCTTCCAGCTCCTCGATCTCCTTCTGGGCGGCTTCGAGTCTGAGCGCGGTGCGCAGGACCTCCAGCTCCGGCTTGCAGTTATTGAGTTTTACTTTGTATTCTTCAAATTCCAGCATGTTTTCAAACCACTTTCGTTCAAATTGTCATTTTGAATCCGCATTTTTATATTATACACAAAAAGCATGCGCTTGTAAATCGTTTTTTATTTCGTTTTGAAGTCATAGAAAATAGCCAAAAGTTCTTCCAATTTAGACGATTGGGTGTTATAATAAACGCAGTGTGTTTACTATTTGATACCCGATCAGTCTGTGCGGGCGTCAGCGACGCACATGCGAGAAAAGCGATACGGAGGAAAAAGATAACATGATCTCACACGGCAAGGAAATCAAGGTCTTCACCGGAAACTCCAACCCCGCTCTGGCCGAAGCCATTGCCTCGGAGCTGTACAGAAGTCTCGGCAACGCCAATGTCACCCAGTTTGCCGACGGAGAGTGTTCCGTCTCTGTGTTTGAGCCGGTGCGCGGCAAGGACGTGTTCATTGTCCAGTCGACCTGCAACCATGTCAACGACAACCTCATGGAGCTCCTGATTATGATCGACGCCATGCGCAGAGCTTCTGCCGGGCGCATCACCGCCGTCATCCCCTATTTCGGCTATGCCCGTCAGGACCGCAAGGCCAAGAGCCGCGATCCCATCTCCGCAAAGCTCGTCGCCAATCTGATTACCGCCGCCGGCGCTGACCGCGTCCTGACCATGGACCTGCACGCCGCGCAGATCCAGGGCTTTTTCGATATCCCCGTGGACAACCTCCAGGGCGGACACCTGTTTGTCAAACACTATGTCAACAAGTTCGGCAAAGGCAACGAGGAGGTCATGGTCGTTTCCCCCGACGTGGGCAGCACCGCCCGCGCCCGCACCTTCTCCATGAAGCTCGGCGTCAACATGGCCATCGTGGACAAGCGCCGCGAGCGCGCCAACCAGTCCGAAGTCATGAACATCATCGGCGATGTGTCCGGCAAGACCTGCATCCTGCTCGACGACATCGTGGATACGGCCGGTTCCCTCTGCGGCGCGGCCAAGGCCATCATGGAGATCGGCGGAGCCAAGGAGGTCTATGCCTGCGCGACCCACGGCGTGCTCTCCGGCCCGGCCCTCGATCGCATCAACTCCAGCTGCATCAAGGAGCTGCTGCTGCTCGACACCATCCCCTACCCCGCCAACCGCGCCAAGTGCGACAAGATCCAGTACCTGTCCACCGCGCCCGTCTTCGCCGAGGCTATCCGCCGCATCTACGAAGAGGTCTCCATCTCCAGCATCTTCGACTGATTTTATAAAATGTTTCTGAAATCAAGCGGTCCCGTCTCCTGGCTCATCGTCTTTCTCGGCAATCCCGGTCCGAAGTATGAGTGCACGCGCCACAACGCGGGCTTCATGACCGCCGATGCCATGGCGAAAAAGCTGGGAGTGAGCATCAACAAGCTGCGCTTCAAGGCTCTCACCGCCTCCGCCGAGATTAACGGCGAGAAGGTGCTGCTAATGAAGCCGCAGACCTTTATGAATCTCTCGGGCGAGGCTGTTGGGGAGGCCGCGCGCTTTTACAAGGTCCCGCCCGAGCATGTGATCGTCGTGTCCGATGAGGTGAGCCTGCCCCTCGGCAAGCTGCGTGTGCGCCCGAAGGGCTCCGCCGGCGGTCACAACGGCCTCAAGAGCATCATCGCCCATCTCGGCAGCGACGCCTTCCCGCGCATACGGCTCGGCGTCGGCGCGCCGCCCCATCCCGATTACGACATGGCAGACTGGGTTTTGTCCGTGTTTCGCAATCAGGACCTGGAAGACATGCTCTCCGCCTCGGACAGAGCGGCGGAGGCCGTCATTACCTACATCACAGATGGCCCGGAGCGTGCCATGAATCGCTTCAACTGACCCCTGCGAAAAACAAACAGTCGATTGCGGACAGGCCGTAAGTGTTCCCCTCAGGTATTAAAATTGTTTTTGACGGAGCTTTGCTTCGGCAAAAACTCCCTGAGGCGAGCTGAGCGAGCCCTCATGCCGACCAAGCGCGGCTTGTCCCCCGTAAGCCGCGCGCGATAAGCATGAGTCCTCAATTGCGAGTCTTGCTCGCAATTGACACATATTTGAGGAGGCTGCCCATGAAGAAAAAACTTGTCGCAATGCTTCTGGCAGGCGGACAGGGTTCCCGTCTGTACGCCCTGACCCAGAGCGCCGCCAAACCCAGCGTGCCTTTCGGAGGCAAATACAGAATCATCGACTTTCCCCTCTCCAACTGCGCAAACTCCGGTATTGACACCGTCGGTGTCCTGACCCAGTACCGCCCCCTGCAGCTCAACAGCTACATCGGCAGCGGCCAGCCCTGGGACCTGGACGTGAACGACGGCGGCGTTTTCATTCTCCCGCCATACCAGTCCGCGGGCGAGAAGGGCTCCTGGTTCACCGGCACGGCCAACGCCATTTACCAGAATCTGTCCTTCATTGAAGAATATGACCCGGAAAATGTTCTCATCCTCTCCGGTGACCAGATTTATAAGATGGACTATGCCGACATGCTGCGCGAGCATCTGGAGCACGACGCCGCCTGCACTATCTCGGTCCTGTCCGTCACGCTGGAGGAGGCCACCCGCTTCGGCATCATGAATATCGGCCCGGACGGCTATGTGGAAGAGTTCGAGGAGAAGCCCAAGCACCCCAAGAGCACCCTTGCCTCCATGGGCATTTACATCTTCAACTGGAAGAAGCTGCGCGAGTACCTGATTGCCGACGAAAATGATCCCAACTCCAACAAGGACTTCGGCAAGAACATTATCCCCAGCATGCTCGGGAACGGCGAGAAGCTCTGGCCTTATCGCTTTAAGGGCTACTGGGCCGACGTCGGCACCATCTCCAGCCTGTGGGAGTCCAATATGGATATGCTCACGCCGCAGCTGATCGACCTGTACGATCCCGAATGGCCCATCAGCGCGAGAAGCCCCATCTGCCCGCCTCACCAGGTCGGTGCCCACGCTGAGATCCTGCACTCCATCGTCACCGAGGGCTGCGAGATTGACGGCATTGTGGATAACTCCGTTCTGTCTCCCTCCGTGCGCATCGGTGTCGGCGCGAATATCAAGTATTCCGTGCTGATGCCCGGCGTCGTGGTAGAGGCCGGGGCCTCCGTCGAGTACGCCATTGTCGGCGAAAACGCCGTCATCCACGCCGGCGCGAAGGTCGGCGGCTCCCCCGCCCCCGGTGAGGAGAAGAGCATCACCACCATCGGCCCCGATCTTGAGATCCCCGCGGGCTCCACGGTCAAGGTCGGCGCCATGATCAGCAGCGTAGAGGAGGTTTAAGCCATGAAGGATTTCCACGGTCTTATTTTCGCTTACTACACCGACGCGAGACTGCGTGAGCTCGTCAGCATGCGCACCGCCGCGTCCCTGCCCTTCTGCGGCAGATACAGAGTCATCGACTTCTCCCTCTCCGCCATGCGTAATGCCGGCATCGTCGACGTGGGCGTCATCATGCAGCGCGACTACCAGTCCCTGCTCGACCACCTGGGCGGCGGCAAGGCCTGGGATATGGCCCGCCGTACCGGCGGCCTCAGAATGCTGCCCCCCTTCGGCCTGCCCGAGTACCACCGCGGCAACTACGCCGGTACGATGGAGGCTTTGATCGCGGTCAGTTCCTACATCAAGGACGTCAAAGCCAAGTACTTTGTGCTGATGCTCGGCGACATGTGCGCCAACATCGACCTGACCGAGCCCATGGAGCAGCACCGCAAGTCCGGCGCCTCCATCACCGCCATCTGCACCGACCGCGCCGATGCCGAGGGCTTCCGCATGACCTATCTCACCGATGAAAACGGCAAGGCCCGCCAGATCCTCGTCGACGCCGTCAACGAGAAGGAAGGCGTCCTGAGCCTTGAGGCCTACATCATCAACAAGGATACCCTCCTTGAGCTGATGGAGACCAGCCGCAAGCAGAGCCTGCACCGCTTCCACAAGGACACCCTTGACACCTGGCTCAAGGAAGGCGGCAAGATGGACATTTACGTCCACCACGGCTACACCGCCCTTATCCGCAGCGTGGACAGCTACTACAAGGCCAACATGGACATGCTCAACAACGACATCCGCCACGAGCTGTTCCCGGCTGATCGCCCCGTCTTCACCAAGGCGCGCGAGGAGGTCAGCACCTACTACGGTGTCGGCTCCTACTCCCGCAACTCCCTGGTGGCCGACAACTGCATCATCGACGGCTCCATCGAAAACTGCATCGTCTTCTCCGGCGCGCGTATCGCCGCCGGCGCCAAGCTCAAAAACTGCATTGTGATGAACGACTGCATCGTGGAAGCCGGCTGCTCGCTCGACCACTGCATCATCGACAAGGACTGCAGCTTCTCCGCCGGCACCGTGCTCAACGGCAACGAGCATCTGCCCCTCATCGTCCCGAAGGGCTCCAATATCTAAGCTTTACCCGGCACATACCCGGCGCGCCGGAAACACCGGCGCGCCGGGCTGCCGCTGTCTGATCAAAGGCCCGCTCCGCGGGCCCTTGCTCAGGCGGCAGCAACTACCGCGGGAGGGCCGTGCCCTCCACTGCCTCACGCATTCGTCTATGCGCCGCGGCTTGGGTATACTGCGGCACAGGCATTGTATATGCCTTATTGATGAAAGCCGCCAGGTACATACTCGTCCAACATTCTCCCGTAAAGGAAGGTATTTTCATGAAGAGTCAAATTTCCCGCGAAGAAATGCGCAGCGCCATCGAGGATAAGCTCTGCGCCCAGTTCAGTGTCTCCAGCAAGGACGCGACCGATACGCAGATCTTCGAGGCCACCGCCATCGTCATCCGTGAGCTGATGAGCAGGCTCCTTGCCGCGCAGAAGCCCATCCGGGGTGAGAAGGAAGTCCACTACATGTCCATGGAGTTTCTCATGGGCCGCAGCCTGATGAAGAACGCCTACAACCTGGGCCTGGTCGACGCCATCATCGGCGCGCTCAACGACATGGACCGCAGTGCTGTGGATATTTTTGAGGAAGAACCCGACGCCGGTCTCGGCAACGGCGGTCTCGGCCGTCTCGCCGCCTGCTACATGGATTCCATGACCACCGAGGGCCTGCCCGCCACCGGCTATTCCATCTGCTACGAGCTGGGCATTTTCAAGCAGAAGTTTGAAAACGGCAAGCAGGTCGAGGTCTCAGACAACTGGCGCACCGCAGCCGAGAGCTGGCTCATCCCCCGCTATGAGGATATGGTCGAGGTTCGCTTCGGCGGACAACTCTCCCCCCGCTGGGACAAATACGGCCATTATCACGCCGAGCATACCGGCTACACACCCGTGTATGCCCTGCCCCGCGATATGCTGATCGTCGGCTACGAGGGCAAGGATGTCAACACCCTGCGCCTCTGGGACGCCAAGAGCGCCAAGTCCCTGGACATGTACCTCTTCTCTGAGGGCCAGTATGTCAAGAGCCTGACCGAGCGCATCGACGCTGAGGTCATCACCAAGGTCCTCTACCCCGCCGATGACCACATTGAAGGCAAGCTCCTGCGTCTGAGACAGCAGTACTTCTTTGTCTCCGCCTCCGCGCAGGATATCGTCCGCAAGCACATCAAGATGTGGGGCGATATCCGCACCTTCTCCCAGCACCATGTCATCCAGATCAACGACACCCACCCCACCATGATCATCCCCGAGCTCATGCGTATCTTCATGGACGAGTACGGCCTCGGCTGGGACGAAGCCTGGGACATCGTCAGACTCAGCGTCGCCTACACCAACCACACCGTCATGAGCGAAGCTCTTGAGAAATGGCCGCAGGATCTGATCCAGCAGCTGCTGCCGCGTCTTTGGGAGATCATGTGCGAGATCAACCGCCGCTGGTGCGACTATCTCGCCGTCAAGTTCGGCACCGGCGACAAGCTGGGCCGCAACCTCATCATCCGCGACGGACAGGTACATATGGCCAATTTGTGCCTTGCCTCCTGCTATATGGTCAACGGTGTGTCCCGTCTGCACGGCGACATTCTGAAAAACGACCTCTTCCACGACATCTACACCATCCGTCCCGAGCGCTTCACCCATGTCACCAACGGCATTGACCACCGCCGCTGGCTGAGCCAGATCAACCCCGGCCTGCACGACCTGATCGTCGAGCTGCTGGGCGACGAGGAATATCTGCTCAAGCCGGAGCTTCTGCAGAAGCTCGCCATGTATGAGACCAACGAGCGTGTCCGCGAAGACCTGAACGACATCAAGTACGCCAACAAGCTGCGCCTTGCAAGCTACGCCAAGCGCTATGACGACTTCGTCCTCAATCCCAATGCCGTGATGGATGTCCAGATCAAGCGTCTGCACGAGTACAAGCGCCAGCTGCTGTGCGCGATGAATATTGTCGCCCTGCAGATGCGCCTGCACGATAATCCCAACATGGACTTTGTGCCGCGCAGCTATGTCTTCGGCGCGAAGGCCGCAGCGGGCTACAAGCTTGCCAAGCGCATCATCGAGCTCATCCTGAGCCTGGCAAACGACATCAACAACGACCCCGTCTGCGCGGATAAGCTGCAGGTCTACTTTGTGGAAAACTACCGCGTTACCGCCGCCGAGGCCATTGTCCCCGCCGCCCAGGTGTCCGAGCAGATCTCCACCGCGGGCAAGGAGGCCTCCGGCACCGGCTGCATGAAGCTCATGATGAACGGTGCTGTCACCATCGGCACCCTCGACGGCGCGAACGTCGAGATGTACGACCGCCTGAGCGACAAGAACATGTTCCTCTTCGGCCTGACCACCGAGGATATCGCCAAGTGGCGCGCAGGCGGCTATGACCCCAACGGCATCGTCAACAACGATCCCGAGCTCCAGCGTGTCACCGCCCGCATTATGCATGGCTTCTCTGACGGCAAGAGCTACTCCGATGTCATCTCCAGCCTGCTCTACGGCGGCGACCCCTACATGGTCATTGCCGACTTCCGCAGCTACGCCGACACCCAGGAGCGCCTGTACAAGTGCATCTCCGATCCGTCCGAGATGGGCAGGCTTTCTCTCATGAACATCGCCAAGAGCGGTTACTTCGCCGCCGACCGCGCCATCGACGAGTACGCCAGGAATATATGGCACATCAAATAAAAACCAGAAAAGACGCCGCCGTTGTCATCGGCGGCGTCAATATGGATATCTGGGGCAGGCCCACAGGGGCGCTGGCAATGCACGACTCCACGCCTGGCACCGTGCGCATGACGCCGGGCGGGGTCGGGCGCAACATCGCCCACGATCTGCGCCTGCTGGGGATGGAGGTCACCTTCGTCTCTGCCATGGGGGATGATCTCATCGGACAGGCCCTGATGGAGTCCTGCTCATCGCTGGGCTTCAACATGCAGCACACCCTCGTGCAGAAAGGCGGGCACAGCTCCACCTATCTCTTTGTCACCGAGGCCGGCGGCGATATGTGCGCCGCCATCAACGACATGGACATCTGCTCCCAACTCAGCCCCGCCTTCTTTGAGCCGCTGCTGCCGAAGCTGCGCGACTACGGCGCGATGGTGCTGGACGCAAATCTGCCGGCTGAATCGGTCCAGTGGCTGTGCAATCATTCACGGCTGCCGCTGTATGCCGACACGGTCTCCGCCGCCAAGGCCGAGCGCTTCCGCCCCCATCTCAAGCGCCTGCGGGCTGTAAAGTCCAACGCTTTGGAGGCGTCCGTGCTCACCGGCGAAAAGGACCCGGAAAGCGCCGCGAAGAGACTGGCAAGGCTCTGTCCGGGCCGGGTGTTTGTCACCCTCGGCGCCGACGGCATCCTCGCCGCCGAACGCGACAGGCTGCTCCACTTCCCTGCCTATGAGACCGAGGTCGTCAACACCACCGGCGCGGGCGACGCGGCTGCCGCCGCTATCGTCTGGGCCGATCTCCGGGGCTACGATCTCCAGGCCTGCGCACAGCTGGCCCAGCTGGCGGGCAGCATTACCTGCCGCAGCACTTACGCCAACAACCCGGACCTTGCGACTCTGCCGCAACTGACTTGATAAAAAAGGGGCTGTGAAAAAGGTCCCCTTCATCAAGAACACAGTAATATCAACACCGTAGGGGCCGACGCCCTCGGCGGCCCGGCAGAGAGAATCCTGAATAACACATTGACCCCGGCGAATCCGTAACACTGTACGTTTTCGCCGGGGGCTTTCTGCTATATTTTT
>CADAUZ010000005.1:125300-125687 GCA_902791215.1 Oscillospiraceae bacterium | reverse complement strand
TCTAAGCGTGAAACTCCCCCTGAGATAAGATCTCCCATCCTTTATGGAGTAAGGGCTGAAGAAGACTACTTCGTTGATAGGCCGGCGGTGTAAGCACAGCAATGTGTTCAGCCAACCGGTACTAATAGCCCGAGGGCTTGACCTACATTATGCAGGCACAAAGCCTTGCCTCTTCCCTCTGTTTAGTTTTCAGGGTACAATGTGCCTTGATTCTGGCCCGATGGTCAAGTGGTCAAGACGGGGGCCTCTCACGCCCCAATCGGGAGTTCGACTCTCCCTCGGGTCACCATATGCACCTTTAGCTCAGCTGGTAGAGCACCTGACTCTTAATCAGGGTGTCCAGGGTTCGAGTCCCTGAAGGTGTACCATCCTTGAGGGTGGGCAACC
>CADAUZ010000005.1:0-125292 GCA_902791215.1 Oscillospiraceae bacterium | reverse complement strand
GTCCACCTGTTCCCATTCCGAACACAGAAGTTAAGCTCACCAGTGGCGACAATACTTGTCTGGCGACGGACTGGAAAGATAGCTCAACGCCAACACAAAACCTTTGACGAGAGTCAAAGGTTTTGAATTAGCCTCCTTAGCTCAACAGGTAGAGCATGCGGCTGTTAACCGCAGGGTCGTAGGTTCGAATCCTACAGGGGGCGCCATTTAACGGTATTGCCGTCACGATATCGTGACGGCAATACTTATAATGGGATTTGGACCGTTAGCTCAGTTGGTAGAGCAGTCGGCTCATAACCGATCGGTCCGGGGTTCGAGTCCCTGACGGTCCACCATCTATCCTTAAGGTGTAATTGAATACAGGGGAATAGCTCAGCTGGTAGAGCGGCGGTCTCCAAAACCGTAGGCCGAGGGTTCGAAGCCTTCTTCCCCTGCCAAAAATCGTCTTAAAATGTTAAGTTTTAAGACGATTTTTGCATTTAATGCCCTTTAATACCCATAAAAAGTTAACAGTAAAAAATCTTGACCGCCATTTGACCGCCATTAGGTTCCGGAGGCATTGAGACGCCTTATGTATTCCTCCATCCTGGCAGCGCTGTCCTGCTTCATTTTGTCTGAGACATGTCCATATACGTCAAGGGTAAATGCAGCCGATGCATGCCCGAGATTCTCCTGAACGGTCTTTACATCATCACCATTTTGGAGAGACAAAACTGCATAAGTATGCCGTAGATCATGAACGCGTGCATTCGGCGCTCCGATTTCCTTAGCTGCAGATTTGAAATGCAGGTAGACCCTTTTTGGAGTGATATAACCCCCATCCAAGTTTGTGAAAACAAGGGATTTCTTATGCTCTTCCTCGTTGTTCCAGCCGATCCATGCCTCTCCAGCACGGCTTTTCTGCATAAGCTGTTCAGTGTATCGAACCTTTAGAAGATCCATTACAAAGGGGGCAGGGCGCAGTATACCACTTAATATTATATGGACGTTTTTTATGCTTTTCGGGGATAAAACATTTCCTTCATCATCAGGCAAAGACAGCGGAGCTGCTCCTGCGTCAGCATGTACAGGACATAGCTCTGCTCCTTCTTTTCATCGACAGCCTTGAAAAGCTGCCAGCGCTGCAGCTGCCAACCCCACAGCTCATGGCAATCGTGGCGCACATTTCAAGCTCCTATTGACACACTGGGAAAATATGTATATACTGCTTTTGATGCTCGTTGTCAAGGAGGAGAAAGCTATGGAACAAAAGGCGATCATTTGCGCGGTTTGCATCAGTGAAAAAAAGGGCGAGCAGAAGCATCCTGTCGAGAGGATCAAGCTCCTTCCTCACCACGGTATTGCGGGCGACGCACATGCCGGCGATTGGCACCGGCAGCTTAGTCTGCTGGCCCAGGAAAGCGTGAACCGTTTGCAGGAGAAGGTCCCGTTCCCGCTGCTCCCGGGGGCTTTCGCGGAAAACATTCTCTGTGAAGGAATACAGCTGTCCGCCCTCCCGGTGGGAACACGGCTCCATATCGGCACCGCATTGTGTGAGGTGACGCAGATCGGCAAGGAATGTCACGCCGACTGCGCTATCCGCAGGCAGGCCGGAGACTGTGTCATGCCGCGGGAGGGGATCTTTGCCGTCGTTCTGGAGGCGGGAGAGGCAAAAGCGGGGGATGAGGTCAGCGTGATCGACCGGTATGAGGAACTATGAAACGGAAAAATTCCTGTTGACAAACAGCTCTCTCTGTGATATAAACATATCAACCTAATAGGCCAATTCCGAAAAAGGAGAACGGACAATGCGTAAACTGAGCAGCAGCTTCATGATGTGCTGTGACATGTGCTGTGAGATGCATATGCGCTTTGTCATACCCATTTGAGTTCTCCCACCGTATGCAGACTGCCGGGGAACCCCTTGGGTTCTCCGGTTTTCTTTTTAGAAGGTGATAACATGAACAAACTCCTGGAGCGCCTGCTCCGCCAGAACTATCGTCTGGACCGAATGTGCAGGACGCGATGTCGTAAGGAAAGGAAGCCTGACGCATGAATGCAGACGTGCTCCGCTCGTATCTGCCGCTTTACAAGGAAGCAGCCATGCTGACCATAAGACTCGGGCTGCTGGGGATTGCGCTTGCTTTTCTGATCGGCCTTGTCTGCGCCGCAGTTTTATACTGCAAGATTCCGGTCCTTCGCACCGTTGTACGGGCCTACATTGAGCTCAGCCGCAATACGCCGCTGCTCATCCAGCTCTTTTTCCTCTACTACGGACTGCCGAAGCTCGGCATCCGCACCACGCCCGAGGCCTGCGGCGTGTCCGGCCTTGCGTTTCTCGGCGGCGGCTATATGGCCGAGGCCTTTCGCAGCGGCATGGAGGCCATTGCACCGATCCAGCTCGAAAGCGCCCTGAGTCTCGGCATGACCCGTACACAGGCGCTGAGCTCGGTGATTCTGCCCCAGGCTTTGACGGTGAGCTTTCCGGCCCTGATGGCAAATGTCATCTTCCTGATGAAGGAGACCAGCGTATTCAGCGCCGTGAGCCTGATGGATCTCATGTTCACCGCCAAGGATCTGATCGGGCTCTACTACAACACCACGGAGAGCCTTTTCCTGCTGGTGGTGTTTTATCTCCTGATCCTGCTGCCGATCTCCCTGGTCGGGAGCCTTATCGAAAGGAGGCTTCGCTATGCAGGCGCTGGGCTTTGAGGTGCTGTGGAAGGGCAAAAATTTTGCCCGGCTCATGGGCGGGCTGTGGGTAGCGCTCAGAATCAGCCTCATCGCCGTCGGTATCAGTCTCGTTGCAGGCGTGCTTATGGGGGCGCTGATGACAAGGAAGAATCCGCTCATCAAAGCGCTTACGCAGCTCTATCTGGAGACGGTGCGAATCATGCCGCAGATGGTGCTGCTGTTTCTGGCCTTCTTCGGCACGACGCGCTGGTTCGGCTGGAACCTGAGCGGCGAGACCGCTTCCGTCATTGTCTTTGCCCTCTGGGGTACGGCGGAGATGGGCGACCTGGTACGCGGCGCGCTGGAGAGCATTCCCCGCCACCAGTATGAATCCGCCGCGGCGCTCGGCCTCGACGGGAAACAGAGCTTTCTGTATGTGATCCTGCCCCAGACCTTGAGGCGCCTTTTGCCGCAGGTCATCAATCTCATCACCCGCATGATCAAAACCACCAGTCTGGTGCTCATGATCGGGGTGGTGGAAATGCTCAAGGTGGCGCAGCAGATCATTGAGGCCAACCGGATGAAGGTGCCGAACGCCGCCTTCGGCGTGTACCTGACGGTGCTTGTGCTGTATTTTCTCGCCTGCTGGCCTATTAGTCTCCTGGCAAAGGCTTTGGAAAAGAGGTGGAGCTGAAAGCATGGGACGCGAAATACTTCGTATCGAACATCTGCACAAGGAATTTGAGGGCAAAACGGTGCTGGACGACCTGAGCCTCACACTCGCGGAGGGCGAGGTCGCGGTCATCGTCGGTCCCAGCGGCTGCGGAAAGAGCACGCTTCTGCGCTGCGTCAACGCCCTTGAACCCATCCAGGGCGGCAGCATTTTTCTGGACGGCGCGGAGATCCACGCAGACCCCCGGAAGCTGCCGCAGCTCCGGCAGAAGGTCGGGATGGTTTTTCAGAGCTACGAGCTGTTCCCGCACAAGAGCATTCTGGACAATATCACGCTTGCCCCGCGCAAGGTGCAAAAGCGCAGCAGAGAAGACGCGGAGGCGGAAGCCCTGACCTTGCTCGAACGTGTGGGGCTTGCCGACCGGGCGAAGGACTATCCCCGGCAGCTCTCCGGCGGGCAAAAGCAGCGGGTCGCCATTGTTCGCTCGCTCATCATGCACCCGGCGCTGATGCTCTTTGACGAGGTGACCGCGGCGCTTGATCCCGAGATGGTGCGTGAGGTGCTGGACGTGCTGCTGGACCTGGCAAAGCAGGGCCGCACGATGCTGATCGTCACGCACGAGATGCAGTTTGCCCGCGCCGTGGCCGACCGGATTTTGTTTCTGGACGATGGGGGCATCGTGGAAGAGGGCAGGCCAGCCGACTTTTTCGATCATCCCAAAACCGAACGCGCGCAGCGTTTTTTGAATACATTCACGTTTGAAACGGTAAAAGAATAAAACTCATAGATTTATTGGAGGTATTTATCATGTTGAATACAAAGAAGCTTTTGGCCCTTACTCTGACCCTTCTGTTTGTTTTCGCGCTCATCCCCGCCGCGGCGCAGGCAGCCCCCGTATACCGCACCCTCGATGAAATCAAGGCTGACGGAACGATCAATATCGGCGTCTTTTCCGACAAGAACCCCTTCGGCTATGTGGATGAAAACGGCGAATACCAGGGCTACGATGTCTACTTTGCCGAGCGCATCGGCAAGGATCTCGGCGTGAAGATCAACTATGTCTCCACCGAGGCTGCAAACCGCGTGGAATACCTCGAGACCGGGAAGGTCGACATTATCCTCGCAAACTTCACCGTCACCCCCGAGCGCGCCGAAAAGGTGGACTTCGCCCTGCCGTATATGAACGTGGCGCTGGGCGTCGTATCTCCGGACAGCCGCGTCATCACCGACCTCTCCGAGCTGAGCGCTGACGATCCCGTTATCGTCATCTCCGGCACCACCGCCGAGACCTACCTCATCGCCAACAACCCCGAGGTGAAGCTCCAGAAGTATGACACCTACGCCAATGCCAAGAACGCCCTTGAAAACGGCAACGGCGTCGCCTGGGCAAACGACAACACCGAGGTCATTGCCTTTGCTCTCCAGAATGCGGGCTATACCGTCGGCATTCCTTCCCTGGGCAGTCAGGACACCATCGCCCCAGCCGTCTCCAAGGGCAACGACACACTGCTCCAGTGGCTCAATGACGAGATCGTCTCTCTTGCCGATGAGCAGTTTTTCCACAAGGATTATGAGGCCACGCTTGCCGAGACCTACGGTCTTGACTACGAGGACAGCCTGGTGGTCGAGGGCGGCGCTGTAAACGCGAAATAAAAGAACGGCGGGGCGTCCATCTTCACCTTTGACATCAAGGGCGGGGTGAAGGAAGCGCACGCTTTCATTGACGCGCTGGAGATCTTTTCTCTGCTTGCCAACGTGGCGGACGTGAAGAGCCTGGTCATCCACCCGGCGACTACTACCCATTCCCAGCTTACCGTTGAGGAGCTGGAGGAGCAGGATATCCACCCGAACACCATACGCCTGTCCATCGGAACCGAGCACATCGACGACATTATCGCCGATCTGGAAAAGGGCTTTGCCGCAGCGGCAAACTGAGCGTACCAGGCTATAAGTACAGCTGCTGCGGCGCTGCCCGTGAAGTGCTTTGCCGCCCGGAGATTCGCCGGGCAGAGAAGACCAGGGCGGACGAGGAAGCACAGAACGTCTTTTATATTGTGCGGGGAAATGACGCCACGCCCGATGAACTGCTGCGAGAAACGGGGCAGCGGATCATAGAAATCATCGTTCCCTCCGTCATATGAAAAAACAGCGGAAGCGCAAAATTCGCTTCCGCTGATGCAAGCGGTTTTTCGCAGCGATTCACAAGCATCGGACGGGTGTACATTATTTGGCCGGCGGTGTGAGAGTGCAGCTGCGCTATGCGAGGGTGATAGCCGCCATGACGATGAAAATCAGCAGCGTGATGATCGTGCAAAAAGAGATCGTTGTGGAGATATATTCCTCGTAGCCTTCCAGTTTGGAAAACATCGGCACCGCGAAGGAAGGCGGCAGAAGGAACAGCAGCAGGATCGAAAACAGCAGCACCCGGTCATAGGGCACAAAGCGGAAGACGATAAAGGCGACCAGCGCGCCCACTGTGCCCATCACCAGAAAACGAAGCAGGCTTGTCACGGCAACCGGCTTGATAAGCTCCTTTCGGAAGGAGAGCGAATAGCCGAGGAAGAGCAGGATCAGCACAGTGGTCGGGCCGGTGAGAAAGTCGATCAGCGACGTATAGGTTTCCCAGAGAGCCGTCTGAGAAAAGCGGGCGTCCAGATTCAGAAGACCGGGGATCATGCCGCACAGCATACCGACAAAAGGCGGAGCCGTGAAGATGTTTTTCAATAAGGAACTTGCCGACGGCTTGAGCCCGTCTTCTACCTGCAGGAGGGAGGCGGCTATCGAAAAGAAAAACACGGTCTGCGGCAGGTCGGCCATGGCAAAGCGCTGCATGCCCAGCGTGCCGAAAAGCATCGCGATGAGGGGGTAGCCGATCATTCCGCTTTCACAGGTGCTGATCATGAAGGGCATGTACTTCCCGAATTGCGGGAAGACACGGCGCAGGCCAAATCCGATTGCGAGCGCGAGGCAGAGCCCGAGAAAACAGCCCGCAACGGTGAAGAGGGCGGAGACGGAATACTCCGCGGTGAACATGGCGTTGAAGAGCACAAGCGGCAGCATCACCTTGCAGACGATGTTCTTGAATGCGTTGATCCCCTCCGTACCAAACCAGCCGCGCTGACGGCCGATCATACCGAGCGCAAGGGAAACGGCGATGGGAAGGATCAGGTTGACGATCTGCAAAAACATTTGAATACACTCCTCTCCGGGAAATGAGAAGGGCCGCCTTGAAAAGAAGGCGGCCCAATTTCGTTTTTACGAGCAGCCGACGGTCAGCAGAATGTTGGCGTAGGTGCGCTGCTCGCCGGTGGAGATGGCAAGCTCCACCATAGGCTCGCAGCAGGCGTCGTAAAAGGCCTGCTTGTCGATCTTCTTCAGCTCGATATCCGGCAGCAGCTCCTTGAAATCGGCAAAGATCTCGGGATCGCTGCCGTCCTCGGTGAGCATGACTTCGGCGGATTCAAAGCTCTGCACCGACAAAAGCGCTTTCAGCACATCCGTCACCGTGGGCAGACCCGGCGTGAGGCCGAGGTAGACCCGCCGCGCACCGTTGGTGCGTGCCTTGAGGGGGTAGTTGCCGTCCGCAATCAGCACCTTGCAGCCGTGGCCGCACAGAGACAGCGTCTCCATGATTTCGGGGTGGATCATGTTTCCCTTGAGCATGGCTTTTCCCTCCCTCAGTATTTGTAGTCCGGCACCTCGACCTTGTCCACCGCCTGATAGGGGGCGAGGGTCGAGACCATCTTGATGGGCCGGTCGTAGTTGTTGATGACATAGTGGATCTCGCCCGGCTCGATGTGGGTGAACTGCCCGGCGGTGAGAGTGTTGACCTTGCCGTCGACCACGATGTCCACCTTGCCCTCAAGGATGTAGAAGTTTTCCTCCATGATGTTGTGGTAGTGGGCGGGGAAGTCCTGACCCGGCTCAAAGCGGACCAGCGCGAAGTTCATGCGAGGACCCTTCATCAGATATTTCGGGCCGCTGCTGCCGAAGCGGTATTCAAAATCATCTTCATGTACGACAAACATGGCATATCATCCTTTCTCAAAATTTATATTTATATGACGGTAAACGCAAACGGATCACACGCCCGGCGCGCTCCACATATAGCGCGTGACGTGCTCGTCGGAGAGCCTGAGCTGCGCGTCGTAGACCTTGCGCCAGGTGGGGTAGAGCTCCTCATAGACCTTGTGGTTTTCCATGTTCGGAGTGAACACCTTATCCCACTTCACGCACTTTTCGGCGCCGTGGGCGATGCTGTCGTAGATGCCCACGCCGTAGCCCGCGAGGACAGCGGCGCCGAGGGCGGTGGCCTCCTTGACCACGGGCACCTTCACGGGCAGCCCCAGCACGTCGGCCAGGATCTGGCACCACAGCGGGCTCTTGCTCGCGCCGCCGGCGAAAATGATCTCGCTCGGGGCGTTGCCGGTGGACTCGCGCACCAGCTCCAGATGCCCCTTCGTGATCATGGCGGTGTTTTCCAGGATGGCGCGGTAGAAGGTGTAGCGGTTGAAGCGCGCGGGGTCGAGGTCGAAGTTTGTGAACGTGGGCGCGGCATGCCGCCAGCTCGTGAAGTTCATCACGTCCGAGAAGCAGCACAGCATCCCGTAGGAGCCGGCGGGGATCTTTTCGGCTTCCCTGTTCATCAGATCGTAGGGGTCGGCGCCCGTCTCCTCGGCGAGCTTCTTTTCAAGCTGGCAGAAGCCGTCGCGGAACCAGCGCATCACAAGGCCGGGTTTGAAGGCCAGCGCCTCGAACTGCCACACGCCGGGCACGGCGTGGCAGTTGACACGCACGCGGCAGTCGGGATCGGTCTTGCCGTCGGCGGTGTTGAACTCATACTGCCAGAAGCTGCCGCCGAACACCGCGCAGGAGCCCGGCTCCACCGCGCCGACGCCGATGCAGCCGAGCTGGCAGTCGCCGCCGCCGACCACGACGGGGGTGCCCTCGGCAAGGCCGGTGTCGGCTGCGCCCTTGGCATTGACCGCGCCGATCTTCACGCCGCTTTCCACAACGGGCGGGAAGATGTCGGACCGCAGGCCGCAGCGCTCTGCGATCGAGGGGTCCCAGCTGCGGCTCTGCAGATCGAGAATGCCGGTGGTCGAGCCGTTGGAGGGCTCCACTGCCAGAATGCCGGTGAGCTTGTAGATGAGCCAGTCGTTGAACATGCCGAGGGTCGCGGCCTTCTCATAGATCTCCGGCATCTTGTTCTTGACCCACAGAAGCCGCGGCAGCGCGCCGAGGGCGTAGGCCTCGCCGGACTGGAGATAGAGCTCCTTTTCGAGCGCCGGGTTCATGGCGATAAGCTCAGCCACCTCGTCGTTGCTGCGGGCGTCGACGTTTGCGCAGGCCCAGATCTCATTGCCGTCCTTGTCGTAGAGCAGGATGCCCTCGCGCATGCAGGTGGTGGAGACGGCGGCGATGGCTTTCGGGTCGATGCCCGTCTCCTTCAGCACGCCCCGGATGCAGCCGGAGGCGAGCTGCCAGTTGTGTACCCAGTCAAAATCCATGCTGCCGGGGAAACGGGGATCTTCCTTATGCTCCCACTCCTCCTGCACGCACCCGAGCTGATTGCCTTCCAGATCGAACAGGACAGCGCGCACGCTGCCGGTGCCGGCGTCGACCGCCAGCAAATATCTCGCATCCATAGCATGAACCTCCCGTATATTTATAGTGTTATGATTGTTCACTGATGGTGGCGGCGAGCGCCAGCGCCGTATCCTCGTCCGTGATGAGCACGTCCAGATACCCGCCGCGCAGCACCGCGCGGATGGCCTGCACCTTGTTCACGCCCGCGGCCACGCCGATCACGTTCTCCAGCCCCTTGATGGTGTCAAGGTCTGTGCTGATGGTGCGCGCCTCGAGATCGCTGGACACAGGCTCGCCGTTTTCATTGATAAAGTGGCTCAGGATATCGCCCACGGCGCCGTTTCGCTTGAGCACCAGAAAATCGTGATTGGTGAGCACGCCGCTTGTCAGAACCGTCGCGTCGTCGTTCATGGCGCCAATGCCGATCACCGACAGGGACGAAAGCGGAATGAGGGCCTGGATATCCTGGATCGCCTTCTCGGCCTTCATGGCGGCGGCGACCTCGGTGGAGGATACCAGCAGCGGCGTCGGGATCAGATAGAGGCGGGAGTTGAAGATGCTCGAGCGGGCGTTCGGCAGATAGGGACTGACCCCGCCGGTGAGCGACACGCAGGAGAGCGTGCGGTCGGTGGCCAGGGCGAGATAGTTGAGCACCCGGCTTGCCGTGTCGCCGTAGCCGATATTGATAAAAGCCTCGCCCTCGACGCGGTTGGCAATATACATGGAGGCAGCCCTGGCCACGTTGTCGTTCACCGCCTCCGGCGAGGGGGGCGGGGGCACGATAAAACAGTCCTTGAGGGGAAAGCCCGCCATCAGCTTCTGCTCCAGCTCCAGACGGCTCATGCTGTCATGCCGGAAACGGAACTGGATGATCCCGGCCTGCTTGGCCTGCTCCAGGAGCTTGATGACCTTCATGCGGCTCAGCCCCAGAAGCTGGGAGATCTGCTGCTGTGTCTTGTCCTCATGATAATAGTACCAGGCGGCCTTCGCCATGAGGATCTCCTCATAATTCATGGATACACTGGCATCTCGTTCAGACATGTGTGCCTCCTTAACTTTTGTTATGAAGGGAAACAAAAGTTTGCTTCGCGCTGAGTATACGCGCTTCTTTTTTTCTTGTCAAGGCAGCCGGACACAAAATGGGTAATTTTCGTTAGTATTATATACTATTGGGGCACAACATACAAAGGGGAAACAATAAAAAAATAAATTTTAGCAGATAGTGACAAAAGCAAGGCCTGTTTTTTTGCTATTGCGCACAATGAAAACGCTGTTGACAATTAAAGGCCAAGACGATAAACTATAGGTACGAATGTTCGACTTGTTCGCAAATGTTATGTTCACTTCCTGGCTTGGGAGGAATTGCTGTGACCGGAGAAATGAAAAAGCAAAATCAGCCGTGCACCCTGTCGGTGAAGGACATCACCAAGTCCTTCGGCACCAACGCCGTCTTAAAGGGCGTGAGCATTGATCTTCACGCCGGGGACGTGCTGGTGCTCATCGGCGGCAACGGCGCCGGGAAGAGCACGCTCATGAAAATCATCATGGGCATCTACCGGGCCGACGGCGGCGAGATCTGTATTGACGGCAAGGCGGTCAACATGACCAATCCGTCCGCTGCGCTCGCGGCGGGCGTGTACATGGTGCCGCAGGAGCCGATGCTCTTCCCCAACATGACGGTGGAGGAGAACATCCTCATGGGCTTCCATGAGAGCTCCCAGGAACTGAAAAAGCGTCTGGCAAAGCACATGGAGGAGCTGGGCTTCAAGCTCAACCTCCAGCGCAAGGCAAATACCCTCTCCATCGCCGAGCAGCAGCTTGTGGAGATCCTGCGCGGCATGATGCGCGAGGCCAAGGTCCTCATCCTGGACGAGCCCACCAGCGCCCTCACCTTCGGCGAGGTGCAGGCCCTGTTCCGCGTGGTGGAGGATCTCAAGAGCAAGGGCATCAGCATGATCTACATCACCCACCGTCTGACGGAGGTGTTCGAGATCGCCACCGATGTCGCCATCATGAAGGACGGCGTCATCACCCTGCGCGGCCCGGTGGGGGAGTTTGACAAGGAAATGCTCATCCGCGGCCTGCTGCCGACGGATGCGGAGATGCAGGAGTCCGGCAGGACGGCCTATGTGCCGGTGCCGTACGACAAGCTCAAGCCCGTCATGGAGGTACGCAATCTCAGCGGCTACGGCTTCAGCAATATCTCCTTCGACCTCTACCCCGGCGAGATCCTCGGCATCGCGGGTGTGGTCGGCGCGGGCCGCACCGAGCTCATCAGCACGATCTTCGGGCGCGACAAGGTGCTCGGCGGCACGGTGAAGCTCGACGGCAAGGATATCACGGGCCTGCCCACCGCGCGCATTTTGAAGGAGGGCATCAACTTCGTGCCCGAGGACCGGCACTATCACGGCCTGTTCAAGATCCGCTCGATCTCCTCCAACACCACCTCGGCCCTTTTAAACACCGATGAGATCGGCCGCGTGGAGATAAACCGGAAACGCCAGAACGAGATCTCCCAGAAATATGTGGATGAGTTCCGCACGAAGATCGTCTCTCTCGAGGACCTGATCGGCAGCCTCTCCGGCGGCAACCAGCAGAAGGTGGTCATCGCGCGCTCCCTGTCCACAAACCCCAAGGTCGTCATCCTCGACGAGCCGACCCGCGGCATCGACGCTGCGGCGCGCGGCGATGTGTACAATATCATCCACCAGCTCAAGGACGCGGGTGTGGCGGTCCTGATGGTCTCCTCGGATATTGAGGAGGTCGTGGAGCTTGCCGACCGTGCCGTCACGGTTTTCCAGGGGCGCATCAATGGAGAATTCGGGCATGACGAGATCACCCAGGACGTCCTGACCGGCGC
Source organism: Oscillospiraceae bacterium (assembly GCA_902791215.1). Lineage (GTDB taxonomy): Bacteria > Bacillota > Clostridia > Oscillospirales > Oscillospiraceae > Limivicinus. The sequence continues at coordinate 113,518 of CADAUZ010000005.1, read as the reverse complement.
CTCCTTCGGGATCGCACAGAAAAAGGCGGTGTCGGAATGAATAAGATAAAAGATCTGTTCAAGGCGCGCTGGATGTCCAGCCTTGTGTTCCTGATCCTCCTGTTCCTGATCACCGGCATTGCCGATCATAATTTCCTGACCTATTCCAACATTATCAACTGCTTCAATACCGCCACCATGTACACGCTGCTTGCCATCGGCATCGCGTTTGTCATCATGACCGGCGAGATCGACGTCTCCATCGGCGCGACCCTGGGCCTCACGGCGGCCATGACGGGGCTCATCGCCCAGAGCGGCGGCAGCATCGGCAAGATGCTGCTGGTGTGCGTTGCGGTCGGCGCGGCGGTGGGCGTTGTCAACGGCATGGGCGTTGCGTTCTTCGGCGTCCCCTCCCTGATCTTCACCCTCGGCACCAACGGCCTGATCCGCGGCCTTATCTACATCGTGACCGACGGGCGCACGGTGGAGAACTTCGGCGGCCCCATTGCCTACTACGGCAACAAGGAGCTGTTCGGGCAGATCACCCTGTACTATGCGCTGACCATCCTGCTGGTCGCAGTCGCCCATGTATTGCTGACACGCACGCGCAAGGGCAAGTACTTCATCGCGGTCGGCGACAATCCCGGCGGCGCCAATCTGGTGGGCATTTCGGTCTTCCGCACAAAGCTCATCGCCTACATCCTCTGCGGCGTCTTCGCCGGCATCGCGGGCTATGTCTTTGCCTCCAAGTACCGCCAGGTCATGACGGTCGCGGGCAACGGCTATGAGATGACGGCCATCGCGGCCTGCGTGCTCGGCGGCATCTCCCTCTCGGGCGGCCTCGGCAACATGGTGGGCGCGGCCATCGGCGCGGTCATCATGTCCTCCATCAGCAGACTGCTGGTCTTCATCGGCCTGCCCTCCGACTACAACAACACCATCACGGGCGTCATGCTCATCGTCATCGTGGTCGTCGACTCGCTGACGCAGCGCCGCTCCATCGAGATGTCCCGCCGCAAACGGCTGCTGTCCCGTACGGCCGTGGGAGCCGCGAAAGGAGGAGACGAGGCATGAAGGCACTGAAAAAGCTTTTCCACCGCTGGGAGTTCTTTCTGGTCGTTTTCCTGGTGCTCGAGTTCGTGGTCTTCGGCTCGGCAAACCCCAAGTTCCTGCGCGTCAATTCCATCATGACGAGCATCGTCAACTACATCAGCGTCTGCATCATCTCCCTCTTTGTGACCCTTGTCATGATCACCGGCGGCATTGATATCCAGGCCGCCTCCATCATCGGGCTTACGAGCATCATCGAGGGCGTACTGTGGAGCGACGCGGGCCTCAATATCTGGGTCGCGGTCGTCATCGCCATTGTCGCCGCCGCTGTGTGCGGCGCGCTGTCCGGCTTCTTCGTGGCCTACTGCGGCGTGCAGCCCATGGTGGTCACGCTGGGCGGCAGCTTCCTCTATTCCGGCCTCGCGCTGCTCATCTCCGGCATGTCCGCCACGCCCGCCTACCAGGGCATCAGCGGCTTTCCCGCCAAGGTGGGCAAGACCTTCGTGAACTTCCGCTTCCTGGGCAAGGGAGAGCTTCTCGGCATCCCGATGCAGATCTGGATCTATCTGGTGCTGATCCTGCTGTGCGCCTGGATTCTGCACCGCACCAAATACGGCGAGCGCCTGTACCTCATCGGCGTCAACCAGCAGGCGGCGGAGTATTCCGGCATCAACACCCGCCTTGTCATCATGAGCACCTACGTCCTCTCCGCCATCTCCGCGGCGCTGGCCGGTACGCTTCTGACCTCGAACATGAACTCCGCCAAATATAACCACGGCTCCGGCTACACGCTCGCCATCATCACGGCGGTCGTGCTGGGCGGCACGCTCAACACCGGCGGCAAGGGCAGCATCCTCGGCACGGTGCTCGCTTCGCTCATCATCTGCATCCTGCGCTACGGCCTGCCGCTGTGCTTCGGGGTGAGCACCCAGAACCTCGACCTGCCCGTCGGCATCATTCTGGTGCTGGTCGTCCTCGGCCGCGAGATCGCGGGTCAGCACATGATCTCATCCCTGTTCAAAAAACGCGGCTGAGCCTGTTAATCCGTATTTCATGAGGTGAAAGGCCTCTTGGGATAAAAATTTGATTGGAGGAAAAGAAAATGAAGAAAACCTTAGCATTGCTCCTCGCGCTGTGCCTGGTATTCGCGCTGTGCTCCACGGCTGCCTTCGCCGAAGGCAAGAGCCCGGTTGACGGCATGACCGTCGCCTTCATCCCCAAGGTCTCCGGCAACTCCTTCTTCGAAGCCGCCAATGACGGCGCCCAGAAGTACGCCGCCGACTGGGGCCTGACGGTTGATTACATCGGCTCCCCCGATGCCTCCGTCACCACCCAGCTCGAGCTGATCCAGCAGGCCATCGACAAGGGCGTGGATGCCATCTGCATCTCCTCTGTTGACGCCACCGCTCTGGATGAGAAGCTGCAGGAAGCGCAGGATGCCGGCATCTACGTCAGCACCTGGGACTCCGACGTTTCTCCCGACTCCCGTGCACTGATGGTCTCTCAGGGCACCGCTGCCGTTCTTGGACCCATGCTCGTCGAGATGGGCGTTGACTCTCTGAAGGAGCGCGGCGTCGATGTCAACGGCGAAGTCAAGTACGTGTGGCACTTCTCCAACCCCTCCGTCGCCGACCAGAACTCCTGGTACGTCGCCGGTGAGGAGTACATCAAGAAAACCTACCCCACCTGGGTTGCCGTTCATGACCCCTACTTCTCCGAGCAGGATCCTGCAAAGTCCGTCTCCATCGGCGAGGCTCTGCTTGAGGCCAACCCTGACGTCGACCTCATCATCTGCAACGACTCCACCGCTCTGCCCGGCCAGTGCGGCGCTGCCCAGAACAAGGGCCTGACCGCAGCCGACGTCACCATCACCGGCTTCTGCCCCCCGTCCGGCATGACCACCTACCTTGAAAACGGCATCTGCACCCGCTGGGGTCTGTGGGACTGCGGCATCCAGGGCGCCATGGGCTGCTATCTGGCTGCTTACATCTCCGCCGGCAACACCGTCCATGTCGGTGACAAGATCGACATCCCGGGCATCGGCGAAGTGGAGATCCTTGCCAACAGCGATCTGGTCGAGGGCCAGGAGACTGCTCCAGAGAACAACGGCGTTGTGCTTCTGCCCGAGCGCGTTGTCTTCACCGCTGAGAACGTTGCCAACTACCCGTTCTAAGCTTTGGCTGATCGGCATATAATTTCATAAACCTTCGCGGGCAGCGGGCGCCTTGCCTGCTGCCCGCGTCCGACAAACAAAGGAGAAAGCATTATGGCAGATAAAGACGGACTGAAAGTTGCGAAAGACTATCATGTCGGCACACCCTTTGCCAACCAGGGCGACTTCCAGGTCAAGGGCGCAAACGGCCTGAGCTGGGGCATGAAGAGACGCCTGAGCAATATCTTTGATCCCAAGACCGGAAAGACGGTCATGTTCGCTTTTGACCACGGCTACTTCATGGGCTCCACCGCGGGTCTTGAGCGCCTGGACCTCATCATCCCCACGCTGATGCCCTATGTGGACGTGCTCATGTGCACCCGCGGCGCGCTGCGCACCTGTGTGCCCGCCGCCAACAAGTGCGGCGTTGCCCTGCGCGTGTCGTCCGGCTCCTCCATGCTCAACGACGATCTGAGCCATGAGGTCGTAGCTGTCGACATTGAAGACGCGATCCGTCTGGATGCCGACTGCATGGCGGTCCAGACCTTTATCGGCGCGGACGGTCAGCTTGAGAGCATCGACAACCTCTCCCAGGTCATCAACGCCGGCATGACCTACGGCATCCCGACCCTGGGCGTCGTGGCTGTCGGCAAGGACATGGAGCGCACCGACCGCTATTTCAAGCTTGCCACCCGCATCGTCGCCGAGATGGGCGTACAGATCGTCAAGACCTACAACTGCGAGCACTTTGATGAGATCGTGGCGGCCTGCCCGGTGCCCATCGTGGTGGCCGGCGGCAAGAAGCTGCCCGAGGCCGAGGCGCTTACCCTCGCCTATGACGTGATCCAGAACGGCGCCGCCGGCGTCGACATGGGCCGCAACATCTTCCAGAGCACCCACCCCGCCGAGATGGCGCAGGCGGTGCGCAAGGTCGTACACGAGGGCTATACCGACAAGGAAGCTTTCGAGTACTTCCAGGATATGATCCACTGATATCAATTGAGATGAACAAAATAACGCCCGGCAGGTTCATTATGAACAGCCGGGCGTTTCGCCGATGTATAGGGCCCAATTTCGAGCGGGAATCGAGGTGCTCAGCGGGACAAAGGGATCGGAGCGGTTTTTATTTTTCTTTCTTTCTTCCCAGGTCGTAGTCCGTGAAGAAGGGCGTCTCGGAGTGCCGCGTATAGTCTTCTCTCAACATAACGAAGACGGAATACATGATAAGGAAAACGATGACCGCAAGCGGGAGACCGGCAACATAGCAGACGGATCTGACCGCCTGCGCGCCGCCGAGCTGTATCACGATAAACGCGATCACCGCCGCGGCCACAGCCCACACGAGTCTGAGCCAGCGCGGGGCCAGATCATCCGACCCGGTCTGAACAGCCGTCATCTCGGCTGCCGCGAAGGCGCTGGAATCCATCGTGGTTGCAAGGAAGATGAAGGAAATGAAAAGCAGGACCACCATAAAGAGTTTGGACAGGGGAAGGGAACCGATCAGCGCGATAATGGCCCCGGCTTCGTCGCCCTTTTCCAGGAATCCGGACACATTCACGGCGCCGCTCATCTGCGCTTTGACCGCAAAGTTTCCGAAGGTCCCCATTGCGGCCCAGCACCCCAGCGTGCACAGGACGAGCTGCCCGAAGGCGATCTGGCGGAGCGTCCTGCCCTTGGAGATCCTTGCGTTGAATACGCCCATCAGCGGCATATATACGAAATAGCAGGCCCAGTAGCTGAAGGTCCAGCCCTTCACAAAGCCTCCGTTTCCGTAGGGATCGGTGAAGGTGCTCAGGCGGATGATGTTCTGGAAAAACAAACCCACCGTGTTGATCTCCGCGTTGAAGACCCGGATCAGCCCGACAAGCAGACCGAATACGCCCATGAAGAGAAAGGCTGCGGTCACGTTGAAATTGCTCAGGCGTTTGATGCCTTTGTTCAGGCCCAGATAGACGCTCGTGCCGAAGATAGCGACCCAGATCAGGAGAATGATGATCTGTATGCTCGTCTTTGCGGAATCCGGCAGATGGAAAATGCTCTGTACGAGAGCGGTGAGCAGCGGCATTCCCGTTCCGATCGAGATCACCGGGGCGAAAACCGCGCTGCAGATTGCGATGATATCGACCGCGATCCCGAGCGCTTTTCCCCATTTTCGCCCTGTGATGCTGCGGATACCCGCGCTGACGGTCGCCTCATGGCCGCGGCGGTTATACAGCGCATAGCCGATGGCCACCGAGACCGGGACATAGATCGCCCACGCGTTGGGACCCCAGTGAAAGTGGGCGTAAAGCTGCCCGAGCTCGTAGGCTCTCTCCGTGCTTTCGCCGACAGGGACGGCATTCTGCGTGACGCAGTAGATGGGCTCCAGAAAGCCGTAAACGACAAGCCAGCCGCCGCAGCTTGTGGTAAACATCATGCCTGCCCAGGCAAGCGTGCTGAAAGCGGGCGCGCAGTTTTCCCCGCCGAGCCGCACATCCTTGTAACGCAGCAGATGTCGGCGAAGAGAAACAGCCAGCCGAACGCGCTGATGCAGCCGGTATAGATCGCGCCCATCGATGTCTGGAGAAATTCCAGGTTGGTTGCCACCGCGATAATCACGAAAAGCAGGATCGCAAGCGACGGGAAAAAGAGCCTCTTGTCAACCTTCAATCTTCTGTCCATTGCGCAGCCTCGTATGTCTTTCTCAGAGAATCGAAATCGGTATAGCGTATGATGACGTCTTCGCCGGATTCGTCTGTAATGCTGATCGTTTCGTTGATCTCTTTGAGCTTGCGGCAGAAATCTTCGCAGTCTTCCGCAACGACGCTGACGACACCGAGCGGCATGTGCGCCGGAAAGCTCTCGCCTGCATGATACAGGGTATAAAAGCGCACGCCCGGAATGCAGCAGATTTTGTCAAAGCCCTTCATCTCCCGGATGACCCCGCTCTTTCTGGTCCAGAGCGAATAGCCGCAGGTGCACAGCCGATAGGCATGCTCCTGGGCGGGGGGAAGATCCGCCGCGGTATGCCGGATGCCGCGGGCGAAATCCGTCAGCCAGCGGATCGAATCAAAGGAGCACAGCGCGGGATAGGCCGCATCTGTCACATCCCCGGGAAGGCGGTAGCCCATTTCGATGATGTAAAAATGATCGTCCTCATCCAGCATCAGCTGTACCCAGGCGATGCCCTCGCGGCAGCCGACCCGGCGAAGCACTTCCTCGATCTTGGGGTTGATCTCCGCCATGACGCGCTCCACATTCCCGGTAATATTGGTCGAAAGGGAGTACAGGTTCTTCAGCTGCCCCGGTTCCGCTTCCATGGCATTGAGGCAGATCTGGCGGATCTCGCCGTCGGCAAGGGCATAATAGCTATACCACTCCCTGCCGTGCAGCATCCGCTCCACAACGATTTTGGGGCTTTTGGAGAGAGATCTTGCGTAGCGCACAGCCTCCCGGAGCTGCTGCTTATCGTAGCAGTAGCTGATGCCGCGGTTGCAGCTGAGATCCACGGGCTTGACAACGACGGGAAATCTGACTGCGTCCAGCTCCTCGTCGGTAAGCTTATCGGAGAGGAAATAATCCTCCGCCACCGGCGCGCCGACCTCGCGGCAGAGCTTTTTGAAATCGGCCTTGTCGCGGGAATAATGCCAGGCCTCCGGTGTGCAGTAGGACGGCAGACCGAGGCGCTTGCACAGGGCCATGGTCATTTCCAGGTTAAATTCGCTGACGCCGCACATGACGGCCGTGACGCCCTCTTCCCGGCACTTTGCCTCAAGCGTGTCCAGATCTCCGGTGTTTACCATCCAATAGGCATCCGAGACAAGCTTCGCGCGCGACTGCTCCGGCGGCAGATAATCCGTAACGATCGTATACACGCCCTGGGATTTCGCGTATTCGACGATCTCTTTGCTCTGCAGGCTTGTCCCGAGCATCAGCAGTTTTTCCATAAAACAACGTCCTCCCTGTTTTCAATGCCAAAACCTGTTCGGTACAGATCTTGCTGGCATTTTAACAAAGGAGGACGGCAAAGCCAAACAACTGTCGGTTTATTTGGATTTGAGAAATTTTCTCTTTACTGCGATCTCTTCGGGATTATAAATATCTTTTCCCATGCTCTTTTCCAGAAAGCGAACGAAGGAAGAAGTGTCCCACAGGGAATCCAGATCGGTGATGGAATACTCGATCATGCCGTTCCACATCGGCTCGGCATAGAGCGGGTCAAGCTCGGTGATGTTTTCCACGTTCCCGAGCTGATCGAAAAAGCGCTTGGGGAAGAACACGATCGGCGCGCAAAACTGTATGTAATCATCTCTTTTCGGCGTTTTTACAGATTTATAGTTGTCGTAGGAGACCATGATTTCGCTGCCGCCGATGGTCTTGTCCACGGTGAGCACGGTGATCCCGTTCTGGCGCGACATGGACCGCTGAAAGCATTTCGTGAGGTTGGTGCCATAGACGAAGGGGTTGTTGTAGACGACCATGGTATTGCCCGGATTCAGGTCCTCCGGCTTTCCCGTAAAGTGGAGGCTGATCCCGTATCGGCTGCCGTCGCCTATGTTCTCTTCAATAAAAACCCGGTCCCGCTCCGGGCAGGAGATGTGGATGTCCCCGATCCCGGCCAGCATGAAATATCCGAGGAAAAAGTAAACCAGCGGTTTACCGTAGATTTCGGAACCTGAAAACACAGCGCCGATATCTTTCATAATCAGATATCCCTGCCAGTCCTTTTCAATATAATTGATGTTCCCCTCAAGCAGGGTGTCCACATCAATGTTCAACAGGTCCGAAAGCTTCGTGACGATCGAAACATCGGGTATGGAGAGGCCCCTTTCCCATTTCGATACGGCCTGATCCGTGACTCCCATGGTCACGGCCAGCTGGTGCTGGGTGTAGCCTTCAATGAGGCGCAATGTCTTGATTGCTTTGCCGACTTTCACGGCGTCCATCTGATCACCTTCCATCACTGCGGGAAGCGTCCCATAAGTAAGAGCGAGCGGCCAAGCGCACGGAAAAACCGAGGCATCCATATCGGGTTAGCAGATACTAAGTCACGCGCATACTACCATTTTACGGAGCGCTTGTCAATGCCGGACCGGTCACCTATACGCCGAAGGCAGCGGAGAAGCGCCGGAAGCGTCCCATCGCGCGGCAGCAGGCAGACACGGATCTTACATGCAATACGATTTCTTGACGGAAAGAAAGGAGACGGCCTTTATGAGCGACGGAAAAAACGAAAACCTGAGCTATGAAAAGCCGGAAGGGTATAACCTGTTCCGGGAGGACGAACTGAGATTTTACTACCGGCGGCGCATCCGCTTTCCCACGGCCAAGATCCTGGGCACGCTCACGCTCGAGCAAAAGGTTTCGGACGATGTAAGTCTCTACCGAAACAGAAGGAACGACCCGGTTCTGGAGATCTATGTCTCGATCCTCACCTTCGACTCCGGGGACCGGGAATGGGACAGCTACCGGAAGGTCTACCTCTTTCGGCGCATGGGCCGCCGCTGTGCGGTGGTGATCGCGGGCGGTTACAGCATCGCGAACATCTATTTTTACCTGGATTTTATCTGCGCCGACAGCCGGACGAAGGAGCTGCTGGAGTCGAGCGGCTTTCCCTGGGACGCGTGATGTCGTGTCAAAATCGCGGCAGGGAACAGGCTGCGTCACAGTTTTTGCCCGACCCTTTTGTGCAATGTGAGAAAAATCACTTTTTTTGGGAAGAATTTAGATAATCTTCTTTATTTTTCCGCCGACATGGGGTATAATGTTTTTAACCATGGGATCATCATGTGTATGCGCGTGGTTTCCCGTGGGCTTCTGCTCCCGACGCTTTCGTCGCGCAGGGCGCGGAATCTATCAAAATCTTGCTGCGCAGGGATGCCTGCCCAGTAAAAATTGGAGGAATGATGCAATGAAACAGTATTTTGAGATCGTTGACGTTATGGCCAGAGAGATCCTTGACTCTCGCGGCAACCCCACTGTCGAAGTCGAAGTCACCCTCGACGACGGCACCATCGGCAGAGCGGCTGTCCCCTCCGGCGCTTCCACCGGTATCCATGAGGCATGCGAGCTGCGTGACGGCGACAAGGCCCGTTACGGCGGCAAGGGCGTGCAGAAGGCTGTTGACAATGTCAACGGTGAGATCGCAGAAGCGCTCCTGGGCATGAACGTCCTCGATCAGACCGGCATCGACAAGATGCTCATCGAGCTCGACGGCACCCCCAACAAGACCAGACTCGGCGCCAACGCCATCCTCGGCGTGTCCCTGGCCTGCGCGAAGGCCGGCGCTCTTGTCACCGGCACCAGCCTCTATAACTACATCGGCGGTGTCAATGCCAAGACCCTGCCCGTGCCCATGATGAACGTCCTCAACGGCGGCGCTCACGCCACCAACTCCGTTGACATCCAGGAGTTCATGATCATGCCCGTCGGCGCTCCCAACTTCAAGGAAGCCCTGCGCATGTGCGCTGAGGTGTTCCATGCCCTCAAGAAGGTCGTTCCTCCCTCCGGCGTGGGCGACGAGGGCGGCTACGCTCCCGACCTTGCCAGCGACGAGGATGCCCTCAAGGCTCTGGTTGCCGGTATCGAGAAGGCCGGCTACAAGCCCGGCGAGGACTTCATGATCGCCATGGACGCCGCTGTCTCCGACTGGTTCAACAAGGAAGACGGCAAGTACCATCTGCCCAAGCGCGGCACTGTCATGACCAGCGATGAGATGATCGACATGTGGGAAGACCTCGTCAACAAGTACCCCATCATCTCCATCGAGGACGGCCTCGGCGAAGACGACTGGGACGGCTGGGTCAAGCTCACCAAGCGCCTCGGCAACCGCGTGCAGCTCGTCGGCGACGACCTCTTCGTCACCAACGCCGCCCGCGTCAAGCAGGGCATCGAGCTCGGCGCCGCCAACGCTGTCCTCATCAAGGTCAACCAGATCGGCTCCCTGACCGAGACCCTCGACGCCATCCAGACCGCCAACCGCGCCGGCTACACCGCCATCGTCTCCCACCGCTCCGGTGAGACCGAGGACACCACCCTGGCCGACATCGCTGTCGCCGTCAACGCCGGCCAGATCAAGACCGGTGCTCCCTCCCGTACCGACCGCGTTGCCAAGTACAACCAGCTGCTGCGCATCGAGGAAGAGCTCGACGACGTCGCCCAGTACCCCGGCAAGGCCGCGTTCTTCTCCATCAAGAAGTAATTTCCTGGAGACAAACCGCATAAAACCTTCGGGACAGGCTCGAAAGAGCCTGTCCTTTTTTGTTCAAATCTTTTACAGCTCCTGTGTATATTTCCACGCCTGCCAGGCAAAAATAGGATCGCAAAGACAAACAGCTTACAGGAGGTTGGAAACATGAACAGCAAGAGCTCCGGCAAAGGGCTGGAGGGATTCCTGATGGGGAAGGGCTTCTACATAGTCCTTTTCCTCTGCGCTGCCGTCATCGGGCTGTCCGCCTGGATGATGACCGCGGGAAATGAGACTATGGAAGACCTTGCAAACAGCGACGTGAACCTGAACAACTACCGCGTGGAAACTGTGCTCATCACGCCGGACGTGCAGGCGCCGAAGGCGGAGGTCATGGCGATCCCCGAAGCGACGATGGAACCTGTGATCGAGGAGATCGAGGAGCCGACCCTGCCCGTCTGGGCGGAGGAGGAAGAGGTCCTGCCGGACATGAGCGTGACGGTCTGGCCCGTGGAGGGCGAGCTTGAACGCCTGTACGACGTGGATCATCTCCACTACGACGTGACCATGCGCGACTGGCGCACCCATGACGGCCTGGACATCCTGGCCCCGCTGGGTCAGACCGTGTGTGCCGCCATGCCGGGCGTGGTGCGCTTCGTGCAGGACGACGGTTTCTACGGCACCTTCGTCACGGTCGACCACGGGGACGGCACCTGCGCGGTGTACGCAAACCTCGCCTCCATGCCGGCGGTCAGCGTCGGCGACTGGGTACAGGCGGGGGATGTGATCGGCGCCGTCGGCACGACAGCCCTGTGTGAGATCGGCCAGGGCACGCACCTCCACTTCGCCGTCTACCTCGACGGCGAGAGCGTGGACCCGCTGGACTATCTGCCGGCATAAAAAAACAGAGACTGTGAAAAGTTTTCGCAGTCTCTGTTTTGTCATTCCGGGCAAAACGAAGAATCTTATTCACCTGTGCGGCGGAGAGAAGATCCTTCGCTTATGCGAAGCAGATTATATTTATCCTCTTTCAAAAGTGAACGTGGGGCTCGGCAGCGGGGTCGGGGTGACCACACCGGAGGTGCTCACGTCCGGCACGCTGAGAGAGAGGTACTGTTCCACGATCTCGAGCACGGACTCGTCCTTGAGGATCATGGAAATCTCGATGCGGCGGTTCTGGGCCTGGCCCCAGACGGTGCTGTTGTCCGCGACGGGGCGGGTCTCGCCGTAGCCCGCGGCGCAGAAGTAACCGGCATAGCGCGACAGCTCGCCGCCCTGGCCCGACAGCAGATAATTGAGCACGGAGTTTGCGCGGGCGGTGGACAGCAGGCGGTTGTCCTCGTCGGTGCCGGTGGAGTCGGTGTGCCCGGCGATGACGATGGAATCCAGGTACTGCGTCGTGTTGGGATCGCTGAGGAAGGCGGTGAAGGCGTCGATAAGACTGTTGAGCACCGTCACGCTCTCGGGCTTGAGGTAGGAGGAGCCGAGATCGAAGAACACGCCCTCGGACAGGACGATGTTGCCGTTGTCGCCGATGGAGACCTTGGAAGCGTCGCCGATGATGTCCACGAGGCTGTCCGTGATCTGCTTGAGCACCGACAGCCGCAGCGCGGCGACCGTCGTCATCTGGCTGCGCAGCGTGACGATCTCATTGTTTGCCGCGGCGAGGTAGGCTTTCTGATCTTCGATAAGCTTTTCCTGGCTCTTGATCGCGTCCTCCTGCTTGGAAATCTGGATGGCGTAGGCCTCCAGATCGCTCTGCTTTGCGCCGAGCTCTTCGGTCAGGCTCTGCAGATCCTTCTGCGCCTTTTCGTACTGGCTCATCATGAGGGCGAGGTCCGCCTGGGCCTTGCGGTATTCCTCCAGCGCCTCCTGGACCTGGGCCTTGGTGGTGGCAAGCAGGTCCTCGGTGTTGCGGAGGTTATTGCCGGTGATGAGGTTCTGCACGTAGCTCAAGAGCATGAGGAAGAACAGGATCAGCGCCACCGCGCTCATCATGTCGGCATAGGAGGGCCAGAAGCCCTGTTCGCCATGGCTCTCCTCCGTGTTGGGGGAATAGCTTGCGGCGCGTCTCATGAGCGACCGCTCCTTTCAAGGGTGCGCGAAATTTCCCGCAGGCCGCTGACCAGGTCGCGCACGGTGACATCCATGCGCTCCACGGTGCCGCGCAGGTTGTAGTTGAACTCGGAGAAGTCGCGCACGCCGGAATTGAAGCTCTCCACCGTCTTGTTCATGGCGGCGATGGGGGTGCGGCTCATGCTGATGGCACTCTTGAGCTCGTCGGTGGCGTCGGTGAGGATGTGGCTCATGTTGCCCGTGGTGCGGTCGAGGGCAAGCACCAGCTGGTGCACCAGCTCCGCGTCGTCCTTGGGCGAGTCGGTGGGGAGGGTGGGGGCCACATCGTGGTCAAGCCACAGCTCCAGGCGGGTCTCCAGCTTCTGGCGGGCGTTGGACACGCTGAAAATGGAGCGCAGGATCGTCAGCAAAATGGAGCAGGCCACGCCCACAAGGGACGTGTAGAACGCGACGCCCATGCCGCTGAGTGCGGACATGAGGCCGCCGCCCACGCTGTCGAGCACGTTCAGCCACTCGGACGTGTTGGAGCCCAGCAGCTCTGTCAGGGAGCTGACGGAGAGCGACAGGCCCAGGAATGTGCCGAAGAGGCCCAGCGTTACGAACAGCGACACCGCGTTATTCAGGAAGCGTTCACACAGAAGGCTCCCGCTGAGCTTCGTGGCCACGCCGTTTGCGATGATGGCGGGGGTGTTGACATCCTTGCCGTGGCGCTTATAGGCGTCGGCGTAGTCGTTGACCACATAGCGCAGGAAAGAGTTGTCGCGTTTGAGGTTGCCCACCTGCGAGGCCAGCCTGCTGTAGCGGCCGTAGGTGATGAACAGCACCAGCACCGCCAGCACGAACAGGCTCAGAATGGCGACGATCACCACAAGGCCCACAGGCGGCATGTCGCTCAGTTTACTTAAATGGCTCATATGTATCCCTCCGGTTTCTGTCTTTTTTTCTCGTTCAGAGCTGTTTTCTTTATCCGGTAAAAGTTTAGCGAATCTGTAACCGATTGTCAACAACCTTAATTCAAATTAAGATTTTCCAGCTCCTCCACCAGCTCCCCGAAGAGCTTGAGGGCGGCGTTGACGGGCTCGGGGGTGGACATGTCGACGCCCGCGATCTTCAAAAGGGAGATCGGGTCGGTGCTGCTGCCGCCGGAGAGGAAGCGTTTGTAGTCCTTCACGGCAGGCTCGCCCAGGGTCAGGATGCGCTCGGCCAGGGCCGCGGCGGCGGAAAAGCCGGTGGCGTACTGGTAAACGTAGTAGTTATAGAAGAAGTGCGGGATACGCGCCCACTCAAGGGCGATAGGCTCGTCGCTGACCATGTCGGGGCCGAAGTAGAGCTTGTTTAAGGCGAGGTACTTTTCGCACAGCGCGTCGGCGGTCAGGGCTTCGCCGGCCTCGGCCATGCGGCCCATCTCCAGCTCAAACTCGGCGAACATGGTCTGGCGGTAGATCGTGCCCTTGAACTGGTCGAGGAAGTGGTTGATGAGGTAGGCCCGTTCCTTCACGTCCGTGGTTTTGCCCAGCAGATGGCGCATCAGCAGGATCTCGTTGCAGGTGGAGGCGACCTCTGCCACAAAGATCACATAGTCCGAGGTGCTGACCGGCTGGTTGTGGCAGGAGTACCAGCTGTGCAGGGCGTGGCCCATCTCGTGGGCGATGGTGAACATGGAGTCCAGCGTGTCCTTGTGATTCAAGAGCACATAGGGGTGCGGGCGGGCCGCGCCGGAGGAATAGGCCCCGGATCGTTTGCCGCGGTTTTCGTACACGTCGATCCAGCGGGAGGAAAAGCCCTCCTTCAAAAGTGCCACATAGTCCTCACCCATAACGGACAGCGCCTCGAGCACGGTCTTCTTTGCCTCGTCGTAGGGGATCTTCACCGCGACATCTTTCACCACGGGGGTGTACACGTCGTACATGTGCAGTTCCTCCACGCCCAGGAGTTTTTTGCGCAGGGCCACATAGCGGTACATCTTGTCGAGATTCTGATGCACGGCCTCGATGAGGTTGAGATACACGCTTTCGGGAACCTCGGTCCTGTCGAGGGCGGCGGCGAGAGTGGAGGGGTATTTTCGCGCGCTGCTGAAAAAGCGGAGCTTCTTGAACTGGGCGTCAAGCGTGGCGGCGATGGTGTTTTTGAACTCGCCGAATACCTCGTAGCAGTTGTCGAAGGCACTCTTTCTCAGGGCGCGGTCGTCGCTCTCCATGAGCGGGCCGTAGGTCCCGGCGGAGAGGGGATGGCGCTTTCCCTCGCTGTCGACGGCGTCGGCAAAGCGGAGGTCCGCGTTTCTCAGGGCGGAGACGATGGACTCCGGCGCATCGGACATCTCCCCGGCTGCGGCAAGCAGATGCTCCTCCTCGGCGGAAAGGGTGTGAGCGCGCATACGGCGGGTGCTCGTCAGGCTCCGGCGGTATTCTTCCAGCGCCGGGCACTCGGCATAGAAGCGGTCGAGCACCTCGTCCGGGATGGCCAGGATCTCGGGGGTCGAGAAAGCGCTCAGCCCGGAGAGATTCACGGCGCAGGCGACCGCCTTGCTGCGCATGTCCTGATAGAAGCTGTTGCCGGTGTCCTGGTCGGACTTGCAGTTTGCGTAACCCATGAGCTTTTCAAGCCGCACGTTAATCTCGTCCATGAGCTTGAGCCAGTCGAGCAGCCGACCCGGCCTTTCACCGAGGGTCCCGGCAAAGGCGGTGACCGCGTCGCCCATGGCGCCGAGCTTTTCAAGCTCCTTCCTCCAGGCGTCGTCATCGGGGAAAATATCGCGCAGGTCCCAGGTATATTCCTCGGGAATGTCCTTGCGTTCGGGGATGATGCTGATATCCATAAAACCTCCAGAAACTGAAATATTTGAAGGTATTATATCACAGCTTGGCGCAAGGTGCAAACAAAGCGGGAAGAATTCGCATTCTGTTCACACAATGGCGAAAAAAGAGAGCCCTGCCGAAGCAGAGCTCAGAATCAGAGAAGCTTTTCAAGCTGTTCTTTCAGCAGCGGGAAGTCTGCCGTAAAGCGGAATCCTCCTGTCAATTTCCAGCATGGAGTCTGCCGGGAGCGGACCATGGACAATGTCGACATCTGTCCCCAGCAATTCCTCCAGACGGTATTTCATGGCGTTGATAGTGAGCAGCGAGACGCGAGGCTGCATGAACTCCACCAGGAGGTCAACATCGCTTTGTGCCGTGTTCTTCCCGCTGGCATAAGAGCCGAACAGCTCCACCTTGCGCAGGGGATATTCGCGCGACGCGACGGAAACGCCGTCCGCGATCTGCTGAAGTGTCAGCATGGAAACGCCTCCTTTACGATCTGTTGAAATCATTATATCGTTTTCAAAAACGTCCGTCAAATCAAATCTGTACAATTCGCATTCTGTTCACACAATGGTTTGCGTTTGCGTCCCCGTATGCTTATTCTTCCGAACACAAAAGCTTGTCAAGCGGGGTATGCAGCACCTCGCAGAGATGCAGTAATTCAATATCTGTCACGAAGCGCTGCCCGGACTCAATGCGCTGCACGGCGTTTTTGTCAACGTCCAGGCCGTTGCGCTGCAAGCGGTTCACTGGGTCAAGTACGAAATGTGATGCAAAGCTTTTTCCACCCTGTCCAAAAACCGATACAGCGCCGGAACAAAAAATCCCCCGGGTCTTCGCCTTCCGGCGAAGATCCGGGGGTTTCCCGTTCGATTACTTTGCTGCTTCGGTGTTGGCCGGCATTGCCGGGACTACCATCTTCAGAATGTTTTCCATTTCCGCGTTGATCGTGTCAACGGTGATCTCGGTGATATTCTTGGAAGCGCTCAGGTCCTCGATGTCCTCTTTGTCGACCCTGCTGATTCTGTATATCGCCGGTTCGTCGGAATCATTGGCGTTCAGCTCGCAGACGAGGCTGTCACCATCCTGGTAGTAGTCAACGATGATGGTGTTTTCCTCACCGTCGGCGGTTTCCGCAACCATCTCATAGCGGGTCTTGCCCGTCCAGGTTTCGCGTACAGAGGTGCTGATGCCGCCCTTCGGCCCGCGCATATTCAGATAATACTGGCCAAAGTTTGCCCGCAGCTCTTCATTGCCGTCGACCACGGTGACGATATTTCCGTCGGTGACTTTGCCGTCTTCAAAGTCCAGCTGCAGCTCCACCGTGGAATCCTTGAGGGTCTGCTTCTCCCAGTAGGAATACGGATTGGCTTCAAATGCGTATGTCATAAAGGGATCTTCGTTCTTGAAGCCCAGGGCGACGGTGGCTTCCGCCTCGCCGTCTTCCGCGTTGATCCAGGCATCCGTATCGCACATCAGGATCTTCGTCGCTGAGAACTCCTCGCCGATCTGGAAGTGAGAAGTCAGGTGACCGTCTTCACCGACCGTTTCGGTGCTCTCGATGCTGCGGATGGAATTCAGGATGGACTCCCGGTTCACCAGCCAGTCCTTCTGGATTTCGGCAAAGCTTCTGTCGCCGCTCTGCGCAGCGCGCCGATCCGCCAGCTCTGCCAGGGCCGGGTTCGACAGCATCTCGTCCACCGCATCGGCCACAGCGCTGGCAAAAGCATCGCTGCGCAGGCTGATCTGACGCGTGCCGTACTCCTCTTTCACGTCCAGAATGTATTCCGGTTTAAACTTGTGGGCAAAGGACATCGCTGCGGAGTTCAGGGTGACAGCGTCAGCCTGCTCCTGAGCGGCCGCCGCGGCTGCAAGAATGGCCAGCTTGTTGACGACTGCCCGCATCTCCGCCTCACTGAGCTGCTGGTTTTCGGGGATGGCGGGGGCGTTCTGGGCGGCCTGCTCCAGCATGGCGTCCAGGGCTTTGGCCATCTCCGCCGTGACGGTGTTGACGGTGGCGTAACGCAGCAGCGTCACCGTGTCACCGGCGCCCAGATAGATGCCGGTGGGATTGAGCTGAATATGGCTTGCCTCCACATCGTTAATGCGCCTGATCATGTGAAGGGTATCCCCGCCAAAGCGGATCAGCAGATCGGAAGTCATGGCTCCGTACTGGCTCTGCATGACGAGATCCTGCGTATTCAGATCCGTTTCATCCAGAAACGCGGTCAGCGCGTCGTTTGTCGCAATGGGCTGCAGCGGCTCGGCATAAGCGCAGGTGGAAATGGACAGCAGCATGACGATCAGCAGCAGGCTGGAAATCAGTTTTTTCATACATTTACCTCTTTCGTTTTAACTTCATTACTGTTGCTTGCTTGGGTGTACGATTCACGGTATTCTTGGATAGTCGGGCATTCCCTCCTTTTTTGTAACTTTCTTGATTTCACCGTTTTATTTGAATTGGCGATCGGGGATTAAACCATGCTTCTCGATAAAACGGCGACAAGTCTGCATCTTCTGAAACATGCGGCCCGGCGGCGCGTCCCTTGCTGCGGCGGAAACGGCCATAGCCCGCGCACTCAGAATGATCGGCTTCGAATAAGATTATACTGCCGCGCTGTCGGGGATCGTCACCGTCACCACGGTGCCGCCGCCGTCATTGGGCGTGATCGTGAGCTTTCCGCCACACATCATCTCCAGGCGCTGGCGGATATTGTTAAGGGCAATATGCGGCACGCTGTCGTCGGCGGGATCGTAGCCGGAGCCGTTGTCGGAGACGGTGATCTCGCTGGCGGAATCGGTTTTGCGCGTGCGGATGAAAATATGAAACGGCCCCGCGTAGGGGTCCCGGCCGTGCTTGACGGCGTTTTCCACGATGGGCTGCAGCGTCAGCGGCGGCACGCGGAACATGGTATGCGGCGTGTCGTATTCGACGAAAAGGCTGTCCTCATACTGGGCCTTCTCCACCGCAAGGTAGGCGCGCACGTGCTCGAGCTCGGCGGAGAAGGGGATAGGCTCGGCGCTTGCGATGGCGGTGAAGTTCTTGCGCAGATAGGTGGTGAAGTCGAGCACGACCTGCCGTGCCTTCTGCGGGTCCTGATTGCACAGACAGTAGATGCTCGTCATGGTGTTGTAGATGAAATGGGGCCGCATCTGCAGGACCATGATGCTGGCGCGCTGATGGGCGATCTCCTGCTGGTAGCGCTGGTTCCGCTCGATCTGGTCGGACAGGATGAGACCGTACATCGACAGCGCCGACAGCGCGAGACTGATGTCAATAAACGCGAAGACGTCGATTAATATGTGTATAAACAGCGCTGCCGTCATCGGCACAATGGCGACAAGGAAGCTGAGGTAAACTTTGCGGGAAAGCCTGGCGCGCCTTTTGATCGTTCCAGCCAGATTGAGCACCATGATTACGCACAGCGGCAGGATCAGCAGCGGGTACAGGGGCTTTCGCAGAAACTCCATATCCGGGCCGATCATGTAGAAGCGATCGTTGAAGAGAGTCCCCGCCATCAGGATGATCATAAACACCCACAGGCTCAGCACAACGGTAAAGAGCGGGCTGCTGTTTATGTGTTCTCCGCTGGCGTGCAGCAGGTAAGCTGTCAGCATGACCAGCGGAAGCGACATAAGCAGGGACGTCATAAACAAGGAAAACCTGTAGATAAGCCCGGAGATACCGTTATTCAAGAGGGCTATTTCGACGATGGCGGCATAGCAGCACAGCATCAGAACACCGAAGAAGCTCAGGAAGAAGCGCTTGCTCCAGGGGTTGACGCCGGGCATGATAAGGGAAAACCACAGTCCCAGCGCTGACAGCAGCATCGCCGCGCCTTGAAGGGTATAATAGAAGACTGAGCTCCAGTCGTTCACGCATTCATTCCTCCCGTCAAAAACGGATAGCGCAGCTTTTTGAGCTGCTCACGCACGCCCCCGGCCGTGATGGGCTTGAGCATGAAGCCGCAGGCCTCGGTGCCCCACGCGTCCAGGGAGTAGTCGGGGTAGGCGGTCAGGAACAGGACGTTTGTGCGCGGATTGATCTCCAGCAGTGTGCGGCAGAGCGCAAGGCCGCTGCTGTTGCCGAGCTCGATATCCAGCACCGCCAGCGCCACCCGGTTCGCCCTTGCGTAGTCGATCGCCTCCTGGGGCCAGATAAAGCCCTTGATCTCGGCGTCCGGCAGGACCTCCTCCAGCACGGCCAGCCCCTCCGTGAGAATGACCTTGCTGTCGTCCACCATGATGACGTTGGGCGATTCATCGCTCTGCGCCGCGAGCTGGAACAGCGTGTTGGCGTCCACCCCGAGGCATTCGGCCAGGCGGGGGATCGTCGCGGTATCCGGCAGACGGCTGCCGCTCTCCCAGCGGGCGATGGTGGAATGATTGACAAAAAGCTGTTTTCCGAGCTGGATCTGCGAAAGCCCCTTCTTCATTCTCAGCTTCCGCAGGGTTTCGGCAAACAGAGTGTTCACGCAACACACCCCCCATTTTAGGATCGTATCCATGATAATCCGACACGGCGATAAAAGCAAGAAAAAAACCATTTTCTGGTTTGCCAATTTGGAACAGCCTCTTGAAAAGGATCGGCGAATGTGCGTAAATAATACCATACGTTCCCGCCGCAGGGGAAGGGTATGATCCTTCCAAAGATAAAACGATTCGACCCCGGCAGAGCTTCCGGCGCGAACGCCGGTCCTCTGCCGCCCCCTTTGCCCCATCTCCGCCCGGGAGGGGCATACCCATCCCCCGCGCGGCGACAGCGACATGAAAAAACAGCTCCCCTCCGGAATAGACTGGTAACATGTTTCCGGAAAGGAGTTTTTGTTATTATGCAGATCTATATCGTCAGGGCGGGGGACAGTCTTTACGCTATCGCGCGCCGCTTCGGAACGAGCGTGGAGGAGCTGACGCGCCTCAACCAGATCGCGGACCCCTCGCGCCTTGTCATCGGCCAGAGCCTCATCGTGCCCGGCCCCGCCGAGGACGTGCGGGAACAGATCGAGGTCAACGCCTACGTCTACCCCACGGTGCCTGAGACGGTGCTGACGGAGACCATGCCGTACTTTACCACCCTCTGCCCCTTCTCCCACAGCGTCACCGCTGAGGGGGAGCTGCGCCCCATCGCGGATGAGCGGCTCATACGGGCCGCCTACGCGGGCCAGACCGCACCGCTTTTGACCATCACGAACCTCGGCGAGACGGGCGGCTTTTCCTCCGACCTTGCCCACACCGTCCTCACCGACGAAGGGGTGCAGGCGCGGCTGCTGGACAATGTCGTCAGCCAGATCAGGGAGAAGGACTACTACGGCCTGAACATCAACTTCGAGTACATTTACCCCTTCGACCGCGACAGCTACAGCCAGTTTGTAAAGCGTGCGGCCGAGCGCCTGCACCCGCTGGGCTGCCCGGTCTCCACGGCCATCGCCCCCAAGGAGGGCGCCGACCAGCAGGGCCTTCTCTACACCGCCCACGACTACGAGGCCCACGGAAAATACGCAGACCGTGTGATCCTCATGACCTAAGCTTGGAAGTTCGTAGCACACAAACCCGAAAACCATTGATAATCAAGGCCGGAAAACGCATATAATATTGATGGAAAACTGCTTATTCACTTCAAAAATTTGAAACAATGTGTGCTAATGCACGCCACTCACTGGTGTCTGTGTGCCATAATACATCACTCTATGCGTGGCAGCGCATAGCACACAAGCCGGGAACACCCATGTATCAGGGCATGTAGAAATGTATAACCTTAATCAAAATAAGCAGCGCCATCAAAAATCTAATATGACAATTCAAGAGGAAGGCTTGTTCAACAATTCGTGGACAAGCCTCCCTCTTTTCATATAAAACGATCAATGAAGGCAAGTTGAGTAATCCCAAAATGCGTTTCACCGTGAAACGCATTTTTGATAGTCATCTATCCTTTTGAATAATTCATACGGTTCATGCTGGTCAGGTGGATTGTAAAGCGCCATACCTACTCCTACTATTTGTAGATGTGTATGTGGGAGACTTGAAGGGAATCAAACCCTCGAACCTCACAGATGCGAACCGTGCGCTATCCCATCCGTAACAGAAATAGCGGACAGAAAGCAGGGGGAATATATGCCAGTATCTAATAGAATAAAGAAAGAATCGAGATTAGACGTATGACCTCTCCTCCGAGCCGTTCAGAAATAGGCAACTCTTTTTCATGCACAAGCGCAGGTAAGTGACCCACTTGCCTGACAGGTTAAAGGACACAGACTCCGTTTGAAATGCTCAGAGGAAAAATTACTATGATCCCAAAAAGTGTAATGACTTTCCAATCAAAATGTGCTAAACTTTTCGAGAGAAAAGGTAGGCGAAGAATAATGTACAAAATCAAAACAAATGAACGAAATAATCAAAAAGCAACTGAATTTGAAACAAAGTCCTTGCTCTACCTTCTTACAAAAGCA
Organism: Oscillospiraceae bacterium; assembly: GCA_902791215.1. Classification (GTDB taxonomy): domain Bacteria; phylum Bacillota; class Clostridia; order Oscillospirales; family Oscillospiraceae; genus Limivicinus. Next base: position 91,852 of record CADAUZ010000005.1, on the reverse strand, counting down.
AAAGATCACGAGAGCGTAGATTTATTTATTATAGATTGCTTCAATGATGTTACTGGAGCATCAAGTAATTACCAGTTTTCATGGGATATTCAATCCAAAGGGGTCGCTTCATTAACCCCTCGCACAATAGGTGTTGCACTATATACATTGTTTTCTAACTATGTAAGTGATATAGATTTCGGTCACTATATTTTATATATTCCGCCTGTTAAAGACAGTTATATCGAACATTCCAATGATCAGGTGTTCGATGTTTCAAATTTTAAAAGTGAGAAATACGTAAGCCTTCTAGCAGGATTGCAAGATGAAATCAAGCGCCGTAATGATCCAGATGTCAATACAGCGTCTAACTTGCGTCAGATAGATGAATTTTTAGGAAAAGTCATTTTTGTTACTGACTGTTACAACAAATCCGATTACATTAGATCTATAGTTGAATTCAAAAACATTAATCAGTTAGATGACCCTTTTTTATCTAAAATCTTTGATGAAATCCGTAACTATCAAGCGTTAAAGAAAATAAAAAACGTTTACGGAACTGAACTATCTTCTATTCAAGACGCGGAAAAGCTTGGAAAAACCATCAATCGGAAAGATATCGAACTGCTTGTGGTGAATAGAGTTATAGGGAATGATCTGTTTTCTCCCAGAGGTGTGCCATTATACTACGTCCAAGAAATACAGAATATGGATGAGGAGGATATAAAAGACCAGATACAGGAATGTCAATCGGAAATAGGAAGAACACTCTTCAACAAAAACAATAAAAAAGCTTTTTGGCTTCTTTTAGAATCAATAATGTTGTTTCTAAGCCGGAATTCATCAGTAGGTATTCATACCGTTGCTAAATCAATAGATGATTCTCTGAAAAAGGCAGTATTCACATTAAGTGATAGCGCATTATTATATCTTATTGCTCTTGTAAAGGAGGGAATAGATAATGATAATCCTTAAAACTGGATGCGGGAATAGTTCGGAAGCCTTTATTGAAGATCGTTTTGGTAAAGGTGTAAATATTATTTTTAGTAATGATAATAACAAAGGGAAAACTATAGTTTTCCAGGGATTAATGTATGCGTTGGGGAATGACCCAATTTTTCCAAGCGGGTTTGATTACAAATCGTACTATTTCTATACTTGTTTTGAACACAACGGATGTGTTTATGAGTTTTTGAGGAAAAATAATACTCTTGCAATAAAAATCAGAGATGATGTGGTTTTCTATGGAGACATAAGTGATCTAAAGTATTATATTTCTAAAAACATATTTCCACTCCCCTTTATTATCAAAGACGATTATCAGAAGCTAGTTGATCTTTCCTTGTTTTACCAGATTTTCTTCGTCGGACAGGATAAACGAAATCCATCAAATCTAATCAACACAAGTTACTACAACAAGATGGATTTTGCAAATATGCTGTACTCGATGGCTGGGTGCCTTACACTAACTGATTCTTTAGAGAGAATAAAGGAACTGCGCCGCCAATTACGTGACTGTAAAAGTGAAATTGATGTTTTAAGCAGGCGCCTCCAATTCTATCGTGAGCATCCCGAAATAGCTGATACAATTTCAAAAGCTTCTGATCGTGAAAGCTTGGAGAGAGAACGTCAAGATCTTCAAACACTCAATGATTCTATCTCAGAGCTACAGCGCAAACGATCTCGATTGATGAACAGAAAAATTAAGCTGCAGACGCTGATTAATGAATTGAACTCCCTTAATGCTCAGTTAAAAGTAGGGGAAATCCGCTGCCAAGACTGTGGAAGCAATAATATTACCTATGTGAGTGGTGATTTCAGTTTTGAACTTACTAATGATTTAGTAAGAAGGAATATTATGAAATCTATAGCAGACTCTATCGCGCTATACTCATCCCAAATCAGCGAACTTCAACAAATGATTGAAAAGAAACAAGATGAAATTCGCCTGAGAATAGAGAAAACGCCTAAGCCGATTGCTAATATTTTTTTATATGCAGATACAATAAGAGAATATAGCGAGGATGAAAAAAAGCTGTCCCTGCTGCAAGAAAAGAGAAGTGCTTTAGAAGTTGATATTGAAACAGAACAGCAACTTCAGAATGTAAATCTTGAAATGCAAACTGCAGTCAAGGCAAGTATTCTCTCAAGTATGAATGCATTTTACAAGCTTATTGACCCTGATGGAACGCAAGAGTTTACAGATTTTTTTGCCTCGAGGAATATGACTTTTTCCGGAAGCGAAGAACAGGAGTATTACTTTAGCAGAACGCTGGCTTTTTTCTGGTGTATTAAGCATAACTTCCCAATTATTATGGACTGTTTCAGAAAAGGAGAATTATCGACAAAAAAAGAAAACTTGATGATAAGTGAGTATTTAAAAACCGGCGCGCAAGTTATATTATCTGCCACTCTAAAAGATGAGGAATACTCAACAGGTACAAAGTATTACAGCATCCCTGGGATTAATGCGATAAACTATGAAGATAATCAGACCAGCCACATCTTGCAATCAAGCTTTGCCGAGCAGTTTATGGAACTAGTGGGTTCTTTTGGCGTGATCATTTGAAGTGAGCAATAGTACTTTATAGGAGACCAACTACATCAACCTGTCAAAAAATCCGTTTCACCGTGAAACGGATTTTTTATATATACCGCAAAGCCCCAAAATTACCGTAAGGGAGGGATGCCATGTATTTTACCAATGGCGATCATAGGGCTTTTGAAAGTCTCATGCGAGGAACACCCGGCTCAGACCATTATGACAGCGGCAAGGACGGCCCACACCCGGAGTGTCGGAGCTGCCGCTGGCACCGACCGTACCGCAAAGATCGGTACTGCAAGTTTGCCGAGTGTCCCTTTACTCCCGGCCGCATGACCGCCATCAGCAAGGGCAATCCGCCGGGGAAAGGAGGTGGTGCCGTCCACTAATCTCTCTTTTCCCCAAAAACCATTTTACAGGAGGCGATTGCCAATTCTCAAAACAAAATGGCGCAGAAGCATCGCTGTGCTGCTCTGCGTTATGCTCATGTTCTGCGCAGCCTTTTCCCTGACCGCCTATGCGGACTCGGCGGTCATTACCACCGGCACCATGTACTCATATTTCCAGACGTACAACACATCCGGTGTCTGGGTCGACCTCCAGACGCCCGGACATGCAACCTCTGACGGTCAAGTGGCCTACTGCCTGCAAACCAGCAAAGATAACCCGTATAACGCGGCCTACTCCTCCATCGACGGCGAGTATGTGTACGACGAATATATATTGACCGGCCTCAAGGCGATTCTCACCCACGGCTACCCCGCAGACAATGGCGGCTTTTCTGACCTGGAGGCCAGATACGCAACCGCGAACGCGATCCGTTTTTTCTTAGCGGAGAATTACGCCGATGGGATGCCCCAGTACCTCAACCTCAATGTCAACGGCGACTGGATCAGAGGCAGGCCCGGCTATGAAGATCTGTTTTATTGGTCGCTCAGCCTGCTGCAAATGGCCCGGTCCGGAAATGTGTCTACTGGCGGTGCCGGGAGCCTGACGTTTAGCCCGTCAGAAATTACGCTCACCCAGGAGGGAGACTACTTCACCGGCAACGTCACACTCACCAACGGTATCAACGGCACCTATGACCTCATGGACGATATGCCGGAGGGCAAGCAGATTCTCGGACATACCGGCGCGGATCAGGAAACGCTGACGATCAAAATTCCTGTCGCCTATGCCAATGGCAGCTATACGCTGTGCGCCTACGGGATGGATCACCTGCCCACCGCAAAACTGTTCTTCTGGGCACCGTCCGTCTACAACCAGCAAAGAATCGTCACAAGCACGCTGGACGGGTCACAGGACGTTTTTGTGAGAGGCTTCCTCACGGTGAAAACACCCAGCGCGACCGTGCAGCCGCAGAAAGGCAGCTTGCAGATCACCAAGACGGACGAGAGCGGCAATCCCCTTTCCGGTGTTGGCTTTACTCTGTACGACAGCTCCAAGCGCACCATCAGCACCAAGACCACGGACAGCTCCGGCGTCGTATCATTCAGCGACCTTGCCCCCGGCAATTACTACTATGCGGAAACCGGCGCACTCCCCGGATATGTGCCGGACACCACGCAGTACGCCGTATCCATCACGGTAAGCAGCCTGCTTGTACAGAAAACCGTTATGAACGAGCGCATCCCGTCCAAGGGCAGCTTGAAGCTCGTCAAGACCGACGAAAACGGCACCCCGATTGCAAGCACCGGCTTCCAGCTGCTTGACAGCGACGGCAACCGGATCACAAGCGGCGGCACGGACAGCAGCGGCGTCCTGGTATTCTCCGATCTCCCGCTGGGCAACTATTTCTATCAGGAAACCTTTGCAGTTCCCGGCTATGCGCTGGACGACACCAAGTACCCGGTCAGTATCACGGAGGACGGGCAGACCATCACCAAGACCATCGTCAACTACAAATCCGCTGGCACCATCAAGATTCTCAAAACGGATTCTGAAACCGGCCAACCGCTGCAAGGCGCAGAGTTTACCATCCTTGATGAAAACATGCGCGAAGTCACCAAGGGAACGACCGATGAATCCGGCGTTGTGGTTTTTGCGGGACTACCCCTCGGACCGTACTACTGTCAGGAAACGCAGGCACCTCCCGGATATGTCCCGCTGGGCAGCATTGAGCTGGTCTATCTGGACGGGAACGGAAAGGTCGTCACGCTGACCTATACCAACAAACCCGCCAGAGGCAGCATCAAGCTCACGAAGAAGAACAGCGACGGCGAGCTTTTGAGCGGTGTGGTGTTCACGCTCTATGACGCGGACAAGCACGAAATCAAGACCGGAACGACGGACGCAAACGGCGTTGTAGTCTTTGACAATCTCCCCATCGGGGATTACTGGTATGCCGAAACCTCAGAGCTTCCCGGCTATGTACCGAATCATAACCTCATGGCAGCGCGGGTCGGCTTCCATACCGCAGTTGACGAACACACGTTCACAAACTACAAGGCCCACGGTCATGTCCGGGTAATCAAAAGCGACGAGAACGGCGCTCCGCTTGCGGGCGTTCATTTCAAGCTGACCGATGAGGCCGGGAACCTGATCGACGAGGGCAACACCGGATCGGACGGCAAGCTCATTTTCACCATGCTCCCCGTTGGTAAGTATATCCTCAAGGAAACCGCGACGCTGACCGGCTATGTGCTGGACGAAACCCCAATTTCCATTGAGTTAGTGAATGACGGCGATGTGGTAACAAAAGAGATCACCAACAGCCAGCAAACCGGCAGTATAGCAATCCTCAAAACCGACGCCGATACAAGCAGCCCGCTTGCGGGAGCGCATTTCAAGCTGACGGATTCCACGGGCAAGCTCATCAAGGAGGGCGACACCGCAGCGGACGGCAAGCTCACCTTCACCGGCCTTCCCCTCGGCACCTACAAGCTGACCGAAACGGCGGCCCCGACTGGTTATGTCCTCGACGCCACCCCGATCACCGTTGAGGTCACAAACGCCGGGCAAACTGTGAGCAAGACGATCACCAATACCCGCGCAGTCGGCAATATTTCCATTCTCAAAACCGACGCTGAGACAAACAAGCCTCTTGCAGGCGTCCACTTCAAGCTGACGGATTCCACGGGCAAGCTCATTTCCGAAGCAGTCACCGGCACGGAGGGCAAGATCACCTTTACCGGGATGGCCCTCGGCAAGTATGTACTGACCGAGACAGAAGCGCCGGAAGGCTATGCTCTGGATTCCACCCCGATTTCCGTGGAGCTGACGGAACACGGCAAAACCGTGGAAATCAGCGTCAAGAATACCCCAAGCCGTGGAAACCTGAAGCTCATCAAGAAAGACGCTTATGAAAACAAGCCTCTTGCCGGGGCCGTGTATCGCCTTTTGGACGAAAGCGGCAAGAAGCTGGCCGAAGGCACCACCAATGAAAACGGGGAGATCGTCTTTGAAAACCTGCTCCACGGCAATTACCGGGTACAGGAGATCAGCGCCCCCAAGGGCTACACAGTGGATGAAAGGGCGTATACTGTGACCGTTCCCACTGAAAACGGCACCCAGACCGTGACAGATCTTCGCAGGCCGGGAACGCTGGAGGTCAAGAAAAAGGACGAGAAAGGCAAGCCCCTCGCAGGAGCCGCGTTTTTGCTGGAATATTCCACGGACAACGGCACGACCTGGACCCCCGTCACAAACCGCAGCGGAGAAAACATCACGGCAGGTGGCTGCACCAGCGCCACACTCAGCGCCGGACAGCTTACCACCGACAGCACCGGCAGCGTCAGCTTTACCGGCCTCCGGGCAGACAGCACGATTCTCTACCGCCTGACCGAAGCCAAGGCCCCGGAGGGCTATTCCCTGATCGGCACCGAACTCTACAAAGGCACACTTCCCATCGAAACGCAGAAAACCAATATTGAGGACTCGGAAACCGTGGACGGCAAGACATACTGTTATTCCCTGTATGTTACCGCAACAGACGATCCCACATACCGGCTCCCCGAAACCGGCGGCAGAGGCTTTGACCTGCTGCCTCTTTTTATGCCCATTTGCGCTATACCTCTTATCATCTATCTTAAAAGAAAGGAAGACTGTGAATCTTGAAAAAACTTTTTTCTCTGCTGCTGGCCCTTGTCATGGTCGGCAGCTTTTCCATTCCCGCCTTTGCCGCCGCTGATCCGGCGCTGATCGACACGACGCGCACTGGCTCCATCAGCCTGTACAAGTACGATGTGACCGGCGCGGAGAAAGACGGCGTTTGGGACAGCTCCTATGTCAGCACCGGCATCCGGGACGAAAGCGGCGTGGAGGCCATTCTTGGCAATCCCGCCCGTGTCTCCGCACTCAATGCCAACGGCGACGCATACGGTTACGCTGTGCGCGGCGTGGAATTTACCTATGTCAAGCTGGCGGATATTCTGGCCTACACCAAGACCGAGGACAACACGAACCGCCTTGAATTGCTGTACGGCATCGAAAACAGCGAGCTGAACGCTGCTTTTCTGAATGTCCTCGGCGTTACCGCCAATGATCGCTTCGCCCCGGCGGACAAGACTGAGGACGGCAAGACCATTTACTATTACACCTCCGACGTGCTGATCGACGGCCTCAAGAACGCGCTGAACACCAACGGCACGGCGACGCGAAACGCCGCTGAAAGGTTTGTCCAGTTTGCGGGCGGCAGCGCCATGCCCGAAACGGACGCCTACGGACACAGCGCCGTGTCCGGCCTGCCCCTCGGCCTGTACCTTGTGGTCGAAACCCGTGTCCCCGAAATGGTCACGGAAACCACCGCGCCTTTCCTGATCTCCCTGCCCATGACCAATGTTGTGAACGGCAGCGAATGGATCTATGACCCGGTGCTGTACCCCAAGAACGCCACGGGCATCCCGTCTGTTGAAAAAACCGTGCGCGAGGCCAAGATCGACACCGGAACGAATAACGGCAGCGCAGACAGTATCAGCGATGGTTACGCGCATACCGCCTCAGCTTCCGGCAACGACACGCTGGAATACCAGATCATTTCCACCATGCCCAGCATTACCTCGGCTGCGTCCTATCTGACCGAGTACAGCTTTGTGGACACGCTTTCCAAAGGCATCACTTACACCAAGGGCGACGTGAAGCTGGCCTTTTACAAGGATTCCGCTTGCACGGACAAGATTGCCGAATGGTCTGAGGCTGACGGCAAGTTCACTGTGTCCTATACCGCCAAGGATGGCAACAGCATTATGAGCATTGCCATGACCGCCTCCGGCTTGTCCGAGATCAACACCAGCCCCACGGTCTACAACGGCCCGAACATGGTCAACAGCGGATACAGCGGCTGTACCGTTCGTATCACCTACAAGGCCAAGCTCAACATGGACAACACCGCGACCTACGGCAACAGCGGCAACGACAACGCGGTTGTCCTGACGTGGAAGCGCAGCAACACCGACTACTACGATACCCTTGTGGATGATTGCCATGTTTATTCTTACGGTGTGGACGTGACGAAGCAGTTTTCCTCCGGCAATGGCGACTTCTCCCAGGTCAAGTTTGTTGCCCACAATGATACGGACAACTACTTTCTGACCGCCGCTCTCAATTCTGCCGAAGGTGTCTGGTATGTGACCGGCCATGTGGAGGCCGCGGAGCAGGCCACGCAGTTTGTCCCCACCACGGCGGGCAAGGTGGTCATCAAGGGCATGGAGGACGATGCCTACACCATCAAGGAGATTCAGACGGATAAAGCCTACACGCTGCTCAAGCAGGGCGTCAAGGTCATCATCTCCAAGGCAGAGGGCGCGAACGCCTGTCCCGTCTACGGCACGGACACGCTCGGACTCGTCCAGAACGATCCACGCTTTGCAAGCGTCCCCGCCGGGATGTTCCACAATATGCCCCAGCGCCATCTGGAACACAAGCTGCTGACCGCCTCCGCCACCGTTGACGGCAACGACGTTTCCATGCTGTCGGACAATGGCTCTGTCTCCGCGCTTGCGCCTTTCAATGTCATCAATACCAAGGGCTTTGACCTGCCTCAGACTGGCAGCCGGGGTACATGGATGTACCCGGTGATCGGCTTTACGGTTCTGGCCCTGTGCGTCGTGGGAATCATTGTTATTGCGAGGAAACGAGTGGACTACTGATTACGCGGGAGGGCGGGAATACCGCCCTCCTGTCTCGAAAAGAGGAGGGATGAAGAAAATGAAAATTACACTTCTGGCAGCATTTCTTGTCCTTTCCCTCGTCGTGATCCTTTATCCCCTGATAGCAAACAGGCTTGCGGAGAAAAACGCAAGCCTGATCGAAACGCAGTACACGGAACGCATTGAAACCCTCTATGACACCGAGCTGCAGGAACTGCGCGACCGGGCACAGAGATACAACAGTACCCTCCAGGCTGCAACGGGAACAGCTTTTTCTAAGGAGGCGCTTACAAGCGCCTCCGAGATTTACGATGAGCTTTTGAACGTGCAGGGCGACGGGCTCATGGGTTATGTGGAAGTCCCCGTTATATCCGTAAAGCTCCCGATCTACCATGGCACGGACGAGGCGACGCTTGACCGGGGCGTGGGACACCTTCTCGGCTCTTCACTTCCCGTAGGCGGTTTGAATACCCATTGTGTACTGACTGGACACAGCGGCCTTGCCGGTCAAAAGATGTTTTCCGATCTGGACTTGCTGAAACAGGGGGACATTTTCTTTCTCCGTATCCTCGGTCAGACGCTGGCCTATAAGGTGGTGGAGATCAACACGGTACTCCCGGAGGATTCCGAAAAGCTGCTCATTGAGCCGGGGCGCGATCTCTGTACGCTTGTAACCTGTACGCCCTTCGCCGTCAACACGCACCGCCTTCTGGTACGCGGGGAGCGCGTCGAGTATGAGGAAGCGGAGGCCGTTATAGAGGACGCCGAATTTACCCCGCTGGAGGAATCCACCTGGGACGAGGCATACAAGCGCGGTCTCGGCTACGGCCTGCTTGCGGTCACCGGCGTCACAGCCGGAGCTGCCGCGATAGGGCTCTGCAAATACAAGAAATTCTCTGCTCCAAATCGGCAAAATGCGTTTCACCGTGACGCTACGCTCATTAGAAATCCGTTTCACGATGAAACGGATTTCTTAGCGCCTAAGCGCGTATGGGCGTCGCGTGCTGTGCAAACGCATTTCAAACCAAAGCTGCCGGAAAGAAAGCGAGGAAAACATGAAAAACGATAAACTCCGGCTTGCTGTCATGGTACTGCTGCTTTGTCTTGCTACTGCCGGCGCGGCGCTTGCGGTGAGGCCCTGGGTGTTTCGCTGGGAAAAAGACATAGAGATCAAGAAAGAGGTCAATCACTATTGGGAAGTCCGGGAAATGATCCAAAAGGTCTCCGAGGAACAACAGGTGCCGGTTCCCTATGCGGAGCTGCTGGACGAAATGCGGCACTACAATATGCGGCTTTATACCCACAAGCAGCGTGATCTGAACTGCAAGAGCGCCTATGAGATGTCCGAGTTCACGCTGACCGACTACGGCCTGCCGGATGAAAAGTTCGGGGTAATCTCTATCCCGAAGCTGGATCTGGAAATGCCGCTGTTTTTGGGCGCGAGTGAGGAAAACATGGCTGCGGGCGCGGCGGTGCTGTCTCAGACCAGCATCCCCATCGGCGGCGACAGCAGCAACGCCGTGATTGCCGGACACCGAGGCTGGAACGGCTACCCGTATTTTCTGGACATTGAAAAGCTGGAAGAGGGCGACGAGGTAACGATCACCAACATTTGGGGAACGCTGCACTATTGCGTCAAGGAAATCCAAATTATTACGCCCAATGATGTAAACGCGATTCTGATCCGTCCCGGCAGGGATATGATTACCCTTTTGACCTGTCACCCGCCCAATACCGGCGGGCGATACAGATACCTAGTGTTCTGTGAAAGAATGGAGGACGCTAAATGAGCTTTGAGTATTTCTACGGCGGTCAGTCCGAAGCCTTTTCCTTTTACCGCATACCGCGCCGCCTTGTGACCGGCAGCGAGTTCCGCCACCTGTCCACGGAGGCGAAGCTCCTGTACGGTCTCCTGCTTGACCGCATGGGCCTCTCCGCACAAAACGAGTGGTACGATGATCAGGGGCGCGTGTACATCTACTACACGGTCGAGGAAATCATGGAGGACTTGTGCTGCGGTCACGGCAAGGCCGGAAAGCTGCTGGCCGAGCTGGACACCAGCAAGGGCATCGGCTTGATCGAACGTAGAAAGCAGGGTCAGGGAAAACCGACCATGATCTATGTCAAGCAGTTTGTGGAACAGGAGCTTCCCGCCCCGCCCAGACCTCCAAAAAGCGGAGGTGCAGAAAGCCGGAAACCGGAGGTCAAGACAGCCGATAATCGGAGGTCTGGACAGCCGAAAAACGAAGGTCAAGACATCCGAAAATCGGACGCAAATTATACTGATAGTAATTATACTGAAAACAGTTATATTGATCCATCTAATCCTCTATCGGGCTGCTCTGAAACAGAAAGAGCGGAGATCGAAGAAGATACAAGAGAGCAGATCAGTTATTCAAGACTTGCGGAAGAATATCCCTATGATGATCCTGACTGCCTGCTGCAGCTCATTTGTGACATCCTGTGCAGCACCGCCGAAACTACGAAAATTGGAGGTGAGCCGATCCCGACATCGAAGGTCAAGGAACGCTTCCGACGATTGGACTATGAGCATATCGTGTACGTCCTTGACTGCATGAGGGAGACAACCACAAAAATCATCAATATACGGGCCTATCTGTTGACCGCGCTGTACAACGCGCCGATCACGATAGGCCCGCACTACGCCGCCGCTGTGCGGCATGACTTCGGCTGAAATGCGTTTTTCCGTGTCTAATTCGTTTCACGGTGAAACGCATTTTTAATACCAATGCTTTGCCGGTCAGATCCTTGCAAGGAACTCCGAAGGCGTGAACGCCACCACCTTGCTTTGCCTGAAATCACGAACATTGCGGGTGATGATGAAATCTGCCTGTATACGCTCTGCCGTGGCGGATTGAACAGCATCCTCAAAGTCGTTCCAAGCCATTTCCGCAGCTTTGGTCATATCTGCGGTGCTGAAATCGGCAAATCGGAAAATGAGCTTCAGCCTTGTAAGAATATCCTCTATCTGAGCCGGTTCAAGTTCCTTTCGCATGACATAGACAAGGTTGGCAAAAGTCAAGGTGGAAATATACCCTTCCATCTGTTCCGTTTCACAAAGCTTCCAAACAGCGGATGAGTCTGCCCAATATGGTTCCCGTTTCAGAAGAACGTCGAAAACAATGTTTGCGTCAATCAGCAATCTCATATTTTTCCCTCAGCCGCGCTTCCCGAAGATCGTCTGCCGTGTCTCCGCCTTTGAGTATTCCGGTGAGGGAATCCGTCAGGTAAGAGATTGCGGTACTTTTCGGAATAAAACGGCCAACCTCTTTTCCGTTCTTTGTGACAATGACCTCCTGACCGCCAATGACAAGGTTGAGGTATCTCCCGAAGTTGTTTTGCATTTCGGTCGCAGTAGCAGTTGCACCAATCATAACAAGTACCCCTTTCTTAATTAGCTAATTATATTATATACTATTTTAGCTAATTTGCAACGGTTTATTCCAATTTTTTTGACTGAATGAAGGAGGAATTTAATGCCCAACGAAAAACCCGTGCCCCAGAAAATCCCGCTTGATAAAATCCACGATCTCCCCGGCATCCCCGCAGTGTCACAGGCCGACAAGTCCTACGGCGGACTTGTCGCAAGCATCCTTCTTGACGGAGTAAAGGAGCCTGTCATCCTGCGCCAGCGGGAGGATGGAGAATACCAGCTCGTAAGCGGCTACCGCCGCCGCAAGGCCGCTGAGCTTTCCAAGCTCAAAGAACTGCCCGCCCTGGTCTATGATATGAGCGAAGCAGAGGCGCTTGAATACCACAAGCTCGCCAATCTGAATTCCGCGACGCCGATCCCCGGCAAGCTGGTGGAGAAAGAAGAGCCTGCCAAGGATGAAAAGCGCACTCCGGCTCCCGCCGACAAGAAACCTGCCGAACCGGAAAAGAAAGACGAGGATAAGAAGCCGGAGGAAAAGAAAGCAGAGGCTCCCAAACCTGAAAAGCCCGCCCCGGCTCCTGCCGACAAGAAGCCCGCCGAGCCGGAGAAAAAGGACGGGGCCAAGAAGCCGGACGAAAAGAAAGCAGAGGCTCCCAAAGCCGAAAAGCCCGCCCCGGCTCCTGCCGACAAGAAACCTGCCGAGCCGGAGAAAAAGGACGGGGCCAAGAAGCTTGACGAAAAGAAAGCGGAGACTCCCAAGGTTGAGAAGCCCGCCCCGGCTCCCGCCAATAATGAAAAAGAGAAAAAAGCGGCTGCGGCTCCCGCCCCTGCCGCCGCAGATAAAGAGATAAAGCCTGCCCCAAAGAAAGAAGATAAGCCCGCAAAAGCTCCTGTTCCGAAGAAAGAGGATAAGCCTGTTGAAAAAACTGCCGTTGGCCCCACCGGAACTTCCATCACCAAGCTCCTCGGTGAGAAGCTCGATCCGCCCACGGAGAAAGACAAGAAATCTCTCCCTATCCCCGGCGAGGGCGAAGCCTTCTCCGCTGTGCTGCACCCGGCTTATCTCAAGAAAGCCGACATCAACACCTTTTCCGTTGACCGCAGCAGCGACGATTTCAAGGAGCTGTTCAAATCCATTGAGCGCTTCGGCGTGAAAGACCCGGTACTGGCCCGCTTCAACAAGGACGGCGACCTTGAAATCCTGTCCGGTCAGCGCCGCCACCTGATCGCTTCCGAACTGAATTATCCCGTCCCGACCATCATCCAGCAGCTTGACGATGATGACGCAAGAATCCTTGTTGCGGACGGAAACCTTCACCGTGAACATATTTCCACCTACGATCTCTCCCGTGCCCTGCGCATGAAAGCGGACAGCATGAAGCGCAAGGCAGGACGCAAGCTCCGCGGCGTCAAGGGAGGCCCGGAAACCGACGAGCTGATCGCCAAAGAAATGGGCATGAGTACCATGAAGCTCAACAGGCTCATGAAGCTCTCCGAGGCTACCCAGCAGATTTGCGATCTGGTGGACGACGGCACCATCGCCGTGTCGATTGCCTACAACATCGCCTTTTTGCAGCCGGAGCACCAGGACACCGTTGCTGATCTGATCGGCATTAACGTCAAGGTCAACAACGAGAACACAACGAATCTCAAAAAGATCGCCGCAAATGAATCCCTCACCGAGCAGAAGATTCGGGGCGTGCTGGAGGGCAAGTACCCGCCCAAGGTCGTTGAGAAGCCGAAAGCTGTTGAGCCTCCCGCACCGGCAACACCTCCTATGGCCCCAGCTCCGGCGGCAATCCCCAAGTCCCCGGACGTGGGAACACCTGTTCCCGGTCAGCCCGCAGACAATGTGATCCCGTTCCCGGCTGCGCCCAAGCAGGAGCCCGCCGAAGCCACGCCGCCCGCCGAAACCGTTACGAAACCCGCAGATTCTCCCCAGCCCGCCGTTTCCGCTCCCAGCGGTGAAACCGCTCCCGCTGTTCAGACCCCGACGGCCCCGGCGGATAACACGCCGCCTGTTCCCTCAACATCTTCTCCCGTTGATGTCTCCAAGACAGAACAGGATAAGGAAAACAGCTATGAGACAAAGATCGTTCTGCGCGGCGACCGCCTCCGCAAGTATTTCCCCGATGTGTCCATGACCCCGCTTGCCATTGAAAACAGTATCTATGACGCGCTGGAGGAACGCCGCCAGCGTCAGGCCAAGGAAAAAGCCAAAGCCGAAATTTTTAAGGGTAAAAAGGAGCCTGTAAAATGAAACTCAATGCCACGATTGCGAACCTCAGGCTGTTCAACTCCGGCCTCTACAAGGACGTGACGATCTCTTTTCCGACCACCACGGAAAAGATACACAGCGCCCTGCGCAAGATCGCTATTGACGGGCGCGAAAATAAAGAAATCCTGATCACTCAGTACGAAACGGACATAAAAGGTCTCGCAACCCATCTGGGCGAATATGAGGACATCGATGAACTGAATTATCTGGCAAGCCGCCTCACCGGTTTTTCCCCTTATGAAATGGCGGTGTTTTCCGCTGCCGTCCAGCACGGCGAGTACAGCAACTCTATGCAGGATTTGATCAATCTGAGCTACAACCTGGACTGCTTCACACTCTATCCCGACATTATGGATGCGGAAACATACGGGCGGACACTCATGGAGGACATAGAAGAACTGGAAATCCCGGAGGAAGTCAAACCGTATATCGACTATGAAGCATACGGCGAGGACAGACGGATCAACGAGGGAGGTGACTTTACCGCGCTCGGCTACGTCCTCAACAATCGGACACCCTTCAAGGATGTTTATGACGGCTTCGCCATCCCCAAAGAGTACGCGGTGTTCAGCTACCCTTTCCGGACGATCTCTCCCAGGCTCCCGGAGGCCAGCGCATGAATGTCCTCGTTGTGGAGCCGGGCTATCTTCCGTATGAGAAAGAGATAAACGGCCTGGAGGAAATGCAGGCGACTGTCGGCGGCTATATTCAGGCCATTTACCCCTATGAGGAACCTGTCGCCATTGTCTGCAATGAGGAAGGTATCAACGAAGGGCTGGACTTTAACCGCAGCGTCCCCGGCGGCTATGGCGGGGTTTTCGGCACCTTCTTCATCTGTGGTCTGGGTGAGGAAGAATTTTGTTCGCTTCCCCCGGAGCTGGTCGACCGTTTCAAGAAAGAGTACAAGAAAGCGGAAGTCCTGATTGGCATGAAGGATGGCGGATATTTTACCTTGTCTGTCCCGGCAAAGCCCAAGATAAAGGAAAGCAAGACCCATGAGAAAAACCACAGCAGCCCGGAACGCTGACGCGCAGGCCGAAAAAAGGGAGCGGATCAAGGCGCTGACGGACAAGCTGGAAAACGGCGTCAAGGAGGTTTTTGAAAGCGAAGCGTACAAGGAGTATCTGAAAACCATGTCCAAGTTTCACCGATACAGCTTCGGAAACTGTATGCTGATCTTTTTTCAGTGTCCAAGCGCGACAGCGGTCGCCGGCTACACCACATGGAGAAAGCTGGGCCGCACGGTCAAAAAGGGCGAGCATGGAATACAAATACTCGCCCCCTGTCCCTTTAAGACCATGATCGAGCAAAACAAAATGGATACCCAGGGAAATTTTGTTTTAGGTGCGGACGGCCTGCCGGAAAAGGTCAGCACCCTTGTATCCTTGACACGCTTCAAGATCGCCTATGTGTTCGACGTGAGCCAGACCGAGGGTAAAGAACTGCCCTCCCTGGGCGTGGACGAACTGACCGGCGACGTGGAGGGCTTCGACGAAATCTTTTCCGCTGTTGAAGCGCTCAGCCCCGTCCCGATCCACTTCCGGGAGCCGGAGGAATCCAAGGGCTGCTATAACCAGCTTGAACAGTGCATCTATGTCAACAAGGGCATGAGCCAAGTGCAGACGATGAAAACTCTGATCCATGAGACAGCTCACGCAAAGCTCCACGCGCTGCCTGTTTCTGCCGGTATCATCATGGGCACGCCGGTCAAAGACCGGCGCACCCGTGAGGTAGAGGCGGAGAGCATCGCCTATGTGGTCTGCCAGCATTTCGGGATCGACACGTCAGATTATTCTTTCGCTTATGTGACCGGATGGAGCAAGAACAAGGAAACACCGGAACTGAAATCTTCGCTGGACTGCATCAGCAAGACCGCCGCCGAAATGATCGACGCTATTGAAAAAGCCTGCCCCGCCATCTCCCGCACAACAATAAAAGAACAGGAAGCGGAAAATGCGTTTCACCGTGAAACGCATTTTTCCGCCGCAAGATAGGAGGAATGAATGAGTGATTATGAACAGCGAAAGCAGGAGCGTATAGCCCGATATGAAGCCCGCGCAGAAAAAGCATGGGGCAAAAGCAAAAACTTCTCCCGGCAAGCAGACGATATGGCCTCCGCAATCCCGTTCGGTCAGCCGGTACACGGGCAGGCCGACAGAAACTACCGGGATCGTATTGGGCGCAAGATGGATAAAGCGGTTGCAGCCGGTGAAAAAGCAAAATACTATGAGCAGAAAGCCGAAGCCGCCCGCAACAACACCGCCATTTCATCGGACGATCCTGACGCGATTGAAAAGCTCACGGCAAAGCTGGAAAAGTTAAAAGCTCTTCAAGTCCAGATGAAAGAAGTCAACGCCTATTACCGCAAACATAACACCTGTGTCGGCTGTGAAAGCCTGTCCGCAGAACAGGCAAAGCAGATGGACGAGAGTCTGGAAAGCGGTGAGCCGTGGGCAAAGGTTCCTTTCCCATCATATGCGCTCTCTAACAACAATCAGGAGATTCACCGCATTGAGGCCAGAATAAAGCAATTATCCATAGCCCGTGACGATGGATTTCTCGGCTGGGAGTTTGACGGCGGCAAGGTCGTTGCCAATTCCGATAACAACAGACTGCAAGTGTTCTTTGATTCCGTCCCTTCGGCTGATATGCGGCAGGAATTGAAAGCGCGCGGTTTTCACTGGTCACGCTATGAAAAAGCCTGGCAGCGGCAGCTTACCGACAACGCGATTTACTCAGCAAGCCGTATCCCCGCTATTTGCCCTACGGACGGAACCGACCCATACAGCATCCAGCCAAAGCGCCAGCATAAGGAAGAATCGAGATAATCCACAAGAAATGCGTTTCACGGTGAAACGCATTTCCAACGGGCGGAAAGGAGGTTTACATAAAAGCTGATATTCTTCAAACGCTGCGGGCCGTACTTCTGGAAAACACGGAATACTACAAGTCAGATTTTGAGTATGACGTTGCCACGTTGATAAAAGCTGCAAAGCAGCCGAAGATTGAGGATCGGACATACTACTGGCTCTCCCGTCCATGCGGAACGTGGTGCTTCAAGGAAAAAGAAGTGTTCTTGAAAGATTCCGGTGCCTATATGACCTAGACGCATTATGAATCGGAGCATGAGGGCTTTCGGGCATTTCGTGTAGTGATAGAGGAAATGGACGGCAAGAAGCTGCTCGGCAAAGTGATCCCCTTTGACTATGGGGAGAGCGTACCGCGAATCAAGCGGGCAGCTCTGCCCTATGTGTTTATATCCGGCGAGTATGGGGACGGCACGACATTCCCGAAAATGACCTACGCTGAGTATGAAAGCAGCGAACACATACTTGTGAAGCTCAAGCACGGCGGACTCAAAAGCTGTCAGCTCTATCCGGCAGACGAGGATGTGGACGAGCTGAAGCTCCGGATCGCTCAGGAGCATACCATGCAGACGCGGAAAGCAGGCCCAAAAAAGGACAAGAAAAAATGCGTTTCACGGTGAAACGCATTTTCTTCAAAGTAGTTTTATTATATCTTTTACCTTCAGCACCCGTCTCATAGACATTACCTTGTTATCGATCATGAGAGCCGGGGTACTCATGATTCCATATTCCATGATCTTGGCCATGTCGGTGATGTACTCGATCTCTGCCTCAATCCCTTTCTCGGCAACCGCTTCTTTTACTGCCTCCAGCAGATTTTCACACTTGCTGCATCCGCCGCCTAAAACTTTGATGTTCATATACGTTTCCTCCCTGTTTAGATGAAGATATATTGGAAGGCATTGAAGCCGTATCCAACGAGGATAATACCGATTACGCAGATTCCAATGAATGTACTGAGCAGCCGCGGCTTGACAGCTTTTCGGAGCATGATGAGCGAGGGCAGACTCAGCGTTGTTACTGCCATCATGAAGCTGAGGATTGTTCCCAGCAGCGCGCCCTTTTCCAATAGCGCCTCTGCCACAGGAATCGTGCCGAAAATGTCTGCGTACATGGGTACGCCTACAAGCGTCGCCAGTACCACGCCAAAGGGATTTCTGCTTCCCAGCACAGCCTCCACCCAGCTTTCGGGAATCCAGTTGTGGATCACCGCACCAATGGCTACGCCCACAAGAATATAGGGAAAAACCTTCCTAAAGGTGGATACGACTTGGTCTCTGGCATAAATCATACGATCTCGAATGGTCAAATCCGGTGCTTCAATGTTCACGTTTGAATTGACATTGCGTATAAAGTCCTCCACTTGATCTTCCATGTGCAGCTTTTCAATCATAGTTCCACCTATGACAGCGATTGCAAGCCCCAGCACGACATAGGCAACGGCGATTTTGACACCGAAAATGCTCATCAGCAGAACAAGACTTCCGAGATCCACCATCGGTGAAGAAATCAGAAACGAGAAGGTCACACCCAGGGGCAATCCTGCGCTGGTAAAGCCCATGAAGATCGGGATGGATGAGCAGGAGCAGAACGGCGTCACCGTACCAAGCAGCGCCCCTATGATGTTTGCTCCGATGCCGTGAAAACGGCCAATGATCCGCTTGCTGCGTTCCGGCGGGAAATAGCTCTGAAGGAAGGAGATAACGAAAATCAGTAGACAGAGCAGGATAGTGATCTTGATAACGTCATAAATGAAGAACTGAATACTGCCGCCCAAGCGGGAAGCGATGTCCAGACCGAGTGCGCTCAGTCCTTTGCCAGTCAAAGCGTTGAGCCATTTCATACCCAGAATCTGATCTTGAAAAAATTGTCCCATAGCGTTTTCTCTCATTGAATCATTTAATTTATTCTATGTTTATAGTTGAAAGCAAGCCGACAATTAAGGCTGTCGGCTTACCATTACTCGTTTCTGTGGCAAATACAGTCCGGCTTATCCTCAAACATCTGTCTAAGGGTCTGGTGCAGTGAAGCAAGTGCTTCATTGTTGAGAGAATAATAAATGTTTTTTCCTTCCCTCTTTTGCTTTACGATCCCAGCCTCGGAGAGTACCTTCATGTCGTGGGAAAGCGTGGGCTGAGTGATATGAAATTCTTCCAGAATCTTGCAACCGCACAACTCCCCGCAGGACAGCATATCTACGATCCGCAGCCGTTTGGGATCAGACATAGCTCGGAGCATCTTTGCGGTATCAATGTAAAGCTGTTCCATAGATGTTGCCTCACATTCAAGTTTTTCTATTTGAAAGATAACACATTCATAGAAACTTGTCAATATGCTTTGAGGGACAGCAATCATTTTGAGAAAGCGCCGCTTTGCGACGCTGTTCTGGCAAGTATGGCATTTGGTAGCACAAACGCCACTTGTTAGAGGGAATCCCCTAAAACCCCACGCGAAAAATGCGTTTCACCGTGAAACGCATTAAATCTATCCGAGAAAGGATGATGCAATGCGATCACGCCCCCGGCACATCAGTGTCTGGATGAACGATAAAGAATACCGTCATTTGAAAAAGCAAGCCGAGCTTGCCGGAATGGGAATAGATCCGTTTATTCGATCTCTTGTGTCCGGCACACAGCTCCGGCCACGCCCACCCGATCAGTATGCAGCTTTGCTCAGAGAGTTGTCCGCCATAGGCAACAACATCAATCAGATTGCATACTGGGCTAATGCCACAAGGAGCATCCGGGAGTCGGAGATTGTTGAAGCCGCCGCGCTTGCCCGTGAAGCATGGGAGTTTGTAAAGAATGGCCTATGACAAGATCGTTGTTGTTCATGCCCGTCTGGACAATCGAATCAACTACGCACTTAACGAGACCAAGACACAGCGCAAGGAAAACGGGCAGGTTCTTCAGACGGCGATCAACTGCCAGCTCGACAGCGCATACAGAAACATGATGCAGACCAAGCGGCGCTGGGACAAGGAAAATCGCCCCATACAGGGTTATCACATCATACATTCCTTTGCTCCCGGCGAAGTGACGCCGGAACAGGCTCATCGGCTCAGTGTAGAGCTTGCCGAGCGGCTACTGCAAGGACGCTTTGAGGCGGTCGTTGCTACACACATTGATCATCAGCATATACACGCTCATATCGTGTTCAATTCCGTGTCCTGTATTGACGGCAAAATGTACCGGGATAATTTCAAAGCCTACTTCGGAGACATCCGGGGCATCTCAAACGAGATAAGCCGTGAAAATGATCTCTCTGTCATCGAGCCAAAAAGCAAGGGAAAGCACTATGCGGAGTGGAACGCGGAACAGAACGGCAAGCCCACCGTGCGCGGACTGATCCGCCAGGATATTGACGCGGCGCTCAAAGAATCTTTCACCCTGCAATCCTTTTATGAGGCTTTGCAGAAACGGGGTTATACGATCAAGCGCGGGGCCAATGTCAAGCACACAGCGGTCAAGCCACACGGCTCAGACCGCTTTTTCCGTCTGGATAGTCTGGGCGACGGTTATACCGAAGCCGACATACGGGAGCGGCTGAACAAAGGCCGCACAGAGCCAGATATACAAGAAGCTCCTAAGAGGATTTATCTCCCGCAAAAGAGGTACAAGGTCAAGCACAGATCTCCCGCACGGCGCGAAAAGCGCAAGCTGTCCGGCCTGCGCCGTCTGTATCTGCATTATTTGTATCTTTTATCCCCGCCAAGGCCGCGCCGCCGTCCCGTCCCGTTTCCCGTGCGGGCTGAGGTCAGGCGGCTCGACCAATACAAGCGGCAGTTTGCGCTGCTGCATAAATACCGTATCGACAACGAGAGTCAGTTGTCCATGCTTGCGGATGCTCTGCAAGCGGACATTGACTCTCTTGTTTTATCCCGGCGTGAGCTGTACCGCCGCAAGCGAGGCGGCGAGAATGTGAGCGTCGAGATCAAAGAAATCTCCCTTGCCCTGCGCCCGATCCACCGGGAGCTGAAATGCTGCCAACAGATTGCGGAACGTATACCGCAGATTCAAGAGCATATCCGGCTCGACCGGCAGGCTGCGGAACAGGCCAGGACGGAGAAAACGAAAACAAAGCTAAGGAGGCATGAGTTATGGAAGTAAGCGGCGAAGTAGCGGATCTGTTGGTCAAGGAGGGGCTGGAAGCCGCCAGGATCGCAACGGAGCTTTCCGCAAAGGGGCTTGTCCATGCGGCGGCGCTGCTCGCCGCGATGGTAAAGCAGAATTACAAGGTAGTCGGCAAGGTGGGGATCGAAAAGCTGATGAAAGAGACGAACGCCGAATCTGTCATCATTCCCATCAAGGCTACAGACTATGAGAAGTTTCAGAAGATCGCCAAACAGTTCGGCGTACTGTATGCTGCCGTCAAGCATGAGAGCAAGGAAACGGGCGTCATGCACATCGTTTCCAACATGAATTATTCCGCGCAGCTTAACGCCGTCATGGAGGCGATGGATTACGCGGTGCCGGAAGCCGGAAAGGAGGAACAGGCCGCAAAAAAAGCGAAGCCCCGCGCTCCACAAGAGAAGTCCTCAGAAGAGCGCGGGAATGGCTTGAGCAAAGCGACGGATACGACACATGAAAAGCCCTCTGTCCGTCAGAGGCTTGCCGCACTGGACACAATGGCAAAGGAAATGAGCCGGAACGCGCCGGTGAAGCAGAACGAGAAAACACGATAGGAGGTAATTTGCCATAGCAGATTTAGCTGCCATAGTTGCGCAGAAAACGCAGAATGATGAGCAATGGAAAGCTCAGCGGCAGGCAGACCGCGAAAACTTCTCTGCCATGCAGGACGGGATCATCACCGAGATCACCCAAAACCCGGAGCTGTACAAAGAGTATCTGAATATGCAGGCGGACAATCCCACATACAGCCCCGGCAACATTGCCCTTGTGATCGGTCAGGGTACGTCAGAGACAACCAGGTTCGGGACACTGGCCTTTTGGAAAGGTTTAGGCCGCAATGTCAACGACAGCGAGAGGAAAAACGGCATGATGATCTATGCCCGTTCCGCTTTCCGAAAGGGCTATGACCTGACGCCGGTCTATGACATTTCCCAGACCTACGGAAAGCCGGTGAAGGAGCCGCCGAAGCTGATTGCGGGAAGCGACAAGATGGACGCGGCACTCACGACCCTGCTCAATTACGCTGTTGTTCCGCTGGAGCTGAACAAGGACATTAAGCAGCCTGCCCTGTATGACGATAAAGAACTCAAGCTCTCCATCAATCCCAATTCCACGGAATATGAAGTCTTTTCGGCTCTTGCCACAGAGATCGCTCTTTCAAGGATTCACGGCAAGGGCAGATACCCGGATTTCACCCGTGAAGAAAACCTGTTGGACGCGGACAGCATATCCTACATCCTCTGCCGACGCTTCGGTATTGAAAGGCCGCAGCCGGACGCCTCAAAGGTCGCGGCGCTGTATGACGGTTACGATGGCGCCGAACGGCGCAATGCTCTGGACAAGATTCAGGAGATGTGCAAGCAGATAGGAGGTAGTATTGAACGGAGTATAGAGCCGCAGCAGAGAAACCGCAGCAACAACAGGAGCGCAAGGTAGAAAAGGTGTTGCCCCCCAAGGGGGCTTGTATACCGGTGACCGGTGCCAGTCAAGGCCAAGGCAAGCCGTCCAGTGTGCGCACTGGACGGGCCTTGACAGTCACCGGCCCCCGGTATATTGGAGGCCAAGGGGGCAACACCACAGAAGCCCGCTTGCGCGGGCTTTTGCGATTGTGGGAAAGCGCCGCTCGATTTGAGGCGGGGCGCAGACCGGGAGTGCTTGCCGCCCGGTGTCCACGAAAAAAATTCGTTTCACCGTGAAACGAATTAACAAGGAGTGATGCCTATATAAGTCAAAAGTCTTTTCGGGACGCCGCCCCATTGTGGGCGGCGTTCTCCGTGTTCGTGCTGTATCTGGCTGTTCTCGCGGCGGGCGTGTATGAGGACGGCATGAATCTCTTTCAGTTCATGGCTGCTTTTCCTGATGCCATGAACCACCCGTTCGCTATACGCCTGACCCGGCACACGGTCAAATTCATGCTCGGCTCTCTTGTGATCTATGCTGGAGTAATCGCCATGATCTATTCTTCCCATGCAAATAAGAGGCCCGGAGAGGAACACGGCTCGGCAAAATGGGGCAATGTCCGGGAGCTGAACAAGAAGTACCGGGACAAAGACCCAAGCCGAAATGTGATTCTCACCAAGCACCTTTGCATGAGCCTTAACGGGCGGCAGCACATGAGAAACCTGCTTCAGATCGTCGTCGGAGGCAGCGGTGCGGGCAAGACTCGCTTCGTAGTGAAACCGAATTTACTTTTAGCGAACGCCAGCTTTATAGCGACAGACCCCAAGGGAGAGCTTGTTCGGGCCGTGGCACCGCTGCTCTTGCAGCAGGGCTATGTGGTCAAGGTCTTCGACCTTATAGAGCCAAGCCATTCCGACAGTTATAACCCTTTCCGGTATATCCGCAAGGACTCCGATGTGTTCAAGCTCATCAACAATTTCATACAGAACACCACCCCGAAAGGCTCCAAGTCCAATGATCCGTTTTGGGAGAAATCCGAAGTGGCGCTGGATTCTGCCCTGATGCTCTATCTTCTCCATGAATCCCCGCCGTATGAGCAGACTATGGAAATGATGCTCACCATGATTGAGTACGCCGGGGCCAAGGAGGACGACGATGACTTTCAATCGGCGCTGGATCTCTTGTTTGAGGCATTGGAGGAAGAACAGCCGGATCATATCGCTGTGCGGCAATACCACATTTTCAAGCAGGCTGCAGGTAAAACGGCAAAGTCCATATTGGTCAGCGCCGCCGTGCGGCTTGCCTCCTTTACCCTGCCGGAAATCCAGGACATCACCGACGAGGACAGTTTGGAGCTTTCCAAGCTGGGAGATCGCAAGCAGGCCATTTTCTGCGTCATCCCGGACAGCAACGACGTGAGCCTCAATTTCCTTGTGGGAATGCTCTACACGCAGGCGTTTCAGGAGCTTTACTATCAGGCGGACAAGGTACACATGGGCGGCCTGCCCGTGCCTGTACGCCTCATGTTCGACGAGTTCGCTAACGTAGCTTTGCCGGACGGCTATGCACGCTTACAGGCCACCATGCGCTCCAGAAACATCATGGCGACTATCATCCTGCAAAATATCTCCCAGCTCAAGGCCCTGTTCAAAGACGACTGGGAGGGCATCATCGGTAACGCCGACACCATGATCTATCTCGGCGG
Organism: Oscillospiraceae bacterium; assembly: GCA_902791215.1. GTDB lineage: Bacteria > Bacillota > Clostridia > Oscillospirales > Oscillospiraceae > Limivicinus. The sequence continues at coordinate 67,470 of CADAUZ010000005.1, read as the reverse complement.
AAATGAGCAAAGCACCCACAAATATATCTCCGAGCAGCTCGGCAAGGAGACAATCATCACCACATCGAGCAGCCAGGGCAAGGGGAAAAACGGATCGTTCTCACAGAGTACCCAGCAGACAGGCCGTGAGCTTATGACCCCCGATGAAGTCCGACTTTTGGATAATAAAAACGCCATTGTGTTCATCCGAGGGGAAAGACCGGTCATTGACGAGAAATACGATCTGATGAAGCACCCGAATGTTATCTATACCGAGGACGGCGGAGCCGCCCCTTATGTCCACAGCCCGCATTGTCTCTACGATATGCGGTATCTTTTATCTACAATGGAGGAAACTGAATGAAAAAATTTATGTCCAAGCGCGCAAAACTCTTTTTCTGCCTTTGGAGTATGCTGGCGGTCTGCGTCACCATGCTCACCACCGCCGCCTTTGCCACCACCGCCGATCCGATCACCGTGGTCAACAATCTGTCCGACTTCATCTTTTCTGCGATCAAGGCCGTCGGCGTCATTATCCTCGGCTGGGGCATTGTTCAGGTGGGCATGTCCATCCAGAGCCATGACGCAAGCCAGCGCTCCCAGGGCTTCCTGTGCCTGTTCGGCGGGCTTGTCATCGCCTTTGCCAAGGAAATCCTCAGCACTATCGGCGCGCTGTAAAAGGGAGAGAGGAAATGCGTTTCACGGTGAAACGCATTTCCTCTTAATCAGTAATATTTTTAAAGCGTTCATCCCGCGCCTCATCAATCGTAGTGTCGGAGGGAATCAATCCAAAAAGAGATTTTGCCATTTGTACTCTTGCTTCTGTTTCGCTTTCGGGCTGGCCCTCATGTTCCCAAAAATCATCACCAAAGAGAATACGGAAGTAATCCTGCCGGGAATCAATGATTCTTGCAATCTGTACAGTTGTATTTTCAATCTTATAAAGCGCTATTCGCTTTCCGCAGGCAAATAAACGGATGTTTGTCGGATAACCGGTCAGCGCCTCCACGGACGGCCCGGCCTCCGGAAAGCGGGCAAGTGTGCGCAGCTCTTTCGTAATCGTCTGTACAGCCTTTTTCGCAGCGCCAGAATTTTTCAAGTCTTTGGAGATATACTGCTTTATCTCTGCCAAATCTCTGGCAGCTTCCGGAGAGAGCAGGACTTTATTCATCCGCAATTCCCAACTGGGCCTCTACATCTTCCAGTGTAAGCCAACCATCTTTTTCCGCGCTGTCCAAGCCCTTCTGCACTTCTTCGAGAAGGCGGCGCATCGCCTTTACCTTCATGAACTCCGCGTTTTCAGGCGACACAAGGAAAGGGAGGCCATTATCATTCAAGGACTGCTGTATGAAAATATTGACAGCGTCAGTAAAGGAAAGCCCCTGGCTGGCATACACAGCCTCTACACGGCGCTTGACTTCCGGATTGATTCTCATTTGAAAAGTAGCTGTTTTCGGGGCATTTACGACATTAAAGGTAGAATCCATGTTCATCAACTCCTTGTCAATATTATACCCAACAAGCGTAAGAGTGTCAATACATAGTAATTACATTTTGAAAGTGAGGTGTAAACCATAAGTGATAACTGGGTCGTAAGAAATCTTGAACGCGCTATCGCCACATGGAACGGCAAGCTGGCCGAATTGTGGCAGCTCATCACGCAGACGCCGGAGACATTCAAGGGCGGGCAGATCTGGAGCGTCATTGTCAACATCAATTCCGCGCTGACCGGGATCGGCTATGGATTGCTCGTCTTGTTCTTCGCAATCGGTATCTTTTCCTCAGCGGCATCCTTTAAGGAGCTGCAAAGGCCGGAATTTGCCCTGCGTCATTTTATCCGCTTCGTGCTGGCCAAGGTCGCCGTGGGCCGGGGCATGGAAATCATGACCGCGATCTTTGCCATCTGCGGCAGCGTCGTGTCCGCGTCCATGAACAGCATAGGCAGCGCCGTTTCGGAATCTGCAACATTACCGGCAGAGATCGTCAGCGCCATTGAGGACGTGGGCTTTATGCAGAGCATACCGCTCTGGCTTGTGTCCTTCCTGGGGAGCCTGTTCATAACGGTCATGTCCTTTATCCTGATCCTGACCGTCTACGGACGCTTCTTCAAGCTCTATCTCTATACTGCCATGTCGCCGCTTCCGTTCGCCTCCTTTGCCGGAGAGACTACCGCCGGGATCGGCAAGGCGTTTGTGAAATCTTATATCGGCGTGTGTCTGGAGGGCGCGGTCATCGTGCTGGCCTGTCTGATCTACTCGGCGTTTTTGTCCAGTTCCGCGCCGACCGTGGACACGACGCTGCCCGCCGTGACAATGGCCTGGGAATACATCGGAGAGCTTGTCTTTAACATGCTGGTTCTGACTGGATTGGTAAAGGGCGCGGATCGCATCGTGCGGGAGATGTTCAGCCTATAAGCAAGAAGTATTCTGTCATCTATGCTGATCCCCCGTGGCGTTACAGGATGTACCGGGGAAACGGGTACATAGAGCGGCATTACCCGACAATGGAGCTTGAAGAAATAACTTCAATGCCCGTAAAGGAGCTGGCCGACAAAGACGCTGTTCTCTTTCTCTGGACAACGCTGCCCATGATACAGGAGGCTCTGCAGGTCATCAAGGCGTGGGGCTTTGAGTACAAGACCACGGCTTTTGTGTGGGTAAAGCTGGCCCGGCACAGCGACGGCATCTTTTGGGGCCTCGGCTACTGGACACGCTCCAATGTGGAAATCTGTATGCTTGCCACGAAAGGCCATCCGAAACGTGTTGCGAAGAACATCCACCAGGTCATCATTTCCCATGTGGAGGAACACAGCAAGAAGCCCGTCGAGGCCCGGCGGCGCATCGAGGCTCTTATGGGCGATGTACCCAAAATAGAGCTGTTTGCCCGGCGTCCGGCCCGCGGCTGGGATGTATGGGGAAATGAGGTCGTGAGTGACATCGTGATGAAAGAAAGCGACGGGATCGATTGACCCCGCCGCCTGAAATGCGTTTCACCGTGAAACGGATTGAAAAATCAAACGAAATGAGGTGCATTTTATAGAGGTAAAAATCCCGAAAGAAATCCGGCAGTACAAGGAGAGTATCTTCTTTGGCCTGTCCGCCCGTCAATTCTTCTGCTCGGTTATCGCTGTCCTGATCGCGGCAGGCGTCTACCTGCTTCTCGGCAAGGTGATCGGCAAGGAAAGCGCAAGCTGGCTCTGCATCGTGCTGGCGGCTCCCGCAGCCATGGCCGGCTTCTTTTCATACAACGGCATGACCTTTGAGCAGTTCCTATGGGCTGTCATCAAGACCGAATATCTATGCTATGGCGGCAGAAAGTACATATCCGACAGTGCCTATTACAAGTGCTTCAACAGAAAGGGGCGTGGAGACTTTGATTAAAACCCTCGCAGCCGCAAACCAGAGTGAGCGCGTCAAGCTCAAAATCCCGCGCTCCGTGCAGGACACCATCCCGATCCGGCGCATCTATACCAACGGCATTTGGGAAGTCGGCAGAAAGCACAGCCGGAGCTGGAAGCTGACCGATGTAAACTATATTGCCGCCTCGCAGGAGACACAGAAAAGCATCTTCAAAGCCTATTGTGGGGCGCTGAACTCCCTGCCCACGGACGCCACCGCCAAGATCACCATCGTCAACCACCGGCTCAACCCCGCAGAATTTGAGCGCCGTATCTTGTTGGCATACAAGGACGACTGGCTCGACCACTACCGGGAGGAAGCCAACCGGATCATGATCGACCGGGCGGCGCAGAGCAACAATCTTGTCCAGGAGCGCTTTGTCACCCTGTCTATCCCGGCAAAGCGCATCGAGGAAAGCGCAAAGTATTTCCGGCGGGCCGAAACGAATCTGCAAAAGACCTTTTCCCGCCTCGACTCCGGCATCCAGCCCGCCATGAACTATGACCGGCTGCGTATTCTCCACGACTTTTTCCGTCCCGGCTATGAGCAGTATTTTGACTACGACGATTACCGTTATATGCACAGCGCCAAGGATTTCCGAAACCTGATCTGCCCGGATGGGATCACATTCCGGCGAAACCACTTTGAGTTTGGAAACAAGTTTGGGCGCGCCCTGTTCCTACGCACTTATGCTTCTTTCCTCACGGACGATCTCATTTCCGACATCACCGAATATGCCCGTGACCTTATCCTCTCTATCGACCTGATCCCTGTGCCTACAGATGAAGCGGTCAAGGAAGTGGAGAGTATTATCCTCGGTGTGGAAACCGACATAACCCGCTGGCAGCAGCGACAGAACAGCCGCAACAACTTCACCGCCGAGGTTCCCCGGACGATGGAGCAGAAGCGGGACAATTCCCGCGAGTACATGGACGATCTGACCATGAATGACCAGCGCATGATCTTCTCCCTCATAACCCTTGTCCATACTGCCGATTCTCTGGAACAGCTTGACGCCGACACCGAGAGCCTGATCGCCATCGGTAAGGAGCATCTTTGCGACATTTCCTCTGCCCGCTTCCAGCAGGAGGACGGTTTGAACACCGCCTTGCCCTATGGCCTGCGCCGCATCCATGCCTTACATACCCTCACGACAGAGAGCTGCGCCGTGGCGATCCCGTTTCGGGCACAGGAGATCCAGGACCCCGGCGGTCTGTCCTACGGCATCAATGAAGTTTCTAAAAATCCCCTTATCTGTGACCGCAAGCGGCTTGTGTCGCCTCATGCGTTTTATCTGGGTGTGTCCGGCTCCGGCAAGTCTATGGGCATGAAGTCCACGATCATGAATGTTGTACTCGGCACGGACGACGATGTGATCATTGTGGACGCAGAGCGCGAGTACGGAACACTGGCCCGCGCTTTTGGGGGCGAGGTCGTGGAGATCAGCCCGCACAGCGCCCACCACCTGAATCCGCTGGAGGTCGTTTTCGGCTTCAATGACGAAAACCTGATTGCGCAGAAATCCGGGCTCATCACCAGCATCCTGGAGCAGCAAATGGCAAACGGCGCGATCAAGGGCAGCTACAAGTCCATCATTGACCGCTGCACCGCCAACATCTACAAGCCCTATCTGAAAGGCAAGGCCCCGGCGCCGCTGCTCACCGACTGGCGAAACGAAGTCCTCAAGCAAAAGGAGCCGGAGGCGCGGGAGCTGGCTCTCACCGCCGAGCTGATCACCGAGGGCAGCTTGAATGTCTTTGCCCATCAGTCCGACGTAGACATGAGCAACCGCATTGTCGTGCTGGATCTCTACGAAATGGGCGAAGCCTTGCGACCGACGGCATTGGTGGTCACGCTGGAGGCCATACAGAACCGCGTCATGGAAAACCGAAAGCGCGGAAAATTCACCTGGGTCTTTCTGGACGAGGTTTATTTGTACTTCCGTCACCATTATTCCGCCGAAATGCTGTATAACGCATGGAAGCGCTTCCGCAAGTACGGCGGTATCATGACAGCAGCTACTCAGAATATAGAGGAATGTCTGCGATCCGACACAGCAAGGCTCATGTTCGCAAACTCTGAATTTCTCATGCTGTTCAATCAGGCGGCAACCGACCGGGCGGAGCTTTCTAATCTGCTTCATATCTCCGATACACAGATGGGCTATGTCACTGACGCAGAGCCGGGTCACGGACTGCTCCGGGTATCTGGCGCTGTGATCCCGTTTGACTGCTCCGTACCGCGTGACACAGAACTTTACAGGCTCATGAACACGACACCAGGGCGCGGCTGATATGGAGAGGAAAAAGAAAGAGGCTGTCCGGGGAAAGCATATCAAGGAAAAGCCGGACAGCAAGCTCACCCCGAAAGCAGCCGTGCGGCGGGCCGGGCGCTATAAGGCGATTGAAGCGGCAAGAAAGCAAGTCCGGGAGACCCAGCAAAGCGCAGCTTCGCAGCAGGATCAGGAACCATACTCCGCGACGGATAAAGTGGAATCTTATACCTCTGGCGCGGTTCATGAGATAATCCGCTATCCACGGCATGAAAATAATCCGTTTCACCGTGAAACGGATTACCGCGAGGCCCCGGAACCGAAAGCTCGTCCCTCTCATGCCTACACGCGGCATGAGGCTCCAGCACCTAAAGTACCAACACCTCAGGAGCGTATGCGCCGGGAAACAGTCAAAGAGTGCCAGCAGGCCAAAGCCGAACAGAGCCCAAATGCGTTTCACCGTGAAACGGATTATATCGAAGCATCGGCTCCCAGAACACCAACATCCCAGGAGCGTATGCGCTGGGAGGCTGTCCGGGAATACCGACAGGCCAAAGCCGAACAGGGCAAAAATGCGTTTCACCATGAAACGGATTACTCCGAGGCTCCAGTTCTCAGAACACCGACACCCCAGGAGCGTATGCGCCGGGAAACGGTCAAAGAGTACCAACAGACCAGATCTGAACAGAGTAAAAATGCGTTTCACCATGAAACGGATTACACCGAAGCTCCGGCTCCCAAGCCACCGACGCCTCAAGAGCGTATGCGCCGGGAAGCGGTCAAAGAGTACCGGCAGGCTAAAGCTGAACAAAGCAAAAATGCGTTTCACCGTGAAACGGATTACTCCGAGGCTCCGGCTCCAAAAGCATCAACACCCCAGGAGCGTATGCGCCGTGAGGCGGTCAAAGAGTACCGGCGGACCAAAGCTGAACAAAGCAAAAATGCGTTTCACCTTGAAACGGATTACGCCGAGATTCCGACTCCCAAAGCATCAACGCCCCAGGAGCGTATGCGCCGCGAGGCCGTCAAAGAGTACCGGCAGGCCAGAGCCGAACAGGGCAAAAATGCGTTTCACCATGAAACGGATTACGCCGAGGCTCCGGCTCCCAGAGCCGAAAAGCCTCAAAAGCAGATGCTCCAGACTTTTCTTGACGGAGAGAAAGAAACCGCGCCTATCCTTCAGGCAAGCGAAGCACCGGCGGTCAGCCCAATAAAGAATGAGGCCGAAAGCGTAAAACCACGCATCCAGCCCAAAAAGCGAGAAATCCGAGAAAGCGTAAAATCTCCCATCACAGTTGCGGGGCAGCGTCAGACGGCGCTGCCCCGTAATACTTCCTCAATCAAAGCCGCAAAGAAACAGCTCATCAAAGAGCAAGGCCGGAAAGCCGCCCGTGAGAAAGCGGTCAAGGAACTGACTTCCGGCACAGTCAGCACCGGCAGCAAGGTCATAAAAGCGCTCAGTGTCGCAGTAAGCAGGGCGCTCACGCCCAGCCGGGAAACGCTGATCTATGCAGCGGGCATCCTTATTCTGATCCTGATCCCCTTTGTCGTGGTTATGGGCGTGGCCTCCATGCTGACAAGCACCGGCAAAGGCCGCGACAACTTTGTGCCCGTCAGTGAGGACGTGGAGGGCTACCGGCCTCTGATCCGAAAGTACGCCGCGGAGTTTGGCATCCCCGAATACGAGGACTTGATCGCCGCCGTAATGATGCAGGAAAGCGGAGGCCAGACCAGCGATCCCATGCAATGCTCTGAGAGCGGATACAACACCGAGTATCCCCGTGAGCCGGGCGGCATCACCGATCCCGAATACTCCATCAAAGTCGGCGTCCAGACGCTTGCCGAAGTCCTTGATATGGCTGGTGTGGATAGTCCCGTCGATCTGGACGGTATCTCACTGGCTCTGCAAGGCTATAACTACGGCTCCGGCTATATCTCCTGGGCGCTGTCCAACTACGGCGGCTATTCCGAGCTTAACGCGATTGAGTATTCCGACATGATGGCCGAGCAGTACGGATGGTCGGGCTACGGCGACAAAGCCTATGTGTCCCATGTTCTCCGTTATTACCCCATCGGACGCTCCTTTATGAGCGAGGGGGACGCTGCCATTGTTGCCGTGGCACAGACGCAGATCGGCAACGAGGGCGGGCTGAAATACTGCGAGTGGTATGGCTATCCTTACCGTGTGGAATGGTGCGCGATCTTTGTAAGCTGGTGCGCCGACCAATGCGGCTACCTGGACGCGGGCATACTGCCGAAGGAGCTGAATGTGATCCCGTATGTGGAATGGTTCCGGGAGCGCGACCAATGGCAGTACATGGACTATGAGCCAAGCCCCGGCGACCTGATTTTTTACGATTGGGAGAGCGACGGACTGGCTGACCATGTGGGCATCGTTGAGCGCGTGGAGGACGGTATCGTGTACAGCATTGAGGGCAACGCCGGTGACGCCTGCATCGAAAACAGCCACTACCTCGCCACCGCGCCGATCTATGGGTACGGAACACCGGCCTACTAAACGTTGTACTCTGTATGAGATCTTTCCTCTATAATCAGTCACAAAAATCAGAATTGTGCAACGGGCATTGCATTATTCCAATTTCTTATATAAGCCTCTAAACAAGCCGCAATTATCACGTTAGCACAAAGCAATGCATTTCACCGTGAAACGTATTAAACTGACAATTTCATATTCAAATGGAAGTATAGCTCACAACAGGAACGAGGCAGCGTCATCATATGGCGCTGTCCCGTTGTGCTTCCTCCACTATGTCCGCGTCTAACGCAGAGCCTTTATACCGGCAAAGGCCGCGACAACTTTGTGCCTGTCAGTGAGGATATAGAGGGCTACCAGCCTCTGATCCGGCAGTATGCCGCAGAGTTTGGCATCCCTGAATTCGAGGACTTGATCGCCGCCGTGATGATGCAGAAGAGCGGAGGCCAGACCAGCGACCCCATGCAATGCTCGGAGAGCGGATACAACACCGAGTATCCCCGTGAGCCAGGAGGCATCACCGATCCCGAATACTCCATCATGGTCGGCGTCCAAACACTTGCCGAGGTATTGAGAACAGCCCCTACCTCGCCACCGCGCCGATTTATGGGTACGGAACACCGGCCTACTGATTTATGGTGCAAGGAATCTATGACATAATATCATTTTGATTCCAAATACGTTCACAAATGTTGACATTTTGAACCTAATTGAATAGAATATATATAAAGGAGGTGCATGTTATGGGACAGGCAACTTTTAGTGTCCGTATGGACGAGGACTTAAAGAATGATTTTGACTCGCTGTGTGAGGATTTTGGTATGAGCATGACCACCGCCATCAATGTATTTGCGCGGGCAGTCGTTCGGGAACGCCGTATACCTTTTGAAATTTCGGCATCAAGTGCTGGGCAACCCAGACTATCCGGAGCGGAGGCGTTTTCCGCTCTCCGTGCGCAAACAAAGGAGAACGGAATACAGGACATGTCTATTGATGAAATAAATGAGGAAATCCGCAAAGTTCGGCATGGGGAGGGCTCATGATGCGCTGTTATGGGGCGCTGGATACGATCCGGGAACTGGACGCATTTTCCGGCAGATCCGTTTATCGTCACATCGAGAGATTTTCTGGAGATGCTTGAACAAAACGCAGCTTGAAGAATCAGGGGTGAAATATTCACTCCTGATTCTTTCGTAAGATGTTACGCTATCCGCCCCAAGAAATTGAACCTATCCCGTATGTGGAATGGTTCCGGGAGCGCGACCAATGGCAGTACATGGACTATGAGCCAAGCCCCGGCGACCTGATCTTCTACGATTAGGAGAGCGATGGCCTGACCGACCATAGAAACACATTATTGCTCCGTTGCGTCAATATATCGTGGAAAAGCCCAAGCAATTAATGTAAGGCATTCATTATATTGAATGCCTTACATTAATTGTCACGTATATCGTTCGCAAATTTGTTTTTCTAAATATCAGAACGTGATGTTTACCTAATTTTCTTCGTGCTATAATTATCAAGGTGCTTACCACAATGTCCAATTATAATCTTATCAACTAATTGAGGTTCATAGGCAAAATAGAGCCGAATAGATTTAGGATCATTATCTTTTGTTCCATTTTTAATATGTGCCTCAATGTTGATCTCTTGCCCGTTGTAAACATCAAAGTATTGTTTCATCAGACTTCTGTCAACATGGGTCATTGAGCCAACTCCACGTGAACAGTCCCATCCTGTTCTTTGCGTAAACTCCTTATACGCTTGGGCAGGATTTTCATGTAATAAGTCATACAAATCGTTCGCAACATGATAAAATACCTCCCAAAGAAAATCACTACGAGTTTGGCATTCATTCATTGACCGGTATGCACGCTCTGTGAAGACAACACGGTCTGGGTAGACTGTTTCAAAATATTTGGCAATAGCTTGCGGCGTATTGGGATAATCACTTATAGTTCGTACATTTTGACTCGCGGCTTCAATCATTTTTGCTTGTGATGCTGTTTCTCTCAAAGCATCAACTTGAAGCTCCAAATTGTAATTATCTGACTTTAGTCTATCTAGTTCTTCTTTATATTCCCGTGCACGTCTCTCCGCTGCTTCACGCTTGTCCGATTCATCAAGATACTCTCGCATTGCCTCGTCAATTTCTGTCTCACTTTTGGCTCGTATCGCTTTTATTTTCTTATGCCGTTCATCTTCGTCAACAAGAGCTTTACAGCTATCCAGTCGAAACATTGTCTCATAAAAATGGACATCTTGAGCAAGTGCTCTGCGAAAAATATCAAACACACACTCTTCACCATTTTCACGTATAAAGGCAGCAGGTATAAATCTGTGTTTAAAACGGTCATTATGGTCGTTTATATTAATTTTGGGACGATACAAGCGAATTGCTCCTCCTGCACAGCCATATCTCTCGTCAATAAACCATCTCATTTCACTTGCAAAATCGATCTTGTTAGAACAATAGACCAGAGCGTTAGCAGCAACACTTTTTGCCAGTTTTATAGGATTGACGAGCATCAACAAATCCGTATCATCTGCATCTTCACTAGATCGGCATGGACTAATGTAAATGACGGGTACTTCACGCTCAGGGTTAAATAGGACTTTTTCAAAAGAAGGATAGTCGCCTGGATTAAGCCATATTGGATCGTTTGTCAATGTATCAGGGCCAATTGAACAGATAATTTTGTCATGATCGAGTAGTTTCCTGATTACACGAGGAACAGTTATAACAGGATTATCCTCACAAAAACCAATAAAGCCTGGCATGTCGTTGTATGTAACAACATATGAAATCTCAGCAGACATGTCAGTTTTTGACTGATAGCCTATTTCTGTTGTCCATTCTCTTTGAGCATATCCCTCAACAGGGTCTTTCTTTTCAACGATTTTACAAGCCCACGATTTTACTGCACTGTCCTCTGAGATGTGAAATACCGACTCTGCATAAACGTGGTTGGTTTTTTCCTCATCAAATATTTTCCCACCATTTTTGAATCGCGTCCATGCCTTCATTTTAGAATCAATAATAGTATGTCCGCCAATATTCCACTTGCTGAGAAGCCATCCGCGAATTTCCATAATCAGCGTCCACAACAAATCAGCAGTTGGCTCATTTGCCGTTACAGTAAACTTAGCCTTATAAAACATTGTTGAGCTTAAATCCTGCATATTGTTTCTCCTCTCTATTGGATTACCTAAAAATGGATAAGCTTCAACGACTTAAATCATCATTTTTCGACTATCATTATATCATAATAAAGGCTATTTGTATATATCGGTTTGTTATGTTGCTTGATGCAAAGAACATGGAGCGCAGGAAACATACTTCATATGTGCCTCTGCTCTTTAATTAGCTTGTTAAGTGCAAAAAATACGTTTCATCGTGAAACGCATTAATTATTGAAGCGCATCTTCTTATAAGGCCATGAACCCCATAAGGTTTGACTAATGTATTGCAAACCGCATAACATTATAGTACAATGCCCCTTAAAGGTGGTGTTTTCATGAAAGACGCAATGGTCAGCGCCCGCGTGGAATACGATGTGAAGACAGAAGCAGAGAATATTTTGCAGAAGCTGGGTATTCCGGTTTCAGTGGTCATTAACTCCTTGTATCGCCAGATCATCTACCGGCATGGCGTTCCCTTCTCCCTGACGATCCCGGTGGAGCCGAAAACGCTGGATACCATGAGTACGGCAGAATTGGACGCCAAAATCCAGCACAGCTATGAACAGTCACTTGCCGGGGCAGGACGCCCGTATGACCAGGTCTTTGACGAACTGGAACGTGGGCTTGCCTGACTTAATAACTCCCTGTGAAAAATATTATGTAAACTTCACTCTTTAATTGCTGGTCTTTAAAGAAAAGCTTGCTTGTATTGTCATTTATATGATGATACAATACGGGAGGGAGTAGTATTGAGCTCATTTGAAAACACTGCGTTTTAACAATTAGCGTATTACTAGCAAATGATAATGGAAATTAGGAGATATAGATATGGAACAACTCCAGGTCATAGTAGCTACAGACTGGTGGGTAATTGCAGTTACAATTCTTTCGGGTATTCTCGCAGCAGCCGCAACAATTATCGCAGTTGTTTATACGAATAAGCAAACAAAGATACAGCTTAAACAGCAGGAAGAAAAGTATGCCGCTGAACGTATAGAACAAATCAAGCAAAGTAAATATGTTGTGATTAAGCCTTCGCTTCTCCTTACGAACATGGATAATTTTTTAGATAGACTGCTCATTCAAAATGATTATAACAGGGTATTGCTTTTCTCCGGTGAAGACGGTTTCGAGTTCTATGATAGAGACGATTTGAGGCAAAAACAGACTTGCAGATTTTTGGTGATTGAAAATAATACGGAGAATGATATAGTTGACATTTCTATACAGTCCTCAACTATATTAACTAATCGTAGTACCGATAAGAAGATGGAATACTCTACTTCAAACAAATCTGCTCTCTTGAGAAGTCACGAAAAGATCATTATGCGGCTTGCTGATCAACGCCAATTTGAATCCATTCTTGCAATGAACAAAGAAAAGACACCACACGATTTATCTTTTGACTGCAAGGTTGTCTATTCAACGCTTGCAAATCAGAGAATTAATTATCACTACAAAGTAAAAATCGTTAATGATACAAAAATAGAAGTAGAGTGTGATGAGATTGATTCAGTAGCTGACAATTATGCAGGCCAGCATTTTCCGACTTCAACATGCAGAAATTTGCAGGATACAATTTCCTCTATTGATAGAAGTGCCTACTATTGGCAAAAGATGGCTAGATATCAGGTTAGAGGAATGAGAGATGTAATGCAGGAGGGATTCCAAACTGCCCCAAATAACAATACTTCTGATGAAACCGTCAAAGAATAATTATTATTAAGCGTTTTTGGACGCGGTGCATCTGTGCCGCGTCCTTTTTCTATACAAAAACGGGATAGTTCAAGCCTATCCCGTCATTTTTCCCAGCTATCTATCATTGTCGAAATAATCCTGAGTTTATCAGGCGAAAGCCCTCGGATTCTCTGTGCCAGCAGATTCGACCCGCTTGGATCGGGACGCTCTGTGTCAAAGAACTCCTGCGGTGTGATGTTGAAATAATCGCAAATATAGAAGAACGCCTGCATAGAGGGATACGCTTTTCCGTTCTCAATCTCGTTGATATAGTTCTCGCTCTGCCCCAAAGACAGGCTCATGTCTCTTGCGGAAACGCCCTTGTTCATGCGCAGCTTGACCAGGCGGGCGGTAAATTCTTCTCTTTCCATCGACTTTCACCATCTTCTGAATCAAATAGCGTAGTCATTTTACAATATAGGAGCCGGGAATATACCTGAAAAAATTTGGTATATCATTGAAATACACGAATTTATCTTGTATAATCTCAACAGCACCCAATCAAGAATGGAAAGCGTGAAGGATATGAACAAAAAGAGCTGCGCGATAATTGCGGAACCGCCCATGTGTTTCAGATGGGGCTATGATGAAGAGGATGAACGCTGCTGCGCGTTCAAGCTGCTGTTATTGCACAAGCTGTCGTTGATGCAGGCCGGCGGCGTGACCCGGTTTTATATCCCGCTGGACGCCGGGGTCGGGATCTATTGCGCGGAGATTCTTCTTTCTATGATTGAAGAGAACAGGCAGATCGAGCTGAACTGCCTTCAGCCCTATGAGGAGCAGGCGGCAAAGTGGTCGCCCGATCTGCGGGACAGATACTTTTCAATTCTAGAAAGGTGCAGCGCCTCGGCGCCGGTTTCCCTCCGCAAGACGCCAACCTGCGAATTGGATATGCTGCTGGAGGCGATTGACCTCTGTGAGATCATCATACCCGTCCAGGCGGAGGAAACGACGCAGGACAAGACATTTGCCACGGCGCTCCGATACGCAAAGCATATAGGCCGGGAAGTGATTGTCATTACACCACCAAAGCTAACTTTCTAATGCGTTTCACCGTGAAACGCATTTCTTTATACCTAAATCATTGGAAAAGTCACCTTGCAATAGCCAATCCAACACTGTATAATTAAGGAAAACGATCATATTTCAAATCGTAGCGTACAAAGGAGAATTGCAGAATGGCACGGGGAGAGAAAAAGGCAAAGGAACAGAAGCCCATTGAGCAGACCATTTGGGATGCAGCGAACAAATTGCGCGGCAAGGTGGAGCCAGCCGAGTACAAGCATGTTGTTCTGTCCATGATCTTTTTGAAATATGCGAATGACCGATTCAATGATCACCGGGAACAGATGATTGCCGCAGGCCAACAGGCTTTTCTGGAAATGATGCCTTTCTACACGAAAGACAATGTGTTTTATATCCCGGAGTGTGCGCGCTGGGCCTTTATCATGGAGAACGCAAAGCAGCCTGATATTGCAATCAAGATTGATACCGCGCTGCATGAGATTGAAATGAAGAACCCGACACTGGAAGGAGCTTTGCCGGATAACTATTATTCACGCCTTCACATGGACCCCAGCGGCTTGTCCTCTTTGCTTGATCTGATCAACGGGATAGACCTTCAGGTAGGTGGCGATAAGGATGTTTTTGGTCGTGTTTATGAGTATTGCTTGCGTCAGTTTGCTTTGAAAGAGGGCAAAGGTAAGGGGGAGTTTTATACACCGAGAACAGTTGTCGCTTTACTCTGCGAACTGATCGAGCCGTATTCCGGTGTTGTATATGACGGAGCCTGTGGCTCCGGTGGCATGTTTGTTCAGTCTATGCGCTTTGTGGACGAGCACAAGGGCAACCGCCTGAACGTATCCATCTACGGCCAGGAGCTGACGGATACGACCCGGCGCCTGGCTAAGATGAACCTCGCGATCCGGGGCATCTCTGCGAACCTCGGCGCGGAGGCTGCAAACACCTTCCTGAACGACCAGCATAAAGACCTGAAAGCGGATTTCTCACTGGAAAACCCGCCCTTCAACCAGAAGGACTGGCGCGAGGCCAATCAGCTGAATGATGACCCTCGTTGGAACGGGTATCCGACGCCTCCGACCAGTAATGCCAACTATGGCTGGCTTCTGAATACACTGTCCAAACTCGGGCAGAACGGTGTCGGCGTGGTGCTGCTGGCAAACGGCGCGCTGTCTGCTGGAACAGAGGGCAATGACGAGTATGAGATCCGGAAGCGCCTGATTGAGAATGACCGCGTTGAGGCTATCGTTATCCTGCCTCGAAATATGTTCTACACCACGGATATTTCCGTCACGGCATGGATACTGAACAAGAATAAAAAGTCCCGCATTGAGAAGCGACCCGGCGGCGATGTTACTTTCCGTGACCGCTCCGATGAAGTCCTTTTTATGGATCTTCGGCAGATGGGTCATCCATACGAGAAAAAATACATCGAATTCACAGAGGAAGACCGCGCCATCATCGTAGACCGGTTCAAATCATGGCGATTTGAGGGGTATGAAACTCCTTACGAGGATATCCCGGAATTCTGTTATGCTGCCAAGAAAGGCGAAATCGTCGAGAGGGATTACAGCCTTGTTCCCAGCCGGTATATCGAGTTTGTAAACCGGGACGAGTCCGTCGGCTATGAGGAAAAGATGTCTCAGCTTCAGGGCGAGCTGAAGGAATTACTCGTTCAGGAGCAGCAGTCCAGACAAGACCTGCTGGAAGTAATGAAAGGACTGGGCTATGAGATCGAATTATAATAAGCTGGGCAGTTATATACGCCCGGTCGATGAAAGAAATAGCGACGGATCCCTCGGAGAAGACAATCTCTACGGGATATCCGTCACCAAAGACTTCATAGTGACCCATGCCAATCTGGTAGGCGTCACCTTTGACAGCTATAAGGTCGTTGCACCGAAGCAGTTTGCATATATCCCTGATACATCCCGACGTGGCGACAAAATTGCTATATCCCTGAATACAACGGGAGAGAAAATCATTGTCAGCAGCATTTGTACAGTCTTTGAAATCGTTGACGAAGATCAGTTGCTCCCTGAATATCTGATGCTCTGGTTCATGCGCCCGGAGTTTGACCGCTATGCCCGTTTCATGTCCAACGGCAGTGCCCGAGAGGTCTTCGACTGGGACTGTATGTGTGGCGTTGAGCTCCCTGTCCCGCCGCTCCCGGAGCAGCAGAAGATCGTCCGGGATTATCAGGTCATCACTGACCGTATCGCACTGCTACGGAAGGTAAATGAAATCATAGAAGCTCAGTCATTCTCTATTTTCGAAGAAGCCACAAAGAATAGTATAGAAAAAAAGTCCTTAAAAGAGTATGGAAAAGTCTTAACAGGAAAAACACCGTCTACGGATGCTCCTGAATACTATGGAAATGATGTCCCTTTTATCAAAACCCCTGACATGCATGATAACCTATACGTTGTGTCGTGGGAGAGTGCCTTATCCAAATTGGGTGCTGATAGCCAATCAAATAAATACTTACCACCTGATTCAGTTATTGTTTCATGTATCGGGGCAAATGCTGGTGAAGTCTCTCTGACTTCTTGTGAAGCCCAAACAAACCAACAGATCAATGCAGTTATTACTCGTTTTCCAAGATACATATACTGTGCTCTAAAGAAGAGTCGAGAAGAATTACGTGCTCTTGGAGACGCCGGATCTACAATGATTAATATTAACAAATCACTGTTTGAAAACTTTCAGATTGTTTCCGTCGAGAGAGGTGTTTTAGAACAGGTTGAAAAGGAATTAACACCGTTGTTTTCTACGGTGAAGAATAACCTTCATGAGATGGTATTGTTAAACAAATTGACATCGCTTATCATGAGCCGCCTTTCCATAGGGACAATATGATATGGTTGAGAGGCAGAGTTTATGAAGACTATAGCATTACGTTTTGCAGATAATATCGCGCCGAAAGACGGTACTATCGCGGAACACAAAAGAATAATTGAACGATATGGTTTCGTCTGGTATGGCAAGTTCGGAGCGCGAGTATCGGAAAAAAACAGAACTGAAATATTGTCTGCTGATGATAAGCGTGTACTGCTCATCCATAGTGGGACGAACAAACGGTATTGGCTCCACGTAGACGATATTTCTTATGAAACGCCTGAATTATCTGGTATCCCTGAGTACTACCGGAATATCGCTGGAACCGTAAAAACGTGGTTCAGAGTGACGCTAATCGAAAAAGCGGACAAAAGCGTCATGGGAAAGTGTACGGTGTCTTCATCTGGGAGTCCGCTTTCTGCCGTATCAAGACATAGTATGAGCCCGTATTTTATCATCGACTATGACGAAGGAGAGTGATGTAAATGCCAGCTATCTTTTCTGAGGCCGTTCTTGAACAGGCTATAATAGACAAGTTCATAGCGGAGGGCTACGATTACGTCTCCGGAGATGACCTTCATAGAGAACTGACGGACGTTCTGATTGAAGAAGATCTCTCTGCATTCCTTGCGGTGAAGTACGCCCCGCAGGGCATCACCGGCTCCGAGATCAGTTCCATCATCCGCTCCCTCCGGTACGCTTCCGCGCTGCCGGTGTACAGCGCCAACCGCAGCATGTTTCATAGAATGGTTGAAGGGGAAAACTTCGTCCGAGAAGACCGAAGCGCAAAGGACTTCTATTTGCGCCTGATTGACTTTGACGAAACTGAAAATAAGAATATAGTCAAGATCGTCAATCAGATGACCGTCAAAGGGCCGAAGGCAACACGCCGCCCGGATGCCATCGTATACATAAATGGTTTGCCCGTTGTGGTAATGGAGTTCAAGTCTGCCATTAAAGAAGACACAACGATCCATGATGCCTACGTACAAATCACTACACGCTACATGCGGGACATCCCGGAGCTTTTCAAGTATAACTGCTTTGCTGTCCTTTCTGACGGCGTAAATACGAAAGCCGGCAGCATTTTTGCAGACTATGAGCATTTCTATTCCTGGCGGCGCATTGAAGCAAATGATCGCCCGGCAGACGGTATAGACGCACTGGATACGATGATACAGGGCATGTTTCGGAAGGAACGCCTGTACGACATAATCCATAATTTCATCTATTTCCCCGATACAGATAACGGCAAGAATGTGAAAGTGGTAGCCAGTTATCCGCAATACTTCGCTGCGCGGAAGCTGTTGGCTAACATTCTGTCACACCAAAAGCCCATTGGTGATGGCAAAGGCGGTACATACTTCGGCACGACCGGATGTGGCAAGAGCTTTATCATGCTGTTTTTGACACGGCTTATCATGCACGAGCCAAGCCTTCATTCTCCCACAGTCGTTTTGATTACTGACCGTTCCGACCTGGACGATCAGCTTTCCCGTCAGTTCCTGAATTCCAAGAAGTTCATCGGTGATAATAGTGTCGTAGAAATGGATAGCCGGGAGCAGCTGCAGGATGTTCTGGCAAAGACGGCCAGCGGGGGCGTGTACCTGACGACGATTCAGAAGTTTGCAGACGAGTTTGGTGAACTCAGCACCCGCCAAAATATCATCTGTATTTCTGACGAGGCACACCGAACGAGCAACAATTTGGACATGAAGCTGGTTGTGAAGTCCGACGAAGTTTTGAAACGCTATGGCTTTGCAAAGTTCCTCCATACCGCTTTGCCGCAGGCAACATATATCGGTTTCACAGGAACGCCGGTGGATGCCACTATGGATGTATTCGGGCCTGTCATTGACCAATACACCATGACGGATTCTGTTAAGGATGGAATAACTGTCCGTCTCGTATATGACGGTCGGCCTGCGAGGGCCGTCCTCGACGATGAGAAGGTACAGGAGATTGAGGAATACTATAAACAGTGCCTTGCCGCCGGAAGCAACGAGTACCAGGTCGAAGCCAGCAAGAAAGAGGTTACAAGCCTTGAGGCCATTGTTGGTGATGATGATGTGCTTAATTCTGTTGCTGATTACTTCATCGACCATTATGAAACGCGCGTTCGAGAGGGCTCCACTGTTGCGGGGAAATGTATGTTTGTCTGCATGACCCGCCCGATAGCGTTCAAGTTCTATAACATTCTAAAATCAAAACGTCCGGAGTGGTTCGAGTTGAAGGTCGCGCCGGACGGTGTTGAACTCTCTGAGCAGGACAAGAAAGAACTGATCCCAATGCCTATGTGTCAGTTTGTGGCAACGAGGTCAAAGGACGACGAACGGGCTATGTACGACCTGCTCGGCACGGATTCTGTTCGTAAAACCGCGGCAACCCAATTCAAGAATATTCACAGCAATTTTAAGATTGCGATTGTCGTTGACCTCTGGCTCACCGGGTTTGATGTGCCCTTCCTTGATACAATCTACATAGACAAGCCCATCACGCAGAGCCATACAATTATCCAGACTGTTTCCCGCGTGAACAGGTCATACGCCGGGAAGGACAGCGGGCTTATCGTTGATTTCATTGGAATCAAGCTCGGCCTGTTGGCCGCATTGCGAACATACACAGATTTCCATGAGGACGGCTTCGACGACGATAACGTTCAGGCTGCGATCCGCGTAGTCCGGGATCAGCTTGAAGTACTTGACGCCATAATGCACGGCTTTGACAATACCAAATACTTCACCGGGACACCTGGAGAAAAGCTGCAATGCTTAAATGAAGCCGCTGAGTTTGTCCAGAAGACAAAAGAGCTGGAGCAACGCTTCATGTCCAATGTTCTCAGACTTTCAAAGGCGTTTAATCTATGCAACAGCGGGAAAGACTTTACCAAGTATGAGCTTGACCTTATCCACTACTATAAAGCTGTGCGCTCTATTCTGTTTAAGCTGACCAAGGGCGATGCTCCAGACACAGATACCATGAACGCACATGTCCAAAAAATGTTGGAGGAAGCCATAAAATCCGAGGGAGTTGAGGAAGTTTTCTCAACAGATACCAGCGTGAACGCCGAAGCCGTGGACTTGTTCAGTGAAGAATATCTTAACCGAATTAGCCGGATCAAGCTGCCAAACACCAAAGTCAAAATACTGACACAACTATTAAAAAAGAAAGTCAGCGAGTTCAAGAAAGTCAACAAAATCAAGGCAAAGACCTTTGAAGAACGATTGCAGGATGTTCTCGATAACTACAATAGCCGCATGTCGGATGCTGACTATGTAAAAAGTATCCTTGACGATGTTGCTGATCAGTTGCTTGATCTTCTTCAAAAGATAAAAGAAGAACAAGAATCATTCAATGCTATGGGCATTGATTACGAAGAAAAGGCATTTTTTGATATTCTCACAGCAGTTGCAGAGAGATTCAAGTTTGATTTCCCGGAGAGTGAAAACATCGAACTTGCGAAAGAAATCCGTGCAGCCCTGCGGGATAAAGAAAAGTATGCTGATTGGGCAAACAGCGCCCAAATCAAGGCCATCATGCAAACAGATATTATTATCATTTTGGCAAAACACGGTTATCCGCCGACACCGCCGGAAATCTACGAGAAGGTATATAACGACATTCTTGAACAGGCAGAGAACTTCAAAAAGTATAGCGATTAAAGCTCAAAGGGAAAGTACCAATCTCAGGTGCTTTCCCTTTTCTTGGTTTATATTAACAAGTCAGTAAAGTAGAGAACTCCACTGTATTGAGTAGTTTTTTGCTTTGACGTGCAAAACTCTTAGTGGAATCTTAATGTGAGCATGGAAATGCGTTTCACCGTGAAACGCATTTTTCGACGCTTTTTTCTTGAATACATGGGAATAAATGGCTACACTCAGCTTTAGATAAACAACAAGCACTGTCAAATCAGCGTCCAGAAATGGGCGCTTTTTTGTCGCCCCATCACGCGAAAAATGATGAAAACAATTTTGTTATGGGAGGTTTTTGAGGATATTGCGAATATCCGCCTTTTGGGGTCATCACCGGACTGTTATAGAGTAGAAAGCACAAAAAGAGAGGTACAGAAATGAGCAACCGGTATGAACGCTTTAACGAAATCACCTTTAACGCCTACTGCATGACCGCCATTAACAACGCCGTGAAACGTGGGCTTCGGAAAAAGAGTCTCCGAGCACAACATGAAATCCCTTTGACCGTTTTAGATGAAAACAATAATAACGCTCTTGATCTGCCAGACAACAACTTGTCTGCACAGGATATGGCAGCGGAGGTTTTTGAAATAAATGGTTTAGCAATCCCTGTCATGAATGAAGATCTTGCGAAAGCCTTGCGCTTAATTCCTCCGCAGCGGCGCAATGTCTTACTCCTCTCTTATATTATGGGCAAAAATGATGTGGAGATCGGGAAAGCCTTGAACCTCGCCAGAACGACAGTCCGTGACCGGAGGCACGACGGCATGGAGAAATTACAGGAATTGATGAGAGGCAAAGGATGAAGCTGATTCCATTTGCAGTAATCAAGGCAGCAAAAATGAATGATATTGAAGCTGCGGAAGCAATTAAAAAGCAGTATGAGGGCTTTATCGCAAGCCTCTGTCTGCAAAGCTATGAGGACGAGAACGGCAATATCCGGACATATCCTGATGAGGATTTGAGATACTTCGCGGAAAACGCCTTATATGCCGCTATCTTTACTTTTCGGTTTGCTGATCCCCCGGATGATTTCGACCCGTGAGCTTTCCATCCGGCAGAAGCGCGCCGCCGCTGGCAGCGTGTTTCTGCGGGCTGGGAAACCAGTCTAATAATACGTTTCACCATGAAACGCATTTTCACAAGTGAATAGGGCAGGCAGATACGTTCTGCTTGCGGGAAGCCAGGCAGCGGGTGCGCCGGGATCGTCAGTCGGTAAGGAGGTGAACAGATCGACAACGGAGCGAACAACACCACCGCTGTATGCAGCCTATGGCATGGCAGCCGGCAATGATCCGCAAGCAGGTATAATGATACTTACGTTGATGGCACGTCACAGAGTCAAACGTCCCGCCATAAGCATGGAGGGAGGCACGAATAAACATATCCTACGGAGCGGCCCGCCCCGCCGCCGTCTGTTTTCGCCTTTGAATAAATCGTGATACCCCTGATCCGCACTACATGAGAGTGCGGATTTTGTCATATCAAGTCAAAAATCCGTTTCACGGTGAAACGGATTGGAAAAGAGGAAATCACAATGATTAAGTTTATGATCGGTATGTTTCTCGGAAGCACAATCAGCGTGTTCTATATGTGTTTGCTTCAGGCCGGACATGATGACCGTGATGATTAAATGCGTTTCACCGTGAAACGCATTTCTACAATCAAAATATAATCTGCGTACTGTTGCTCATAAGCTGATATGGGAGGCGATGATATGGATCAGGTGTGCAGTACGGAAAAAGCCCGGAGTATTCAGCTCAGCGACGGCTTGACAGTGGTTGTCCACTATGCGCAGGATAAACCGAGCTTGCAAGACTTAATGATAAGAATAATGAGCAAATACTACATAAAAAGCGCGAAAATTTGACACGTTTTTCGTGTGTGGTATAATAATAGTATAGGGTTATACTATTTCTACCTTGTTTTCGGCGGAAAGGAAAAATATGACCTTTGTGCAGAACAACAAAAGAGAGATAGATGAATTTGAGAAAAAAGAATGGAGGGTTGGGGAATATAACCGCCTCAGCAAAGAGGACGGGGATAAGCCGGAAAGCGACAGTATACAGAACCAGCATGAGATCAATCAAAACCATCTTGAGTATCTTCGACGGCAGGGAGAGAACATCACGTCTGTAACGGTATACTCTGACGATGGATACGGCGGCGGCACCTTCAACCGCCCCCGCTATCAGGACATGATCCGGGATATAGAAGCAGGGATCATCAATTGCGTTATCTTCAAAGACAATTCCCGCCTTGGGCGAAACTACCCGGAGCTTGGGCGTCTGATGGAGGACTACTTCCCGCAAAAGGGTATTCGCGTGATCTCAGTCCTGAACAATCTGGACAGTGTAAGAGATCCGCGGGGGTATTGCAGCGCTATCGTTTCCTTTTCCAATATCGTAAATGATGACTATATCCGTCAGTTATCCATCAAGATCAAGTCCACACTTGCCATGAAGCAGGGACGCGGTGAATTTATCGGGAACTATGCGCCCTTTGGGTATCAGAAAGACCCCGAAAACCACCACAGGCTGGTCATAGACCCGGAAGAGGCTGATATTGTGCGTTTAATCTTTGAACTGTATGTGGGCGGTATGCCCGTCGCACGCATAGCGAAGAAAATGAACGAACTGCACATCATGACGCCGGGCGAGTATCAGGTGCAAAAAGGCGCAAAAAGCTTTATCACGCACGCGCGGAATTATCCTAAAACAAAATCCTGGGCTATAACGACCATAAATACGATTTTGAAGAATGAAGTGTATATTGGAAACATGGTTCAGGGGAAACACAAAAGCATCTCCTACCGCTCAAAAAAGACCGTAGAAACGAAAGAAGAGGAATGGACTGTTGTTGAAGGTACGCATGAGGCGATTATCTCAGATGATGTTTTTGCTCTTGCTCATGATCGTTTTGCCCGGCACACAAGAACCGCGCCCCAAAAGGAGAAAGTCCATATTCTTTCTGGCTACATAATTTGTGGCAGTTGCGGGCATTGCATGAATCGTGTAGTAAGTAATGGGTATGTTCGTTTTCGCTGCCCGACACGGACAAGAGCGCCGGAAAAATGCCAATGTGTTTCGGTCACTGAGGAAAGAATACATAAGATGATACTGAACGTATTACAGCAACAGATCCGCGAGATGGTCGACGCAAAAGCGGTGCTGGACTGTGTGAAAAACCAGAAGTGGGGATCAATCTCCAATGAATACGCTGTCGCAATTCAGAAAGCCGAGCGCGAGAAGAAAAGGCTTACGGAAGCAAAGTTCAAGGTGTACGACGATTACGCAAGCGGTTTGATCACACAGGATGACTACATCCGCTTTGCTAAGAAGTATGACGCCGAGATTGAAGAGCAGGAGGCCAGTATCCAGAACAACCGAAAGAGCATGTCCGAGCTGGAGAAGAGCCGCAGGCAGGACGATGAATTTGTGAAATTCTTTGAAGCCTATAGCACCATTCAGCGCCTTGACCGCGAGATCGTAACGGAACTGCTTGACCGGATCGTGTACCATGATCCCGAACACATGGAAGTCTATTTTCGCTTCTCAGATATGCAGGAAAAGCTTTATGATCTTGCTGTCGCCGTTGCCGAAGAAGTCACCCAAACTTCAAATTGAAGCTGCTGACACCGGAATACATATTAAAAATGATGATTTTGTGCTAACAAACACCACTCAGGGGGTGAGTGGCGCATCATGGCACAAATGCCGGAAACCGTTGAAAATCAAGGCTTTTTTCAATTTCAAGTCGAAAAAGTGTGTGCTATCAACCACCACCCATATGAGTGGGGCTACACCTACGGCGCACCGCAGGCGGTGTCGCCGGTGGACCGTATCCGCCGGGTGCTGGACTACGCCGTCACAGTCATGCCCGCGGGAAAAATCCTCATGGGCTTTTCCAATTATGCCTACGACTGGACCCTGCCCTGGAAGCAGGGGACGGCGGCACGGGTGCTGTCAAATGCGGCGGCCCAGGAGCTCGCCGCCTCCCGCTGGGCGGAGATCCGGTATGACAAAACCGCCGAGGCGCCGTACTTCCACTACACCGACACATCGAACCGCCGCCATGTGGTGTGGTTCGAGGACGCGAGAAGCATCCGCGCGCGGCTCAGACTGGTAGGGGAATACGGCCTCGGCGGCATCAGCCTCTGGACCGCCGACCGTCTCTGGCGCCCCATCTACGCCTTGCTCGAGAGCATGTACAGCGTGGAAAAGATCATTTAAGTCTTGCACTGATTCCAATGATTGACCGTTGTTGTTTTTTCTGGTATCATAAATACGAGGTGAGAAGATATGCCTGTATTGAGCACGTTTTATGGAATCATAGTCCGCATGTACAGAGAGGTCGGCGGTCGGCACAATCTGCCTCATATCCATGCGGAATATGCGGGGTAAGAAATCGTGATCGCTTTGGACGGTACGGTTTTGGAAGGTTCCATCCCAAAAGGAAAAATGAAGCTTCTTGAGGCATGGATGGAGGTTCACCGGGAAGATCTGGAGGCCAACTGGAAACTGCTGTCTAACGGGGAACAGTTTTTCCGCATCGACCCGCTGCGTTAAGGAGGGATACAGGATGCTCCAGCCGAGACTGACAAAGGTAGAACCCCTTTCTTTTATGAAGCTGCGCCTGTACTATGAGACGGGAGAAATCAAGCTGTTCGATGTAACCCCCTATGCAGAGGGCACATGGTACGGGGAATTGAAGGACGAAGCATATTTTCGTTCTGTCCGCCTCCTTCCCGGCGGCACCGGCATCGAATGGCGGGATGGCCAGGACATTGCCCCGCATGAGCTCTATGAGCTGAGCAAAATCGTCCAATGAAAACCCTGCAGCCGCACCTTTTGACCGGGTGCGGCTGCTTTGTGCCGTTTTTCCGCAACAAAGCTCTTGCACACAGCGCAAAATGATACTATAATAACCTTTATGAGAAAGAAATAAAGGAGCGTACTGCCATGCCCACCACCTGGACCCGGACCCCGGAGGAATTTCATAAGATCTACACCGCCAATACCGACGCCTTTTACCGCCTCGGCGGCTCGTCGATGGCCAAGGAGCTTGACGAGTTCATGACCCGCTGCGCCCTCAACCTCTGGAGCCGCGGCAGCGGCATCACCCAGCGTCATGTGGACATGGCAAACCAGCTTTATTCCCGCGGCCAGCCCCAGCCGAAGTGGCTGCTGTGGTCGCTGACAAACTCCATTGTGGAGGGGGAGGTCTTCCTGCCCCCGGTGTTCTACTGGAACCTTGCCGAGAGTGACGCAAAGCGCGGCACCGAGGCTTCCCGCACCTTTATCCGGATGCTGACCAATATCCTGCTGTACCTTGCCGCGGTGGACGACGACGTGACCTACGAGGAGGCCGCCTTCATTACCGAGTGCACCGACAAGCTCAACGCCATCTGCGACACCACCGGCGTGCGCAAGAGCAAGGAGCCGCTCAACCCCCTGGAGTTCGTCACCAGCGGCGAGCCCAGCTTCATCGAGAAAAACAAGGTGCGTGCCCAGACCTCCGGCGGCGAGACCGCTGCCAAGACGGAGGAGAAGAAGGAAGAGCCCAAGCCCGACTTCGACACCCTCATGGCGGAGCTCAACGAGCTTGTCGGCCTGGACGAGGTCAAGCGCGACATCAAGAACCTTGTTAACCTCATGAAGGTGCGAAAGCTCCGCGAGGCAAACGACCTGCCCGTGCCGCCCATGAGCCTGCACATGGTTTTCCTGGGAAATCCCGGCACCGGCAAGACCACGGTTGCCCGCATCGTCTCCGGCCTCTACGCCGCCATCGGCGTGCTGGAAAAGGGCCAGCTTGTGGAGGTGGACCGCTCCGGCCTGGTCGCGGGCTACGTGGGCCAGACCGCCCTCAAGACTCAGGAGGTCATCAAGAAGGCCATCGGCGGCGTGCTGTTCATCGACGAGGCCTACTCCCTGTCCTCCGGCGGCGAGAACGACTTCGGCCGCGAGGCCATCGAGACCATCCTCAAGGCCATGGAGGACCACCGCGACGAGCTGATCGTCATTGTCGCGGGCTACACCGGCCCCATGGAGAAGTTCATCAACTCCAACCCCGGCCTCGAGTCCCGCTTCAACAAGTACATTTTCTTCCCGGACTACAACGGCGAGCAGCTCATGGAGATGTTCCGCATCCGCTGCAGAAAGAACGGCTATACCCTCACGGAGGAAGCCGACAAGGCGGCGCTGGAGGCGTTTGTCGATCTGTACGAAAACCGCAGTGACAACTTCGGCAACGGCCGCGACGTGCGCAACTGCTTTGAAGACATGATCGTCCGCCAGTCCAACCGCGTCGCCAAGCTGGAAAACCCCACCAAGGAGGACCTCATGACCGTCCTGCCCGAGGACCTGTTCGACAACGAGGACGAAGAGGAAAAGGCTGAAGAAAAGAGCGAGGATAAGGCCGAAGACAAGGCTGAGAAGAGGGTAAAAAAGAAAGCCGAAGAGAAGGCCGAGAAATAAGGATGAAACCCTCGCTTTCTCCGTAAGGGTCGATCCACCCATAAAGGGCGCAGTGCCCTGATCGACCCGTGCGGTGGAACCTAAAAGTTTACATAATATATGGGCGAATAC
This sequence comes from Oscillospiraceae bacterium, assembly GCA_902791215.1. Lineage (GTDB taxonomy): Bacteria > Bacillota > Clostridia > Oscillospirales > Oscillospiraceae > Limivicinus. Next base: position 40,270 of record CADAUZ010000005.1, on the reverse strand, counting down.
GTAAAGCGTGTGCAATACGTATTCGCCCATGATTTATTCGTGTGATATGTTTATGATGCGCAGGTAGACGGGAAACTGTGCCTCCCTTGCCTAAAAGGAGGTGGCAGCGAGCTTGCGAGCTGACGGAGGGATACAAAAATGCGCGTTTTTTGAGCGGCTCGCTAAAACTGTATCCCCCAGTCACCAGTGTTGCGACACTGGTGCCAGCCCCCTTTAGGCAAGGGGGCCAAATTGTATCAATCGGTTCCTTTGCTTGCTAAATATTCAAGAGCCGCAGCCGTACTTCAATGCGTTTACTTGATCCGCAGCTGCGGGCGGTAAAACTCGAAGATCACCGCGTCGCGGCCGCGCTCGGCGCGCTCGTTGCGGGCGGTCCAGACAAAATTCATCGCGCCCAGCGCCTCGGATAGCTGCACGCCGAGCGGGCGGAGCCCCGCGCGGTAGGCGATGAACTGGGGCCGGGCCAGAAAATTCAGAAGACAGCGGCTCAGGAGGAAGGCTTTGCCTTTGGAGACCGCGTCCCCGTAATCCTTCGGCCAGGTGGCGAGCTGCCCGCGCACGATGTCCTTGGCGTGCAGTCTGAACCAGCGCACGATGAAGGGGTTGAAGCTCTCGATGCACACCTCGCCGGGATAGTCGGAGAGGATGGCGTAGGTCTTCTCGCACAGCTCCCGGTTGCGGCTGCCGGTTTTCAGCTCCACCAGCAGCGGCCCGCGGCCCTGGTAGACCTCCAGCACCTCGGTCAAAAGGGGGATGCGCTGGTTGGTGCCGCAGAGGGACAGAAGCTTTAATTCGTCGTAGCTCTTGTCCTCGAGCTTTCCGGGCACGCCGCAGACGCGGTCCAGGGTGTCGTCATGGAAGACCACCACCTGCCCGTCCTTCGTCAGCTGCACGTCCAGCTCCACGCCGTAGCCCGCGCGGCCCGCGAGACGAAAGGCCTCCAGCGAATTTTCCGGCACGCTCTTATCCTCGGTATGCAGGCCGCGGTGGGCGAAGCTCCGCCCGTAGAAGGGAGCCTTCTGCCGCTTGGTGGCCTTGCCGGGGGCCAGCAGGAACACCGGCAGCCCCGCCGCCGCTGCGGTACATCCGCCGATCACGGCGGCTTTTTTGATTTTTTGGGAGAAGTTTTCGTTCATGGCAGACACCTCCGTTATTATTTCATCCAGATATTTGAAAAACAGATCGTTTAAAACCGTTTTTCCGAGGACATACGCCTCGGAAAAACTCTATATATTACATGCAATAATCAATCTCCGTCCAGTGCCTCGAGCCCCACTACGTTCTCCATCTTGCGCGCCTTGATGTTCTTCACAAGCGCGGTGAACACAATAAAGGACAGCACCGTCAGCGTGCAGGAGTAGACCGGCAGCGTGCGCCAGGCGCCGGTGCGGTTGAACATCAGGCCCAGCAGGATGGGCGTGACCGTCTGGGCGGACATGGAGGCGGCGTAGTAGTAGCCGGTGAACTTGCCGATCTTCTTCGACGAGCACAGCTCCACCACCATGGGGAAGGAGCAGTTGTGCACCAGCGCCATGCCGAAGCCCTTGATGGCCCAGACCACATACAGGATGGTCGGGAAGGTGAACTCCCCGTGGGCGGCGTTGGGGGCGGTGACGCCCGTGGGGGCCACGGTACACATGATGATGAGGGCCGCGAACGTGATGCCGAGGCCGCAGGAGATGGTCCACTTGCGCCCGATCTTGTCGGCAATGCCGCCCGCGATGGCAAAGCCCACGACGGAGGCAAGGCCGCCCGCGATGGTCAGCACCATGGTCGCACTCGAAACGGAATTTAAATAGTAGATGACATAGTTGCCGATATAGGTGCCGATGGCGTTATCCGACATGAACCACAGAAACTCCGCGCCCAGGATCGCGAGCAGCATCGTTTTGTTGGCCTTCGACATGGGCTTGTCGTCGTCCACCGGGGTCTCGATGGCGGCGAGGCGTTCGCCCTCGGCCATCTGCTCCTTCATCTCCTCGGCAATCTCGTTTTCCCGGATCGTGAAGAACAGCACCAGCGCGGAGATCACCATCAGCACCGACGCAATGAGAAACGGCAGCTCGATGGTCCAGATCTTGCGCGCCTCGTCGGCGGCGTTGATGTAGTCGGAGAGCTTGAGGAAGATGCCGAGCACGGTGGCAAACGCGCCGCCGAGGTAGCCCATGATGTTGATGATGCCGTTTGCCTTGGCCCGCAGGGGCTTCGGCGTAATGTCCGGCATGAGGGCGACGGCGGGGTTGCGGTACATCATCATGAACATCAGCACGATCCCCATCAGGATCACCATGCCGAGGATGTTGTTGTGGTGGAAGAAGAAGGGGATGAAGGGGAAGGCCACGGCGGAGACGAAGGTGCCCGTCAGGATATAGGGCATGCGCTTGCCGATGGGGGTGTGCGTCTTGTCGGAGAGGTTTCCGAAGATGGGCAGCAGGATCAGGGCGGCCAGGTTGTCGCAGGCCATGATGATGCCCACCAGCCACTGCACGTTCAGGATCTTGGCCGGGTCGCCCGCCTTGAGCTGGGCCGAGGACAGGCCGTACATGCGCCTGGCAAAGATGTCCGTCAGGAATGTGGGGCACCAGGAGTCGTACACCTGCCACAAAAGCAGGATGCCGAAGAAGGCAAAGCCGATGAGAAAGGTGCGCTTATAGTTGAGCTTCAGACCGGTTTCCGCTTTGCTCATGGGAAAGTACCTCCGGAGATCAGATTTTTACTTGCACTCGGGCATGAGTTCGGACGACATGACCTGCAAAATCCGGTCGAAGACAGCGACATCCTCCTCGGGGAAGCGCTCGAGCACCCGGCGCATGACCGTCATTTCATAGTTTGCGTAAAGATTCATATATGTATAGTATTTTTCCGAGAGGATCAGATGATACTCGCGCCGGTCAACGATGGAGTTCTGGCGTTCCAGATAGCCCTTTTTGATGAGGTTATTGACTTTGTAGGTCGCGTTTGACTGGGAGATGTTCAGAAAATCCGCAAACTGGCTGACCGTCGGCTCGCCCAGCATGTAGATGACCTCGAGGGAGAAGGCCTCCATCGCGGACAGGGAGCCGTCCCGTTCCCGCACCAGCTCGAACACGCGGCGGTAAAACTGGAGTTTGAACTTATTGTATACGTCGCTGAAGTGTTTTTCAAGCATGGATTCAAGCATTGACAAATCCTCCTTTATAGTGTATTCTAATAAATTTTCCTTTGTCACTATAATACTTCATAAATTGAAACTTGTAAATACAGAAAAAGGAAAAATGCATTTGTACAAAATGTGAATTTTCTGCGCGGCGAGCGGGGAAGGCTTGACAAAGCGGGGGAGGAATGCTATATTAGCACTCGAAAGGAAAGAGTGCCAACAGTCGAAAGCCGAGAGTGCTAAAGACCCAGGCCGGGCGGAGAGACGAAATGTCTATTAGCGAGAGAAAAAAGAAAATTCTGGCAGCCGTTGTCGACGAGTACGTCCGCACGGCGGAGCCGGTGGGCAGCAAAGCCATCGCCTCCAAGGCGGGACTCGGCTGCTCCTCCGCCACGATCCGCAACGAGCTTGCCGAGCTTGTGAGTCTCGGCTATCTCGAACAGCCCCATACCTCCGCGGGCCGCGTCCCGACCCCCATGGGCTACCGCATGTATGTAAACGAGCTGATGGAAAAGCAGCGCCTGAGCCTGGAGGAGACCGAGGACATCAACCGCCGCATGAACCAGAAGCTCCGGGAGCTGGACGACACCATCAGCGATGTCAGCCGCCTTGCCTCCCAGCTCACGGATTATCCGGCCCTGGCTCTCACCACCCGCACGGCGGTGACCATCAAGCGCTTCGACATCATCTATGTGGACGCCAACACCTTCATCATCGTCGTCATGCTCAGTGACAACACGGTGAAAAACAAGCTTGTGAAGCTTCCGGTGTCGGTGGATCAGAAGCTGGTGCAGCGCCTGGCTATCCTGTTCAATTCCGGCTTTACCGGCATCACCGAGGGTGCCGTCACACCGCTTCTCATCCATTCGACCGAGCGGGCGGCGGACGACACCATGGGCGTCACCTCCGTCATCGCGGCCTTCGCCATCGAGGTTTTGACCGAGGCGGCGGCTCCCTCCGCGTATGTGAGCGGGGAGAACAGGCTTCTCAATCAGCCGGAGTTTCGCGATCCCGACAAGGCCCACCGCCTGATGGGCTATCTCTCCGGCGGCGGCTATATCCTCCCGCCGGATCAGAGAATGGAGGAAGCCGGGGAGATCAAGGTCCTCATCGGCCCGGAGAACGTGGCCGAGGAACTCAAGGATTCCAGCGTCGTCATCGCGACCTATGACGCGGGCGACAATACCAAAGGCATGATCGGCGTAGTCGGGCCGACGCGCATGGATTACTCCGCCGTGGCCGCCAAGCTCTCCATCCTGGCAGCGGGCCTGTCGCGCAGACTAGGCAGCGGGGAAGCGCCGCCGGAGGGCATGCACAATAAACTGATCATCAAGGGAGATACAGGAAATGAGTAAGAAGAAGCAGACCGAGGCCGAAGAGGTCAAGGAAGAAAAGACCGGGGAAGCTTCGGAAGAGACCGTAGAGGAAGAAGAAAAGGCGGCCCCCGAGACGGAGGCGAAGCCCGAGGAAAAGGGAGCGGAAAAGCCGGAGGAAAAGGAAGCGGAAAAGCCGGAGGAGGCAAAGCCCAAGACCGACGAGCTTGCCGCCATGAACGATAAGTACCTGCGCCTGTGCGCCGAGTACGACAACTTCCGCAAGCGCACCCAGAAGGAAAAGGACGCCATCTACGCCGATGTGCGGGCCAACACCCTCATAAGCTTCCTTCCGGTGTATGACAATCTTGTCCGCGCCCTCAACCAGCCGACCGAGGATGAGGCCTACAAGAAGGGCGTCGAGATGATCATGGCCCAGTTCAGGGCCACGATGGAGAAGCTGGGCGTGACCGAGATGGACTGCCTCGGCAAGAAATTCGACCCCGCCTTCCACAACGCGGTCATGCATGTGGACGACGAGGAAAAGGGCGAGAACGAGATCGTGGAGGTCTTCCAGCAGGGCTTCATGCTGGGCGACAAGGTGGTCCGCTTCGCCATGGTAAAAGTTGCAAACTGACCGGCATCTGCCGTTAAGTTATAAAGTAGTTAAAAAATATATCACATATACAGGAGGAAACAAAAATGAGTAAGATTATCGGTATAGATTTGGGCACCACCAACAGCTGCGTCGCCGTGCTTGAGGGCGGCGAACCCGTCGTCATCACCAACGCCGAGGGCGCGCGCACCACGCCTTCCGTCGTGGCCTTCGCCAAGACCGGCGAGCGCATGGTCGGCCAGGTCGCAAAGCGCCAGGCCGTCACTAACCCCGACCGCACCATCTCCTCCATCAAGCGCGAGATGGGCTCCAACTACCGCGTCACCGTGGACGGCAAGTCCTACACCCCGCAGGAGATCTCCGCCATGGTCCTGCAGAAGCTGAAGGCTGACGCCGAGGCTTATCTGGGCCAGACCGTCACCGAGGCCGTCATCACCGTTCCCGCCTACTTCACCGACGCCCAGCGTCAGGCCACCAAGGACGCGGGCAAGATCGCGGGCCTGGAAGTCAAGCGCATCATCAACGAGCCGACCGCGGCAGCCCTTGCCTACGGCCTGGATAAAGAGACCGACCAGAAGATCATGGTCTACGACCTCGGCGGCGGCACCTTCGACGTGTCCGTGCTCGAGATCGGCGACGGCGTCATCGAGGTCTTGGCGACCGCCGGCAACAACCGCCTCGGCGGCGACGACTTCGACGCCTGCATCACCGATTACCTCGTGAGCGAGTTCAAGAAGACCGAGGGCATCGACCTGAGCACCGACAAGGTCGCCATGCAGCGCCTGCGCGAGGCTGCCGAGAAGGCCAAGATCGAGCTTTCGGGCGTGACCACCTCCAACATCAACCTGCCTTACATCACCGCCGACGCCACCGGCCCCAAGCACCTGGACGTCACCCTGACCCGTGCCAAGTTCAACGAGCTGACCCACCACCTGGTCGAGAAGACCGCGGGCCCCGTCAAGCAGGCCCTGTCCGACTCCGGCCTCCAGCCCAGCGACATCACCAAGGTTTTGCTTGTCGGCGGCTCCAGCCGTATCCCCGCCGTGCAGGACATGGTCAAGTCCCTCACCGGCAAGGAAGGCTTCAAGGGCATCAACCCCGATGAGTGCGTGGCCATCGGCGCTGCCATCCAGGGCGGCGTTCTGAAGGGCGACGTGAAGGACATCGTCCTGTTGGACGTTGCGCCCCTGTCCCTCGGCATCGAGACCCTGGGCGGCGTGTGCACCAGACTCATCGAGCGCAACACCACCATCCCCACCCGCAAGAGCCAGGTCTTCTCCACCGCGGCCGACAACCAGACCTCCGTTGAGGTCAACGTCCTCCAGGGCGAGCGCGAGATGGCGGCTTACAACAAGAGCCTGGGCCGCTTCCACCTGGACGGCATCGCCCCGGCGAGGCGCGGCGTGCCGCAGATCGAGGTCACCTTCGACATCGACGCAAACGGCATCGTGAACGTCTCCGCCAAGGATCTCGGCACCGGCAAGGAGCAGCACATCACCATCACCGCCTCCTCCAACATGTCCAAGGAGGACATCGACAAGGCCGTCAAGGAAGCCGAGATGTATGCCGCCGAGGACAAGAAGCGCAAGGAAGAGGTCGACACCCGCAACGAGGGCGACCAGATGGCCTACCAGATCGAGAAGACCCTGAACGAGATGGGCGACAAGCTCGATCCCGCCGACAAGAGCGAAGCCGAGGCCAAGCTCCAGAACCTCAAGAACGCCCTGACCGGCACCGATTCCGATGCCATCAAGAACGCCACTGAGGAGCTCAAGCAGGTCTTCTACAAGATCAGCGAGAAGCTCTACCAGGCCCAGGGCGGTCAGCCCGGCGCAGGCTTCGATCCCAGCCAGGCGGGCCCGAACCCTGGCGCAGGCCAGGGCGGCCAGGATTACTACGACGCCGACTACACCGTCGTGGACGACGACAACAAGTAATCCATTCGTTTAACCGGAACTACAGCCTGAGGCGGAGCAAAACCACTCCGCCTCATACGGCTGTCTGCAGACTATCGTTTTTAGGAGGCCCGTATGGCCGATAAGAGAGATTATTATGAGGTATTGGGCGTCAAGAAGGACGCCACAGCCGATGAGATCAAAAAAGCATACAGAAAGCTGACCAAGGAAAACCACCCCGACCTGCACCCGGGCGACAAGGCCTGCGAGGAGCGCTTCAAGGAGGCGAACGAGGCCTACGAGATCCTCTCCGACGAGGAAAAGCGCAAGAAATACGACCAGTACGGTCACGCCGCCTTCGACCCCAACGCGGGCTTCGGCGCGGGCGGCTTTGACGGCTTTGGCGGTTTCGGCGGCTTCGGCGACATTTTCAGCGATATCTTCGGCGGCTTCGGCGGCTCGACCCGCTCCAATCCCAACGCGCCGCGCCGGGGAGAGAGCGTCCGCGCCACCGTGAACATCAGCTTTGAGGAGGCCGCCTTCGGCTGCAAGAAGGAGGTCACGGTCGCCAAGGTCGAGACCTGCACCGACTGTAAGGGTACGGGCTGCGCGCCCGGCACCACGCCGGAGATCTGCCCCGACTGCAAGGGCACCGGCTCCGTCACCGTCAGCCAGCGCACGCCCTTCGGCATGATGCAGTCGAGCACCCAGTGCTCCAAGTGCCGCGGCACCGGCAGGATCATCCACCAGCCCTGCAAGACCTGCCGGGGTATGGGCGCCGTGCGCCGTCAGCACAAGGTGGAGGTCAACATCCCCGCCGGCATCGACGACGGCCAGACCATCTCCAAGCCGGGCGGCGGCAACGCCGGCGTAAACGGCGGCCCCGCGGGCGATCTGCTGGTGAGCGTCATCGTGCGCCCCCATGCCAGATTCGAGCGCGACGGCACCTCCGTCCTTCTCGACCAGGAGATCAGCTACGCCCAGGCCGTGCTCGGCGCCGAGGTGGAGGTACCCACCCTGGACGGAAAAGTCAAGCTCACCATCCCCGAGGGCACACAGCCCGGCGCGGTGTTTCGGCTCCGCGGCAAGGGCATCCCGTACCTCAGAGGCTCGGGCAGGGGAGACCAGTTTGTCACTGTCTCCATCAAGGTGCCGAAAAATCTCACCGGCTCCCAGAAGGAGCTGCTGCGCCAGTATGCCGCCTCCATGGGCGAGCTCGACGGCGACGCGGGCCGCAGCATCTTCGGACGGAAGAAAAAATGATATAATTATAGTAAGAACGCTGTCCCGAAACACGTTTTTCCGCACCGGGACAGCGCTTTTTTGTTTATAAAATACTCGTTGACACGGCGTCAGAAGAATGATACATTATAATAGACCATTCAACAAGCACTGATCTGCTGTATCATTCCAGAAGGAGGAAATACAATGAACAACAAACCCATCCCCGGCAAGGACGGCAACAAATACGTCCCCTTTAACGAGCGCACCGGCGACAGCTCCGTGGTGTTTTTCACCCGCGATCTGTCCGAAGAGGGCATGAAAAAGATTTATGATAAGGTAAGCAGCGTCCTGACCGGCAAGGTGGCCATCAAGCTGCACACCGGCGAGGCCGAGGGCCCGAACATCATCCCGCGCCCCTGGGTGAAGGAGCTGATCGAGCAGCGCCTTCCCGACGCGACCATCATCGAAACCAACACCTACTATGAGGGCAGCCGCTACACCACCGAGGCCCACCGCAAGACGCTGGAGATCAACGGCTGGACCTTCTGCCCCGTGGATATCACCGACGCCGAGGGCGTGGCCGCGCTCCCCGTCAAGGGCGGCAAGTGGTTTACCGAGATGCATGTCGGCAAAAGCATGCTCAACTACGATTCCCTTCTGGTGCTGACCCATTTCAAGGGCCACGTGATGGGCGGCTTCGGCGGCAGCAACAAGAACATCGGCATCGGCTGCGCCGACGGACGCATCGGCAAGAAGGAGATCCACACCGCCGTCGGCTCCGACGATATGTGGAGCATCGCGGAGGAAGAGCTGATGGAGCGCATCAGCGAGAGCACCAAGGCCACCATCGACCACTTCGCACCGCATGTCTGCTACATCAACACCATGCGCAACATGTCCGTCGACTGTGACTGCGCAGGCCCCGGCGCGACCCCCGTCGTCACCCCCGACATCGGCATCCTCGCCTCGCTGGACATCCTGGCTGTGGACAACGCCTGCATGGATCTCATCTACAATCTGCCCGACGGCGGCGGCAAGGCCCTGGTCGAGCGTGTCGAGAGCCGTCACGGCCTCCGCCAGCTCAGCTACATGAAGGAGCTCGACATGGGCAACGACCGCTACACCCTCATCGACATCGACAACGGCGACGCCGTTATCACTGCGGCCGAAGCGGTGAAGGACGTAAAGCCGGAGTGGAAGCCCGACCGCTACAACACCTTCTGGGGCAGAAACAAACGCGCATAAGGATTGACCGTGCAGCCTGCTTTCGTGAATTGTCCACTGAAGATGTGGAATAGAGCTGAAAAAATTGTGAAAATTTTTTTACGGAAGGTCTTGCACATTTATCCCGGTTGTGATACTATACACACATGTAATCGTAGAATTTGAAGCGGCGTCTCTGCAATATTAGTCTGCTGAGTACTGTCGCCCGATTTTCTGCAAATATTAATGGATTTTGGAGGTTTTTCAGATGAAAAAGCTGCTTGCGTTTGTTCTTGCTATGACAATTATCCTCAGCCTCGGCGTCGTGGCCTATGCTGCACCCTCTCCTTCCAGAGGCGGTGGTTCTTCTTCTGCAGCGGTAGTTTCCAGCTATGATCTTCCCGCCCGTACCCAGAGATATATCAAGGGTGAGGACGGCAAGAAGATCACCATCGTTGCCAACGGAGACCTGACCTCTGAGCAGCGCGCCACCGTTAACGATGCACTCAGTGTCGTTACCGGCGAGGGTGCTCTGCCTACCGACTCCTACCTGATCGCCGTTGACGAAGACGGACAGACTTACGTCATCGTTGAGCTCAGAACTGGTGAGGTTGTCTATGTGGTCTACGATAAGGACAACGTGTCCAAGTTCGCCCCCGGCGATCTTGAGTCTGTCGGTGCAAACCGCTACAAGGTCCCTGTCGAGCCTGGCTTCTCCACTCTTGTTATCGCAAAAGAAAAGTAATCAAATCATTTTGCAATGATCAGACAATAAAGGACGGCTCGACCGTCCTTTATTTGTGTCAAGCGTATTATGAAAAAAAAGAAACTGCTGCTGCTCATTGTGGAACTGCTGGGCGTTTTCGCCATCATAGCCGGTGTCATCTATTTTCAGAAGCGTGCCGAAATGCAGGATGCCGGGCTTGTGAGCGCGGATGAAGCCGCATATCGCTACAGACCGTCTATTACCTACCAGGGGAAAGAGTATCCGCTGAAGCGGAACATGAGTTCCGTCCTGCTCATCGGCACGGACAATTACGCCGATGACAGCAAGCAGTATGAAGGACTGCCGTATAACTTCAATATGGCAGACTTTCTGGTGGTGCTGGTATTTGATCACAGCGCGAAGACTATCACGCCGTTTCAGATCTGCCGTGATACCATGTGCGATGTAAAAACGACCTCCGGAGTTGTTCAGCGCATGCAGATCACCATGGCACACAGCTATGGCTCCGGCAAGGAGGACAGCTGCGAGAACACGCGGCTTGCAGCGGAGACCCTTCTGTTCGGCGTGCCGATCGATTCCTTCCTCGGCTTCAGCATGGACGTGGTTCCGCCCGCAAACGATCTGGTAGGCGGGGTCACGCTGACCTTGGAAGACGATATTCCGGGGCTCGGCAAAAACTATGTGAAAGGTGCGACGATCACCCTGCACGGGTCGGAGGCTCTGCGCTTTGTGCGCTACAGAGACACGAGCCTTCTGGACGATAACCTCCGGCGCATGGGACACCACCGTCTGTATATCACGGCCTTTACGGAGCAGGCAAAGAATCTCGCCGCCAAGGACCCGGATTTTACGATGAGGGCTTTCCGTGCCGTCGAAAAATTCCTGTGCACCGACCTGACGGTGGACAATATCTCCAGAATGCTGGAGAATATCAATGAGTATGAAGTTCGCCCCGCCGTAACGCCCAAAGGCGCTTATCAGGAGGGGGAGCGGTTTGCTGAATACAATGTGGATGAGCATTCCCTCTGGGAATGCGTGCATTCGGTGTTTTGCGCTTAATGACTGAACAGAGCGGAGAATCAAGCCTATGTGGGAAAACACGAAAAAGAAAAGAATCATTCTGAATATTTTCCTCGGATTGCTGATTGTGGCCGTCGTTGCCGTGCTCGCCTATTTTGTGATGCAGATACAGGCGGAGAACCGGGCTCATGATGAGGAGCTTTCCAAGATCTATGAGCAGCAGCAGCGACAGCAGAGCGAGGCGCGCCAGGAATCCGTGTCCGCCATCGACGAGCAGTACGCCCGGCAGATGGAGACGGTTCAGCAGTATGTCCCCGGTATTGTGTGCTGGGGCGACAATGCGACCGCCGCGGTCTCCGGCTCGCTCAACTATCCCTATGTGCTGCAGACCTATATCAATACCTACATGTGCGATATCTATGATTTCAGCAGCACAGTTGAAAACGCGCTTGATTTTGCGCGTCTGGACTGGAGCAAGTACAAGCTGAGCATCCCGGTGGTCAACATGGCCTCCGGCAAGGAGTCGACCTATACGATCATGGGCCGCGCGGGCGTTGACCCCTATATCACCTACCAGGATATCACGATCCCGGCGGGCAGCACGCCCGTCAGCATTGTCCTCACCTCCATGGAGGGAAAGAATGTCACACCGCTTACCGGCGGCGATCTGGGCGTGAACCCTGTGGTGATCGCGGGCATCGAGGGTCAGCTCCGCCTGAATATGGAGGATTATGCCTATAACGGCTCACTCCGCTATACCTTTACCAGACTTACCCCCGGTGAGGAGACCTTCATTCCCGCGGGAACCATCGTGAAGACCTCGTCCGAGGACCTGTATAAGAACTATATCCATGTGGTGCTGATCGGAATGTACGGCGAATACTCCTCGGCGGATGATCTCGTGCAGCAGGTCAAGACGCTGCTGTCGCGCCAGGCCCAGAACCCGGAGCGCTTTATCGTCATCGGCCCCTACTCACATAACATCTATGCCGCCTCCACCAGTGCGATGAATGCTGTGGACAGCGCCATGCTCTCCGCCTTCGGCAGCCGCTACATCAGCATCCGCAAATACCTGATCGGCGACGGCTATACCGACGCCGGGATCTCGCCCACCGGTGAGGATAAATATTACATTTCGCAGGAGATCGTTCCGCCGAGCTTCAAAGTGGCCTCCCACAGCGAGGAGCTCAACAGCCTTGCCCACAAGCTGATCGGCAGGCTGATCTATACCCGCATGGATAGCCTCGGCTATTTTGACGAGATCAAGCAGGAGTTGAATCTTACAGAGACGACAAAGCAGATCATCAAGAATAACCCCGGCTACTTTGACGCGATCATCAACACGGTCCTCAAGTGAACAGGCGGATATGAGAGGATGAAACTATGAGCAACAGAAATGACGAAATCGAAATAGATCTGCTGAAGCTGTTCAAAGAGATGTGGCGGCACGCGCTTGTGATCATTCTGGTCGCCCTGCTCGTCGCCTCGGCGGTGTTCGCTGTCACGGCCTTGTTTATCAGCCCGACCTATGAGGCCACCGCCTCCTTCTACGTAAACAACAGCTCTATCTCCATCGGCTCCATGAGCTACTCCATCTCTGCCGGCGAGCTGAATGCATCCAACGCCCTGGTCAATACTTATATTTATATCCTGAAATCCAGGACCACGCTGGAGGATATCATCGAAAAGGCGCAGCTCCCGTATACCTCGGAACAGCTCGCAAAGATGATCAACACCAAGGTTGTTACCGGCACCGCCGCCTTTGACGTCACGGTCACCACGCTGAGCCCCACGGAGTCTGAGAAGATCGCCAACACGATCGCCGAGGTCCTGCCAGAGCGTATCTCCGAGATCGTCGACGGCAGCAATGTGCGTATCGTGGACTATGCCATTATCCCGGCCCACCGTGCTGGTCCGAGCTATGCTAAGAATCTGCTGATCGGCTTTTTGGCCGGTGCCGTCCTGGCAGCCGGTGTGGTCGCGGTCCGCTTCATCATCAGCGAGCAGAACGACCAGCTGATCCACTCCACCGACGAGCTGCGCCAGCTCTACCCGGATATCAAGGTCCTCGCCATGATCCCGGATATGCGTCTTTCGGAGAAGAAGGGCTACTATTACTCCTCTTATTACGGGGATAAGAAGAAGGGAGACAAGTGAGCATGGCAAACAAAAATTCTCAATCCGTCTCCAAACCGAGCAAGGGGAAAGCCCCTGTCTGCGAGAATCTCAGCTTCGCGGCCAAGGAGGCCTTCAAGCGCCTGCGCACGAATCTGGTCGTCAGCTTTCCCGCGGATGACATGAGCTGTCATCTGGTGGGCGTCACCAGCGCACAGCCCGGCGACGGCAAAAGCACGATTTCTCTAAACCTGGCCTATTCGCTGGCAGAGCTGGGAAAGAAGACCCTGCTTGTCGACGCGGACCTGCGCCGTGCCTCCATCCACGAAAAGCTGGGGCTCGAGCGTGTCCCCGGCCTGAGTGAGCTGATCCGCGGCAACATCAACGATATCTCCGCCTCCGTGCGCAGGTATTCCAGCACCACCACCCAACTGGACATCATCCCCAGCGGCGAGATGCCGGAGAACCCGTCGGAGCTGCTCAATTCTGAGCGCTGTGCCAGGCTCTTTGAGCTCCTGTCCCAGGCTTACGACTTCATCGTGGTCGACCTGCCGCCTATCGGCGCTGTCGTTGACGCGGTGTCGGTTGCACAGGAGCTGGACGGCATGCTGGTCGTCATCCGTGAAAACGCATGCCCCCGCGGCCTGCTCAACGAGTGTATGCAGCAGCTCAACTACGCCAATGTCAACATTCTCGGCTTTGTCGTCAACGGCGCCATGGAGGGCTCCGGCAAAAAGTATCAGTACGGCAGTTACAGTTACTATTGATCCCAGCGCCGTAATATCAGAAACAGAGGCTGTCTCAAAGTATTTTCTGCTTAATCATCCTGAGGGGCATTCAGCCGCGCGGGAAACGCGTGATATAGAATGCTTTCTTATAGCGAAGGATCTTTCTTTTGAAGGTTATAAAAAACTTTCGAAGAAAGGTCCTTCGCTTTCGTTCGGGGTGTAAGCTGTTTTGAGACAGTCTCTTCCTATTTAGATATAGATATGTGTCTCAGTATCGAACAGCAGGCTTGCTTGAGCCGAATAAAGCCGCGTGTATGAAAAACAAAATCGTCGGGTGACATAATTTCTTCTTGAATGGCTGGACAAACAATGTTATAATATGTTGAATACGAATATAGATTTTAAGCTAATTCAGTTTTTTTAAGTATTTTTAAACTTGATTGGTAATAGTATTCAGATTGTACCGCTTTTTTAGAGAGGTAAACGAAATGACTTCTATATATGATACCTTAAATAACAGAAGGAGTGCCGCTGCCGTGCGCAGGATGATCGCATTTCTGCTGGTATTGGCGGAGTGCTTTTCGCTTGCGGCCGTAGGGGCTCCTGCGGCCTACGCGCAGGGGGAAGAGCAGCCGTATGAGATCATAGAACAGACAGATGCTGCCGCAGAGGTCACACCGCTGGAGGCTGCGCTGATGGGCGCGCAGTCCGCCGGAGAGTTTGCCGATGAAGCGGCGAAAGCCGCCGACGAAGCGGCCCAGGCCGCGTTGGAAGCTCAGCAGGCCGAAAGTGCCGACGATGCGCTGTATTATGTCCAGATGGCGAAGCAGGCCGCCGAGCGTGCCCAGGCGTTTGTCGCGCGTGCCAGAGACGAGGCGGACTGGTCCGCCGAAGCGGCCTCGATCGCGCAGGAAGAAGCGGGCAATGCCTATGCCTTTGCCATGGACAGACGGGCAGAAGCCGAGAGCGCCGTGCAGAACGCCGAACAGACCGCAGAGACAGCACAGCGCCTGGAGCTCTTTGCACACCTTCTTGAGGAAGAGCTGGGACTTGAACCGGAAAAGGAAGCGCCGCAGACCAGTGCAGAGCCTGCCGAGGAACAGGCAAAAGAACAGGCGAAGGATCAGAAGCATGATAAGACAGAAAACGAAGAAATCAAATCTGAGGAACAGAATGTAAATAAACCCGCCGACGCTGAAAAGGAGACAGAAGTACTCCTGGAGAGCAAGGAAGAGGTCGAAGCGATCCGGGAAGAGATCGAAGCTGCGGTCGAAGGGGCAAACAGAGCAGAGGAAGAAGAGACGCTTGCGCGTGTGCGTGAGGAAGCAGACCGGGCCCGGAATGACGCGAAGCTCGCCTGGGAGAACGCCGACTTCCTGAACGGGGAGCTTGCGAGCTTTGAAGCGGACGCAGTGCAGGCAGCCGAGAACGCGCAGCGCGCAGCCCAGGCTGCGGAGAACGCAAGAGCGCAGGCCGACCGCGCCGCCGCAGAGGCAGAGCGCGCCGCCGAAGCCGACGCTCAGGCGGAAGAGTACGCGGCAGCGAAGCGCGAGTATGAAGCGGCTCAGGTGATCGAGGAGAAGCCCGCCGAAGAGGAGAAGCCCGCCGAAGAGGAGAAGCTCGCCGAGGAGGAGAAGCCCGCCGGGGAGCAGAACCCCACTGAGGAACAGAACCCCGCCGAGGAGCAGAACCCCGCCGAGGAGGAAAAGCCCGCCGAGGAGCAGAACCCCACTGAGGAACAGAACCCCACTGAGGAACAGAACCCCACTGAGGAACAGAATCCCACCGAAGAACAGAACCCCGCCGGGAAGCAGAACCCCACCGAGGAACAGAACCCCACTGAGGAACAGAATCCCACCGAGGAACAGAACCCCGCCAGGGAAGAGAAGTCCGCCGAGGAGCAGAACCCCACTGAGGAACAGAACCCCGCCGGGGAAGAGAAGTCCGACGAAGAGCAGCTCAGCGGTGAGGCTGATCATAATACCTATTCAAATATAGAAGGCACGATCTCCGTAAGCGGACAGACTCCGGCGGCCATTACCGTCGAGACGAGCAATGTCACCGAGCAGTACGCCAATTTTGATCCGGACAACGCCGGAGCGCAGCCGCTCCTTTCTGATGACGGCGTGTTTGACGCCGCTCCGGACGCACCGCGCCGTGAGGTCCTTGCGGCCTACGATATCACCCTGCAGCTTGGCGGCATGGAGTACCAGCCCGAGGCAGGCGCGCCGCTCGAGGTGAGCATCACCGATCCCGCCATCCGCGAGGGGATAGAGCTGGAGCTGTGGCATATCCATAACGACGGTGCCGCCGAGCAAATCACGGACTTCACCGTGGAGGGCAACAGCATCCGCTTCATGGCGGAGAGCTTCTCGGTCTACCTGGTTGTGCAGGTCACGCTCACGACATACATCACCGCCGGTGACGGCAATACTTACCGCGTCAGCGTGACCTACGATCAGGACGCGAATATGCCCGAAAACGCGAACCTTACGGTTCGAGAGCTGGGCGATGGCGAGAAAGAAGATTATGTAAACCAGAGCGCGGAAGCGCTCGGAACCGACGCGGAGGACTTCGCGTTTGCCCGCGCGTTCGATATCAGCCTCACCGATCCCGACACCGGCGACGAGGTTCAGCCCGCGAGCGGCGTGAAGGTCAGCATCGCCCTGCTGGACACGGATGTGAGCGCGGCGGACGAACTGAATCTGCTCCACTTCGGCGAAGAGGTGGAGAAGGTCGACTATACCCTGAACGACGGCGCCGTGGAGTTTGTAGCGGACGGATTCTCGGTGTATGTGATTACGGGAGAAAAGGACACCCTGTGTACGTACTATTTTTACTCGTACAACAATTTTGGCGAGTATCAGGCATACGTTTTTTATGACGATCAGGGCAATCAGGTCGCCTCACAGACGATTAAAAACGGAGAAACGCTCATAGCCCCGCTCAACCCGTCCAAAAACCCCAATCATCCTCAGGCTGAGTTTAAAGGCTGGTACAAGGGCAGCTCGGAAAATGATCTGGAGAATGAACCATTTGATTTTACCCAGCCTCAGGCGTATACGACGGAGAATCAGGAAACGAGCGTAAACCTCTATGCCGTGTTTACCGACTATGCGTATGTGACCTTCCATGGCCAGCGCGACGCGGATACGGAGTCCTATCCTGTTCTGGAGGTAGAACGAATCGAACTCGATGGTGGCTCCGGTACTGTCGATATCAGCGGCGTCAGCGCCACCTATTACTACGCTGGGGATGAGAACGGTTTTCCTGAGTATACATTTTACGGATGGTCGCTGACTCCGATCCCCACTGCGGGTGAGGGAAAAAATGATAAGATCACGGATACCTCTTTGACAGTCACCGGCGATACCGACCTCTATCCCATCTTCGAGAAGGTTCATTGGCTGAGCTTTGTGTCGGGTAATTCGGGAACCGGAGCGACCTACTATGCGCCTGCCTCTGTTGCTGCCGGTGGAACACTCGAACAAAGCGTGATTCATGACCGCTACATCCCCACACGCCCAGGCTATACCTTCCAGGGCTGGTATCTGGGCGTAGAGAACGAGGGGACAGACGCGCAGAACGGAACCGGAACAAAACTGACGTATGAGAACGGCGCCTTGCTTACTGTAACGGACTATGATAAGGGCATCATTTCGGTAGCAGGGGAAGGGGCGTATCTCCAACTGTCAAAAAATGTTACTCTGTATGCCGCCTGGACAGCTGCGGAGTCAAGCTATGCCGTGATCATCTGGAAACAGAGGGCGTCCGACGAGGACGGGATCGCCGACAGCGCCAAGACGTATGACTATGCGGAGAGTTTTACGGGGGAGGACGTGCCGGGAACGTCCGTTACGGTTGTAACGACAGAGAGCGGCGTGAACAGCGCCGTTACGGAAGGCGTGCTTGCCGATTATGAAGCGCTCAATATCAACGGAAACTACAACAGCGCACATCCGGATGCTCAGCTTGGCGACGCTGATCCAAACCCCTATGCCCACTATACCTTCAATGCAAATAAAACCCTTACGGATACGAACGCAGATAACAATGTATTCACCGGCATGAAGACGGTCTCCTACGATGGAACGACTGTGTTTAACCTGTTCTACGATAAGGACAATACCGTAACACCCGGTACCGGAGCGGTTTCCCTGACCTTCCATTTTATCAATTCGGAGAATGGATATGATGTGACCATCCCGAATCTGGTAATCGGCTCCGCTCTTTCGGGCGTCACGCCATCTTCTCCGGGGAGAACAGAAATGTCCGGCTACGAGTTCGGCTGGTACTACGACCTCGGCTGCACCGCTCCGGTGAACTTCGAAAAGGATACAAAGGATACGATGCCGGATCATGATCTGACCATCTACGGCGGCTGGACGAAAGCGTGGTATCTGGTCAAAATCGATCCCAACTATGGCGATCTGAACGGGAACGGCTCCACCTATTTCTGGAAAACCTATCAGAGCGACTATATCCAGGAGTACACCTGGGTCACCAGAAACTACGCGCCGTCCGAATCTGGCAGTTATTATTATGTGAATCACGATTATGACTATGTGCAGGCGCATCCCGGCAGCAACCGCCTGACCTGGTACACCCAGAATGTCGCTGATGCCACGGAGCTTACCACGTTCAGAACCGCCCCCGGCGTTTATCTCTATGACGGCTGGTATCAGGTGAATCCGGACGGAACGGAAACGCGCTATGAATTTGGTCATTTGATCGAAGGTAATACGACGCTTCGGCTCCACTGGAAGCTTGCGGGAATCTATTATCTGTATTATAACGCGGATGTAACAGTGAATGGCGTACATCTGGCAGGTCGGATCAGCGACGGCTCCGGTGCGACCAGCGCGGCGGGATACTCCGATCAGTCCGAGATTATTCTGAACGGCTACGCCGACGCGCCGGAAGGGCATTCCTTTATCGGCTGGAAGGTTCGCGGCGACGACAGCGGAAGGGTGTATCATCCCGGCGAGCTGTTCAAGCTGGACGGTGAACAGGCCGTGACGGTCAACGGCAAGAAAATCGTCTATCTCGATGCCGTTTATACCACGATCAAGACTGCGACCATCGTCTATGACGCCAACGGCGGCACGGTCTCCGAAACGGCCGACGGTGGTTATCCCTATAAGGTCGGCACAGACGGCAGTCCGGTCATGGATGGGGATAAACCGGAAAGACTCAATACACACACGATTGTGAGAACGGCGGACAAACTGACCGTCGCCGGTCTTGTCAACAACTCGCCCATTCTGCTCAGCACCGGCGAGGGCTTTACAGCTCCGGATGATTCCCGGGCGACTCTGTCCGGCTGGAACACCAAACCCGACGGCAGTGGGACGCACTACGCTCTCGGCAGCTATCAGGACGAGAACAGCGATCCGTATTATGTGGATATCGCAGAGCCCAAAACGCTGTACGCGGAATGGAAGATCACGGTATATTTTGATAAGAACGAAACGTATAACTCCGGCGCCGCGTTCAGTGGAACGGGGTGGGACGGCTATACCCTGATTGACGATGCCGACAGTGAACACAATGGCCGGTATTCTATCGAAACCTATGTCAACGCCCTGCTTGCTGAGCCGGAGGGAACGGTTGAGAAGGCAGGATTGAGCTTCGACTTCTGGAGCACCAGGGCAGACGGCAATGAAGAATACGCCTTCGATTTCGCAAAGACAAAGCTCACGGGTTCCCTGGTTCTCTACGCCCACTTGGCGAACATGGTGAAAATCCCCTATCATGTGGTTTCCTCAAATAAGGTTGACCGGGACGGGTGGAAGAATACGGATACCCTTCGGGTTTCGGCAACACCGATTGATTTGACTGTTGCGGCCAGCCTCAGCGCGTATGTCATACCGGAAAGCGGCTATACCTATGCCTATGCCTGCCTCAGCAACAGCGCGGAGAATGTCAGCGATACAAATAGAATAACCAGTTTGTATCTGGATGGCGAGAATAATAACAAGGTCACAGTGAAGCTTGCGGATAACTCGACAGTTGTTTTGAACGATGATGAGGGCAAGGATGAAAACGGCAAACAGATCTTCCTTGTCTATTCGATCGAAAACGCCGATCGGCGGGTGAAGCTCGCCTATGTGAAGGAGGGCCAGAGCGGCAGCCTGAGCACAATTACACCCGTAAGATATAACGGAGAGGAATTCAATTCCTTGAACGGCTCTCTGCCGAACACCGTTCTGAACAGCCCCATTGCGGGAAACGGCGCGATCGCCGTAGATTCAAATACCGGCGAAGAAGCGGTCACCGGACAGGTCCTCACACTGAGTGGGAACCCGCTGGAGATCAGCCAGCGCACCGCGTCCGGGGTCTTCAGCGCGCCGCCTCTGCTGGACGACGCGGAGGCAGGGGAAACCCTCACGCTTGTGTATGACAGCTTCGGTGTCGGCGCGTCTGGCGCGGGGAACGTCGATGCGGTTAATGGTAAGGAGAAAAAGCTCTATCTGCGTTATTATGACGGAAGCCGTCAGTGGAGCGTTGACGGAGACGAGTGGACGCCCCTTGAAGGAGACACGCTGTACGTGATCTACCGGCAGCGCGGCAGTGAGCTTCGCATCACCAAAGCGGTGGACGGCGAGAATGCCGGAATCAACCCCGATCTGAGCTTTGAGATCACGGTTACATCCAATGCCATAACCCGCACAAGCTACAACATAGAAGGCACCGGGAATGCCACCGTCGAGGCAACGCCTGCCACAAGCACTGAGCCCGGAAGCATCTTGCTCACGGTGAAAGACGGCAGTGATATTCGTATTCAAAGTCTCGGAAACGGCGAATATACTGTCACCGAGAAGATCAACATGAATTTCACGCTTCAGGCGAAGGTCAATGACGTGTCCGCCGAAGTTACGGCATCAGAAGATACCGGCAGTGTAACCTTCTCTGTGAGCAGCGACACGAAAGTCGAGCTTATGAACAAGCCATTTGAAATCTGTCGTGTTCATAATACCAATACTTTGATTTATGAGACTTTCTATACCCTGAACAGTGCGCTGAAATACATCCAGAACAACCTGGACGGCGAGGGTGCCATCGAGATGATGAGGGACTATGTAATCCCTGACTGGGATGCACTGGAAATCCCTTCCGGTTTCAATATTGCCCTGACCAGTAAGCCAGGCGAGAAGCATACTGTTTACCGGGACGAAGCCTTCACCGCCGCGCCCCTGATCAGAAACTACGGCGAACTCAGCTTGAAAAACGTTACGCTGGACGGGAACGGCGTTTTCGCCGGAAGCTCGATGGTGTACAATCTCGGACTGCTCACCGCGAACGAGGGAGCTGTCCTGAAAAATGCGAAGAATTCGGGCGCCGGCGCCGCGATCTTCCAGGAAAGAGGCACACTGAACATTAAGAGCGGCGCGGAGTTTACCGGCAACACCGCATCAAACGGCGGCGCGATCAGCGTCAGCTCCGGGACCGTCAGCATTCAGAACGGCGCGGAGTTTACCGGCAACACCGCATCAAACGGCGGCGCGATCTATTATTCCGGCAGCGAGACCATGACGGTTTCCGGCGGCACGTTCAGCGCTAACAGCGCCGAGATCGGCGGCGCGATCTATGCCGCCAGCGGCAGCATAGAGGTTTCCGGCGGCAGCTTTACCGGAGATGTTTCCGACCCCAATGCAGTCTCCGCCCAATACGGCGGCGCGATTTATTCAGAAAATGCAGCTTTGATTTTGAAGGGCGGCACGTTCAGCGGCCTCAAGGCGCAGGCGGACGGCGGCGCGGTATACTCGGATGCGGGCAGTCTCACCCTGTCCGGCGCTGCTTTCACAAACAATGCCGCTGTTACCGGAAGCGGCGGCGCGGTCTATGCGGGCAGCGGCAATGTCGGCGCCAGCAGCGGTACGCTCACCGGCAACAGCGCGGCGGAAAATGGCGGCGCAGTCTATATCGGGAGCGGCACGCTGGAGATGAGCGGCGGCACCATCGGCGGCACAGAAGACAATGTCGCCAACACAGCAAAAAACGGCGCGGGCTTCTATGTCAGCACCGGTAATGCCAACCTGTCCGGCGGCTCGGTCACCGGCAACACCGCCACTGCGGGCGGCGCGGTGGGCGTGGGCTCTGACGGCGCCCGGCTGGTCCTCTCCGGCGGTGTGCGGGTGACCGGAAACATGATGAACGGCAATGCGAGCAATGTTTATCTGGATCGGGATTCCGACGATGTGATCACTATCAGCGGCATTACCACTGCCGCGGAGGTGGGCGTTTACGTTTCGGACGGCATGATGGACAAACGCGGCGTGCCCGGCGCGAAATTCGCCTCCTATACCAGCGACGCCAACAAGGATAAGGTGACAAACGACCGGGATGCCTCGTTTGCGGTCGTGTCGGAGATCTCTGCCAAAAAGCTGTATTGGGGCAAGGGGATTTCGATTGTTGTTTGCTACCAGCCCAATCCCTTCATGAGCGTTGGGTTCCCCCCGAATGACTCTGGTCAGGTTTTTAAAAAGACTATCAACCCCTATTATCCCGTCATGGGGGAGAATGGATATGTGGCTCTCTCCGCGGTGGCGGAGGATCTCTATAAGAACCAATCTCTGGGGCTGACCACGACGGCAGCCTATGCCGGCGCGTACATCAAAAACGTCTCGACCCAGTTTGATGAGTATCTGACCAAGCTATACTGGGACAAGGATGAAAGCCGGTGGATGGTCACAAAGCACGATGATACACCGGTCGTGCTTCCGAATGTGGAAAACAAGGATCTCGTCATCTATTACGCGGAGCCGGCCTATATCTCCGTTGAGAACAACACCGACATGCCGCTGACGGTCAGTGATCTTGTCCTGGAGACCGGCACAAACACAAAGAGCGTTGTTGACACCGACGCTGTGGCTGGCTACGGCATGACCTTCGCCAAAAACGGCGCGATCCGGTCGGCGCTGCTGCCGGTAAAGGCGGACGATCTTGTATTGGCCGCCGGCGCTTCCGTGACCCTTCTGATCCCCGGCGGACGCAATACGAACTATACGCTCACCGGCAAATTTGAGACCGAAGACAGCACAACAGTAGAGCTCAGAACGACGAAAGACGACGGCTCCGGGATGGACACGCCGCAGACGATCCCAGTGACTCCCGGTGGTACATTTGCCCCCCTGACCGGGAAGACTCTGAACAAAGCCGGGACGTATCAGATCATCTTCGGCGACGACAGGACGATCTGCAAGATCAGAACGACTTCAATCGCGGAGGTGAATGCTGATACTGCCCTGGAAAACGGGGAGATCACCGGCTATACGGTGGACGGTACAGAAACGGAATACCTGTTCTCCACGCTGAAAAAGGCCATGACCTTTGTCAGTAAGTACATGCAAGACGCGCCGTACAACAAGACCGCCTCCATCGAGATGCTGACGGACTATCTGCTCCCGGCCTCCGACAAGCTGGAGGTCCCCGCGGGCTATCACATCACCCTGACCACCGCAAGCACAGGCGTGAGCAAATATACTCCCGCCGCGGAAGGGGAAACTCGCGCCACCATCAGCCGCGACCAGGAGAACACGGCTGCCATGCTTACCGCCACGGGAGTCGCCGACAACCCCGCCGGCACCACCTTTACCGTCAAGAATCTGATCATCGACGGCAAGAGTGTCCGCGGCAGCAGCGACGGCGGCGCGGTGAGCACAAAGGATTGCAACGTAACCGTGCAGAACGTCAAATTCTTGAATATTTACGCCGGCAACGGCGGCGCGCTCTTTGTCGCCATCACAGACGGTAAACACGGAAAAGGCTCTTCCCTGACAGTTACGGATTGCAGTTTCCTCTACTGCTATTCCACAAAGACCGGTCCCCGTGACGGCGGCGGCGCGATCCACGCCTATGTGGATCATATGACGCTGAAGGACTCCACCTTCACCTCCTGCGAAGCGGACTGGCAGGCGGGCGCGGTGTTCCACAAGGTCGAACTTGAAAACAAAGCCGGAAACACCTCTTCCACGGTCAGTAACTGCACCTTTACCAGCTGCAAATCCAAGGCGGCAGGCGGCCTGGAGCTCGGCTCCCACAACATCACGGTGACCGGATGTACATTTGACCACTGTATCGCCACGGACCGAAACGGCGGCGGCTTTAATGTGTATGCCCTGAAACACGCGAGTCCTACCACGGAATGTCATACAACGGTCATTGACTGTACGTTTAACGACTGCCATGTTACCGGCACGAATCCCGGCAACGGCGGCGGCTTCCGAAGCACCTCCACACATACGACGATCATCAACACCAGCTTCAACAATACCTCGTCCAAGTTTGGCGGCGCTGTCGGCCTTACCAGCGGGAATGCCGTTAAGGTGGAGATATACGGCACTTCCATCAATGACGCCAGAGCCTCCGATTATGGCGGCGGCGTCTACAGTGCGGCGAAGGAATTCATCATCGGCGACGGGTATTACTACCTTGACGGTGATAACAAAGCCGTTACCGTGCTTAAAGACGGGGACGTCTACAAGGATCTGTCTGGAAATATAATCAGTGGTGGAATCGAAACACGCCACACCGAGATCAAAAACTGCACGGCGGTGGGAAAGGGCGGCGGCGTCTATCATAACCGCGACGTTGACGGCAGCTCTCTGACCGTGACAAACGCTGTCATCTCCGGCAACAAGTCCACCGGAAACGAGGGCGGCGGCGTTGCCGTCTATCGGGTGCGGTCCACAAGCTTTACCGGCTGTAGCATCTCGGATAACACCGCTAAAAAGAATGGCGGCGGCATTTGGGTCGGTGATAATGACAATAGGTCTCGAGTATTGTCCGTCGACAGTTCTACCATCCAGAACAACTCCTCCGGCGGCCTCGGCGGCGGTATTTATTCCTATGCACAACTAACGCTGAAGAACAACACGAACATTACCAAAAACCGGATCACTGCAAGTCCGGCAGATGCCTGGACGAATGCGGGAGGCGTTTTTCTTCCGGACAATTACAAATTGACGGTAGGTACGGAAGGGGCCTCCCGGCTGGATTCAACAACGGTCAAAGATAATACCAATGGTTCGGGTGCGCCTTCTGATGTTCGGCTGTGGTGGAATAACAACAACAAGTCAAGCGTTGCCGGAAGCGTAGAAGTGCTTTGCGGCCTCGACGGCGAGATCCGCGTCGTCAACCCCGGCAAGGCCACGCAGCAATTCGGCACCAGAACGGAGGAGACCTTCGCCGGCTTCACCGAGGGCAGCCATGTGTTCGTGGCAGATTCCGGCGGACTTTACGGCGTGTTTGACCGCGCGGCCCCCCTAAAACTCATCTGGCGCGGCAGCGTGGTCTGCAAAATCACGGATTCCTCCGGTCATCTGCTGTACCTGGACGCGGACTGCAAGGACCCGGCAGTGTTCGATCGGCTGGATTATCATACAAACAGCACCGAATATCCCAACGGCAACGGCAGCAAGCTCAGCCCCTTCAGTTATCTGCGGCAGGAAAACCCGGCGCTCTATCGAAAGGGCGATGCGGAGCCCAGGACTCCGATTGATCTGGAAGCGGAAGAGATCAAGGTGAAGCTGCTGGTCAGCACATTTGAGACGGAGACCTATATCACCACCGGTTCCTACAACACCCGTAAACTGGTGACGCTGACCACCGCAAGCAACACGGACACCGACGGGTATCCCTATACCGGGCGGGCGGGCACCTATGCCACGGTCAAGCGCACTTATACGGCTGGCAATTCCCTCATTACAACAGGCGTGAACCTGACGCTGACAAATATCACGCTGGACGGCGCTTCGACGGACAAAACTTCTCCGAAGACCTCGACGGCCAACGGCGGACTGATCAACGCAAGCAACGGCACCACCGTGACGCTGGCGGCCAACTCCGTTTTGCAGAACTGCAGCATCAGCAACGCCAATCATGGCGGAGGCGTCTATGTCAACGGCGGCGCGTCCCTCTATATTGAGGGCGGCGCGATCTATAACTGCGGCACCGCGACGGGCAACGGCGGCGGCGTCTGGAAGAGCAATGACGCCGGAAAAATTGAATTTACCTCGGGCAACATCTCCCAGTGCTCCGCAAAAAACGGCGGCGGTGTGTATTTTGAGAAAGGTACGTCGTTTGACATATCCGGCGGCGCCCGTATCATCGGCTGCACGGCGACGGAAAAGGGCGGAGGCGTATACCTGAACGCGCAAAAGGTCATGAACATGTCTGGCGGTTCCATCACCGGAAATCATGCCGGTGTGGAGGGTGGCGGTATTTTCCTTGGCAATAACAAGAATACCCGTCTGAATCTCTCCAATCGCGTGACGGTTTCCGGCAATACCGCGGTCAAGGACGGGAGAACCGCCCCCTGCAACGTGGAGCTGATAACGGACACCAATGACATCATCAACTCACGGGGCATCGCCAGAAACTCCTATATCGGCATCTATGTTCCGGGTGTGGAGAGCCCGGGCGACTCCCCCGCCGAGAAAAACACGTCACAGTATGACAAACACGGTCTGGAAACAAAGCCCTTCGGCAAGTTTGCCAATAGCAGCAATACGGATTTCCTCTACTGCTTCGTCAATGACCGCAACGGACTCAAGGGTGGTTTGCAGCTTGGAGATAGCGAGAAGATCCACTGGGTCAGGATTTTCTCCCTCCAGGTCTCAAAAACGGTCATCAGCGGTCTTGACACCGATCTCAGCGAGAATTTCACCTTCCAGGTCACTTTCTCCAAAACGGAGGGCGGCGTTGGAATCTATGGATTCAATTCCAATTTCACCTATGACGGAAAGGATGATGGAGAAAGGGAACCGATCAAAATCGAAAACGGGTTTGCTCAATTCACGCTTAAAAACAGAGAGAGCGTAACGGTGGATAACCTCCCGGCGGAGATAGATGGTGGCCATGTGTATTATAAGGTCGAGGAGGTTCTATCACCCGAGCGAAGTGCGCATTATGTGACAACCACCTATCGCTCCTCGGGAACGAGCGGA
The DNA here is from genome assembly GCA_902791215.1 of Oscillospiraceae bacterium. Lineage (GTDB taxonomy): Bacteria > Bacillota > Clostridia > Oscillospirales > Oscillospiraceae > Limivicinus. The sequence goes on along the minus strand of CADAUZ010000005.1, from coordinate 13,343 downwards.
GATCATAGCGTGTCCGGAACGATCGGCGAAAACCTTTACAGGGAGGACGTCAATTCCAAGTATCAGTCCGACGCGTATTTCGACAACCTCAATGCGGTATGCAAGCTGACCTCCTCAAAAAACGGCGGTGTATTGCTGTATACTCTGGATGCGCATAGCGGGAAACCGCTTCCTGCGGTCTATTCCACCCTGTCCAGCAACAACAATACCGGCGCGTTTGATGTGGTCAACAGCAAACCCGACCTGTACTATTACAATGCTTTCACCAATCGCTATGAAAGATTCGAGTATGGCGGATCGGAAACGCTCAGCGTGGAGATGCTTATCGAAAACTACAGTATGGCAAGGGCGGTCACGGTCAACAGCGGGAACGTCGTTACCCTGACTACGGCGAAATCCAATGCAGCAGACGGATATCCCTACGTTGGTACGTGGGGAACAGTTGCAAATATCGTCCGTAACTTCAACGGTAGCTCCATGTTCACAGCCAAGGGAAGCCTGACCCTGACCGACATCGTGCTGGACGGGAATAAGGACGGCGGCAAATCCGCCAATGCCAACGGCGGCATTGTGATGGTGAACGCCGGAGCCTTGAATGTCGAGGACGGTGCGGTACTGAAAAACTCCAAAACAACCAATTTTGGCGGCGGCGCGATCCGCGTGGAAAGCAACGGAACCGTGACGGTTTCCGGAACCGCGGAGATTTTTAACAACGAGGTGAATAAAGCGGACGCCAACGGCGGTGCCATCAGCGTCAAAAAGGGCAGCGTGACCATTACAGGAGGCATGATCTACAACAACAAGGTTTTGAACGGCACAACAAAGGGCTATGGCGGCGCGGTGTACATGGAGGAAGGTACGCTGAACCTCAGCGGTGGCACCATCAGCGGTAACTCTGTTCCGAACGGCACAACCTGCGACGGCGCGGGCATTTATCTCAGCCCCACGAAAGTCACGATGAACATCTCCGGCGCGCCGAGCTTCAAAAATAATGCTCTGGGTATCGACGGCAACTTCAAAGAGGGCGATCTGAGCGAAACCAATGGCGGCGAACTCTATGCCAAAGCTCGTCAGGACATCTTCCTTGCGGAGACCGGGGATGATCCCACATCCATTGTCGTCACAAATAATATTAGTAGCGGCGCGGGCAGTATCTGGGTCTGGGCCGACAGCCCGAAGCACTATGAAATGATGACGCCGTTCGCGGTCGCCTCCAAGGCAGTTGACGACGATACCTATCTGGCTTTCCGCAACGCGCGTCCCGACAGCGCTACCAGCTGCGGCGGTGATTACCTGACAGGCCAGAAGGGAGAAAATGCGAACTTCATCTATTGGACCGGCGGCTTTGATGCGATCTTCCGCAAGATAGACAGCTACGGTGAACCGCTTCCCGGTGCGACCTTTACGCTCTATTCAGACCCGGCGTGCACAACGCCGTTTGAGATGACCTTCACCGGAAGCACACCCGTGACAGGTGACGGCAAGCGTGCTACCACAGTTTCCAGCGACGGTACCGCGACCTACAAGGATAAAAACGGCAGCATCGTCACGCTTGAAAAAGGTGAAGTTCTTCTGTCCAAGGTGCCGCCGAAGACCTTCTATCTGAAAGAGACAGTGGTGCCGGCAAAGGATCCAGAAGGAAAAGATCACATTTATAAGCTTGACGAAACCATCTATGAGGTGAAGATTTCCGGTACCGGTGAGCTTGAAATGCACAAGAAGTCAAGCTCTACAGCGACAAGCTATGACGTTGAGGTTTTCAAGGTCAAGACTTCTACCGATCCTGCTCCTGAAGTATGGCAGTATCAAGTCATGAACATCTCCAAGGCCGAGCGCAAGGTAATCCTTCGCAAGGTTGCGGACGGAAACTACACGGCAATTTCCGGCAAGGAGTTCAAGATCTACAGCTTTGACGGAACTGAGAAGGCTTCCGGCACTTCTCTTTCCTCCGGCGTCTTCTGGATCGGCAAGCTCCCGTTTGGCACGTACTATCTGCATGAAGAGTCGCCGGATAAGTGGTTTACGCTGACCGTCGGCGACGACACCGCAAGCGGCAGCCGCGACGGCGTCACGATCAGCGGCCCGCGTGCAACACGCGAAGAATCGACTGCGCAAACACAACATTAAGCACCTCTCAATGCTGGGGTATCAGACCCCACAAGAAAAACAATCGCTTCCGCGTGTGGGTAACTCAATAGTTGCCCACACCGGAAGCAGCAGACCATCAGCGTGATGAAATCCGACATAGGAAATATAATGAATACAATCTAATTCTTCCACTCCATATTTAATGAGATCATCCAGTTGAGACTAAAACTATGAAAACAAAAGGAATAAACCTAACAGGCCAGAGATTTGGACGGCTTGTGGTTCTCAGGGAAGTGGAAAACCACATTTCCCCGAGTGGAACCAAGTACCGTCAATGGGAATGCCAATGCGACTGCGGAAACAAGGTCAATGTCCTCCAAACCAGCCTGAGAAAAGGCGCGACCAAAAGCTGCGGATGCCTGCAGGATGTGTTCAAAGAAACAGATCTTACAGGCCAGCGTATCGGGCAGTTAACAGTGATGAGTAAAACTGACGATGCACCACTTTCGGGGAACACAATCTGGAAATGCACATGCGATTGTGGAAATATAAAATTGTATACAACAAAGATTCTTCTAAGCGGCAAGGCCGTTTGGGACGATGCCAAGCCTTACGATACCGGGGACAATGGGTTGGATAAGATTTACGGTAATCTGTTCAATCTTCGGACGGTGTATCAAATCGAGCAGGAGACCAAGGCAAAAACCGCAGGAAAAACCGACTTCGTCGCCACCCACTACGGCGATTGGCCCGCACCTGAGGAGTTTATCTTCAACTGAGGAGAATTCACACCAGTTGGCCGTAAAATAAACAACACCCCTGGACAACCAAATGATATGCCCGACTGGGTTTTCATAGCGAAAGGGAACATATCATAGAGGAGTTCAGGGGTGTAAATTACCGGCTAACAGTTAACATAAAACTGGATAACGAATGTTATGATAATGAGCGGCCACGGCTTATCGAGCTGCGCACCAATGTACTTCCACCTTTACGATAGGCCGGAGCAGATGGCTGCTCAGGTTACGCCTCGTCTTTCTTGCTTTCGAGATATCTCTGGATCTCCAGATTTGTCGCGAATAGTTCAGGATCGACTGTTTCGAGAACACGGCCAATTGATGATCCAATAGGACATCGTACGCGGCATGTCACAAGGTATGCGTTTATGAATGCGGTCAGGAGACAGAAGTTCAGCGCGCCGACAGTTTCAGGCTATTTTGCAGGTCTTTCAGTAACCGTTACATTTCCGCAGCCTGAACAGGCATCCGAAGGAATTGAAATCCCATGAGGGACGCTGATCTCCACAAGATTCGGGCAGTTTGCAAAAGCGCGGGAGCCAATATACGTGCATCTGTCCGGTATAACAATCTTCTGCGCGCTGACACCCATGAAGGCTTCCGAATCGATACGGGTCAGATTTCGCGGCAATTCCAGCGTTGTCAGGGGCGGCACGGCGTTTTTGTCCCACAATGCCAGTGTATATCTCCAGTGAAGACCAGCGTCGGAATCGGAATCAAATCTGTACGCTTTTCAACGTTGAGCTTCGTATACGTTTTTCCGCTGCTGGTGTAACAATACCAGCCGTCATTGGTGCCCGGATTCCAATAATAGTTTGTATATGCACCGTCATCGGAGTAATAGATCAATCCTAATTGTGCGACTGACGCAAGCCCATGAGGATATTTGAATGTATAACCCAATCTTTCTTTGTAGTCCTTATCCCAACGAATACCGTGAAGTTCACCGTATTTGTCTATCGCCAGATCGTCTAAATTTGCAGAGTATATATCATACTCTAGCGTTTTTCCATTTTCCAGAGAGAGCCCACGTGTCATGATCTGCGTATGAGAATAATTTCCATTCTCGTCATAGAATAAAAACAAGAGATACTTTTCCTGCATGATGTTCAGGCAATAACTATCACCATTTCCGAATACCTGAAGATAATAGGGTACCAGCATCTGGCTGTCGTTGATATCGCTGATCGTCGGCGGTGCGATGATTCTGGAAGGAAAGGTAAACACAGGAGCATTGCCTGCCACCGCGTTCCGTGCCTGGGCAAAGCAGCTCTCCACTGCTTTTATAACCGCATTGGATGTCCTTGTAGCCCCGGAGACGGCGTCCACCTCGTCGACAGAGCGGATGCCCACAAGCCGGGTGTTGTAGCTCTCAATAGCCGCTCCACCGATTCCCTCAGTTTCCTCCGGCCCCTCCACTAAGGCGGCGACGACCTTCTCGTTGTCAAAGCTAAGTTTAACCTTCACCGGTCCTCCGTAGCCCTGCGCCGTGTCTTCATAGTCGCCGGGCGTGAAGCTGTCGGCGAAGGATAAAGCCTCAAAAGAGAGGAGAAGACAGATGCATAGAAGCAATGACATTGTTTTGCGCATGGGAAATTTCCCTCCTACAGGCGAATTTTGCTATCCGAACAATTATATTTTAGCACAATGTCGGGCCAAATTCAAGAAACGCGGGAAATCCGGAAATCAACAGGCAGAGACTCGCGTCAGGTGGATTTTCATCGCCGCGTGAGCAGCGCTAAAGCCAAATGACGGCGGAACCTCTCCTCTCACCGCTCGGATAGAAAGGGGTCAGCTTCTGGTCTGCGTAGCTGTCTCCTGCATCCGCAGTCCTTTACCGTTCCCGCCCGCAGACGGTGCAAAGAAACTTCAACCTCATTCCCACAGACGCAGCGGCATTTCCATATGACACTACGGTGGTCACGTCGCTCAGTTGGTTCAATGGCTGTCAGATCGTCGAACGTCTGACCAGCGATATTTTTCGGGTGCGATTTCAATTTCGCGTAGCCGCAGGAGGTCGTTCTGCCCAATATGAGATACTTGATAGGCACATCCTTCTCACCGCCGCAAGCACATCTACAGTGCCAGACACCGGCGGAACCGCTCCTTTCTTCGGTCGGGTACAGAGCCGTCAACTGGCCAAATGTCTGACCTGTATTGTCTTTCGTGTGTATTCCGGTTTTGGCACAACCACAGGAGGTCGTATTGCCAGATGTGAGACAGCCGATAGGCACATCCTTCTCCTTCCCGCAGTCACAGACGCAATGCCAAACGTAAAAGTTGCTTTTCTTCTCACCAGTATTATATAACGCCGTTAGGTGACCAAAGTGCTGCCCGGTGATATCTTTTGGTCTACGCATTATTTGACCTCCACAGGATCAGCTCCATTCTGAATATGACCCACCCCGCTGGGAGAGCGCGTGTGTTTCACTGCCGCGTGAACTTCAGCAACGCTGGAATGTGAAAAGGACACCACCAATTCTGATATGCTCCCTCCATGATTGACAGTGATTTTTACACTATCTCTCATAGAGGGAGCATATTGTCCTGATGATGCCCTGGATGCCGTGATCAATTCACCATTTCCTTAAAAGCCTTAGACGGTTTTAAGATCGGAGTGTTGGATGCCGCAAAGGTCATCTCTTCACCTGTTGCCGGGTTTATACCGGTTCTCTCATCGCGGTGTCTGCAAGTGAAGGTGCCGAATCCCAAAAGAGAGACAGGCTCACGAGCGGCGAGGGAATTCATGATGGTGTTAAGGACGGAATCGACAACCGCGGCGGTAGCTTTCTGCGTAAGGCCGTTCTCTTCCGCGACTTTCTTTACGAGTTCGGTTTTATTCATGATCATTGGCTCCTTATCTGTGAAATGGTAGAAACGATTATAACAGATTGTATGCAGAGCGTAAAGAGATGAAAGCAAAATCGTTTGATATAGGTTGTCTGGCCCGATGCTGACCCCGATTGTGCTGCTGTGGCATATCCTGACGGAGGTCGGCAGCATCATCGAGAACTGCGGACGCCTCGGCGCTCCTATGCCGAAGTGGTTCAAGGCAAGAGTCGATCAGTATAAGGAAGCGATTGACAAGTTGCAGGAGGGTGGCGAACCGGAAACGGAGATCGGGGAAGAAAAGGTAGAATAGAGAGATCACCCGGGGATGCTGATCTCCGGGTGATTCTTTAAAAACAATGAAAAATAAGAAGATTATGTGCCGGGACGGCGGATGTCCGTCCAGTCGGTAATATTGCACTGACCGCCGTAGCTGTTGTTTCCAATGGCGACAAACGTACCGTCCGATTTCATCCCGACTGTATGAAAGTCTCCCGCGGCAATTGCCACGATATCTGTCCAATCGCCGACCTCGTTGTCATGAAACGCTTCTACGCCTGTGGCGAGAACCGTGCCGTCCAATTTCAAACCGACTACATGACGAGCGCTTCCGTCAATTGCCATCATTTCTGTCCAATTACTATAATTGCCGAGGTTTTCGCCACATGCCATAAACGTGCCGTCCGATTTCAGGCCAAATGTCGTATTGCCCGCCGCCGTGATTGCCACAATGTCTGTCCAGCCCTTAACCTCGCCCTGACCGTAATTGTTGCTTCCTACAACGACAACCGTGCCGTCCGATTTCAGACCAACTACGTGATAGCAACCTGTTGCAATCGAAACGATATCGGTCATATTCTGAACTTTGCTGTCTCCCCAGAAATCTTGTCCGGTGAAGGTAACAGTGCCGTTTGCCTTCAGCCCTACCGTATGCTTGTAGCCCGTAGCTGCCGCCACAATATCCGTCCAGCCGCTGACATTGCACTGCCCGCAGTCGTTCTCGCCAACAGCAAGCACAGTCCCGTCCTCTCTCACGCCAACTGTCTGATTGTCACTGGCGTTGATTGATACCATGTCTGTCCAGCCTCTGAGATTGCACTGGCCAAAATTATCACTGTTGTTTCCTTTGAACACTGTAGACACCGCCGTACCGTCAGTGCGGATTCCGACCGTATTGTATGCGCCGGCGGAGAGCGTGCACGGAAGTATGATCTCCCGCCACAGCGCAAAGCTGCGATCCTTCGAGTCTTTGTATTCTCCGAGGGCGCCAAAGACCATAGCCGCGTGAGCTTTGTCACCGGAGGCCATCAGAGCCTCGGCCTTCGCGTAACGCTCCGCCTCAGTCAGTTCCTCCACAGGTGCGGGTGTAACGAGCTCCGGTTCCTCATAGAAATAATCGTAGACAACGTCAAATGTGGTCAGGGGAACATAAGAAACAAGGTAACCATCTCTGTCGAAGATCAGAAAATCATCATCAAATGGGCTGCCGTATGACCGGACAACAGTTCTTTTAAGAACAGTTGCATTCACCACACGCTCTGTGCTCATGGAGTTCCGGGTTGTAACTCCTGTCTCCCAGTGGTAGGCGGGATACTCCTCCGTCATTTCCACAAGATTTCCGGCGTTATCCATGGTGTAGCCTTTGCTGGCGCTCATCACGAGTCCTTCTTCATCATATGTCAAAGGTTTGCCGTAGCCTGGTTCTTTTTTTACAAGATCCTGAATCTGCAGATCAGCAAGAGAGAAGGTCCGTTCAGACGTGCCGTCTGCCCGTGTGATGGTGCGCGTATAGGACTGGCCATCCTCTGCGTATGCATAAGTGTAGACGCCGCCCCAGCGAGTCGGGTCCGCATCATAAATCAGGCGGCCCCGGTCGTCGGTTTTGGTTTCAGCATCCCGATCCCAGTCGTCATAGATCCCAGCGGCGTCAAAAGAGGTCACGACCCCGGCAAGCGTGCCGTCCGGCGCATAGGCAAGCTCCGCGATCACCGGAAGTTCAGTTGCATTCTGCTCCATCACGACACGCGCCAGCCGTTTGGTTCCGTTCGGCTTGGGAACAGGGGTACCCACATAGCTTTCACGCAGGACCGGGTAGAAATCCTCCACTTTCAGCTGCCCCTGCTGTGTCTGGGCAGCAGAAGCATTTTCCATGTCATTGAGCCCGCAGGTATTGTCATTCTCACCCCTTGCTGAAATGTTGCAGAGAGAGAACAGCATTAGAAAGGTCAGAAACAGGGAAAGGAACCTTTTCTGCATGATAGAATCCTCCGTTATGATTTTTTGTGAACATGCTGTCGCTGTTTTATCCCCGGCGTGCTGGCAGTCATCTTGTCTATGCTGACGATCCCGTACTCTGCGTCAGGCTCCGCATCCAGAAACACAGCAGGCTTCTTAATTTAGACGATGGTGTCCGGTCTGAAGCTGTCCAAGCCTTTTTCCTCCCAATAGCGGAGGCCGTTCTTCTCCGCAGATGCACATACACCCGGGCTCAGGAGCGTCACAGCAGTCAGTATATCATGGGGTGAGCAGTTCCTGCAAGCGTTTTGTATCGGGTTGGGACGACATGTACGACCATGATTTTGACGACTGGTTCGATCGGGACGACTGAGAAGAAAAAACTGATATCAGATAAATATCTAATACTTCCCACTTGTGAATTCGTGAGAAATGTTTTTGAATACTATTGCAAATCTCTAAATTTCAGAACTATTTTTATATAAAAAATAGCATATTTCTTCATTTTGTAGTATAATGTAGCTACCAATCAAACAAAATACCAAAGGAGATATATGCCAGCCAGTTTCATGAGTCGGTTACCGGAGCAGATCCAGAATGCGTTACAGCCATATTTTGGGGAAACATAGCTGCATAATTCTATTTGAAATCTATTCTGTGCGATATACAGGGCGTTTCCCTGCAAAAATCAAGTGGGAAGTATTAGTTGCTCATTTTCTGTTTCCTCCTTCTTTTCAAAGCCGGACGGCATCTCGGCGATCATATCAATAGTGCTTTTCACCGGGCATATCATGTGGTATGATAACAATATTCGGGTTTTCAGATTGCTCCCAGGTAATTGCGGCAGTGTTGACTACTTGAGTCGCGTTCTCTGAAGCGTTATAAACCGCGTTGTCGACCTTGGCTGTATAAGTCAGAGTGATGACGTCACCGTCATACATATGTGAGACAGTGAGTGAGGAGGCGGTGAATAGTGTCTCAGTATTCGCTGAAACAGGCGTCTCATTTACCTGGCTTTCCTGGTTATGATCCGAGCCTTCTTTGTGGGCATAGGTGTAGCTGCCTGAGTCAAAGGTCAGATCCGCAGAGGTGGTTGAGATTGTAACAGGATGATCCGTCTCGCCAAAGAAGGAATCACCTTCAGCCTCCACAACCACAGTATAGCTGATCGTATTGGTTGAAGTGTCAAATTCTCCTGCGTTCATGGTAACCTTTAGGTTATGTGTTGCAGGGCTGATAGTTACTGTCAGACTCTGTTCAGAAACAATAATACTGTCGTTGTCGATCAGCTTATACCAAACATAGTAATCCCCGGCATTCGTGGCTTTTGGAATTTCTGTGCTCCAGTTTGTTATTGCTTCAGTGTTGTCCTCTGGGGCAACTTCTGCGTTGGAACCAATTGCGTAGTAAAAAGTACCGTCTGTGGTGCTTCCTGCCGTGATCAGAGCTTTTTCCTCGCCGTCGTAGACAAGCCCTTCAATCGGTGTAGGCGCAGTAACCGTTTCCCCCTCGTCCGTGACCTTGATCGTCACTGTCTCACCGTTTTTGAGCGTGAGAACCAGCGCCTCTTCGGTGTTGAAGGGCGCAAGGGACCGGAGCAGCCAGTCGGAGTCAAGCTGCTCGATTTCTATGTAATCAGGATTGGTGAAGCTGACACCCGTCACGTCGGCGGCGGTGATCTCCGTCACGCCGAGCTTTTCCAGAAGGGACGAGAGGGTGATTTCGCCCTCGCCTTCCATATTATATATATAGTCACCCCAGTGGAAGTCCACCCACTATGGCCGCCGAGGATAGGGTATCTCATATTGCGCCGAAAAGGCAGTTTTACGTCTCTTGATTGTTCTTATTAAGCGCTTTTCTTGCGCCTTTTAAGAACTTTCTAAGCGGTGTTTTTTCGTTGTTTGAGGACTTCTACCGCCGAGGATTGGCTTTTGGCCTTTTGAACTATTCAAGTGAATTTCGGGTGGATTTTGAGCAAAAAAAGTAAATGTTGGTTTATTCTTTTTACTTTGTACTTCTACTCTGGAGGCTTGTAGTTTTTATGCTGTATGTGCGGGTGAAAACAAAAAACAGCCCACTATGCCGCTTTCCAACTTGGAAAAATTTCCTCGGTTGGATAACTGCACAGTGGGCTGCTTATAGACTATAGTTTCTTCACTAAAGCGCTCTTTTGGAAGAAAGCAATGCCATAGCATTCAATCTGTCTGTAGCCTTTTAGAGCTTCTGCATATTTCTTCTCTACAATCTGTTTCAGTGTGTCATTACAATCCTTTTCCATATTCTCTTCACAATCGGATTTCTTTGCCTCGATCACAAGAGCTCGCCGGTTTCTTTTATCCGTCAGGGTAATGTCCGTCCTGCCCAGCCCCTGCTCATGATTCGACTTGACGCCATAACCCAGGCCGATGAAAATTCCGGTCAGGAAAGCATGGTAATAATCCTCATGATAATCATGGAAGCTGATGGTGTCGAACAGAAAATCAGATACCAACTTTGTCGCCGTATCAGCATCCCCGCTCCAGAACGCATCCATGAGTTCCCTCTGTTTGCGCCTGTCAAGCCTCTCCTGAAACAGCCTTACTACCGCAGTCTCGAAAACATCGGCAATCTCCGCATTGGGAATGCGAAGAGATACTGTATTCCCGTCTTCCTCTGGGTCTGCCTTTGTCAGATATCCGGTCATCAGGAGTACACTCCAGAGGTTATCTTCGGTTTCATGCAGGCTGTCATAAGTCAGTTCATCTGAAATCGTCTGAACGATTGCTCCTCCGTTCATCAGGGTTTCAAACTTATCTGTAACATCAAAGTCATCGTGCCCAGCAAAATCACGTATAATACCGTTGCCGCTGGTATTGGCCCAGTAGTTTTTTGGCATGGCAGTCTTCTTATATAAAAGCTCTGATGTGTAATTCACCACGTCCCATGGGCAATAAACATACTCATTTCCAAAGATATAGCCATCGTACCACTCCCGGAAGGTATCGCGCTTCTCTTCCAAATCGGCTGTTTTCAGCAATTCATCAACCTCTGACTGCGTAAAGCCGAAATATTTGCTGAACTTATCATCCAAAACTGAATAGGATTTGAAATTATTTACTCCGGTGAAGATGCTCTCTTTAGCAATTCGCAGGCATCCGGTTATAACTGCGAACTTCAAATAGTCGTTGGACTTGAGTGCCGTGCTCATAATACCGCGGATGACATCCAGCATCTGCCCGTAGTATCGCTCCCCTGCTTCCTTCTCTTCATTGGCTTTTGCCAGAGGAACATCGTATTCGTCGATCAAAAGGATCACCGGCTTGCCGTAGTGGGCCGCCATCATGCGGGTGAGAAGGAGCAGAGCCCCCTTGATTTCATCATCTGATGCTGTTTTCGCTTTGAGCTTTTTGAACCGTTCAGCATCGTCAGAATCAGCTTTCTCGCTTCTACCAAGATAAGAATGCTTAACACACAAATCAGAGATAATGCTTCTCAGCATCCCATAAGCGCCTTGGAAGTTCAGCCCCTCCGCATCCTTCAGCGTGATGAACAGCACCGGGTACTGATTCATCCATTCGGTGCAGAACTCCTCATGCTTCATGATCGCAAGGCCATCAAATACTGCTCTGCTGTCACGCCGGATATCGAAGAAGCTTTCCATCATACGCATGGTCAGGGTCTTTCCAAAACGGCGGGGACGGGTAAAGAGTGTTACTTTGTTTTTTGAATCCTGCCTCAGTTCATAAAGCAACTCTGTTTTATCCACATAATAGCACCCGCTGGTGCGGAGCTCATCAAAATTCTCACCGCCGACAAAAACGCTCATTGCCATTGCCATACCCCCTCCCGAAAGCATCTTTTTTGAACGCACCTTCTCTGTACCTCGTATTATACCGTCTGTCAGGCGTAGAAGCAAGCAAAAAACCGCAGCTTTCCTGGTCTTTTCTTTTCAAATCATTTTGGGTCAATCACTTTTTCTGTGGGATGCCGGTAAAGGCATTACTCCGCCCTAAAGGAGGCTCTTCAAGATGGAGTATATACGCGCCGAGGCCAACGGTCAACTGTTTCTTGAGCCGCAGACGAAGGAACATCTGAGGATGGCTATTACATCGTTGATAACCAGGAGGTTGTCTGCAAGCTGACGGACGCATCGGACAAGCTGCTCTATACGCAGGGGCATAGCCTGTGGGAGCAGGACGACGACGCCACAGGCGAAGGAACGGCCAGGCTTTTCCCGGCGGTCTACGCGAAGCTGGCGGAGGGCTTTGAAGCCGCGCAAACCGAAACGTTCTTCTATGAAGATGGAAAGAAAGCCGATGTGTCCGCCCTGAAGCTGAAGGTGCTGAAGAATTGCACGATCGACGGGCCTATCGCCTATAACAGCGACCGCAACCCGCTTCGTACTCTGGTGCTCAGTGGTGCCCTGACCGATCCGGAAGACAGCACAAAGTCAATGCCCGAAGGTTCCATCTGGGTCTGGGCTGACGGAAACGTTTCCGAACCCGGCGACTATTATCACTATCCGTCCAAGCATCAGTTCGCATTGTTTGCGGATAACGTGAGAACAGAGCTGGGCGACCGCGTAGAGTCCACGCTACACGCCTTCCGCAACGCGCGGGACGACGAGGCGGCGCAGAACAACACCGGCGATTATCTCTCCGGTGCGGTGGATGTACCGGATACCGAGCATCCCACTTACATCTACTGGAACGGCACAAGCGGCTTTCGCAAGGTGATCCTGCGCAAGGTCAGCGCCAACGACTACACGCCGCTGTCCGGCCGCAGCTTCACGGTCTGCCAGGGCACGGGTACAGCGGCGTACACGGTAAAGCATCAGGACGGAACGACGGAAACGCTGACTAACCTGACCTCCCAGAGCTCCGGCGTGTTCTGGATCGGTGAGCTGCCGTATGGCACCTACACGATTCGGGAAGGCAACGGCGCAGTCTTCACTCTCACAGTCGGGGACGATACCGTACCCGGCAGCCGTGACGGCGTTGTGATTACCCGCGTATCCTGAGCGTAAAGCAACCCTAATCTAAGCACTTACCCCCGATTCCATCACGGAACCGGGGGTGTTTTCAATACAAAAAGGGCTTCGGCATTGTTGCCGAAGCCCGAAGATTTATGCTGTTTCGGGATTATTCGTAGAGGGCCTTGAGCTTCATGAGATGCTCGTAGCGCTTCTTCGCTTCCTCCTCGTTGGCGGTAAAGAGTCTCTCGGCTCTCTCCGGGAACTCGCGAGTAAGTCTGGAGTAGCGCGCCTCGTTCATCAGGAACTCGCGGTAACCGCCCGCAGGCTCCTTGCTGTCGAGCGTGAACGGCTTCTCTGCATCCGGGTTGAAGCGGAACAGGTTCCAGTAGCCGCACTTGACAGCCTTGTCCATTTCCTTCTGGCAGTTGGTCATGCCGCCC
>CADAUZ010000004.1 GCA_902791215.1 Oscillospiraceae bacterium | reverse complement strand
TCATGACACAAAAATTGTACCAAAAAAGGAGAACGCTTCCAAGTACTTTCGCTTGGAAGCGTCCTTCTTTTTTCAGGGTCTTTTTTCACAGCCCCTTTTACAAGTAACCATCCAAACAATCTGTAAATCTGCGGTAAAACGTGTCTTAGAAAACTGTAATTTTGCGGTAGTATTCATGAAGGAGCCCAATTTAGAAACACGCCGGGAGAAGCCGTCAACAGCACAGGTACCCGGGGAAGCGATCAAGCATCACTTCTCCGGGTGCTTCTTTATATCAAATAGCACATTTGTACCATCTCAATTTAATCATAAACTCAAAATTTGATTAAATTGACTTGACGTTTAAAACAATGAATAATATAATAGAATCGTATTTGTATAGACACAATCGGCCTGTCGAATGAGGGATGCACATGCGGAGTTTTAACTATAAAAAGGAATATCAAAAGCTGCTGACCGCGGAGATCGTTTCCTATCTCACGCAGATTCACGAACAGAAAGGAAAACAGAGCAAGTTTTCCAACGCGCAGCAGGATGTCCTCGACGAACTGCTGGAGATTGCGAAGATCCAGAGCACGGAGGCATCGAACCGGATCGAAGGCATCGTCACAACGGACGACCGCCTAAAGCTGATCGTACGAAACAAGACGACGCCGCGCAGCAGGAGCGAACGTGAGATCGCCGGCTATCGGGATGTATTGAACACGATCCATGAAAACTATGAGTTTATCCCAATTCGCCCCGGTATGATCCTGCAGCTTCACCGGGATCTGTATAAATTCAGCGGCATGTCGATCGGTGGGAGCTTTAAGAATTCAGACAATGTGATCGCCGAGACGCTCCCGGACGGCACAAAGCGGGTCCGCTTTCAGCCTGTTCCCGCTTGGGAGACGTCAGAGGCCATGGATTCTCTCTGCACAGCGATCAGCGAAGCAATCGCCGATCCGGAGATGGACGATCTTCTCCTGATCCCCATGTTCATTTTGGACTTCCTCTGCGTTCATCCATTCAATGACGGCAACGGACGCATGAGCCGCCTGCTGACCCTGCTGCTCTTGTACCGCACGGGCTATCCGATCGGGAAATATATCAGTATCGAACGGTTGATCGCCGACAGCAAGGATAGCTATTACGAGGCGCTGCAGTCCGGTTCTGAAAACTGGCACGAGACCAGTAACGATTACCTGCCCTTTGCCCGTTATATGTTGGGCATCATCATTGCCGCCTATCGGGAATTCTCGGAACGGGCGGAGATCATGATCGAAGCCGGTAACTCCAAGATCAGCCGCATTCGCAGAATCATCCGTAGCACGACCGGAAAGATCACAAAAACGGAGCTCATGGCGCAATGCCCGGATATTAGCCAGGTCACCATTCAGCGGGCTTTGAAAGAACTGACAGACAAGGGCGATATCCTCAAGATCGGTGGGGGACGTTACACCTCATATACATGGAATTGGGAAAAGGAGTAAGAACATGGTTACAGGCGAACTAAAAAACAAGATCGACAGTCTTTGGGATATTTTTGCCGCTGGCGGTCTGACAAATCCCCTAGACGTGATTGAGCAGATGACCTATCTGATGTTCATCCATGACTTGGATGAATCCGACAACCTCCGCGCCCGCGAGTCAGCCATGCTCGGGCTGCCCTATGAGAGCATCTTTGCCAAAGAGGTGCAGATCGGCGAGCGCGTGATCGACGGCAGCCAGCTCAAGTGGAGCGTGTTCCACGACTTCCCCGCGGGGAAGATGTACAGCACCGTACAGGAATGGGTCTTCCCCTTTATCAAAAATCTGCACGGCGATAAGGAGAGCGCCTACTCCAAATACATGGGCGACGCTATCTTTAAGCTTCCGACGCCGCTTCTCCTTGATAAGGTTGTCACCGCCATGGACGGCATCTATGAGCAGATGGCTGCACTCAAGGCAGCTGATGCCCGCGGTGATGTATACGAGTATCTTCTTTCGAAAATCTCTACGGCTGGCCTGAATGGCCAGTTCCGCACGCCGCGCCACATCATCCGCATGATGGTGGAGCTTATGGCCCCCCGAGCCGACGAGGTGGTCTGCGACCCGGCCTGCGGCACCTCGGGCTTCCTTGTGGCAGTCAGCGATTATCTCAAGGAAAACCGCAAGCAGGAGGTTTTCTTCAACCGTCAGAACAAAGACCACTATATGAACCACATGTTCCACGGCTACGACATGGACCGCACCATGCTGCGCATCGGCGCGATGAACATGATGACCCACGGGGTGGACAACCCCTTTATCGAGTACCGGGACAGTCTCTCCGACCAGAACCCGGACCGGGAGAAATACAGCCTGATCCTGGCCAATCCCCCATTTAAGGGCAGTCTGGACGCGGATATCGTCTCCACCGATCTCTTGAAGGTATGCAAGACCAAGAAGACTGAGCTGCTGTTCCTGGTGCTGTTCCTGCGAATGCTCAAGGTCGGCGGCCGCTGTGCCTGCATTGTGCCGGACGGCGTGCTCTTCGGCTCGTCCACCGCGCACAAGGCCATCCGCAAAGAGCTGATCGAGGGCAACCGCCTCGAAGCCGTAATCTCCATGCCCTCCGGCGTGTTCAAGCCCTATGCGGGTGTGTCAACCGCTATCCTGATCTTCACCAAGACCGGCCACGGCGGCACGGATAAGGTCTGGTTCTACGACATGAAGGCCGACGGCTTCTCCCTGGACGAAAAGCGCAGCGAGACCAAGGAGAACGACATCCCCGACATCATCGCCCGTTTCCGCTCCATTCATGGCTCCCTCCCTGAGGGAGCTGTCGAGCGCAGCGAGACTGAGGGAGTAGCTCCTTCCACCGCTTCGCGGTCCCCCTCCCTCGGAGAGGGAGGCAGAGCCCGCACGGAGCAGAGCTTCTTCGTACCGAAGGACGAGATCGTTCAGAACGATTATGACCTCTCTATCAACAAGTACAAGCAGACGGAGTACAAGCCCGTGGAGTACCCGCCCACAAGCGAGATCCTGGCCAACATCAAGGCGCTGGAGGCGGAGATTGGAAAGGAGCTCAAGGAGCTGGAGGAGATGCTGAAATGAGCATTCAGGTCAATAACAATGTGCTTTCCAAGGGCTGGGAGCGCTTTACGATCATGCACAAGGATCGCAAGGTCGCGGCCATCCGCGAGGACGGCACCTGCACGATCTATGCCCCGTCTTTCATGCCCTATAATCTCTATTTGGAGACGACGGATGATCTGGACACGCGGCTCAACAATCTGAACAATTTTTACTATTGGTGTTCCTCCCGCGTCCTGACCCTGGATCGGAGATTCGCCAAGGAGATCCTCAACAGCATTGGGGCAAAGCAGGCCGTGACGGACCGCGACCGCGCCGCCATTTCCATTTCTTATCACGGGCTGAGTCTGACCGATGTGTACTGGATCAAGTTCAATCGGGAGAACGTTAGTTTTGCAGACCTCAGCCTGTTCCGGCATTCCCTGTCCGGGGCCTTCGCCGACGTCAGCCTGAACGGCCGTTCGCTTACTGTTCAGAATGCGGAACTGCTGGAGCCCAACGACGCGGCCGGGGACATCGGCACACAGGGCGTTGCCCCGAAGGCGTGGATTCGGGAGAACGGGACATTCTATCTCCTGAAGAACGGCGAGGAACGCGACGTAAAGGCCGAGCTGTTGGCCTCGAAAATCGCGCGCTGCTTCGATGTCGAAAGTGTCGTCTATGAGCCGTCCATCTTTGAGGGCAAGCCGGTTTCCCGGAGTCGCATCATCACTTCTGAAGATGAAAGCCTCGTTTCCATGGAGGCGGTGGACGTGTACTGCGTCAATCACGGGCTGGATCGGGACGCCTTTGTTTTGAAGAAGGACGCCCGCGCCTTCCACATGATGAACCTGATCGACTACCTGGTGGGCAACACCGACCGGCATTGGGGCAACTGGGGCTTCCTGGTCGATAATGACACAAACAGGCTGGAGAAGCTCTATCCCCTGATGGACTTCAACAAGTCCTTCCTGGCCTATGATACGATCGACGGCGCCCGCTGCCAGACAAGCAGCCGGAAGCTCTCCCAGCGCGAGGCGGCTATTGAGGCCGTCCGCACCGTGGGACTGAACCAGATCGCGGAGGTTCGGCGGGAATGGTTTGAGGATGCGGCGACGTGGGAGATGTTTAGGGAGAGGCTGGAGAGTGTGAAGGAAGCGGGGTGATAGAGGATGAGATACACAAAGATTAAAAATATAAACAGATATATGAGCGAAAGCGTAAACCCAATGAAAACGCCGGATACCATATATGAAGTGTATAGTGTCCCAATATATGAAACCGGTCACCCCGAATACCTCCGCGGAGATGAAATCGGTTCAAATAAAGCAAAAGTCCAAAAGAATGACATTTTGTTATGCAAGATCAACCCACGCATTAACCGCGTCTGGGTTGTTACTGATGAGTCTGATTACCCTAATATTGCTTCTTCCGAATGGATCGTAATTAGAAACCCTGAATATAATCCATTTTTTCTTGCGTGGTATTTTAAGAGTCCTAAGTTTAAGCAATTAATGGTTAGCGAAGTTACGGGAATAGGCGGATCTCTCACCCGTGCCCAGCCTAAAGCGGTTGCAGAGTACCCGGTTCCAATTCTCCCAATTGAGGAGCAAAACGAAATAGCAAGCACTCTTGATAAAGCGTATAAAATAATTACTTTGCGAAAACAACAGCTTTCCGCCCTTGACGACCTTATCAAAGCTCGATTTGTCGAGATGTTTGGGGACCCGGTTCTAAACCAAAAAAGCTTCCCTGTTTTTAGAATGGATGAAGTTGTTGAATTTCAAGGCGGAAGCCAACCCGACAAAAAATACTTTGAATATGAACCGACTCCTGATAATATTCGACTAATTCAGATTCGGGACTATAAGACAGATAATTACATTACTTATATCCCTAAATCTATGGCAAAGCGTTTTTGTACAGCAGATGATATAATGATCGGACGCTATGGCCCTCCTATCTTCCAAATATTACAGGGGATAGAAGGCTCTTTCAATGTTGCCCTCATGAAAGCTACACCAAAAATGGGAAACAGAGAATTTGTGCGTAGTTTCCTCAAACAAGATTGCTTGCTTCGTTATCTTGAAGGAATGTCAAAACGTACGGCAGGACAGGACGGTATCCAAATGGATAAGCTAAAAGCATATCCGTTTCCACTTCCACCAAGCAATCTACAAAAGCAGTTTGCTGATTTTGCTATACAGATCGAAAAATCCAAATCTGTCATTCAGGAATCCCTTGATGAAACACAGCTTTTGTTTGACAGCTTGATGCAGAAATATTTTGGGTGAGGTGAGCAAATATGAAAGATCTATTTATTTCTCATGCAACAGAGGATAAAAAGGATTTTGTTCGTCCACTTGCGGAGAGATTAAAACGCGCAGGCGTGGATGTGTGGTATGACGAATACAGCATAAGTGCAGGGGACAGCATTTCTGCGTCGATTGATAAAGGACTGATTGAATGCAATTATGGCCTTGTCGTAATCAGCCCGGACTTCTTGAAAAAGAAGTGGACGGAATATGAGCTTAGAAGTTTATTATCTAAGGAGGTTAACCAAGGTAAGAAAATAATTCCGATATGGCACAATGTTGATTATGAAACCGTTGCAAGCCGGAGTTTATACTTAGCCGATAAAAAGGCACTTTCTTCCTCCAATGGAATTAATCAGCTTACGGATGAGATAATAAGAATTGTGCGGCCTGATATAATTAATTCTTTTGCGCTAAAGAATATAAGCAGAAGAATGTCGGCCAATGGGAAAAAAGAGAAGCATCTCCCATCTGAGCTAAAAATAGGGGAAATAGTTCACAAGGAAATCCCAAAATACATCGTTTTAGCCAGTAAAATGATAAGCAGCGCATTCCCGGGTGTGACTAACCTAAAAGACATGGTTGATAACTTTGCGAGAGATTATGATTATGACGGGGAATTCCTTTTGTGGTGTGTTATCACATCGGCGTATTTAGATACGGTTTATGAGATTGGAAAGCTACCCGATGAGACGCAAATGCATGAAATGATGTATGCATTGCTCGGGTTATCTCTGGGGAACAGCACTTGGCTGGAAGAGGCAAATCTCTCTGAAACAACAAAACTAAAACTGTGGAACGCTTATCGGAATAACGCACAGATGCTCTTTGATATTTCCAATAAAGCGATTGAATCATAAATGCAGAACGCTGACCCGCTTCGCCCCAGTGGGGGAGGCAAGGGGACTGGATATGCCTCCCTCTTTAAGGGAGGTGGCACGGCGCGTCTCCCGCAAGCGCCGTGACGGAAGGAGTTGTTGAACTCCCTCAGTCGCTGCGGCGACAGCCCCCTCAGGGAGGGGGCCAAGAGATAAGCCTCCCTCTTTGAGGGAGGTGGCGCGGCGCGCGTCCCGCAAGCGCCGTGACGGAAGGAGCCGTTAACTCCCCCAGTCACTTCGTGACAGCCCCCTCAGGGAGGGGGCCAAGGGAGCCAAGAGATAAGCCTCCCTCTCTGAGGGAGGGGGACCGCGAAGCGGTGGCAGGAGTCGTTGAACTCCCTCAGTCGCTGCGGCGACAGCTCCCTCAAGGAGGGAGCCAAAAAATAAGCCTCCCTCACTGAGGGAGGGGGACCGCGAAGCGGTGGAAGGAGCAACTATGTCATTGCCTTATAAATCGAATATGATTCCACGCGCTAAACAGTTGCGGAAGGAAGCAACGCCACAGGAAAGACACCTGTGGTATGACTTCCTCAGTACATACCCTGTGCGGTTCCAGCGCCAGAAAACAATTGAATCCTTTATCGTCGATTTCTATTGCCACGCGGCAAAGCTGGTGATCGAGATCGACGGCTCCCAGCATTATGAGCCGCAGGGACAGGCGTATGACGAGGAGCGCACGGCGATTCTCAAAAAGTACGGTCTGGAAGTGCTGCGTTTCTCCAACCGTGAAATCAACACCGACTTTCGCGCAGTATGCGAACATATCGACAATACGGTTAAAGCAAGAATGTCACAGCAGGGGAGGGACTGACTCCCTCAGTCGCTTCGTGACAGCCCCCTCAGAGAGGGAGCCAAAGAAAAAGCCTCCCTCACTGAAGGAGGGGGACCGCGAAGCGGTGGAAGGAGTCGTTGGACTCCCTCAGTCGCTGCGGCGACAGCTCCCTCAAGGAGGGAGCCAAGGATTATGCCTCCCTCTTTGAGGGAGGGGGACCGCGAAGCGGTGGAAGGAGTCGTTGGACTCCCTCAGTCGCTGCGGCGACAGCTCCTTCAATGAGGGAGCCAGAGAATAAGTCTCCCTCATTGAGGGAGGGGGACCGCGGAGCGGTGGAAGGAGTCGTTGGACTCCCCCAGTCACTTCGTGACAGCCCCCTCAGAGAGGGAGCCAAGGGAGCTAAAAGAAAAGCCTCCCTCATTGAGGGAGGTGGCGCGGCGCGTCCCCCGCAAGCGCCGTGACGGAAGGAGCAATTATGACAAACTTTGATATCTTCCTCCAGGACCCGCAGTTCACTGCCTTTGCGGAACCGGCGGTGGCGGCGGAGAAGGTCTATCAGATCGACCCCGGCCTCTGCGTGCTGTCCTGCCGCCGGGCGATGGAGGCGGCGGTCAAGTGGATGTACTCCGTGGACGCGGAGCTTGTTCCGCCCTGGGATCAGACGCTGGTGGTGCTGCTGGGGACGGAGGAATTTCGTGACATTGTGGGCGTCGACCTCTGGCGGCGGCTGGATCTCATCCGGCGCAAGGGCAACGACGCGGCCCACGGCGGGCGCAAGCTCACCCCCGAGATCGCGGCGCTGTGCCTGGAAAACCTGTACGTGTTCTTTGACTTCCTCGCCTGCTGCTACGGCACGGCGTACGAAGAGCGGGCGTTTGACCGGACGCTGCTGACTCCTTCCACCGCTTCGCGGTCCCCCTCCCTCGAAGAGGGAGGCAAAGCCCCGGGCTCCCTCTCTGAGGGAGCTGTCGCCGCAGCGACTGAGGGAGTCGGTATTGACCTCGCGGCCCTCATGGCGGAAAACGCCGCGCTCAAGGCGGAGCTCACCGCCCGGCGCGAGGCCCAGCAGACAAACTATGTCCCGAAGCCCCTGGACATCTCCGAGTACAAGACCCGCAAAATCTACATCGACGCCATGCTTCTGGACGCGGGCTGGGTCGAGGGCAAAAACTGGCTCAACGAGTATGAGATCCCCGGCATGCCCAACAAGTCCGAAGTGGGCTATGCCGACTATGTGCTGCTGGGGGACGATGGGCGCGTGCTCGCCGTGATCGAGGCCAAGCGCACCTGCGTGGATGTGTCCAAGGGGCGCCAGCAGGCCAAGCTCTATGCCGACCTCATTGAGAAGCGGCAGGGCCGCCGCCCGGTGGTGTTCCTCACCAACGGCTTTGAGACCCGCATTGTGGACAACCAGTACCCGGAGCGCCGCGTCGCCGCCATCTACTCCAAGCGCGATCTGGAAAAGCTCTTCAATCTCCAGCGCATGCGCTCGAGCCTCAAGCACATCGTGGTGGATAAAGCGATCGCCGGGCGCTATTACCAGGAGGCCGCCATCAAGGCCGTGTGCGACAACTTCGGGCAAAAAAACCGCCGCAAGGCTCTGCTGGTCATGGCCACCGGCTCCGGCAAGACGCGCACTGTCATCGCCCTGTGCAAGGTGCTCTTGGAGCAGGGCTGGGTGAAAAATATCCTCTTTCTCGCCGACCGCAACTCTCTGGTCACGCAGGCCAAGCGCAATTTCGTGAACCTCCTACCCGATCTCTCGGTGACCAATCTCTGCGAGGAAAAGGATAACTTTGCCGCGCATGGCGTCTTCTCCACCTACCAAACCATGATGAACTGCATCGACGCGGTACAGGACGAAGAGGGCAGGCTCTTTTCCGTCGGGCACTTCGACCTTGTGATCTGCGACGAGGCGCACCGCTCCATCTATAACAAATACAAGGATATCTTTACCTACTTCGATGCCCCGCTGGTGGGCCTGACCGCCACGCCAAAGGATGAGATCGACAAGAACACCTATGAGGTCTTTGAGCTGCAGAGCGGCGTTCCTACCTACGGCTATGAGCTTGCGCAGGCGGTGAAGGACGGGTATCTGGTGGACTTCCTATCCGTGGAGACCACGCTGAAATTCATCCAGCAGGGCATCGTCTACGACGAGCTTTCCGACGAGGACAAGCAGCGCTATGAGGACACCTTCGAGGACGAAAACGGCGAGCTGCCGGAGAGTATCGCGTCCTCCGCCCTCAACGAGTGGATCTTTAACGAGGACACGATCCGCGAGGTGCTGAACGTCCTCATGACCCACGGCCTCAAGATCGACTACGGCAACAAGATCGGCAAGACCATCATCTTCGCCAAGAACCACACCCACGCCGAAAAGATCCTCGAAGTCTTCGGCAAGGAGTACCCGCACCTCGTGGGCTGGGCCAAGGTGATCGACAACTACATGACCTACGCCCAGAGCGCCATCGATGAGTTTTCCGACCCGAAGAAGCTGCCGCAGATCGCCATTTCGGTCGACATGCTGGACACCGGCATCGACGTGCCGGAGGTGCTGAATCTGGTCTTCTTCAAGAAGGTCATGAGCAAGGCCAAGTTCTGGCAGATGATCGGCCGCGGGACGCGCCTCTGCCCGGGGCTGCTGGACGGGGCGGACAAGGACAAGTTTTACATCTTCGACTTCTGCGGCAACTTTGAGTTTTTCCGCATGAACAAGGGCAAGCCCACTGCCAACATGATTGCCCTGTCCGGGGCCATCTTCCACCTCAAGGCGCAGATCGCCTACAAGCTGCAGGATCTGAACTACCAGACACCGGAGCTGATCGACTTCCGCAGGTCGCTGGTGGATGACATGGTGGAAAAGGTGCGCGAGCTGAACCGGGACAACTTCGCCGTCAAGCAGCATTTGAAATATGTGGAACTGTATTCCAATCCCGATAACTACAATGCCCTCACCTACGAGGACACCTTGCTGATGGGCCAGGAGCTCGCCCCGCTGATCGAGCCGGAGCACGACGACGCCAAGGCCCTGCGTTTTGACGCCCTGCTCTACGGGATCGAGCTTGCCTACCTCGCCGGGAAGAAGTACAGCCGCGCCCGGCACGATCTGGTGAAGAAGGTCGCCGCCGTTGCGAGTGTTGCGAACATCCCGGAGATTATGGCGGAGAGTGAGCTTATCGACAAGATCCTGCACACGGATTATCTGGACAACGCCGGCATCAATGAGTTTGAGAACATCCGAGAGAGTCTGCGCGATCTGATCAAGTACATCCCACAGGTCAAAATCCGTTATGACACTGATTTCGACGATGAGATCCTCGCCATGGAGTGGAAGGAGTCGGAGCTTGAAAACGACGATCTGAAAAACTACAAGGCCAAGGCGGAGTATTATGTCCGGCAGCACCAGGACAACGCCGTGATCCAAAAGCTCAAGAGCAATGTGCCTTTGACCGGCGAGGACGTGAAGGTGCTGGAAGGCATCCTCTGGAGTGAGGTCGGCACCAAGCAGGAATACGAGGCCGAGTACGGCGCCAAGCCTCTGGGCGAGTTCGTGCGGGAGATCGTGGGCCTGGACATGAACGCGGCCAAGGCCGCTTTCGCCTCGTTCCTGAACGACACGAATCTCGACAGTCGTCAGATCTATTTCGTCAATCAGATCGTGGAGTACATTGTTCAGAACGGTATGATGAAGGATCTGTCCGTTCTGCAGGAGCCGCCCTTTACCGATCAGGGCAGCATCGTGGAGGTCTTCACCGACCTGACCGTTTGGCTCGGCATCCGCAAGGCAATCGAGCAAGTCAACGCCAACGCCGCCGCGTGAAAGCGGATGGAAATGTGATTTCTATACATGAAATGGAAAGCCCAGAGGCAGCGGCGTGATCCGCTCCTCTGGGCGTTTATACTTTGTGTATTGCGGGAAAAAGTGTTATTCCAGTATCCGTTCAAGCTGGTGCCGGACAAGAGAATCCAGCAGGCTGAGACGGTTTTCGGAGATGGGATGCTGCGGATGGTTGCTGAACCGGAAGGCACGCAGCACTTTCAGATCGGTGCGGATCTCATCGGTCAGCAGTCCGCGGGCTGTGATAATGAAGTCTCGCCCCAGCTTCGGGCGGCAATGCTCGATATACCATTCCGGCACGGCAAGCTGATCCTCGTCCAGTTCCGGGAACAGCGCCCGGTTGTTGTCAAACACCGGCGCAAGTGTCTTCAGCTCCATCGTTTCGTTGTCGAACAGGAAGCCGAAGTTGCCGTAGTGCCGATCCGGATTCAGTGTCAGCGCGTCGAGGATGCACATGCGCCGAAATGCATCGTCACAGCCGAGCCCTCGGCAGAAGTCCAGCAGGCGGGGGAGCGTTTGCTCTCCCTGAAAGACGGTGCTGGCTTTGGCAAGCCCGATCGCCTCATCGGTAAACAGGGCGCACTTGCTCACCAGCTTGTTGTGATACACGGAGAGATCATAATTTACATGATCCACGCACAGCCGAGCCGCAAGCTGAGAGACCAGATATTCTGAAACCGGCTCTATCTCATGCAGACCGCTGCCGCTCTTGTATAGCCAGATCTCGTCCGCATCCCGCACCCAGCACTTGGCATAATAGCCGTCCGTGCCAAATTCCGGAGAGGTGGAGGAAAGGTCTGTTTCGCTTATCACGCCATCAAAGGCGGCCTCGCTTACCAGCCGGTCGAACTCGTTTCGATACAGGGAGACATGATCCCATTCCAGATCGCTGCCGGCCTCCTTCACCCAGAAGGTGTCGTTCAGACTCAGCGCGTGCGTTACTCGGATAAAGCCCTCCAGATCGTCGCATCCGTAGCTTTCCAGCAGCTCTTTAATATGTCGGCGGTGCTTGGGGGCCTGCCGCCGTGCCAGAAAGTCATACAGATTCCCATAGCCGATGGGCCGCAGCTCCGTCAGCCACGAAAGCTCCATAAACTCCGGCTCGTCAAACACATTGCGCTCACAGAGGAAGCGGAGCATGGGAGTAGTCTGGTTCATAAGAACATATTCTCTTTTCATGCCCACACCTCCCTGCCGTATTCAATTATAAAAAATCCCTAAATCTTTCGATTTAGGGCTTTTTATGTGGTGCGCGAGGCGGGACTTGAACCCGCACGTCCGGAGTGGACACTAGAACCTGAATCTAGCGAGTCTGCCAATTCCACCACTCGCGCGTCTTTTGTGAAGGCTTGATTATAATAGCACCGGCGGGGCCAATTGTCAAGCTGTTTTTCTGTTCACAATGAATTTTCTTTACAGAACCTGCCGGAAATGGTATAGTAAATCCGAAAGCAAAGCTGTACTTTGAGAGGAGGCGCGCTATGCCGCAGGATCGAAATGCTCTCAAATCCAGGGCGCGTGAGGTGATTGCCACGTCAAACCCGCGCGTGCTCACCGTCGGCCTTGTCTATCTGGTGCTCACCGTCGTGCTCAGTACGCTCGGCGCGCGTGTGATGAGCGTCAACATCAGCGAGAGCGAGGCCATGAACTACCTCAACTATGCCATGAACGGCAACTACGAATACGCGCTGCGTTATGCCGAGACGATGACGCCGCCGCCCACGGCCTACGCCATCAACGCGCTTTTGATGTACGTCGCCGCGATTGTCGGCGCGGGCTTTACGATCTTTCTGCTCAACACTCTGCGCAACCGCCAGCCCTGCTTTGCAAACCTCCTGGACGGCTTCGGCTTCTGGTGGAAGCTGCTGATCCTGGATCTGCTGCAGAGTCTGCTGATCGGGCTGTGGAGCCTGCTGCTGATTGTGCCGGGCGTCATGGCGCATTACCGTTACGCCCAGGCGCTCTACATCCTCATCGACGACCCCACAAAATCTCCGGTTCAGTGCCTGCGGGAATCAAAGGCCATGATGAACGGGCACAAGATGGAGCTTTTCAAGCTGGATCTGAGCTTCCTCGGCTGGTATCTGCTGGAGATGATCCCCTATGTGGGCTACGCCGTACAGGTGTGGACGGTGCCCTATGTGGGTATGACCAAGGCGCTGTATTACGAAACGCTTCTCGGCAGCAATGTCTGGAGCTATACCCCGGATTACCCGGCATAAAACGAAGCAGGCGGAATCGACCGCCTGCTTCTTGTCAATAAATCAAAGAGAAGTGCTCCGGCTTGAGTTTGTACTTGACGCCGGAAATGAGTCCCATGGCGGCGTACATCGTCACCATGGACGAGCCCCCGTAGCTGAAGAAGGGGAGCGTGATGCCGATAACCGGGGTGATGCCGATGCACATGCCGATGTTGATAAAGGCCTGGAAGGCCATGGCCGAGGCCACACCCATGCAGATGAGCATGTCGTAAAGCCGCCCGCTTTTGAGCCCGACACGCACGATGTGGATGATGATGACCGAAAGCAGGATCACAACAACAATGCAGCCGATCATGCCGAGGTTTTCGCCCACAACCGAGAAGATGAAGTCGGTGTGCTTGCCGGTGAAGACCGTGGTGCGGTGGCCTTCCTCCACGCCGGTGAGACGGCCTGAGGCGAGGGTCAGCTTGCTCTGGGTGGTCTGCCAGGTGATGCCCCAGCCGTCCGGGTCGATGCTGGGATCGTAGGGAGCGATGAGGCGCTTTTTCTGGTAGTCCTTGAGGAAGTAGTTCCACAGAAGCGGCACCGCCGCCGCCACCGCTGCGCCGCCGAGGGCGAACCAGTAGAGGCGCACGCCGAGGATAAAGAACATGGTCAGGAAGATGAGCATGATGACTGTGCCGCTTCCGAGGTCCGAGGAGACCACGATGATGAGGCCGAAGACGATGACGAAGTGACCAACCATTGCCACCACGGACATGAAGCCGTCGATGTCCTCGTGTTCCTTGATGTAGGTCATTTGCTTGGCGGCCACGATGATGTACAGGACCTTGATGACCTCGGCGGGCTGGATGCCGATGCCGGCGAAGCGGATCCAGGCCTTGTTGCCGGTGCCGTCGTCCTGTCCGAAGATGACCAGCGCCACCAGCAGCAGCACGTTCACCGCACATAAAAGCTTCCACTGGGAGCCGAGGATATCCGCGTCGATGATGGTGAAGAGGATGAAGGCGCCGATGCCGAGAAACATGGAGAAGACCTGCACCGCGATATACTTCGACGGGGCGGACATGTTCCAGCCGCCGTTGACCATGCCGACCACGGCTTTGTCGATCATCAGGATGCCGAAGATGGAGCAGACGGTACAGATCACGAGCAGGAAGATATCCGCCCGCTGGAAAAACTGTTTGATGTAAGGCCTGAGCAGTCTGATGTGTTCCACCGCCTTTCCCGAAAAAAGAACAAAATTGATCTTACCACGGTTTTGCTCTTTACGCAATGTGTAAAATGGTGGTATAATACCTGTCAACCACTAGATTATAACATGAATACAGCCCGCGTTTGTTAGAAGTCTGTAAATCCGTGCGGGCGACAGGAGAACAGCATGTCCGAATACATTACCCACAGCGAACAGGAAACCGAAGACCTGGGCGCGCGCCTTTCGTCCGGGCTGCCCGGCGGGACGGTGGTCGCCATGTACGGCGATCTCGGCGCGGGCAAGACCGCCTTTGTGCGCGGCATGGCGCGGGGCATGGGCCTCAAGTGCCGCGTGTCCAGCCCGACCTTCACCATTGTAAACGAATACCTGGGGCCGCGCGACCTCATCCATTTTGACATGTACCGCCTCTCCGGGGCCGATGAGCTCTTTGACATCGGCTGGGAGGACTACCTGAACCGCGGCGCGGTGTGCGCCGTGGAGTGGAGCGAGAACGTGGAGGACGCGTTTTTCGGCGACGAGGTGCGCGTCACCATTGAAAAGCTCAATGACAGCGAGAGAAAAATCACCATTGAGGGGGCGGAGCTATGCTGATCCTTGCTTTTGAATCCACGGCGAAAGCGGCGTCGGCTGCGCTGCTGAAGGACGGAAAGCTTCTGAGCCAGTACACCCAGTGCAGCGGCCTGACCCACAGCCGCACGCTGCTGCCCATGGGGGAGGACATGCTCAAGAACGCAGAGCTGAGTCTCAAGGATGTGGACCTGCTGGCGGTGGCCCACGGGCCAGGCTCCTTCACGGGCGTGCGCATCGGCGTGTCGATGGTCAAGGGACTTGCCTGGGCCGGAGACAAGCCCTGCGTCGGAGTGTCCACCCTGGAGGCCATGGCGTGGCACGGTCTGGCGGCGGGCGGGCTCATCTGCCCGGTGATGGACGCGCGGCGCAATCAGGTGTATAACGCGCTGTTTCGCATCGAAAACGGGCGGCCCGTGCGCCTGACGGAGGACCGGCCCATCGCGCTCAAGGACCTGGCCGAAGAGCTGAAAGCGATGGGGGAGAGGGTCTTCCTTGTGGGCGACGGGGCGGAGCTGAGCTTCCGTGCCCTGACTGAGCAGGGGATCGACTGCGTGCTCGCCCCGGAGAATCTGCGCATGCAGGACGCCTGGGGCGTCGCGATGGCGGCGCAGGACAAGGAGCCCGGCAATGCCGACACCCTTCTGCCCGTCTATCTGCGCCTTTCCCAGGCCGAGCGCGAGCGGCAGGAGAGACTTGCAAGAGAAGAAAGTGGAAAGTGAAAAGCGGAAAGTGGAGATATGGTATCGCTTCGCGATAATTAAAACTCCAAACACAAATAAAATGTTGCCACCGCGTATAAAACATGCTATACTATTCGGCGAAAATCGCGACCCTATTGGATCAATTGAATAACAAAGGAGAAGCTAACAATGAGCAAAGTATGCGTTTTCGACCATCCGCTGATCCAGCACAAGCTGTCCATTCTCCGCGACAAGTCCACCAGCGTCAAGGAGTTCCGCGAGCTCATCTCTGAGATCGCCATGCTCATGTGCTATGAAGCGACCCGCGATCTGCCCCTCGAGGAGATCACGGTCGAAACTCCCGTTGCTCCCGCAAAGTGCAGGCGCATCGCCGGCAAGAAGCTGGCCATCGTGCCCATCCTCCGCGCCGGTCTCGGCATGGTCGACGGCATGGTGAACATGATGCCCAACGTCAAGGTCGGCCACATCGGCCTGTTCCGCGACCCCGCCACCCTCGAGCCGGTCAAGTACTACTTCAAGATGCCCCCCGATATCGAGGAGCGCGATGTCATCATTGTTGACCCCATGCTCGCCACCGGCGGCTCCGCCTCCGCGGCGGTCACCTTCCTCAAGGAAGTGGGCGTCAAGCACATCAAGCTCATGAGCATCATCGGCGCGCCCGAGGGCGTCAAGCGCATGCAGGAAGACCACCCCGACGTGGACATCTTTGTTGCCGCGCTGGACGATCACCTCAACGATCACGGCTACATCGTCCCCGGTCTCGGCGACGCCGGAGACCGCATCTTCGGCACCAAGTAAACAAAACAGGACGACAGGCGCCGCTGCTCGGCGGCGCCTGTTTTTCGGAGGAACAACTATTATGAAAAAAGCAATCGCCATTATACTCGTCATTCTTCTTCTCGGGGCTGCGGTCGGCGGCTTCTTTATCTACAGACACACGTCGTCGACGATCGGAAAAAGCGCCGCGACAGAGATCGCCCTCAAGGATGCCGGGCTTGAACGCAATCAGGTTTACGATCTTGACGTTGAGTATGAGGATGGTCTCTACGAGGTCGAGTTTGAATCCGCCAAGGGTGAGTTTTCTTATCGTATTGATGCCAGAACCGGTGCCATCGTGACCGGCGGGATCGACCATTAATAAAAGCAATGGGCTGCAGCGAAATGACGCTGCAGCCCATTGCTCGTCTATAGACTATGATCGAATTACATCTTCTCGGCCAGGAGCTTGAGGATCTGCACGGCGTTGGAGGCAGCGCCCTTGCGGATCTGGTCGCCGCAGCACCAGAGGGTCAGGCCGTGGTCGTCAGTGAGGTCGTCACGGATTCTGCCGACCCAGACGAGGTCCTGATCGGTGGTGTCGAGCGGGGTGGGATAGCAGCGGCCCTCGTAGTCCTCAATGAGGCGCACGCCGGGGTAGGCGGCGACGGCGGCCTTGGCGGCTTCGACAGAGACCTTCTCCTTGGTGTGCAGGGTCACTGCCATGGAGTGGGAGCGCATGACCGGTACGCGCACGCAGGTGCAGTTGACCTTGAGGTCGGGGTTGTGCATGATGCGGCGGCCCTCGTTCTGCATCTTCATCTCTTCCTTGGTGTAGTCGTTGCCATAGGGGGCGTCGATGAAGGGGATGACGTTCATGGCGATCTGGGTGGCAAAGGTCTTGACGACGGGCTTCTCACCGCGGGCCAGGGCGGCCATCTGGTCGTTGAGCTCGTTGATGCCGTTGGTGCCCGCGCCGGAGACGGCCTGGTAGGTGCAGACGATCATCTTGTCGATCTCGGAGATCTTGTTGATGCCGGCAATGGCCATGAGGGTGATGATGGTGCAGCAGTTGGGGTTTGCGATCATGCCGTTATTATTGAAGGCATCCGCGCCGTTGATCTCGGGGACCACCAGGGGCACGTCGGGCTCGAGACGGAAGGCGGAGCTGTTGTCGATGTAGATGGCGCCGCTCTTTTTGATGGCCGGGGCGAAGCGCTTGGACATGTCGCCCTCCACAGCACCGAGGACGAAGTCGAGGCCCTCGAAGGCATCGTCGTTGGCCTCCTGGATGGGGACGTCCTTGCCCTTGAAGGACACGCACTTGCCGACGCTCTTGGCGCTGGCGAGGGGACGGAGCTCGTTTACGGGGATGTCATACTCGGCGAGGATCTTGAGCATTTCCTGACCGACAGCGCCCGTGGCGCCCAGAACCGCGATATTCAAAGCTTTCATTGTATTTCCTCCATATTCGTTATTTCGTAGGGGCACTTCATCGGCCCTCGTAATCAGTTTTCGGGTCGATCTGGGGATCGACCCCTACGGCGTTTGTTACCCTGCGAAGCGTTCATACAGAACCTTGATTGCTTTTTCAAAGTCCGCGTTCTCCACGCCCACGATGATCGACAGCTCGTCGGAACCCTGGGCGATGGTGCGGATGTTGATGCCGCTCTTGCCCAGCGCGTGGAAGAGTCTGCCCGAGGTGCCGGGGCGGGAGGTCATCTTGCGGCCTACCGTCGCCACGAGGGAGATACCCTCCTTGACGTTCACATCGTCGGGGCGGATGGCCTTCTGCATGTCGGCGATCACATCGTACACGCTGTCGCCGAGGGCTGCGGTGGAGGCCACCAGCGCGAAGGAGTCAAGGCCGAGGGTGATATGCTCCACCGCAACGTGGTAGCGGTCCAGAATGTCCAGGGCCTGGCGCAGGGCTTCATTCGTGTTCATGGGGCGCTTCTTGATGGTGAGCACGGTGAAGTTGCGGCGGCCCGCAATGCCCGTGATGAAGCGCTCCTGCTCGCCGTCCTCCTCGACCTCCTCCACGATCATGGTGCCGGGGTCCTGGGGACGGTTGGTGTTGCGGATGTTGAGGGCGATGCCCTTCTCCTTGACGGGGCTGATAGAGTCTTCGTGCAAAACGGAGGCGCCCATAAACGCAAGCTCCTGGAGCTCGGCGTAGGTGATGGTGGAGATGGGCGCGGGATTATCCACAATACGGGGATCGGCCATCAGGATGCCGGACACGTCGGTCCAGTTCTCGTACACGTCCGCGTTCACCGCGGCCGCGGCCAGCGCGCCGGAGATGTCGCTGCCGCCGCGGGACATGACCTTGATCTTCCCGGTGGGGAGCTTTCCGTAAAAGCCGGGGATCAGGATGCGGTCATATTCCTTGAGGGCGTTTCCGATGGCGGCGTAGGTCTTTTCCCGGTCAATCTGACCGTCGAGACCGAAGAACACGCAGTCGGCCGCATCCACAAATCTATACCCAAGATATTCGGCCAGCAGGCGCGAGGTGAAATACTCGCCTCTGGACACCAGCTCGTCCACGCCCATGTCGCGGTTGAGGCGGGGGAGAAGCTTGTCGAAGTCGCCCTCCACATCGTACCGGAGTCCCAGCGCGTCGCGGATCTCGGCAAAGCGGCTGCGGATGGTGCCGATGATATCGTCGCAGGAAACGCCGTAGGTGATGTGCGCGTGGCAGAGATAGAGAAGATCGGTCAGCTTGTGGTCGGAGCTGTCGCGCTTGCCGGCGGCGGAGCTGACCACGATGCGCCGCGAGGGGTCGGCCTCAATGATGGCTTTGACCTTTTTGAACTGTTCGGCCCCCGCGACGGAGGAGCCGCCGAATTTTGCTACCTTTAACATTTAACCCTCCATGGCGGCGAAGAAGATGCTGCCGCCCTCCTTGCGTACAGATTCGGCCAGCGCGTGCATGGCGGGCACCGCGATGGGCTCAAGGATACCGCGAACGCTGTCGCCGTCCGCCCATTTGTCGCTGAACACGAAGCGCCCCGCCTTGTCGGCGTCCACACGCACGTAGTAGGGGTGCACGCAGGCTGCGTTGTCGGCCGAGACCTTGCAGACGTCGGGGCGGAACATCTCCAGGCTTCCCAGCCCGCACAGGTCGCGCACGACGGCGGAGGCGGTGGGATAGCGGCCCGCGCCCTGGCCCATCAGCACGATGGCTCCGGCGTTCTCGCCGTTGTATTTTGCCATGTTGAAGTTCTTGACCACCGAGCACTCGGGGGCGTTGGCGGGGAAGAGGACGGGCTCGACGTAGGCGTAAACCGTGTCACCCGCAGGGCCGCCGGAGGTGATGAGGCGGCAGGTGAGGCCGCGCCGCTGGAAGTCAGCCACGTCGGCCGCCGTGATGCTCTCGATGCCCTCGCGGCTAAAGCCGTCGACCGGCAGCTTGCCGTAGGCCACCGCGCAGGCCAGCATGATCTTGCGCAGCGCGTCGAGACCGGACACGTCCGCCGTGGGGTCTGCCTCGGCGTAGCCCAGGGCCTGGGCCTGGCGCAGCACGTCGCCGTAATCCTTGCCCTCGCTCTGCATGGCGTCGAGCATGAAGTTGGTGGTGCCGTTGAGGATGCCGCCGAGGGAGAGAATACTGTCGCTTTGTGCCGCGATGGCGAGGTTGTGCAGGAAGGGTACGCCGCCGCCGCAGGCGGCAGAGAAGAGGAAGGACACACCGTGCTCACGGGCAAGCTGCGAAAGCTCGATGCCATGGGCCGCGACCAGGGCCTTGTTGGAGGTGACCACGTGCTTGCCGGCACTCAGCGCCATGGCGACATAGGAATTGGCGGGCTCGATGCCACCCATGACCTCCGCCACCGCGCCGACGGTGGGATCGTTCACGATCGCTTCCATGCTGGAAACCTTGAAGGGCTTGTCCTCCTTGCCGGCACGCACCAGCACGGGGCCGGGCTCCAGACCCGCGCACTTCTCCAGCATCTCATATACGCCGACACCGACGGTGCCGAAACCCAATATTGCAACTTTCATGGTATATCTTCCTCTCTCCGGATCTTGATATGTCCGCAAAATAGGGACAATTGTCTTTAGAACGGCGACAGTTTAACACAAGTCGGGTCGGATTACAAGTCTTTTCCGAAAAAAACCTTGTACAAATTGCGGCAAAAATCGGGAAGGGTGTTGTGAAGTTTAAACAGAAAAAACAGAGAAAACCGCAAAAGCTTGTCATCCTGAGCGTCAGCGAAGGATCTTAAGTTCCCCAATGCTTCAAGGGAAAGATCCTTCGCTGGCGCTCAGGATGACAATGTTGATTGTAATAGCTTATTCTTCCGGCCCGTCCACAAGGACCCAGCTGGAGTTGTCCGGGATGTAGTTGACAACCACGGGCACCAGCCGATCGTAGACATTGCCGGTGTGGACGCTGCTCTGCATATCCTCCACGTTGTAGGGATAGGTGAACTTGTCCGTCTCGAGATACACCCGGTCGTAAAGCTGCATAAACAGCACCGCGTTCTGCCCGGTGGTGAAGTCGTCGCGCACCAGGGCCTCGCGGGTCTTGCAGTAAATGGACAGGACCTTGTCCCGGTCGCGCAGCTTGTCGGCAATGCCTGCGGCAAGACCGCACACGGCGTAGACGGTGCTGCGCTCGGTGGAGATGTCCCGCGTGTAAAGAAGAGGGATGGGCTCTGCCAGCGAGGGGTGGCAAACATCCGCCAGCACCACCTCGTCAAAGCCCAGGTCATAGAGCTCCTGCACCATCTCGGCGATCCAGGTCCTGAGATCGAGGTTGTAGGGGTCGAGCCAGGTGCCGAGACCGTCCGTGTAGTTGAGGCCCGTCTCCGTATGGATGCAGTAGGCGGTGGTGCGGGTGGGCAGCAGCTCGTCGATACAACAGCTGATCTGCGCCACGAGATAGATATTCTGGCCCTTCAAGGTCTCGATCATCTCCGGCATGGCGGCGGTGAGCTCGGTAGGCTGGTTGAGGGAGTAGGCCAGGGCCATCTGGGACTGGGATTCCCACAGGCACACGCCGCTGCGGGGCTTCATCTCCAAAACCAGCGCGTTGCCCGCCACGAGACGCGAGGCGTACTCGATGATCTTGCTGGGATTCACGTTTACCGAGGGGATGAAGATGCCGCGCACCGGCGGGGCGTTTTTCCCGGCGTTGGATTTGACGTAGTAAAAGTCGGGGCTGTCCAGATTCAGCGGCACGCTCACGGGCTCGAACTGCCGCACGGTGTGGCCCTCACTGTCGACGGTCGCGCCCTTCCCGTCCGAGAGTATGGGCAGCTCGATCTTGACGCCGTCCTTGGAGATGACCGCGTACTTCTGCATGCCGTAAAACAGCACCAGCATCACGGAAAACAGCGCCAGCAGCGCGATGAAGGGGATAAAGGCATAGTTTCGCCGCTTGCGGCTCCCCTTGTAAAACTCCTGTACCCGCGCCAAGGGTCAGCCCTCGATCTGGGAGATGCGGCGGATGTGCCGCTCGTCGTTGGAAAACGGAGTGTCGAGGAAGGTGTCCGCGATCTTGAGGGCAAGACCCTCGCCCACCACGCGCGCGCCCATGCAGAGGATGTTGGCGTCGTTGTGCTGCCGGGTGGCCTCGGCGCTGAAGCAGTCGCCGCAGAGAGCGGCACGGATGCCGGGGACCTTGTTAGCCGTGATGGAAACACCGATACCGGTGCCGCAGATGAGGAAGCCGCGCTCGCACTCGCCGTCCGCCACCGCGTGGGCGACGGCTTTGGCGTAGACGGGGTAGTCGCAGGAGGCCTCGCTGTAGGTGCCGAAATCCTTATACGCAAGCCCGCGTTTGTCCAAATGCGCCATCAGCGCCTTCTTGAGCGCAAACCCGCCGTGGTCACTGCCGATTGCAATCATAGTTGTTTCTCCTTATTTCAATAATGATTATCAATATGAAGTCATTTTATACGCCCGTACTCATACAGCGCATGGCTCGGTATATCAATTTCTTCGTTCCAATAAACGCAGGTACGGCTTTCGTCCAACTGTACCTGCTGGAACAGGCCGTATACATCCCGCAGAGCGGAATAGCCCGGAAGCTGCATATCTTCCTTTACATCATAGATCACCCGACGCCCGTCGTCAAACGAAACGTCCAGAAGGTAATCCGGCATGGGCTTGATACTGGAAATTCTGGGAATCATTTTTATGCCTCCTTACAGCGGGGGAAGCTTGGAAATCTGCTGTGTATCCCACATTTTTTGCAGTTCATCCTGATGCAAAAGAAGCCATTCTTTCACGAGCTCTTGTGCCTTTGCAGGCAAATCGCCCTGAATCATCTCACCGGTCCGAATGTTGATTTCTCCGACATATTCTCCATATAGAGCGTGAATATGACTCGGTTCATGCTCCTTCGGCTTGAAAAACATTTTTATGATAATCCCATAAAACCGTGCAATTTCAGGCATAAAAGCATCTCCTTTTCGACACTGATTATATCATAGCGGAAGAAAACTGTAAATATATCGCATCCAATATATCGCATCCAATATGTATGCTTCAAATTAATCAGATACAGTAAAATGATACATGAAATCCTGACGAGTCAAGCCAAAATACGCCGCCGTCTTATCGCCCAGAATATACCAGGAGCGCCCGCTTTCCTTCAACAGATAGTACTGGATAAATGTCTCCCTGTTCAGTTGGGAAAGCGCTTGCATTTCATGAATCTTGTCGCTTAACGTTTGCTCAAATGTCCGGATGAATCTTTCGTCGATCGTGGTGTATTCTATTGCGCTGCCTCGATCGGTCATCAGTCTTCCGCAGTTCAGATTCATCTGATTAAAGCGGGGAAAGGGCAAGTGCCGATTGATTGATTTGAAGCAATACCCGTATTCCATATATCCGTATTTTCCGTAGCTTGATTGCTGAAAACCGAATACAAGCATGGCGTCACCGGACAAGTCTTTGTAAAAGTGATCTTTCATGCGAAGAAAACCGTTCTCGCAGAAGAAAGCGGCGATCTCATCAAGAAACTGTTTTTTCGTCATTTTCTTTCTCCCCAATCTGCGCCTCAGATTCTCACGGCAGCTCCAGTGTCAGCGCGCTGCCCTTGCCGGTGTTCTTCACGCGCACCTTCTGGGCGATGCTCTCGTCAAGCTTGTCGACATGCGAGATGATGCCCACAAGGCGATTGCCCTCTGTGAGCTGGTTCAGGACATCCAGCGCACGGTCGAGCACGTCGTCGCTCAACGTGCCGAAGCCCTCGTCGATGAACAGGGCGTCCATCTGTTTCCCGCCCGCGTGATTCTGCACTACATCGGATAAGCCCAGTGCCAGGGCAAGCGAGGTGAAGAAGCCCTCGCCGCCCGAAAGCGACCCCGAGGGGCGGAGCTGCCCGGTGCTGTTATCGAGCACTTCGATCTCAAGCCCCGCCTTGGCGTTGCGGCGGTCGGCGCCGGTTTTGTGCATGAGGGTGTAGCGCCCGCCGCTCATGAGCTCCATGCGGCGGTTTGCGGCCTCGAGGATCTCCCGGAACACCGCACCCATGACGTAGCGGTCAAAGCTGAGTTTGCCGCCCTCGCCGCTGCTGCCGACAGCCAGGGACGCAAGCCTGTCAAGCCGCGTCCACGCGCCCTCGCTTGCCTGGAGCTGCGCGCGCAAGGTCTTTGCCTGCTCCCGCACTTCCGTGTGATTTCGGACAAACGCCGCCTGCCGTGCGCAAGCGCTGTTTGCCGCGTCGTATTCGCTGCCGAGCTCTGCAAGCGTCTCATCCAGCGCAGACAATTCGGTGAAGGCTTTTCCGGCGGTCTGCTCCTCCAGGCGCGCAGCCTGCTCCCGCGTGTGGCGCAGGGTCTCGGCGTGAGTGATGAAGGACTGCTGTTCGGCCTTGAGCCAGTCCTCCGCGTCCGCGCCGACGGGGGAGAGAGCATCCAGAACTGCGTCCGTGTCCGCAAAGCCCGTTTCCGAGAGCATGTCGGCAAGCGCTGTCCGGGCCTCCGCAAGGGCTGACTCCTGTTTCGCACACAGCTTTTCCTTTTCTGCCAGACTGCCCTGAGCGGTGTCGAGCTGTTGCCTTGCGGCGTCCAGCGCCTCGCGGTGACTTTGCAGGAGGGAAGCGAGACGGCCCCGCTTATCCTCCAAGGCCTTCTGCTCTGCCTTCGCGGCCTCCGCGTCCGGGAAACGCAGCTGCTTTCGCAGCTCCCGGAGCACGGCCTCCGTTTCGCGGGCAATGCCGTCCTGCGTCTGAACCTCACGGTTTAATTCCTCGATCCGTACCCGCGCCACCTCTCGCGCCTGCTCCTTTTGCGGCAGCAGCTCACGTGTTTTCTGACGCTCGGCCCTGCGCTTTTCCGCCTCCGCCAGGGAGAGAGCGGCCTCCGCCTGATTCTGTGCCGCGGCTTCCGCAGCCTCGTCCAGCTCCGCGCCCTCGCGCAAGCCCTCCCAGCCGTCACAGCCGGGCAGCAGCGGCAAAGCCCGCTCCAGAAGCGCGGCGACGCGTGAGTCGATGGCGGCGGCGAGGGCGGCCCTGCCGGCGGCCTGCTCCGCACGCAGGCGCTCGGCTTTCTCGTGCGCCGCCTTCGCCGCGTCCACACTCTCCTGATCGGGCGTGTCCTCCGTCAGCGCCGGGAGCCTCTCCGCCGCCTCACGGTCAAGCCGTGTGCGGCAGACAGGACAGGCGGCCTCGCCGTCATCCTCCAGCCTCCGCCGCAGGTCTGAGGCCAACAGCCCGGCCTGACCCGCGATAAAGCGTCGGTAGAGTGCGGCGTACTTTGCCTCGGCCTGTGCGGCTTTCCCGGTAAGCTGTTCAAGACGCTCCTGCCGCGCGGCAAGATCGCCCTCCAGCGCGCGGATCGCGTCCGTCTCCGCGCGGATGCTGGCGAGGGCCTGCACCGCCTCCCGCGCCCGTTCGTCCAGATGCTTTGCGGCCTCAGCCTCGCTGTCGGCACTGTCGAGAGCCCGGTAGTTTTCACGCAGGGCGGCGGTCTCGGCGCTCAAAACATCGAGCTTTTTCGTTTCCTCCTTGAGCGCCTGAGCAGCATCATCCCCGGCCTTCTCGGCCGCCGCCTTTTCCCGCTGCTTTTGCGTCAGCTCCTCGTAGCGCGGGAGCTTGAAGGCAATATCCCGGATCTCTGCCGCAAGCTGCCCCAACGCGGTGTTCGTTTCCGCGTCCGCCTCCACAGTCTTCTCCGCGGTCTGTACTGCGTCACGGTAGGAAGCAAGCTGCCCATTCAGTGTCTCGAACTCGGCCCTCGTGGCGGCGAGTGCCGTCCCGGCCTTCTGCACCTCGTCCATCACGGGCTTTGCCCGGTGCACGGCCTTTTCGGCCAGCGCCCACGCGGCCTTGCGCCGCTCGATCTCCGGGCCCTTCGCTTCCAGCTCCGCAAGCGCATCCTGCACCCGCTGAAACTCCGCAAGCCGGGCGTTGTCGGCCTCGGCCGCGCCCTTTTGCGTATTGAGCGCCGCGATCTGTCTGTTCAGCTCACCCCGCGCGGCTTCAAGCTCCCGAAGGCCTTGCGTCTCCTGTTCGATGAGCGCTGCCAGGTTTTCGAGAAGCTTCGGGTGTCCCGGCTGATAGTCCTCCAAATCCCCCTCCGGCGGCTGGAAGACGTTCTCCATCAGGGCGCGCAGCTTTTCACTCTGCCCAAAGCGGCGGCTTTTCAGCTCATCCCGCGCGCCGGAGAGCAGATTCTGATACCACACGTATGGCGCGGAGTCGAAGAGCCTGCCCAGGATCTCGTTTTTCTTGTCGCTGTCGGCGTTGAGAAATTCCCGGAACTCCCCCTGGGCCAGCATGATGATCTTGCGGAACTGCTCTGCGTTGAGCCCCAGCAGCGCCTCGATCCGGGCCGTGACCTTCGACGCTCCCTCCGTGGGCTCGCGGTCGGGTTCGGTGAGAAGGGCGTCGGGCCGCGCGTCGTTATATTGATCGGTGCCGCGCTTTTTGCTGAAATGCAGGCGGCGCTCTACCTCGTATTCCTTGCTGCCCTGGGCAAAGCGGAGCTTCACCACCGTGTCCTCGGACTTCGGCACATGGTCGCAGTGGAGCATGTCGGGGCTGCGGTCGCTGCCGCTGGCGGAGCCGTAGAGGGCGAACATGATGGCGTCAAAGATGGTGGTCTTGCCCGCACCGGTGTCGCCGGTGACGAGATAGAGCCCGTGCGTGAGCTTTTCAAAGGGCAGCGCGGTGGTCCCGGCGTAGGAGCCGAAGGCCGTCATTTCCAGATACAGCGGTCTCATCTCTCCGCCTCCTGTTTTGTCAGATAGTCAAGAAGCCTCTCCACATCCCGCGCCGTCGGGGCGGCATGCGGATCGGCCCGGCGCAGAAGCTCGCCCGCCTCGGTGAGAAGCTGCGCGTCCGCGTCCGCGGGCGGCGTGCCGCCGCTGCGCTCGGTGTAGAAATCGCCGAACAGCTCCTCGATGCTCTTTTGCTCGATATCCCCGCGCTCAGGCGCTCCCGCCGCGCCGGAAAACTGCGCAAACTCCGAGCACAGCTCCATCAGCACGCTGTCCCGGCCTTGATAAAGTTCCCGGAAGAAGGCGGCGATCTCGGGGCTGACACGCCGGTCGGTGAGCACTACACGCAGATATTCGCCCCGGCGGGGGTCACTCAGCTCCGCGTCCCGAATTTCCTCGCACGCCCCGCGTATCTCCCGCATGGGGTGCAGCGGCGGGATGACCAGCGTCTCGACCTTCACCGCCTCGCCCTTTGCCCCCAGCTCCACCAGCAGCGGCCCCTTGGCGGCCTGCCGCGTCTCGTTGAAGTGATAGCACAGCGGCGAGCCCGCATAGCGCACCGCCTCGCGCCCGACGGGGTAAGCCGCGTGGATGTGCCCGAGGGCGACGTAGTCGAAGCCGTCAAAGACCGTATAGTCGATCTGCCCGACGCCGCCCACCATGGACTCCGAGCCGCCGCGCTCGCCCGGCGTACCGTTTGCGGTCACGTTCTGATGGGCAATGAGGACGTTTCGCCCGGAAAAGTCGACAGGCTGAGCGTTCAGCAGCGCCCGCACGGCGCTGTCGCTGTCGCGGAGGGAATCGTCCCCGAGCGCCCCGGCAATGAGCGCCGGGAACACATAGGGCATGAGCCAGAAAGTGACAGGCCCGTGTTCATCATGAAGCGTCACATGGGAGAGCATGGGATCGTCATACAGGCTCCCCGAGATATGCACACCCGCAAGCGCAAGCAGCGGGCTTGCAAACGACAGGCGCTGCACAGAGTCGTGGTTGCCCGCGCACATCATGACGGGGATCGAAAGCGCCGACAGCTTTGTTAGCATGCGGCTCAAAAGCTGCACCGCGTCACCCGACGGTGCGCCGCGGTCGTACACGTCCCCCGCAATGACCACCGCGTCAGGTCTGAGCTCTTCAGCCAGGGCGAGGAAGCGGTCGACCCACGCGCCCTGGTCGCCGTTTTCGAGCAGGGAGGTGCCGTATATGGATTTGCCGAAATGCAGATCGGCAAGGTGAAGAAAGCGCATCGCGTTTCCCCCTTTGTGCGTTTTTCTTACATTATAGCAGACGAAAGTGAAAAGTGAAAAGTGCAAAGTGAAGAGATGCTGCGCTGTAATTCAATATGTCAGCCAGAACTCCACTTTTCAATCTTCACTTTTCACTTTGTTTTGTCAATAGTCAAATACTACAAGAATTTGATGTGCATTTTGTACAGAATGGAGCGGAAAATTTCTTGTCGCTATGGTAAAAATATGCTATAATTTTTTCAAGTTTCGGGATAAGCCCGAATAAATATCGGATCTCAGCGGTTTGCGGCAGGCCTGCCGCACCTGCACGGGATAGAAAAGAATGAAGGAGGATCATCATGAAAAAAACCATCGCTTTGTTACTGACTCTGGTCATGGTCTTCGCCCTGTTCACTGTCAGCGCGCATGCTGACGGCATGGACGATCTGATCGCCGCCGCCAAGGCTGACGGTGAGCTCGTCGTCTACGGCTCCTGCGAGGAGGATTATCTCGCCGCTGCCTGCCAGAACTTCGAGAAGCTCTACGGCATCAAGACCACCTATCAGCGCCTGTCCACCGGTGAGGTGCCTGCCAAGATCGAGGAAGAGAACGGCAAGCCCTCCGCTGACGTCTGGTTCGGCGGCACCAACAACCCCTATGACGGCCTGGCCGCCAAGGGCTTCCTGGATAACTCCTACGTCCCCCAGAACGCCTCCCACCTGACCAAGGACATCTACAAGGACCCCAACGGCTACTGGTACGGCATTTACACCGGCCTTCTGGGCTTCATGGTCAATAAGGATGAGCTCAACCGCATGGGTCTCGAGGCTCCTCAGAGCTGGGACGATCTGCTCAAGCCCGAGTACAAGGGATTGATCTGGCTCTCCAACTACATGACCGCCGGCACTCCGAAGCTCGTCGCCAACCTCATGATCCAGCTCAAGGGCCATGACGAAGGCATCCAGTACCTCTGCGACCTCGACAAGAACATCCAGGTCTACACCAAGTCCGGCTCCGGCCCGTCCAAGAACGTCGGCACCGGTGAGTGCGTCATCGGCATCGGCTTCCTGCATGACGGCATCACCCAGATCGTGGACAACGGCTATGACAACGTCGGCCTCGTCGTCCCCGCTGACGGCACCGCCTGCGAGATCGGCCCTGTGGCTATCTTCAAGGGCGCGGCTCACCCCAATGCTGCCCACCTCTTCATGGAGTACGCCCTGAGCCCCGACTGCGTTGAGCTGGCGGCCCAGCACGGCTCTTACCAGTTCCTGGTCATCGACAACGCCAAGCAGCCCGAGGCTGCCAAGGAGTTCGGCCTTGATCCCAGCCTCGTGTGGGACGGCTACGACTTTGCCAAGGCCGCGACCGATACCGAGCAGAACGTCAATGATGTCATGGCTGCCATCGCTGCCTCCGGCGGCGACACCGGCGAGGGCCGTTTCAAGACCTCGTGATCTGACGGGAACAATTCACAACACAGAATCCCGCAAGGGATGGCGGATTTCCGCCATCCCTTTTTTGATAGACTCTGTAACCGCATCCT
The DNA here is from genome assembly GCA_902791215.1 of Oscillospiraceae bacterium. GTDB lineage: Bacteria > Bacillota > Clostridia > Oscillospirales > Oscillospiraceae > Limivicinus. Next base: position 80,745 of record CADAUZ010000004.1, on the reverse strand, counting down.
GTCATCCTGAGCGTCAGCGAAGGATCTTCCCGGATTTGCGCGGAAAAAGATTCTTCGGCCTTTGGCCTCAGAATGACAACGGAAGAAAGGAGCGAAATCTATGGCAAGAGGCCAGAGCGCGGCGCTGGACCGGAAAAAACTGATGGCAGACCCCATCATGGTCACTACCATCGTCGTGCTGATTACCTTTTTGACGCTGTTCATTCTCTATCCGCTGGCAATATTGCTGGTGGACAGCTTCGTGGGCGACGGCAAGTTCGGCCTTTCGATCTTCAAGCGCATCTTTGCCATGCCGAGCTTTACCCGCGCCATCACCAACACCCTCAAGGTGGGCTTTCTCGTCGGCATCCTGTCGGCGCTGATAGGCCTGCTGTTTGCGTATGTGGAGGTCTACGTGCGCATGAACAAGTTCGTGGGCGGGCTTTTCAAGGTCGTGTCCATGCTGCCGGTGGTGTCGCCGCCGTTTGTCCTGTCCCTGTCGATGATCATGCTCTTCGGCAAGGCCGGCATCATCACGCGCTTTTTGCTGCACATCTATGACAACAACGTCTACGGCTTCTGGGGCATCGTCGTCGTGCAGACGCTGACCTTCTTCCCCGTCTGCTACATGATGCTCAAGGGCTTGCTCAAGAACATCGACCCCTCCCTCGAGGAGGCCGCGCGCGACATGGGCGCGGGGCGCTGGAAGGTGTTCGCGGACGTGACGCTGCCGCTGATGCTGCCCGGCCTCGGCAACGCCTTCCTCGTGACCTTCATCGAGTCCATCGCCGACTTTGCAAACCCCATGCTTATCGGCGGCTCCTATGATACGCTGGCGACCACCATCTACCTGCAGATCACGGGCGCCTACGACAAGGCGGGCGCGGCGGCGATGGCTGTGGTGCTGCTGTGTATCACGCTCGCGATGTTCGCGGTGCAGAAATACTACCTTGAGGCCAAGACCGCCGCAACCCTGACCGGCAAGGCCTCCCGCGGGCGCATGCTCATCGAGGACAAGAGCGTCAAGATCCCCCTCACCATCTTCTGCAGCCTGGCTGCCGCCTTTGTCATTATGATGTACATCTGCGTCCCCATCGGCGCGCTGTTCCCCACCTGGGGCTACAAGTTCTTCCCGCTGACCGGCAAGTGGTTCAACCAGGTCTTCACCCGCTACCACGGCTTCAAGGCCTTTAAGGACTCCTTCGTGCTCAGCTTCATCTCCGCCCCCATCACGGCGCTTCTGAGCATGATCATCTCCTACCTCGTCGTCAAGCGCAAATTCAAGTCCAAGGGCTTTATCGAGGCCGTGTCCATGCTCGCCATGGCGGTGCCCGGCACCGTTCTCGGCGTCGGCTACATAAGGGGCTTCTCCGGCGGCATCTTCCACACGGGCTTTCTCCAGGGCATCTACGGCACGGGCCTGATCCTCGTGATCGTGTTCGTGGTGCGCTCGCTGCCCACCGGCACCAGAAGCGGCATCTCCGCCCTGCGGCAGATCGACAAGTCGATCGAGGAATCGGCCTATGACATGGGCGCGGACAGCTTCAAGGTCTTCATGACCGTGACACTGCCGCTCATTAAAGACTCCTTCCTCTCCGGCCTTGTCACCGCCTTCGTCCGCAGCATCACCGCCATTTCCGCCATCATCCTGCTCGTCACGCCGAGCTACCTGCTCATTACCGTGCAGATCAACGAGTTTGCCGAGAAGGGCGCTTACAGTCTGGCCTGCGCGTTTGCCACCATCCTGATCATCATCACCTACAGCGCGGTGCTGCTGATGAACCTGTTCATCAAGCACTTCGGCACCAGCAAAACCATGAAGGAGGATTGAGTCCATGGCTAAAGTGAAAAAAGGCGTCCGCCTCGAGCATATCTCGAAAATCTACAACGACCCCAAGACCGGCAAGGAGTTCTACGCCGTCAAGGATACCTCCCTTGTCATTGAGCCCGGCTCCTTCGTGACCCTGCTGGGCCCCTCCGGCTGCGGCAAGACTACGACGCTCCGCATGATCGCGGGCTTTGAAAGCCCGGACGAGGGCGAAATTTACCTCGGCGACGAGCCCATCAACGAGCTGACCCCCAATAAGCGCGACACCGCCATGGTGTTCCAGAGCTACGCGCTGCTGCCCCACTACAACGTCTTCGATAACGTTGCCTACGGCCTCAAGCTCCGGAAGGTGCCGAAGGACGAGATCAAGGAGCGCGTCATGAAGATCCTCGATCTTGTGGAGCTGACGGGCATGGAGGGGCGCATGACCAACCAGCTCTCCGGCGGCCAGCAGCAGCGCGTCGCCCTGGCCCGCGCCCTGGTCATTGAGCCGTCGGTCCTCCTGTTTGACGAGCCGCTTTCAAACCTTGACGCGAAGCTGCGTGTCACGATGCGCACCGAGATCCGCCGCATCCAGCAGGAGGTCGGCATCACCGCCATCTACGTCACCCACGATCAGTCCGAGGCCATGGCCCTGTCCGACAACATCATCATCATGTCCAAGGGCGTTGTGGCCCAGATGGGCACGCCGCAGGAGATCTACTACCACCCGGTCAACGAGTTTGTGGCCGACTTCATCGGCGAGGCAAACTTCCTCAAGGGCCCCATGACCGGGCGCGACGGCAGCTTCGTCACGCTGAACATTGAGGGCAATCCCCTTAAAGTCGAGGGGCGCGACGATATGGAGAAGGGCAAGGAATACACCGTCGTTCTCCGCCCCGAGGCCGCGACCCTGGCAGACGCGGGCGGCCTGCCCTGCAAGGTGGTGCTGAGCTGCTTCATGGGCTCCTACCAGAACTACCACGTCATGGTGGGCGACACCCTCGTCAAGCTCGAGGAGCACAACCCCAAGAACAAGCACATTTATCAGGTGGGCGACACCTGCTGTCTGGTCTTCGACCCGGCGTCGGTCCATGTGCTGTAAGAAGAAAAAATGGGGGAGGTCCGGTCGTGCGCGGCCGGGCTTTCCTTTATATGCCCGACTCCCGCACAGCACAGCCGCAGAAAAATGGCATGTAATGCTGAAACAGAGATGATTATGATATTGAAAGCATAAGGGAAAGGTGCTATAATAAATAATCATCGAACCACTATGTTGACTCCATAATCGGCTGTGCTCCTATGGCATATTCCCAAAATCATATACTTTCGGAGGATTCGGGATCATGCGCCTGTTCAGAAAATTCAAGGAGGAGGGGCTGTCACTCCGGCTGACTTTTCTCCTGATGCTGTTTATCTCCCTGGCGATCACGGCGTCGCTGCTGTTTACCAATTTCCGCACCATCAAATCTTTCCACGCCCTGGATGAGGCGATGGATACCTATATTGATCTCCAGGATGCGGCGGACAGTCTGCTCCGCGCCTCGGACTACCTGACCGAGCAGGCCCAGTGCTACACGGTGATCGGCGACAGGAAGCACCTCGAAAACTACTTTCATGAGACTGAGACCGTCAAACGGCGTGAAGAGGCGCTGCGCGTCATGGAGGAGCGCTTGCCGGACAGCGACGCGCTGAATGCCCTCAAAGGCGCGCTGCAGGGCTCCGTCACCCTGATGGACAGAGAATACTACGCCATGCGCCTGGTGCTCAGCGCGAAGGGCGAGACGGACATCCCGCGCCCCCTCGACGCCGTATTTCTCGGCGAGCGGGACGATGCGCTCACCCCGGCGGAAAAGATCGAGCGGGCCCGGGTCATGATGCACGACAGCGGCTATTATGCCCAGAAGGACGCGATCCGCGCAAAGCTCGATGAGTGCGTGAACGCCCTGAAAAACGGCACCCACGGCACGCAGATAAAAATGGAAAAGCGCATGCACACGGATCTTGTGTGGATGACCATTCTGATCGCCCTGCAGTCGGTGAGCCTGATCTTCCTGCTCTGGGTGACCAACAGCCTCGGCATCAATCCGCTTCTGAAAGCGGTGGAGCATATCAAGCAGGATCAGAAGCTCCCCATCACGGGCGCGCATGAGTTCCGCTATCTGGCGGGCACCTACAACAACATGTACACCGTCTACAAGCGCAGCATCGACAATCTCTCCTTCAAGGCCTCCCACGACGAGCTGACGGGGGTCTACAACCGGGCGGGCTACGATCTCATCAAAAAGAGCGTGGACCTGCGCTCCACCGCCTTCCTGCTGGTGGACGCGGACAACTTCAAGACCATCAACGACCAATACGGACACGAAGTGGGCGACAGGGCGCTGCAGCGGCTCGCGGCGACGCTCAAGCAGAACTTCCGCGCTGACGACTATGTCTGCCGTATCGGCGGGGATGAGTTCATGGTGCTGATGGTACATGTGACGCCGGATGTCAAACACCTCATCGAGAGAAAGATCCAGCAGATCAACGAGGAGCTGCGCGAGAGCGCCGACGGCCTGCCGCCCATGTCGGTGAGCGTGGGCGTGTCGCTGTGCCGCGACACGGAGAATCCGCAGGAAATGTTCCATGAAGCCGATGTGGCTCTGTATTACGTCAAGGACAACGGGCGAAACGGCTGCTGCTTCTATAAACCCGGCATGCGGGGGAAGGACAAGCAAAGAGCCGGGTAGAGATGAAAACCGGCAGAAAAACAGAGCATCACACAAAAACCTCCCGACCGAAGCCGGGAGGTTTTGCTGCGTCTGGATATTATTTCGCTTCCTGCATCTTGCGGATCTCGATGCGCTTGCGGCGGCCCTCGATGAAGACGGGCAGCGCCTCCGGGCGATCGAAGTAGTCGATGCTCTCCACAAAGTAGCGCTTGTGCAGGTGGATGGCGTCGAACTTGCACCTTGTTGTGCACACGCCGCAGCCGAGGCACTTGTTGGGATCGACGAAGGATGCGCCGCAGCCGAGGCAGCGGGCCGTCTCCTTCTTCACCTGCTCCTCGGTGAAGGTCTTGCGGTCGTCCTTGAAGGTCGAAGCCTTGGCCGCGTCCTTCGCGGGCACCTGGCGCGCAGAGTTGTCGTAGCTCTCCTTGACCGCGTCAAAGTCCACGTTGTCCTTGTCGAAGGCGTGATAGGTGAGGCGGTCGCGGCCGATGGTCAGGCTCTGGCCCGGCTGGACAAAGCGGTGGATGGAGATGGCGGCCTGCTTGCCCTCGGCAATGGCGTCAATGGCAAAGCTGGGGCCGGTGTAGGCGTCGCCGCCGACAAAGATGTCGGGCTGGGCGGTCTGGTAGGTGACGGAATCGGCGATGACGCGGTTCTTTTCGTCGACCTTGACCTCGCCCAGGTCGAGGCCGCTCAGGTCGATGCGCTGGCCCACGGCGGCGATGATCGTGTCGCAGCGGACCTTCTTGTCGCCTTCGCAGACAAGCGCGGCGACCTTGCCGTTTCTCTCTTCGATCATCTGGGGCTTGTGCTCGAAGACGAACTTCACGCCCTCTTCCTTGGCCTCGGCGACCTCGGCGGGATCGGCGGGCATGTCGCTCTCCTTGCGGCGGTAGGCCACCGTGACGGAAGCGCCGAGGCGCACGGCGGTGCGGGCCACGTCCATGGCCACGTTGCCGCCGCCGATGACGACCACCCGTTTGCCGATGGCGGGACGGGCGCCGGCGTTTGCCTCACGCAGGAAATCAATGCCGCCCCAGACGCCCTTGAGGTCCTCACCGGGGATGCCGATGGGTGCGGACTTCTGCGCGCCGACAGCGAGATAGATGGCGCTGTAGCCCTGGTCGCGAAGCTGCTGAATGGTGATGTCCTTGCCGATCTCCACGCCGCAGCGGAAGACCACGCCCAGCTCCTTCAAAACGTCGATCTCGGCGTCGAGCACGGGCTTTTCCAGACGGAAGCTGGGGATGCCGTAGCGCAGCATGCCGCCGGGCTGATCATTCTTGTCGAAGACGGTGACCTTGTAGTTGTCGACTGCGAGGAAATAGGCGCAGCTCAGGCCAGCGGGGCCCGCGCCGATGACGGCGATCTTCTTGTCCGAGAAGTCATAGAGCTTCTTCGGCACAAAGCGGGTGTCGCGCTCAAGCTCGCGGTCGGCGATAAACTTCTTGACCTCGTCGATGGCGACGGCGCGGTCGATGTCGCCTCTCGTGCACACGTCCTCGCACTTGCGGTTGCAGACGCGGCCGCAGACGGCGGGCAGCGGATTTTCCTTCTTGATGAGCTCAAGGGCCTCCAGGTATCTGCCCTGGGCGGCGAGCTTTAAGTAACCCTGTACGGCGATGTGCGCGGGGCAGGCGGTCTTGCAGGGCGCGGTGCCCTCGGGGGCGATGTACTCGCGGTTGGTGCGGTGCTCGGGGTTCCAGTGCTCCGGGGTCCACTCGATGTCGTCGGGTGTCTCGTGGGGTTCGTGGACGATGGGCGTCTTGGCGCAGAGCTTCTGGCCCATCTGGATGGCGTTGTTGGCGCAGCGGTCTGTGCACTGGCCGCAGGCCACGCACTTGGCCTGGTCGATCTCGGCCACATAGTTGCTGCGGGAGGTGGCGGGGGTGTTGTAGTACTGGCTCACGCCGAGGGCCAGGCAGCTCTCCGGCATGCAGTTGCAGATGGCGAAGGTCTCGCCCTGGTGCAGGGTCGTGATCTGGTGGACGCAGCCGCGCTCGTCGCACTTCTGGACCAGGGCCTTGGCCTCCTCGACTGTGCAGGGGCGGCCCTTGCCGGAGCGGTTGAACATGTCGCCCACGTGGCCCATGAAGATGCACAGGCCCTCATCCAGGTCGCCGCTGCCCTCACCCATCATCTTGCGCACGCGGCGGCATTGACATGGCGTAATGCTCAGGTGGCCTTCGTTGGACTCAAGGTACATGCTCACGCGCTCGTTGTCGATCTGCTGGGCGTCGGCGGGGATGGCGCTCTCGATGGGGATGACGCGCATGATGCCCGCGCCCATGGGGGTATTGGGTGCGTGCTCGATCTGGCTGGTGGTGGCGTGCTGGTGGAAGGCGTAGGGGATCTCGGGGTGGGCGAGACAGAACTTCTCGTTGATGAGCAGGAACTCAAAAATGCCGGGGGTGTAGGGCGGCAGCAGGTAGATTTCCAGATTCACCACCGGCACCACGACCTGTACCACGAGGCCGATGTCGAAGCACTCATGCAGCACCTCGCGGGTGTGCGCGATACTCATCCCCGCCTTATGGGCAATGATGGGGACGAAGGCGGGCTTCATGTCGGTCATGGCCAGCATGACGGAGATCTGCTCGTCGGTGATCCACTGCTCAAAGACCTTGTACTCGGCGCAGTCGGGCGTGATTTTATAGTGCCCGCCGTTGATCTTCTCACAGAGCTTGATCAGATTTTCTCTGACTTCCAAAAGGGTTCCCTCCTTATAAAATTTCAATTGCGAATGCGATTCGCAATTGAGGTACTCGCGCTTATCGCACGCGGCTTACGGGGGGACAAGCCGCGTTTGGTCGGCGCGAGGCCTCGCATAGCTCGGCTTAAGGTGTTTTTGCCGAGGCAAAGCCCCGTCAAAAACAAATTGAAAATGTCACCGAGCGCGATTCTCGCAGACGTCTTGGATGTGCGTAGATGTGGTCAGAATATCCTAATATTAATTGTATTCGTTTGTATGCCGATTGTCAAGAAAAAGCGCATTGTATTCTGTCACTTCCTGCCGGTCACGGTGCTGCACATGCGGGAGAAGACGCGCGGACGGTGCTGAGGTTAATTCTTAATAAGACTTAAACCTGCGGCTGTGTGATTGAATTGTGATGAAATCTGTGGTAATATGATCGCGCAGGCAGGGAAGAAAACCCAAACCAAACAAAAATAAATTTTCTGAAAAGGAGATTACAAAAATGGCTATTCTCAACGACAATCAGATGGGTGCAGTTTCCGGCGGCGCAGCCCATGCCAACGGCCAGTACTGGTCCGACGGCGGCGCGACCTACTACCGCATCGCTCCCAACGACTTCCTGGGCAACATCGCGCAGCTCTTCGGCACCACCCCCTATGCCATCCAGCAGCTCAACCCCGGCGTCATCAAGAACATCGACGTGATCCGCGCCGGCGACGTGATCCGCGTCCGCTGATCCACTGCTGAAAAACCGATACCGAGGGAACCCAAACGGTTCCCTCGGTATTCCAATTTAAAAGTGGATGAACGAACTGAACCCGGACGGCAAATATACCGAGGTTGCCGAATTCCTGTCGGACTTCCACACACCCGTAGAGCAGACCGGTGCCTGGGAGGCTGACGCGGAGTACACCGACTGGCAGTGGTGGCTTGCCCGCAGCGAGGGCGGCGGCTGGGAACTGATGACCTGGGGCTTCGGCTGATCCCTCATCAAAACATCATCATCGAAAAACGGGACATGGCAAATTGCCATGTCCCTCGTTTTTTTCGGCGGGTTATCCTGCTGCCCCGTAAATGGTCTGCGGGAACACAAAATACCGTGCTTTATGGGAAACCGATATCAGCTTTCCGCACGATGCAGGGTGGACAGGATCTGGTCGGCCTGCCTCACGGCAATCTCACCGTCGAGCCAGAACACAAGCTCCATCAGGTCGTCATCGTTTTCAAAGATATAGTTGACAACCGGATACATCTGACCGTCGTATTCCTCATGAGAATAGTAAAACGCCAGGAGAATGTCATTGACTGTCCGGTAATCCACGCGCTCGGCTTCGTAAAGCCGGGCCTCTTCGATCACGTATTTCTCCAGCGTGTCCCCATCCTTTGCCCACTGGTACACATCGAAATCGAGCGGGCTGCTGTCACTGCAGTAGTAACCGACCTGGTCTTCCTCAAGCTCCTCCGCGGACTGCACCCCGGACCTGTACGCAGTCTTATTATACTTGGTATACTTCATGATACTGCCAAGAGAAAGCAAACTCCCGGCCTTCGCTTTTCTTTGGTGAGAACCGGGAGCCTGTAGATATAAACAAACAATAATCCAAGCAAACGCCAGCACAAGAGCCCCAGGCGCATACCTTATTTCATTTTGGATTCTAAGCTGCTTTTGTCAAGTCTGGTGCCTTGGGTTGCTTTGCTGCCGAGCAATTCGCAGGCGGAGGGGATGCTTGTAAAAAACCATAGAAATTACTGGAATGGCAGCTCTTTTTATGATATAATATAAATAGTTTGTTGTAGGTGCCTATTTGAACAGTTGAAACAAGTAGAACGGCGTAGAGAACGGCAGTGCCATGCGTATTCGACACCCGAAACTATGTTGAAACACGAAAGCGCCAAGAACTCAAATGGAGCGTCTTGGGACAGCAATGCCAAATCATACTGTATACCCCCTTGCTGATTCATGAAGAACACAAGAAGCCATAGGGAGCATTCACTCATGAAAAAGATTCTCGTTATTATTGTCAACGTGATCATTATAGCCGCTATACTGATTTTCGTTGTTCTCTACTCCAGCTTTGAAAACACCGATTCTTACAGGAGACAGATAGAACACTTTGAGAGCACAATGGTCACCATGGAAAAGGTGACAGAGAATTATCTGGAAGGTGAGCAGCAGATCTGCGACGTTTGGGCACACTACATCAACAGCGAGCACATGACCATGGAAGAGGCGGTTGCGTTTATCCGGGCCTCCCATGTGCTTGAAAACGCATCGGCACATCTGATTTCTCTCGATACATCCACCGGCCTCTCCACGCGCCCGAAGCAGGGCACGGCTGATGACTATGCTGTTTCCTACAAGCAGATAGCTCTTCTGGAGAACGTGGATTGGATCAATGAAATCGGGGAGTCAATCAACATAACCCGCGCGTACACCAATCCGATGAACGGCGAGCAATCACTGGCTTTCTGCAACCGTGTTACGCTCAACGGCCCGGAAAGCGATTCTTCCGAGGCTGCTGTCCTGCTGCGGGTCATTCCCATTTCGGAGCTGGAACAGAAATGGGTTTTCCCTCAGACAGAACTGGTGAATGCCGAGCTGTCCATGATTGATGCCAACGGTGATTATATCTTGAAGGGACACAGCTTTAAGAACTCCAGTTTTTTTGAATTCTACAAATCATATAATCCAACAGATCCCGAATCGTCGGCTAAACTATTCGACAGAATCACTTCATCGACAGGCTCCGTTCCAATGCTCAACTCGCACGGGCAGGAATGCATCCTTGCCTTTACCCCTCTCTCCGCCACGGCCGGTTGGACGCTGCTGGGTTTCGTGCCGGCAAAGGATCTCCATGTGGATGCAGAAAACTGGCTGCTGGTAGGAGTCGTTTCTGCCGGTCTCTTGGTTCTTTTCCTGCTTGACCTGCACTATATGCTTCACCTGAACAAACGATTTCAGGCCGCAGCAAGGGAGGCTGAATCCACAAGCAAAGCAAAGTCCGATTTTCTCTCCACCATGTCTCATGACATCCGCACGCCCATGAATGCCATCGTAGGACTTACAACCATTGCCGAGAAGAATCTCGGTGATGTGGAGTCAACGAGGGAGAGCCTTCGGAAAATCCGCCTGGCCAGCAATCATCTGCTGACACTGATCAATGACATTTTGGATATATCGAAGGTGGAAAGCGGAAAGCTGAAATTGAGTCCTATGACCTTCTCCATTGTGGAAACGGTTGAGAACCTTGTCAATATCTCACAGCCGATGATCAAGGAGAAGAATATCGATTTCAGTTTCCACATCAATCAAATCGAAAAGGAATATCTGTATACAGATCAGCTCCGTCTGAACCAGATTTATATCAATATCCTCTCCAACGCCATCAAGTACACGGAACCCGGAGGACGTGTCACGGTAGATATGCGCGAGGAAAAAAGCACCATACCCGGCTGTATACGGCTGAGCTATATTGTGGCAGATACGGGCATCGGTATGAGCCCGGAATTCATGGCGACCATGTATCAGCCCTTCTCGCGTCAGATCGACAGCCGTGTCAACAGCATTCAGGGGACTGGCCTTGGACTGGCTATTACAAAACAGATGGTCGATCTGCTTGGCGGCACGATCGACTGCCAGAGCGAGCAGGGAAAGGGGACGATCTTCACCGTCATACTGGATATCCCCGTAGCCGACAGGCAGCGGGATGATATGATGCTTGATCCTATCGACGTGCTGATCGTTGATGACGATGAGATTCTCCTTCAAACGGCTGCCGATACTCTGGAGTCTCTTGGCGCCTCGGTGGAGAAGGCGCAAAGCGGCTTGGAAGCGATTGGAATGGTCGAGCACAGGCATCTTTCCGGGCGGGATTACGGCGTAGTCATCGTGGACTGGAAAATGTCAGGAACAGACGGCATTGAGACGATCCGCCGGATTCGCACGGAGGTGGACGAAAATATCCCGATCCTGCTGATCTCCGCTTATGACTGGTCGGACATCGAGGATCAGGCGAAAGCGGCGGGCGCGAACGGGTTCGTCAGCAAACCGCTGTTCCGTTCTACGCTCTATGATAAAATCAACGAGCTGACCGGAAAAGAGTCCGTTTCCCAGGAGCCGGAGGATAATTATTCCGATCTGCAGGGGCTGCACATTCTGGTAGCCGAGGATAACGAAATCAACTGGGAGATCATCTCCGCCATGCTTTCCATGTTTGGGATCACCACTGAGCGAGCGGAAAACGGACGGGTTTGTGTGGATAAGATGCGCACGGCTGCGGAGGGCAGCTATGCGCTGATCTTCATGGATATACAGATGCCGGAGATGAATGGGCTTGATGCAACCAGGGCAATCCGTAAATTGGAGGATCCCTGGGCGGCCTCTATCCCGATCGTTGCGATGACGGCAGACGCATTCTCCGAAAATATCACGGAATGCCTGGACGCCGGAATGAATGGACATATTGCAAAGCCCATCGATATCAAACTGGTTATCAAGGAAATCCGAAGAATCAAGGAAGGGAGAGGTTCATGATGAAAAAGACGATGTGTATGTTTTTGGCAGTGCTGATGCTCCTGGGTCTGACTGCATGCGGTTCGGAGAAGCAGGATGTGAGGTCTGAAGAAGGGTTCCGCCCGGCGCTGGATACGTCCGTCAGTTGCCATATCAGCGTTGCCGGTGGCTACAACAACTTTGAGGCTCTGGAAACTGAATTTGACCGCTTTAACGAATTCTATCCCAATGTGGAACTGGTATTTACAAAGGTTGATGACTATAACAACATGATCGGAATGGTCCTGAACGGAAACGACGCCCCTGATATCTACGTCAATTACTCCTGGATGTATGGCCGAGAGCGATATAAGACTTCTATCGATCATGCCGAAGACTTGGCCGATCCGGCGCTGGGTCTTGATCTGGGCTGCATCCGCGGCAATATACTATTGAATACAAATGACGGTACGCTTCCGATGGTCCCGGTTTTCTCAAACACTTACGGCATGCTCGTGAACAACAGCCTTTTTGAAAAAGAGGGTCTGAGCGTTCCTGCAACCTATCGGGAACTGGTAGCGGTGTGTGATGCGTTTCGTGAAAAGGGCTATGAAAACCCAATGATGGGCTTCTCCCAGAAGGAGACGACTTCACTTTTTACCTTGGTGCTTTACCCGTACTTCTGTGGAACAGTGGCGCACGATGAAGAGGCTGTTAAAAAGCTCAATGCGCTTGACGCATCAGCCGGCGAGTATATGCGGCCCGCTCTTGAGAAGCTCGTGCAGTTCCTGAACGACGGCTGTGTAGACCTTGATGCGTGTGCAGAGATTGAAAATAACTATGACGCCGTGATCCTTCGCTTCTTTGAAGGGGACGTACCCATGATGCTCTGCTCCGGTGACGCAGTGTCCGGAACAAAGAAGCGGGAGAGCCGTTCTGAGGCATTTATTGCCAACCCCTTTACATACACCTTTGCCCCCGTTCCCATGGCGGAGGAAGGAGCATATTTTCTTGACATGCCGAATCTGCAGTTCTCTGTCAACAAAGACAGTTCAAATCTGGACATGGCCAACGAATTTATGCGTTTTCTGATCACGCCGCAGGAACTGAACGAGATGGCGCAAAATAAGGGGCTGATATCGCCGACGAAGGACCTGTCTTTTAACAGCATGTACACCGCATTAGGTGCCGTTCCGGAATCCCGGATCCTGTCGCCGGAGGTTTTCGGATTGTCGGATGATGCGGTCACACAGCTGAGGCTGGCCGGTTACCTTGTCGGAACGGGTGAAATAACGATAGATGAGGCAGTTGCCGGCTATGGCACTTTTACACAATGACCGCGCTGTACTAACCAAGACCAAATATGCTGAGTATGCCGTGAAAAACAGCCTTGTTACTGGCGGCATAGTAATACCTGGGAAAAGCGCCCGGATTAAAACAGTCCCCCGCGTTTGGACTTCCGTACACCGGAAATCTAAAAGCGGGGTATGTTGGCTCTCCGAAATGGGGATGATGTAAAGACCGTGCAGACCTTGCTCGGTCATAAAACACCGGATTTTACGCTTAATGTTTACGCCTATACGCCTGATGCGGCAAAAAAAGACAGTGCATCCAGGATGGATGCCTGCATTCGAGAACTGACCAAAGGAAGCTAAACTGGGAAACTAAATGGGAAACCAAAACCCCGTATCAACAAAGCATAACAAAATCAAGCGAAAAAATGCTGCTTTTACGGGAAAATAAAAAATATCCTCACCAAATGGTGAGGATATTGTGGTGGACGATACAAGACTCGAACTTGTGACCTCCCGCACGTCAAGCGGATGCGCTACCAGCTGCGCCAATCGTCCATTTCCTGAAAGCTTGTTCATTATAGCGCGCTTCTTTTCAAAAGTCAAGCATATTTTTCCCACAGAGCCGAAAAACTTGCCGGCAGCTTTTCCGTCGGGGTAAAAGCTTGCCCGGGGGAATATACTGTGTTATAATACTATGCTTTCATTTTCAATCGCGTCTATCATTCTCAAGGAGATTTTGATATGTCATTTCGTGCATTTCTCGCCATCTGCCTGTGCAGATTTCTTCGCGGCTTCTCGCGCCTGGTGCACCGCGGCGGCACCGCCATGCCCGGACGCTGGGCGCTCAAGGTCTGCCCCGACCTGCTCTCCGTCCTGGCCCGCGGAGTGAAGACCGTCGCCATCACCGGCACCAACGGCAAAACCACCACCGCCCGCATGATCGACCAGGGCTTTGAAGACGCAGGCCTGAGCTACTTTGCCAACCGCTCGGGCGCAAACCTCATGTCCGGCATCACAACGGAGTTTGTCATGAACTCCACGCTCTTCGGCAAGTGCAAAAAAGAATACGCCGTCATCGAGTGCGACGAGGCCGCCGCGGTGGGCGTCTTCCCTCAGCTTATGCCGGAGCTTGTGGTGGTCACGAATCTCTTCCGCGATCAGCTTGACCGCTACGGCGAGGTGACCCACACGCTGGAAAACATCCGCAAGGCGCTGGCCGGGATCTCACAGCCGATCGAGGTCCTGCTCAATGCCGACTGCTCGCTGACTGCGTCCCTAGCGGAGGACACTTACCACAGCTACCTTTTCTTCGGCATTGACAAGGGGGCTGTGCCCTCCGGGAAGAAGAGTGAGCTTTCCGACGCAAGCCACTGCATCCGCTGCAAGACCGAATACGAATACGACTATATCACCTACGGCCACCTGGGCGGCTTCCGCTGCCCGAAGTGCGGCTATCACCGCGCGGAAAAGCCCGAGTATGCCGTTACTGACGTGACCGAACAGCGCCCCGACGGCAGCACCGTCGTTATCGGCGGCGTGCTTATGGAGCCCTGCGTGGTCGATGTCAACCTGCCCGCCCTTTACAATGTCTATAACGCCGTCGGTGCCGTCGCGGCCATGCGAGAAATGGGAATCCCGGACGAGACGGCGATCGCGGCATTGGGCAAGTTCAAATGCGGCTTCGGGCGCATGGAGGACTTCGCTCTGGGCAAGGGCGGCGCAAAGGTCATGCTGGTAAAAAATCCGGCGGGCTGCAACCAGGTGCTGGACTTTTTGCAGAACGTCAAGGACAGATTCGTCCTGGTGATCTGCCTCAATGACCGCGCGGCCGACGGTACGGACATCTCCTGGATCTGGGACGCGGACTTTGAAAAGCTGTGCGAGCTGTCGGGACGGCTCGAGAAGGTGATCGTCTCCGGCGACCGCGCTCCCGACATGGCGGTGCGCATCAAGTACGCGGGCGTGGACCCACGCTTTGTGGAGACGGAGCGGGATTACGAAAAGCTTGTCTCTTCTCTCGAAAGCGAGGAGCGGCCCATCTACATGATCCCGACCTATACCGCCCTGCTTGAATTACGCGAGGTCCTGGTCAAGCATTGCGGCGGCGACGAATTCTGGGTTTAGTCAATTGCGAATGGGATTCGCAATTGAGGACTCGCGCTTATCGCACGTGGCGGTGCGTGATACGCCGCGCTTGGTCGGCGCGAGGCCTCGCTAAGCTCGGCTTATGGTATTTTTGACGCGGCAAAGCCGTGCCAAAAATGATAATACGTTTTTCTGCATCATGCCCTTTATCGGGGGCATTTGTTAGGAGATAAGTATGGAACTGAAAATCTGTCATTTATACCCGGACGTGCTGAACCTCTATGGCGACGGCGGCAACATCCGCTGCCTGACGCAGCGGCTCAAATGGCGCGGCATCGGGGCGGAGGTCACGAAAATACCCATCGGCTCAAAGGAGAGTCTCAAGGGCTTCGATCTTATCTTCATCGGCGGCGGACAGGACTTCGAACAGGAGGTGCTGCTGGAGGATCTGCACCGCGGCCGGGACAAAGAGCTTGTGGCGGCTGTACAGGACGGCATGACCATCCTCGCCATTTGCGGCGGCTACCAGATGCTGGGCGCGTATTACGAGACCCACGACGGAAAGCGCTGCGACTTTGTCGGCGCGCTGGATCTCTATACCGTGGGTGCGAAGACCCGCATGATCGGCAACTATATGTACAAGGTGGACGAAAAACTCGGCGGCTTTACGGTGGTGGGCTTTGAAAACCACAGCGGCAAGACCCGCCTCGGCCCGGGCGTCGAGCCGCTTGGCAAGGTGCTCGCGGGCTTCGGCAACAACGGTGAGGACGGCATGGAGGGCGCGCACTTTCAAAACGTCTTCGGCACCTACAGCCACGGGCCGCTGCTGCCGAAGAACCCGGACTTTGCCGATCTCCTGATCAAGACGGCGCTGGAGCGCAAATACGGCAGGGCGGAGCTTGCGCCGCTTGACGATACACTGGAGCGGGCGGCTCACGACGAGATGTGCAGACGCCTGGAAAAGCACCCATGAGAGAGATCGACCTGCACATCCACACCACCGCCTCCGACGGCACCTGCACCCCGCGCGAGGCGGTGCGGCGGGCGTCCGAGCTGGGCCTGCGCGCAATCGCCGTCACCGACCACGACACCATCGCCGGACGCGCCGAGGCGATCTCCGCCGGGATGGATTACGGCGTGGAGGTCGTCCAGGGCATCGAGGTCAGCACCAGGTACGGCGTGTCGGTGCACATCCTGGGCTATTATCTGGAACACCTGGTCCCGCTGCTGGCTGGGATCGTGAACGAGCGGGACCGGCGCAACGAGAAGATCGCGGCGCTCATGGCCGCCGACGGCCTGCCGGTGAGCTATGCGGAGATGAAACGGCGCTTCGGCGAGGCGATCGGCCGCCCGCACTTCGGCCGCATCCTGACCGAGCTGGGCCTTGCCGAGAGCGTGAGTGACGCCTTTGACCGCTATCTCGGCCGGGACAAGCGCTACTTTGTCCCACGCAGGACGGTCGATATCGACAGCTCCGTAGAGGCCATCGTCCAGTCCGGCGGCGTGCCGGTGCTGGCCCATCCCTTCCAGTATAAGAAGAACGACGCGGAGCTGCGGGAGCTCATCGAGCACTGCATGGCCCACGGCCTGCGCGGGATCGAGTGCCGCTACAGCGGCTATGACTTGGGGCAGGTGAAGTATCTGGAAGGCCTCGCGGAGGAATACGGCCTGTTAAAAACCGGCGGCAGCGACTTCCACGGCGGCAACAAGCCCCACATCAGCCTCGGCACCGGCATCGCGGGCGAGCTGGACGTGCCTTACGCGTGGCTGGAGCGCCTGCGTGAGGAAGCGGAAAAGCTGCATAATACATGATGGCGAAGGGATCTCCTTCGCCATCGTTCTTTTATTCCAGCAGCCAGCCGCGCAGTTCCTCGGCGCTTTGAAAAATATGTTCCGCGCCCGCCTCATAAAGCTGCTCCACCGTGCGAAAGCCCCAGCCCACCACCGCGCAGGCAAGGCCCGCGTTCTCGGCGGTGCGCAGGTCGACTTCCGTGTCGCCCACGTAGACCGCGTCCCGCTTCTCAACGCCCATCTCCCGCAGAGCGGCCAGCACCGCGTCCGGGTTCGGCTTGCGGCGCACGGTCTCGCTCTCGCCCACGGCGGTCTCCAGCAGGCCGGGGAAGTGCTGTGCTGCCAACTGCTTGACCGCCGTGTCCTGCTTGTTGGAGATGACTGCCTGCTTCACGCCTGCCTCCCGCAGGGCCTGCATCAGCGGCACGATGCCGGGATAGGGTGCGGTGAGGATGGCGCAGTGGCTGTCGTACCAGGGCTGATAGGCCCGCAGCATCTCCTCGCGCAGCGCGTCGGGCGTGCCCTCGGGGACGGCCCTGGACATGAGCCAGGCCGCGCCGTTGCCGAGATACTGCGCAACCTGACGCTTATCCAGCAGAGGCATCCCGTAGTCCGAGAGCGTGTGGTTGATCGCGTTTGTGAGATCGGCGAGGGTGTCGAGCACCGTGCCGTCCATGTCGAACAAAACCGCCTTGTAGCGCATTGCAGTACCTCCATCGTTGTTTGCACCGATTTTACCATAAAGCATAATAAAGTGCAAACTGCTTGTACTTCGTGCCGGGACCGTGGTATAATACAACAATCAATAGAGCGCTTGTGCCGACGATGGGGGAGGGGAGCGGATATGAAACACGGATGGCTGCGGCTGGCGATCCTTTTGATCGCGGTCGGCCTTTGCGCCGGGATGTTCTTCTATACCCGCGAGACGCCCCTGCCGAAGACGGAGATGCTCAGGCTCTGGTACGCGGAGAGCGACTGCGACAGCGCTGCGATGGAGAGCCTGATCACCCGCTGCCGGAAGGAGACGAATATTCAGCTCCGGGCTACGGCCTTTGCCGATGAAGAGAAGCTCGGTGCGGCGTTTGAGGGCCTGACCGGCAGAGCGTTTGAAGCGCCCGATCTGCTCTTTTGCAGCCATGTCCGCGCGGCCCGCTTTGAGGAGAGCGGGGGCCTTGCTGAGGCTGCCTCGCCGCTGCCGGTGCCGGAGACGCTTTCGGATTCGTTCCCGGCGGCGGGCAGATCGTTTTTTCCCATCGGCTCGCGCCTGCCGGTGCTGCTGGTGAACACCGCGCTCACGGACGGGAGCTATGAAAACTTTGAGGCGCTGCTCGCGGCGGCGGGGGAGGCCCCCTTCCTCGGCTGTGACTGCGCGGCCTCGCTTTTGTATGCCGAGGCTGCGGCAAAGGGAATCAGACTGACCGGAGATGCCGCTTTCGACATGAAGGACGGACAGGTGTCGGCGCTCTATAATGCGCTTGCCAAGGCTGCCTTTCACGGCGGGTTTATCCTGCGGGAGAGGGCGGCGGACTATGTGCGCACAGGGCAGCTTGCCTGCGCCGTCACCATGTCCACGACGCTTGCGGGCCTTGCGAGTAAAGATCTGGATGTGCGCCTTCTGCCCCTGCCGACGGAAACGGACGCCCGTTACCCCGTGGAGCTGATGGGCTTTGCCCTGCTGGACGGTGCCGATACGGAGGTTTCGGAGCGCTTCTTCCAATGGCTCTGGACCGGCAGCGGCGCGGAGACCGCCCTGGCGGCGGGCATGGCGCCCTTCCAGCAGATCGACGCCAAGGGCGGCGTGCTTGTAAAACGGCTGGACGCTGCGGCCCGAAACGCGGCGATCTATCCCCTGGACCCCGACGAGCCCTGGGTACAAAACCGCGCGGCGCTGGACAAGTGGCTGCGCGAGGCACTTGATTTGCTCGCATAAGCTGTGCTATACTGATACTACATTCGTTATAAATCAGAGGTGCAAAATGGAAGGATACAGGATTCTTGAGATAAAGCAGAGCGTATTTGAAAACAACGACCGCGAGGCGGACAAGCTGCGCGAGGAGCTGAAGAAGAACAGGGTGTTCCTGCTCAATCTCATGAGCTCCCCCGGCTCGGGCAAGACCACGACGCTTGGCAAGACCATCGCCGCGCTGAAGGATGAGTTCCGCATCGGCGTCATGGAGGCCGACATTGACTCCGACGTGGACGCCGCGACCATCGAGAAGACCGGCGTCAAGGTCATCCAGCTGCATACCGGCGGCATGTGCCACCTGGACGCGGGCATGACCAGACAGGGCCTCGAGGGCCTGGGCGTGGACGACGTGGATTTCGCCATTCTGGAGAACATCGGAAACCTCGTGTGTCCCGCTGAGTTTGACACGGGCTCGGTGAAAAACGCGATGATCCTCTCCGTCCCCGAGGGGGACGACAAGCCCCTCAAGTACCCGCTGATGTTCTCCATCTGCGATGTGCTGCTCATCAACAAGATCGACGTGCTGCCCTACTTCGACTTTGACATCGACAAATGCAAGGAGTATGTCTGGCGGCTCAACCCGAAGATGAAGATCATCCCCGTCTGCGCCCGCACCGGCGAGGGCATCGGCGAGTTTGCCGATTGGCTCCGCGCCGAGATCAAAGCCTGGAACGAACAGTAAACGCACGGCAGGCCCGTCCGGGCCTGCCGCCTTGCGTAGCATGAGCACGAACTTTTTTCACGCTTCATCCAAAAAATTAAATCTGGCGCTGGACATCTTTGTACCGTTATGGTATCTTGAATACAGTGTTTCAGGCAAGATTGCCTGCGGTTGAATACGGAACAAAGGAGAATAGAAATGCCTGGTAAAAAGACTGCTGCCGATAAGCCCGAAAAGAGCGCGGCTGCCGAGCTGACCGCCGCCGAGAATAAAGCAGAGGCCGCCCCTGCCGCCGAGCCTGTAAAGGAAGCGCCCGCCAAGAAGGCGCCCGCGAAAAAGTCACCGGCGAAGAAGCCCGCGAAGAAGGCGGAGGGGACCGAATCCGCCAAGACGGAGAAGAAGGCCCCCGCCCGCAGGAAGAACGTAAAGAAGGCAGAGGCCGCGCCCGCCATGGAGGAGGCCCCCGCCGCAGAGGCCGCGCCTGTCGCGGAAGCGGCTCCCGTCGAAGAGGAGCCGAAGATCGAAGAAAAAACTACGGAGGAAACGAAAGTGGACGAACCTGTTGTGGACTTGCCGCAGCCGCGCCGCAGCGTGGCTTTTATCGGCTCGGAGTGCTATCCCTTTATCAAGACCGGCGGCCTCGGCGACGTGATGTACGCCCTGCCCAAGGCCCTCACCAAGCAGAACTGTGACGTCAAGGTCATCCTGCCCCGCTACGCCTGCATCCCGCAGAAGTACCAGGAGAAGATGGTCTACCGGGGCGAGTTCATGATGGACCTGTGCTCCGACGGCCGCAGCTTCTATGTGGGCATCATGGAATACGTGTGGGACGGCGTTGTCTATGACTTCATCGACAACAACGACTTTTTCAGCTGGGGCAACCCCTACACCGACCTTGTGCGCGATATCCCCAAGTACTGCTATTTTGCCAAGGCGGCGCTGGCTGCCCTCAACTACATGAACTGGATTCCCGACATCATCCACTGCCACGACTGGCAGGCGGCGCTGGTGCCCGTGTATCTGCGCACGCTCTTTGCAAACACCCCCATCGGCGGCGCCAAGAGCATGATCACGATTCATAACCTGCGCTTCCAGGGCATTTACAACATCCCCACCCTCCAGTACTGGACGGGTCTGCCCGGCTATGTGTTCGGCTACGGCTTCATGAAGCAGGGCTACGAGGACGCCAACATGCTCAAGGGCGGCCTTGCCTACGCCGACATGATCACCACCGTTTCCAACACCTACGCATGGGAGATCCAGACCCCCTTCTACGGCGAGAACCTGGACGCCCACCTGCGCCACCACTCCGGCAAGCTGCGCGGCATCGTCAACGGTATCGACGTGGACATCTGGAACAGCGCCACCGACAAGCTCCTGGCCGCGCCCTACGACATCAACGATGTGATCGAAAAGAAGAAGGCCAACAAGCGCGCCCTGCAGGAGGCTCTGGGCCTTGAGCAGGACGACGGCAAAATGGTCATCGGCCTCATCTCCCGCCTGACCGACCAGAAGGGTCTGGACCTGGTCAACGCCATCTTCCAGCAGATGGTGGACGGCAACACGCAGATCGTGGTCCTCGGCACCGGCGACGGCCGCTATGAGGACGCCTTCCGCTGGTACGAAAACGCTCACCGCGGCACCGTCTGCTCCTACATCTCCTATAACGAGGGCCTGGCCCACCAGATCTACGCGGGCGCCGACGCCCTGCTGGTGCCGAGCCTCTTCGAGCCCTGCGGCCTGACCCAGCTGATCGCCATGCGCTACGGCACGGTCCCCATCGTGCGCGAGACCGGCGGCCTCAAGGACACCGTCCAGCCCTACAACGCCTTCACCAACGAGGGCAACGGCTTCACCTTCGACCGCTACGAGGCGGGCTTGCTGCTTGATGCCGTCAACCGCGCCAAGACCCTGTACTTCACCGAGCGTGAGCGCTGGGATGAGATGGTCGAGCGCGACATGGCCAAGGATGTCTCCTGGGAAAACTCCGCCAAGCAGTACCGCGACGCGTACCTCCAGCTCAAGCCGTAAATTCGTTTTATTGAAATGCCCTTACGGCATTTCAACAAAACGAGGGGGATGCAGCCTGCTGCGCGCACTCGCTTGCGGGGGACGCTCGCACACTTGCAGGCTGAGAAGAGTTTTTTCCGAGGTACGCGCCCCCGGAAAAAACGGATTTGAAACTGTTTTTCGCCTTGCGAGGCGAAAAATCAGAGGGAAGATTCCCCCAGCGGGGGAAATGTCCGCGTAGCGGACAAAAGGGGGGAGGTAAGCCCCTCTGAACTCCCCTTGTGAACCGGGAGAAACCGCAATTGCATATCCCACCGGGAGGCGCAAGCCTCCCGGTGTTTTGCTGCCCCTGCCTCCACCAGCCGCGCAAGCGGCGATTTGGGGGAGGGGGGACCGCTTCAGCGGTGGAAGGGGTTTGTATGGTGCAGTGCAGTGTCCCCAAAACCCTTTGCATTTTTCCTATTGCTTGTGATATAATGCAAATTCCTGAAATTCTTTTGGAAATTCATGCTTTGTTTATAATTGCGTGGTATCATAGCGCCTCGAAGGAAGGATGCGGCATGGAAGACAAAAAAACACCCTGGACCTATAAGGTCGTCTATTTTCTCGTAAAGCTCTTCTCCCCAAAGTACAAAATCGTCGGCGCGGAGAAGCTGCCGGCCGAACCCTGCGTCATCGCGGGCAACCACAGCCAGATGTACGGCCCCATCGCGGGGGAAATCTATACCCCCGGCAGGCACTATGTCTGGTGCGCGGGAGAGATGATGAACGCCGACGAGGTCTCGGCCTACGCTTACAGGGACTTCTGGTCGCAAAAGCCCAAGGCGGTGCGCTGGTTTTATAAGATGCTGAGCCATCTCATCAAGCCGCTCGCGCTGCTGATCTTCAACAACGCCCACACGGTGCCCGTCTACCACGACACCCGCCTCATTACCACCTACCGCCAGTCCATCGAACTGTTAAAGCAGGGCAACAGCATGGTCATCTTCCCGGAGCACTACGACGAGCACAACAACATCGTCCACGACTTCCAGGACAAATTCATCGACCTTGCCCGCTTTTACTATAAAAAGACCGGTGTGGAGCTGAGCTTCGTGCCCCTGTATGTCGCGCCGCGGCTCAAGACCATGTTCTACGGCGACCCGATCCGCTTTCGGCACGACGCCCCCATCGCCGACGAGCGCCGCCGTATCTGCGGCGCCCTGATGGACGCCATCACCGAAATCGCCGTCGCCCAGCCCGAGCACACCGTGGTCCCGTACCCGAACATCCCCAAGTCCCAGTACCCGAAAAACATCCCCCTGGAGGTCTATACCGATGAAAAAACAGCCGTATGATTACAGCGGCTTTTCCCTCCTGCGGCTCAACGAACCGCGCTTTGCCCATGTAAAGCTGCTCGGCGGCTGGATCGCCTATTTCTGCATGTACTTCATCACGGAGAACCTGATCCCGGCCTCGCGCTGTCACCCCATCCACTGCGCTCTGGACGACATGATCCCCTTCAACGAGCTGTTTGTGATCTTCTATGTGGGCTGGTATTTCCTCTGCTTCGGGTCGCTGGCCTACACCTTCTTTTACGACGTGCCGCGCTTCAAGAAGCTCCAGACCTTCATCATGATCACCCAGGCCGTGGCCATGCTCTGCTATATCCTCTGGCCCAGCCGCCAGGACCTGCGGCCCGCGGTGTTTCCACGCCAGAATTTCCTGACCGATGTGGTTGCCTTCATCTACTCCTTCGACACCAACACCGGCGTCTGCCCCTCGCTGCACGCGGCCTACTCCCTGGGCATTCTGTCCGTGGGCCTCAAGGATCCGGACCTTGCCCCCGGCTGGAAGTTTGCCCTCTCGGTTTTCGTGGTGATGGTGTGCCTTGCCGTCTGCTTTGTCAAGCAGCACTCGGCCCTCGACGTGCTGGCCGCCCTGCCGGTGTGCGTCTTTGCCGAGCTGATGGTCTACGGAAAAGACTACTGGTCCCCGAGATTCAGCGGCAAGATCGCATAATACCCCGCATAGAATATTAAGGATGTGACGCTCTGCGCCGCATCCTTTCCGCATTTTATCCGTGTTTGCAGGAGGTAACTGCCATGGAACAGACGAACAATTTTGAAAAGACCGCCACAAAAGTCTCCCTGGTGAGCGTGGCGGGCAACACGATATTGTCCTTACTGAAACTGCTGGCGGGCATCCTGGCCCATTCCGGCGCCATGATCAGCGACGCGGTGCACTCGGCGTCCGATGTGCTCAGCAGCTTCATCGTCATCATCGGCGTCAAGCTCTCCGTCAAGGCCGCCGACAGGGAACACCCCTACGGGCATGAGCGCTTCGAGTGCGTGGCGGCGATCGTCCTGTCCGTGGTGCTGGCCGTGACGGGCCTTCTGATCGGCTGGCGTGCCGTCGAGACTATCCGCGCGGGCGCTGAGGCACAGCCCACACCGGGCCTTCTGGCCCTTGTCGCCGCCGTTGTCTCCATTGCGGTCAAGGAGGCCATGTACTGGTATACCCGCTTTTACGCAAAGCGCCTCAACTCCCCGGCCCTCATGGCAAACGCCTGGCACCACCGCTCGGACGCGCTTTCGTCCGTCGGCGCGCTCATCGGCATCGCGGGGGCGCGGCTGGGCTATCCCGTCATGGAGCCGATCGCAAGCCTTGTCATCTGTCTGTTCATCCTCAAGGCGGCCTACGACATCTTTCATGACGCTACCGCCAAAATGGTGGACCACGCCTGCGACAGTGAAACGGAGCGGCGCCTTGCAGACTGCGTGCTGGAGGAGCCGGAGGTCCTCGGCATCGACCGCCTCCAGACCCGGGAGTTCGGCAGCCGCATCTATGTGGATCTGGAAATCCGCCTGGACGGGGAACTGCGCCTGGTGGAGGCCCATGACATCGCCGAGCGGGTGCACGACCGCATCGAGCGGGAGTTCCCCAGCGTCAAGCACATCATGGTCCACGTAAACCCGGACGAAAAATGACCGCCCTGCATAGACAAAAAACATGTCATCCTGAGCGCAAGCGAAGGATCTGAAAGATTCTTCGTCGCAAAGCTCCTCAGAATGACATGTCATTTTTCATGACCGCCCTCAAGGGTGGTCATTTTTCTTATATGTCGGGCACGGGTGGGCGCAGGCGGCGCAGTCGTGACGGCAGCTCATGCACTCGTGACAGCTTCCCGCTCTGCCGCTTCGGATGGCGCGGACGGCGAAGTATATAAGCGTCCCCAACGCAAGCAGGATCAGGATATCCCAGATATTCATGGCATTCCCTCAAAGCAGCGTGCCGACGAGCCGCACGATGAGAGCAGCACACCACGCGACCGCGCACTGCCACAGTACCACATACACCGCCCACTTGCCGCCGAGCTCCCGCTTGATGGAGGCGATGGCGGCCACGCACGGGGTATACAGCAGGCTGAACACCAAAAGCGACGCCGCTGCCACGGGGGCCAGCGCGTTCTCCACGCCCTGGACAAAGAGAATGCGCATGACGGAAACCACGCTCTCCTTGGCCATAAAGCCGCTGATGAGCGAGGTGACGATGCGCCAGTCGCCGAGTCCCACAGGTTTAAACAGCGGCGCCAGCAGCCCCGCCACCGCCGCGAGGATGCTGTCCTGGGAGTTTGCCACGAGATTGAAGCGGAAGTCGAAGCGCTGGAGGAACCACACCACGATCGTGGCAATGAGGATCACCGAGAAGGCGCGCTGCAGAAAGTCCTTGGCCTTCTCCCACAAAAGAAGCATGACGTTTTTCGGGCTCGGCAGGCGGTAGTTGGGCAGCTCCATCACGAAGGGGACGGCCTCGCCCTTGAAGAGGGTCGTTTTATAAAGCTTCGCCACCAGAATGCCGACCAGGATGCCCAGCAGATACAGGCCCGTGATGATGAGCCAGCTTCTGCGCGGGAAGAAAGCGCTGACAAAGAAGCTGTAGATCGGCAGCTTCGCCGTGCAGGACATGAAGGGGGTCAGCAGGATGGTCATGTGCCGGTCGCGGTCGGAGGGCAGGGTGCGGGTGGACATGACCGCCGGCACCGTACAGCCGAAGCCGATGAGCATGGGCACGATGCTCCGCCCCGAAAGGCCGATGCGGCGCAGGAGCTTGTCCATCACGAAGGCCACGCGGGCGATGTAGCCGCTGTCCTCAAGCAGGGACAGGAAGAAGAACAGGATCACAATGAGCGGCAGGAAGCTCACCACGCTGCCGACGCCCTCGAAGATGCCGTCGAGCACCAGACTCTGAATGGCGGGGTTCACGTGTCCCGCCTCCATGGCCCGCCCGGCAAGTCCGGCGAGGGCCTCGATGCCCGAGGCCAGCAGATCCTGGAAGTAGGGCCCGATGAGGAAGAAGGTCAGGAAGAAGACCAGACCCATAATGCCGATGAAGAAGGGGATGGCGGTGTACTTGCCGGTCAGCACCCGGTCCAGCTCCCGGCTGCGCCTGTGTTCGCGGCTCTCGCGGGGCTTGATGACGCAGGCGTCACAGACCTTGCCGATGTACTCAAAGCGCATGTCCGCGATGGCGGCGCTGCGGTCAAGGCCGCGCTCAGCTTCCATCTGCAAAACGATGTGCTCCAGCATCTCCTTCTCGTTCTGGTCAAGCTCCAGCTGCCGGAGGATGCTCTCGTCCCCCTCGATGAGCTTGGAGGCGGCAAAGCGTACCGGCAGTCCCGCGCGCTCGGCGTGGTCCTCGATGAGGTGGCTGACCGCGTGCAGCGCCCGGTGTACCGCGCCGCCGTGGTCGGAGGAGCTGCAAAAGTCCTGGCGCAAGGGCCGCTCCTGGTACTTTGCCACATGGATCGCGTGACGCACCAGCTCGTCCACGCCGTGGTTCTTTGCCGCCGAGATGGGCACCACCGGCACGCCCAGCATGGACTCCATGCGGTTTACGTCCACGGTGCCGCCGTTGCCGGTCAGCTCGTCCATCATGTTGAGGGCCACCACCGTCGGCACGTTCATCTCCAGAAGCTGCATGGTGAGGTAGAGATTGCGCTCAATGTTGGTCGCGTCGACGATGTTGATGATGGCCCTGGGCTTGCTCTGGATCACAAAGTCGCGGGACACCAGTTCCTCGCTCGAGTAGGGGGACATGGAATAGATGCCCGGCAGGTCGGTGATGGAGGTGTCGGCGTGACCCCGGATGACGCCGTCCTTGCGGTCGACCGTGACGCCGGGGAAGTTGCCCACATGCTGGTTGGAGCCGGTGAGCTGGTTGAAGAGCGTGGTCTTGCCGCTGTTCTGGTTGCCCACCAGGGCGAAGGTGAGCGTGGTCCCCTCCGGGAGGGGATCGCCGGAGCCCTTGGGGTGGAACCTGCCCTCCTCGCCGAGACCGGGGTGCGCGGACGGTCTGCGCCCTTCCTGCGCGCTCTCTTTTTCGGGGACGGCCTCGATCCTCTCAATGCCGATCTTCTTCGCGTCCGCAAGGCGCAGCGTCAGCTCGTATCCGTGCAGGCGCAGCTCCATCGGATCCCCCATGGGGGCGAGCTTGACCATCGTCACCTCAACGCCGGGGATCAGCCCCATGTCAAGAAAATGCTGGCGCAAAGCCCCTTCGCCGCCGATGCTGACAACGCGGGCGCTCTGTCCGGCCTTCAATTCGTTCAGCTGCATATCGTTCTCTTTTCTCATATAATAGGATAGCTCCTTTATTATATCAGCAAAAAGTTCCTTGTAAAGCGATTAGCGGCTGCTAACAACAACTTTTTTCGACAAAAAACGGGCCAGCCGCAGCTGACCCGTTCGTGCTTATGTTGTCTTACTCCTCGGCGGTGAACTCGTCTTTGCCGACGCCGCACAGCTCGCAGGTGAAATCGTCGGGCAGGTCTTCCCACTTGGTGCCCTGCTCGTCCTCATCATAGACCCAGCCGCATACATTGCAAACGTATTTCATTGGTGTTTTCTCCTTTCGTGAAAGTGATGCTCTCTCCCGTTATCTCAGCAGCGAAAGGCTTGCAGCCATCATGATTCCGCCAGTGAGAAAGCACAGGATAGAGACAAGATGCCCCAGATACTGGTGCAGGATGATCGCAACGAAATTGAAAAGTCCGATTCCGAAAATGAATCCGCCCGCCATACCGAGCAAAATGTGGGAAGTTGCGTTCTGATAATGCCATGTTATATAAGTGCAAAACGCAATTGCCGGCAGCAGGGCGAAAATCCCCAGCAGCACAGCGAAGACATAGCCGACGGGGTGCCGCCGCTGAAAATCGGCGTCGGACTCCATGTGGAAATAAGCGGCAGAACCCTTGGGCGGGAACCATTGATGGGCGAAGCTGGCCTGCGGTGAATTCTTATAGATCACAACCGCACCC
This sequence comes from Oscillospiraceae bacterium, assembly GCA_902791215.1. Classification (GTDB taxonomy): domain Bacteria; phylum Bacillota; class Clostridia; order Oscillospirales; family Oscillospiraceae; genus Limivicinus. The sequence continues at coordinate 52,952 of CADAUZ010000004.1, read as the reverse complement.
TTCGGCGGCCCGTTATAGTGTCTGCGCTTTTTCCTGCTCACTTGAAGTAGCGCTCCAGCAGGCCCTTGAAGGCTTTGCCGTGGCGGGCCTCGTCGCGCGCCATCTCATGGATGGTGTCGTGCAGGGCGTCGAGGTTGTACTTCTTGCAGAGCTTGGCAAGATCCGTCTTGCCGGCGGTGGCGCCGTTCTCGGCGTCGACGCGCATCTGCAGGTTCTTCCTGGTGCTGTCGGTGACGACCTCGCCCAGAAGCTCGGCAAACTTGGCGGCGTGCTCGGCCTCCTCCAGACCGGCCTTCTCCCAGTACATGCCGATCTCGGGATAGCCTTCACGATAGGCAACGCGCGCCATCGCGAGGTACATGCCGACCTCGGAGCACTCGCCCTCAAAGTTGGAGCGCAGGCCCTTGATGATCTCTTCCTTGACGTCCTCGGGGACATCGGCGCCGAAGACCTTGCCGACACCGACCACGTGCTCGGCGGCCCAGCTCATCTCACCGGCCTGCTCGACGAACTTGGAGCCGGGGACCTTGCAGATGGGGCAGAACTCGGGGGGCGTGTCACCCTCGTGGACGTAACCGCATACAGAACATACCCATTTCTTCATGGAAAATTCCTCCTGTTGTAAATATGTAAGTCATGTTTTATACTGCTTACCTTGCGGGGTTTCAGTATACCATAGGCTTTGATACTTTGTAAAGCAAATTCACTCCTCATAAAGTACCAGCTCGGAAAGCGCCGGGGCGATCGCGCGGCCGAAAAGCCGGATGGCGGCGAGGGCCTCGCGCAGGGTGTTGCCGCTGCTGCCGACCTCCACGATGAGCGAGCCCGGCGTGAGCTGCTGGTTATAGCGCTGGGGCACCAGCTCCACCGGGCGCATGAGGGTGGGATAGGCGCTGTTGGCGGCGTTCTGGAGATAGAGCGCGAAGGCCAGGTTCCCGCGCCAATAGGGGTGCTCAAGGCCGCTCTCGTCCGTGCCGACGAGCAGCATCACCTGGCTTGCCGTGGAGCCGTCCTCCTCCGCCATGGTCTTGTACACCACCCCGTTTGCGCCGAGGGCGTCCCGATGGATGTCCAGCACGATCCGGATGCCGGGGCAGCTTTCCAGATACTGCTCAATGGCCGCGCCCGCCCGGCTGTAGGAGCCGGTGTAGCTGGGGTAGTCGTAGATGCCCCGGTCGTGGATGACACCGAGTCCCGCTTCCGTGAGGATCTCGGTCAGCTCGTCGCCGATGCGCACGACATTGAACTGGGTGTCCTCGGTGCGGTTCGTGTCGCTGGGAGTGTAGCGGTCCGCGCCCGACTGGGTGTAGGCTTCGCTTGCGTGGGTGTGGATGATGAGGATCTGCGGCTCGTCCGGGGGAAGCGTAAGTCCCGGCCCTTCGGCCAGGAGTTCGGCCGCGTCCACCCAGTAGCCGGTCTCGTTTTTGATGCGCATACCGCCCTCGATGGTCGTCTCAAGGATCGTGTCCGGCTCCGGCGTCGGCGGGGGCGGCGGGGAGAAACTCTCCTTCGGCGGGGCAAGGCCCACCGCCTGCATGAGCCGCCTTGGCACGTCGGGGGCAAAGGCCGGGGCGGCGTCGAGGACGGTGACGTTTTTCATGCGCTCCTCCTGCGGCCTTGCGACCAAGTAAGCGCCGAGCCTGCCGTCGGCCCCGCCCGTCATCAGGCAGATCCCCGCCAGGGTCAGCAGTAGCGCAAGCCGCCTTGCCAGTCTCTTCATTCCGTTTCCTCCCGCGTTGCCGTATTCCGTACAGTCTATGCGGCAGGGGAGCGGGACATGCGGGGCGATTTAGGGCCGCACGATGAATTTATTCCCGAATTATTCACATTTTTGCAGAAACTCCGGCTTGAATTGGGTATGATAAGATGGTATAATCATCAGAGTTATGTAACCCAATGCGTTTGACAAAGGGGGTCACAAACGATGGCGGAACGATATTCCCGGCTCTTTTCCCTGCCGGAGGATCTCTATACCGCAGGCGCGCCGCTGGTGATCGCGGCGGGCGCGCTGCTCATGGACAACCAGACCGGCAAGGTGCTGGCACAGCTCAAGCTGCGCAGCATCTCGGACAAGGTCATCAGCAGTGTAAAGCTGCTTGTCGTCGGCACGAACCGCGCGGGCGATGTCCTTTGCAAAGAGGAGCATGTGTACGAGGGCGTCAACGCCGCGCGCGACAGCTTCTTCGGCGCCAGGGAGGCCGTGCCGCTGCCGGACGCGAACGTGCGCGTCTTCTCGGTGCAGCTTCTTTCGGTCGCCTTCCATGACGGCAGCCGCTATATCGGCGAGGCCCAGACCTGGAAGCCCCTGCCGGACCAGGCGGATCTGAACCAGCGCCTGTTCGACACGGAGCTGATACGGCAGTACCGGCTCGAGACCAGCAATATGAGCCGCTTTGTCCCGCTGGAGACCCAGGACCTGTGGCTGTGCGCCTGCGGGGAGATCAATCACCGGGGCGAGAGCTGCCACCGCTGCGACCACAGCTTCGAGCACTGCACCAAGTACCTGAACGTGGACCTGCTGCGCGAGAACAAGAACCTGCGCCTCAACGGCGAGGCCGTGCAGGCGGCCCTGGACGAGGCGAAGCGCCAGTCCCGCGGAAAGCTCCTGCGCCGCGCGGCCATGGTGATCGTCCCGCTGGTGCTCATTGCGGGCATCGTCTTCGGGGTACATGAGATCATGCAGCGGCGCAGCGAAATCTACCTCGAGGCAAACCGCCTGTATAACGAGGGCGACTACGCCATGGCGGCGGTGCTCTTCGACAAGGTGGGCCACTACAAGGATGCAAACACCATGAGCGCGAAGGCCAAAAAGGCCGACGCCGAGATCGCCTCCTACAACCGGGCGGCGAGGCTTTTTCAAAACGAGCGCTGGGACGATGCCTACGAGGCCTACAAGGAGCTCGGGAGCTTTCAGGACAGTGCCGAGCAGGCCCAGGAGGCCCTGTACCAAAAGGGCATGAAGCTCCTGAAGGACGAGGCCTTTGCCGACGCGCGGGAGGTCTTCCGCGGCCTCGGCGGCTACCGGGACGCGGCCACGATCGCCGCCCACTTCTTCAACCGCTGCCTGTCCGAGGAGGCAAGCCTCAACCTCGAGTGCAGCGGCCCCCTGACCACCAGCTACCGCTACGACAGCTGCGGCCGCGTCGAGGAGAAGACGGAGCAGTTTTCCGCCTATCCCGGCATGAGCGACCGGGTGTCCGTCTACGACTATGAGACGGACGGCAGCTACACCGTCACGGAGAACCAGGTGACCAAACGCTACGACGCCTACGGCGGCTATATCGGCCAGGGCGACATCGTCACGAACAGCTACGAATACGACTTCTACCCCGACGGCAGCGTCCACTACAGCATCGAGAGCGACGCGCGCACCGGCGAATACCTCAGCTCCGCGGCCTACGACGAGCACGGCAACCTCATCGCCGTGCAGAACCAGGACGGCTCGGGCTACACGCTGCTCAACGAGTATAACGGAGAGAAGCTGGCAAAGCAGGAGCGCTACAGCGACGAGGGCAGCATGATCAGCCGCGTGAGCTTTGAGTATGACGACGACGGTCTTTTAAAGCGCGCCACCTTCCTCACCCCCGGCGCCACCACCACCGTAACGGTGCTCTACAAAAACGGCCCCGTCTACGCCCCCGACGCGGAGGAATAATAAACAGCGGCAGCAAAGCGCTGCCCGCGGAGGTTTCCCATGCCATCCATGGATATTGTTTTCGGCCAGATCCTGGTCATCCTGCTCTATGTCCTCATCGGCTTTGTCGCCGGGAAGACCGGGCTTGTCACCGCGCCGCAGCGCAAATACCTCTCGCGCATCTGCAGCGACCTGATCCTGCCCTTTACGGTGCTCTCGGCCGCGAGCCAGAGCGTCAGCCGCCGGGAGCTCGGCTCCCTGGGGCTTCTTGTACTTTTGATCCTGGGAACATTCATTTTGACTACTGCCGCTTCCCTCTATGTCCAGAAGCTGCGCGGCACGCCCTATGCCGTGAAGGTCACCACCGCCTCGCTCCTGACCTACCCCAACTGCACCTTTCTCGGCCTGCCGCTGTGCCGGGCGCTGTTCGGCGAGATGGCGATTTTGTATAACGCGGTGTATCTGCTGGCGTTCAACATCCTGTTTTTCACCTGGCAGTACACCATGTTTACCCGCAAAAAGTTCGCCTTCAAAAGCCTCGTCACCCCGCCGACGGTCTCCACGCTTCTGCTGACCGTCATGCTGGCCCTGGGGCTTCATTTCCCGGCGCCGGTACAGACGGTGATCGCCAACACAGGCGCGATGATCTCCCCGCTGTCGCTCATCATCGTGGGCGTCATGATGTCGGAAAACAAGCTCACCAGCATCTTGAAGGAACGCCGCGCCTATCTCATCACACTGATAAGAAACCTGCTTATCCCCCTTGCCTTCATGCTGGTGCTGACGGTCCTGCCGCTGGAGTCCGCCTCCCGGCTGTGCCTGCTTGTGTACCTGGCCTGCCCCTGCGCGACCCTCACCACCATCTATGCCATCCAGTGCGACTGCGAGCCGGAGCTTGCCGCCCACAGCGTGCTAATGTCGACGATGTTCTTCGCCGCCACTCTGCCGCTGATCGTTTACATCGGTACAAGGGTGCTGTGATCTTTATTCATACATCCTTTACTTGACAGCGCTTCCTTCATCGTGGTATTATCACCGAGGAACTATGTGACATATCGCCTCATTTTCCCTTTTTCCGGGAAAATGAGGGTTCTTTTTTTGACAGTAAGGAGAGTTTATCATGGATTACGATGTCATTATCGTGGGCGCGGGCCCCGGCGGCATCTTTACCGCATACGAGTTGGCAAGGGCGCAGCGCGGCCTGAAGATCGGCGTGCTGGAGCTGGGCAAGCCCCTGGACAAGCGGCACTGCCCCATCGACGGCAAGAAGGTCAAGTCCTGCATCCGCTGCAAGACCTGCAGCATCATGAGCGGCTTCGGCGGCGCGGGCGCGTTTTCCGACGGCAAGTACAACATCACAAACCAGTTCGGCGGCACGCTTTATGAGCATATCGGCAAGACCCAGGCCATAGAACTGATGCAGTACGTGGATAAGATCAACCTCCGCCACGGCGGCGAGGGGACAAAGCTCTATTCCACCGCCAACACCAAAATCAAGCGCATGTGCCTGGAAAACGGTCTGCACCTGCTCGACGCTCAGGTAAGGCACCTCGGCACGGACATCAACTACGTGGTGCTGGAGAACATCTACAACGAGCTCAGGGATCGAGTGGTCTTTCGATTCGAGACCGCCGTCACCGATCTCAAGAAGATCGAGGGCGGCTTTGAGGCCGTGACCTCCAAGGGCAGCTTCACCTGCCGCAGGTGCGTGGTGTCCGTCGGGCGCAGCGGCAGCAAGTGGATGGAGAAGGTCTGCGACTCCCTCGGCATCCCCACCATGTCCAACCGCGTCGACATCGGCGTGCGCGTGGAGCTTCCGGCGGAGATCTTCGCCCACCTGACCGACGAGCTCTACGAGAGCAAGATCATCTACCGCACGCAGAAGTTTGAGGACATGGTGCGCACCTTCTGCATGAACCCCCACGGCGTGGTGGTCAACGAGAACACCAACGGCATCGTCACCGTCAACGGCCACAGCTACGAGGACCCCTCGAAGCACACCGAGAACACCAACTTTGCCCTGCTGGTCTCCAAGCACTTCTCCATCCCCTTCAAGGACTCCAACGGCTACGGCGAGAGCATCGCGCGCCTTTCCAACATGCTCGGCGGCGGCGTCATCGTGCAGCGCTTCGGCGACCTCGTGCGCGGGCGGCGCAGTACCGAGAGCCGCATCCGCGAAAGCTTCGTCACCCCGACCCTGGCCGCTACCCCGGGCGACCTGAGCCTGGTCATCCCCAAGCGCATTCTCGACGGCATCATCGAGATGATCTACGCCCTTGACAAGATCGCTCCCGGCACCGCCAACGACGACACCCTCCTCTACGGCGTGGAGGTCAAGTTCTACAACATGGAGGTCGAGATCGACGAGAGGCTCCAGACCTGCTGCCCCGGCCTCTACGTCATCGGCGACTGCTCCGGCGTGACCCACTCCCTCTCCCACGCATCCGCCAGCGGCGTCCACGCCGCGCGGTGCTTGCTGGAGGAAATTTGAATTTCGTACCCTCTCCGCCCCGGTGTGCGCACCGGGGCACCTCCCCCAAAGGGGGAGGCAAGTCTTGGCTCCCCCTTTGGGGGAGCTGTCACCGCCGTTTGCGGCGGTGACTGAGAGGGCTTTTTGGAGGAACTATGGCTAAAACCAAAGGTCAAAACTACATGCACGGTGCGGCGATCCTGACGGTCGGCGTGATCATCATGAAGATCCTCGGCTTCTTCTACAAGATCCCCCTGGGCAATATCCTCGGGGACGAGGGTTACTCCATGTTCATGGGCGCCTACAGCATTTATTACATCTTCTTCACGCTGGCGACCGCGGGCCTGCCGGTAGCGCTGTCGCGCCTGGTTGCCGAGGCGGACGCCAACGGCCGGGCAAAGCAGGAGGAGAAGACCTTCCGCGTGGCGCTCGTCACGTTTACGGTGATCGGCCTTGTCTTCGCGCTCATCATGTTCTGTTTTCCCCAGTGGCTTGCGGCTTCGTATCTCGAAAACCCCGACGCCGCGCCCAGCGTGCGGGCCATGGCCCCGGCGATTTTGCTGGTGTGCATTGTGTCGGCCTACCGCGGCTACTGCCAGGGCAACGGCAACATGCTCCCCACCACCGTCGACGAGGTTCTGGAGGTCTTCTTCAAAGTGGTCTCCGGCCTTGTGATCGCGGTGCTGGTGCTGCGCGCCTACAAGGGCAGCCCCATGGCGCTGCCCATGGGTTCGGCGGGCGCGATCTTCGGCGTGTCCATCGGCTCGGCGGTGTCGCTTGCGTATATGATCGTCTATAAGCACCGCCACTATTCCGTCCTCTCTGCCCCCTATACCGGCGGCATCGACCCCAACGACATCCCGGATGACGACGAGCTTGTGGACCCCGCCATGAAGATCGTCAAAGACATCCTGTCCATCGGCATCCCCATCGCGACCGGCGCCTGCATCATGGCGCTTCTCAACAGCGTGGACTCCAAGCTCTGCATGAACCGCCTCCAGAGCGCGGCGGGCTTTTCCTACCGCGAGGCCAAGGTGCTCTACGGCGTGTACGGCAAGGCGCAGACGCTCTTCAATCTCCCTGCCGCCTTCATTACGCCGCTGACCATCTCCATCGTCCCCGCCATCTCCGGGGCGCTTGCCAAGGGCGATAAAAAGACCGCCGGCACCGTGTCCGAGGATTCGCTGCGCATCTCGGCCTTCCTCGCCATCCCCATGGGCGTGGGTCTTGCGGTGCTGGCAAAGCCCATCATGGATGTGCTCTATCCCGGCAGCCATCTGGCGGGCGCGGGACTTTTGCAGGTGATGGGCGTTGCGTCCTTCTTCGTGTGCCTCGTGCTCATGGAAAACGCCATCCTCCAGGCCTCGGGCCGCGAAAAGCTCACCATGGTCACGCTCATCACCGGCGGCATTATCAAGATCATCATCAACTGGTTTCTGGTCGCGCGGCGCGACATCAACATCTACGGCGCCCCGGTGGGAACCCTGTGCAGCTACTGTGCCATGGCGGCGATGGACTATGTCTTCATGTGCCGCACGCTCTCAAGCCGTCCGCGTCTGCTGCGCGTGTTCTCCGGCCCCCTCGCCGCAAGCGCCCTCATGGGCCTGACCGCCTGGGGCGTCTACGGCCTCGGCACCCGGCTTCTGGGGCAGGGGAGGATCGGCACGCTCCTCGCCATGTGCGCCGCCATCGGCGCGGCGGTGATCGTGTACCTGGTCACCGCGATCGTGTTCCGGGCGGTCACCAGGGAGGACATGAAGCTCATCCCCGGCGGAGAAAAAATCGCGCGAATCCTCCATATGCGTTAAAAATCGGCATAAATCCTTAAAAAACTGTAAATAGTACTTGCGAAATACGGGGAAGTATGGTACAGTCTATTTGCTCGCCGCCTGTGTATGTTGAACAGACGGACGGGAGCATGAGTAATCCGCCCCAAATGCGGGAAAACTCACCATATCATGGCATCAGTGCCATATCATATTCAGGAGGAAACAGATAATGAATAAGGCAGAATTAGTCGCTGCAGTCGCAGAGAAGAGCGGTCTTTCCAAGAAGGACAGCGAGAAGGCCGTCAACGCCGCGTTTGAGGCCATCTCCGCAGAGCTCACCAAGGGCGGCAAGGTTCAGCTTGTCGGCTTCGGCTCCTTCGAGACCAAGACCCGCAACGCCCGCATCGGCCGCAACCCCAGAACCAAGGAAGAGATCCAGATCCCGGCCAGCCGCGTTCCTGTCTTCAAAGTCGGCAAGGCGCTCAAGGACGCCGTCGCCAAGTAATTCATTACCAGCGTGTGAAGACCGCCTGTCCTTTTCGGAGAGGCGGTCACGTTTTATCGAGGTGGATCTATGCGTTTGGACAAATACTTAAAGGTCTCGCGCCTCATCAAGCGGCGCAGCGTGGCAAACGACGCCTGTGACGCCGACCGTATCCTCGTCAACGGCCGTCAGGCCAAGGCCAGCTATCAGGTCAAGGAGGGCGACATCCTCGAGATCGCCTTCGGCCAGCGCACGCTGAAGGTGGAGGTCACCCAGGTGGCGGACAATGTCTCCAAGTCCGACGCCCCGGCCATGTACAGAGAAATCGTATAAGTGAAGGGCAGGGAAGCGCATGAGTATTTTCAGCAGATTCATTGCCGGCCGCAGCGGGAAAGCGCGGCGCCCGGCGGTGGGGATGATCACACGGACCTGCCGCAGCTGCGGGCGGACCTTCACGCTCCCGGAGAATGTCCAGCACTGGCCGGACTATTGTCTGCAGTGCAGGGCAAAGCGCCTGTCCCCGGAGACGGTCACACGGACCTGCCGCAGCTGCGGGCGAAGCTTCACCTTTTCCACACCGCTGCAGCACTGGCCGAAATACTGCCCGTCCTGCAGGACAAAGCGCAGAAAGTAAAATCAAGAGGGGCTGTGAAAAAAGTCCCCTTCATCAAGAACACAGTAATATCAACACCGTAGGGGCCGACGCGGCCCAGGCCGGCCTCTCTTGCCCCTTTGGGGCAATTCACCTTCCCCCCGGCGGCCCGGCAGAGAGAATCCTGAATAACACATTGCCCCCCGGCGAATCCGTAACACTGTACGTTTTCGCCGGGGCGTTCTGCTTTATTTTTGGACTGTACCGCTCGGGCCGCCGGGCGTCGGCCCCTACACTGTCAATTGACTTTTTTCACAGCCCCCCCCCTTTTGCTTCCCGGAAAATTGCAAAATCCCCTTGACGAAAATCCAAAACGGTAGGAAAATAACGATAGGACAGTATCGGCTTTTCCGCAGACTCACAGCATGGACGCGGGCCCTTTCACCGGACCGGCCCGCCCGGAAAAGGGCAGACAAAGCCTGCCCTGCGGGTATGAATCCCTGCGGCGCGGTGCTGCGTGAGGCCGATCACCATACAAAATTATAAAAAGGGATGGAGCAAACATGAGTAACGAGGAAAAACCCGCGAGTACCCCCGAAGCAGAAACAACGCCCGCAGAGGAAACCACCGCCGTGAGCGCGGCGGAAGCAGCGCCTGAGGCCGAAACGGCGGCAGCCCCCGAGGCCGTGGCAGAGCCCGCAGCCGAGGCAGCCCCGGAGCCCGAAAGCCCGGCGGCGCTGGAAGCGCAGGCAGCCCAGGAGGAGGCGGCCGCGCAGGCCGAGCGGACAGCCCGTCTGGAGGCGGCCCTGGAGGCTGATGCGCGGGCCGAGAACGAGGCCTGGGCGGAGGCTGCACAGCAGGCGGAGACCTACTACGAGCTGAAGGCGGCGAAGAAGGCCGCAAAGAAAGCCGCGAAGGAAGCGGCGATGGACGCCGTTATCATGAGCGCGGCGGCGGCAGCGGACAGAAAGGCCGCAAAGAAAGCCGCGAAGAAGGCGGAGAAGAAGGCCGCCAAACACGCCGCTCAGATCGCCCTGGCCGAGGCCGCGGCAGCGGCAGAAAAGGAAGCCGCCAAGCCCGGAAAGTCCGACCCCCTCAAGGCTGAGATCAAGCAGATGCGCGAGCGCCTTGCCGGTCTCCAGCAGACCCTGCGCGAGAAGGGCCTGCCCGTCATCGTGCTGGTGGAGGGCTGGGCCGCCGCGGGCAAGGGCAGCCTCATCAACGAGCTCATCAGCGAGATCGACCCGCGCAACTATAACGTCGTCTCCCCGGTCATCACCCCCGAAGCCGAGAGCCGCTATCCCTTCCTCTACCCCTACGCCAAGGCCATCCCCGAAAACGGGAAGATCATGTTCTATGATTCCGGCTGGATGGAGGACTGCGTTCGCAAGGCCCTGCGCCGTGAGATCACGAAGGACGAATACAAAAACCGTGTGCGCGCCGTGACGGAGTTTGAGCGTCAGCTGCGCGACGGCGGCTACGTGATCCTCAAGATCTTCGTACACATCAGCGAGCGCGAGCAGCACAAGCGCATCGCGGCCCTGCGCGACAGCTTCGAGACCGCCTGGCGCGTGACCGACGACGATATCTGGCAGCTCAAGGAATACAAGAACTTCGAGAAGCACTACAAGGCCTTCATGGAGGAGACCTGCAATCCCATCCCCTGGCACCAGCTTGACGGCAGCAACCACACCCAGGCGACCCACAAGGCGCTGACGCTGCTGCTGGGACTGCTGGACAAGGCCCTCGGGAAGGAGCGCTATGTGGGCAAGCCCTTCAAGGAGAAGTTCCCGCTGCTGGATATGCCCAAGCTCAGCGAGGTGGACCTCTCTCCCGCCCTGACGGACGAGGAGTACCAGAAGGAGCTCAAGAAGCTGCAAAAGCGCCTCAAGGAGCTGCACAATATCATCTACCTCAAGAAGATCCCGGTCATTCTCTGCTACGAGGGCTGGGACGCCGCAGGCAAGGGCGGCAACATCCGCCGCGTGGCAAAGCCCCTGGACCCGCGCGGCTGCGACGTGATGCCCATCGCCTCCCCCGAGCCTCACGAGAAGAACCGCCAGTACCTCTGGCGCTTCTGGACGCGTCTGCCCCGCAGCGGCCATGTCTGCATCTTTGACCGCACCTGGTACGGCCGCGTGATGGTGGAGCGCCTGGAGGGCTTCTGCGAGGAGGACGACTGGAAGCGCGCCTATAACGAGATCAACGAGTTTGAGCGCCAGCTCACCGACTGGGGCGCGGTGGTGCTCAAGTTCTGGATTCACATTGACCAGGACACCCAGCTCGAGCGCTTCACCGCCCGCCAGAACACCCCGGAGAAGGCCTGGAAGCTGACGGAGGAGGACTGGCGCAACCGCGAGAAGTGGCCCGAATACGAGCAGGCCATCGACGAGATGCTGCAGAAGACCAGCACCAAGAACGCCCCCTGGTACATCATCGAATCCAACGACAAGAAGTACGCCCGCATCAAGGCCCTGCGCATCGTGATCAAGGCGCTGGAGAAGGCCTGCGAGGAGCGGCTTGCGTAATTACAGGAAGGAAGCTATGGACATGCGGGAGATCCCGATCACGGAGCTCGGCGTCAGAATCGGCCAGGTCGAGGACACGGCGGGCGCGACGGGCTGCACCGTATTCATCCGCGAACAGGGCATGCGCGCGGGCCTGGATGTCCGGGGCGGCGGCCCCGCCTCGCGGGAGAGCGAATTATTAAAGCCGCTTGCAAACGCGCAGATGATCCACGCGGTGGTCCTCGCGGGCGGCAGCGCCTTCGGCCTCGGGACCGCAAACGGCGTCATGGCGTATCTGGAGCAGCACGGGATCGGCCTGGATGTGGGCGTGACGAAGGTGCCGCTGGTGGTACAGTCGGATCTCTTTGACCTGACCGTCGGCGACGCCTCTGCCCGCCCGGACAGCGCCATGGGCTATGAGGCAGCCCGGCGCGCCATGGAAGCGCCGAACTATAAAGACGGCAACTTCGGCGCGGGCTGCGGCGCGACGGTCGGCAAATGCGCGGGTATGGAATGCTGCATGAAAAGCGGCATCGGGAGTTATGCCGTGGAGCTCGGCGCGCTGAAAATCGGCGCGGTCGTGGCGGTGAACGCCTTCGGCGACATCTTCGACTGGAGGACAGGCCGCAAGGTCGCGGGCCTTCTGACGGAGGACAGGACCGGCTTTCGCAGCACCACGGAGCTGATGACGGAGCGGATGGTGCCCAACGACAACAAGTTTGTCGGCAACACCACCCTCGGCGTCGTGATGACAAACGCCGCCTTTCATAAGGCGCAGCTTTGCAAGATCGCGGGCATGGCCCATGACGGCTACGCAAGGTCGATCCGGCCCGTGCACACCTCGGTGGACGGCGACAGCATCTACGCCCTCTCTGTCGGGGATGTCCAGGCGGATCAGGACCTTGTCGGCACCCTCGCCGCCGGGGTCATGAGCGAAGCCATCCTCCGTGCCGTATACAGCGCCGAAAGCGCTTACGGCTTCCCGGCAGTGCGGGACCTCAAATTCTGATCGGAAGAAAACAAAAATACAGGGCTGTGAGAAGATAATCCAAACTCACAGCCCTGTTCCTTGTTCATAAAAAAGTGCTATCCTGCCCGCCGCGGGTGTGGTATAATGCATCGTTACATAAATTCATCATGGAGGTCTCTTATATGAAAACTTTGATCTGCTATTTCAGCGCCGAAAACGGCACCACCGCCCGCGTCGCGAAGGACGCGGCTGAGACCTTGGGCTGTGAGCTCTTCGAGATCACACCCGAGCAGCCCTATACCGCCGCCGACCTGCGCTACACCAATCCCCTGGCCCGCTGCAACAAGGAGTGGTTCAGCAAAAAGGACGTGCCCGTCGCCGGCAGGATCGAAAACTTTGACGACTACGACACGGTGCTCATCGGTTTTCCCATCTGGTACGGCGGCGCGCCCAACGTGGTCGGCACCTTCTGCCGCGGCTATAACTGGTTCGGCAAGAAGATCGCGGCCTTCGCCACCTCCGGCGGCAGCGGCATCGGCAAGACGGAGGAGCGGCTGCGCCCGTATCTGGGCGGCGGCGATCTGCTGGGCGCAAAGCTCGTGCACAGCGGCGCGGAGCTTACGGCCTGGGCCGAAGAGATCCTCTGAAAGGACAGCGGCATGAAAACACGCATCGAGATCGTACAGGGTGACATCACCAAACAGGCGGTGGACGCCATTGCCAACGCCGCCAACACCTCGCTTCTCGGCGGGGGAGGGGTGGACGGTGCCATCCACCGCGCGGCGGGCCCCGAGCTCCTGAAAGAGTGCCGCACCCTGGGCGGCTGCGAGACCGGCATGGCGAAGCTCACGAAGGGCTACCGCCTGCCCGCAAAGTACGTCCTGCACACCCCCGGCCCCGTCTGGCGCGGCGGGAAAAGCTGCGAGGATGAGCTGCTGGCCTCCTGCTATTTAAGCTGCCTCCAGCTCGCAAGCGAGTACGGCTGCAAGACCGTGGCCTTCCCCTCCATCAGTACAGGTGTGTACCATTTCCCGCTGGACAGAGCGGCACAGATCGCCGTCGGCACCATCGCGGTCTACCTCGAGGCGCACCCGGAGATCGAGCTTTCGCGCATGGTCTGCTTTGACGAGCACACAAAGGCGGCCTATGACGCGGCGCTCAAGTCCCTGGAGGCGGAGGCATGAGGCGCGGCGGCATCCGCATCCAGTATAATTCGCCCGTGGTGCTGAGCTTTGCGATCCTGAGCTTCGGCGTGCTGCTGCTCGACCGCTTCACGGGCGGGCGCAGCACCCACATGCTTTTCAGCGTCTACCGCTCCTCCTTCCGGGATCTCGGCACCTATCCGCGCTTTGTGCTGCACGTGCTGGGGCACAAGAATTATTCCCACTATATCGGCAACATGATGATGATCCTGGTGGTCGGCCCGCCGCTCGAGGAGCGCTACGGCAGCCGTCCGCTCTTCTGGGCCATGTTCATCACGGCGCTGGTGTCGGGCATGGTACACTGGCTGTTCTTCCCGGGCTCGGCACTGCTCGGCGCGTCGGGCATCGTGTTCATGATGATCGTCATGTCGTCCCTCGCGGGCATGCGCGACGGCTGCATCCCCCTGACGCTCATTTTGGTGATGGTCCTGTACATCGGCGGCGAGGTCGTAAACGGCGTGACTCTCGCAGACAATGTCTCGCAGCTTACGCACATCATCGGCGGCCTGTGCGGGGCGTTTCTCGGCATGAACATGCGGAGGTGACGCACATGGAGACGCTTCTCATCAGCGCCTGCCTCATGGGGTATAACTGCAAGTATAACGGCGGGAACAACGCTCTGCCGCCAGAGGTACTCTCCGCCCTGCGGGAGCGCTATCGCCTCATCCCGGTGTGCCCGGAGGCGGCGGGCGGCCGGCCCACGCCGCGCGTACCCAGCGAGCGCCGGGGCGGCAGCGTCGTCACCCGCGACGGACGGGACGTGACGGCGGCCTTCCGGCGCGGCGCCGAGATCGCCGGGAAGCTCGCCGAACGCTATGGCGCGCGCCTGGCGCTTCTCAAAAGCAACAGCCCCTCCTGCGGCAGCGGCACGGTGTATGACGGCAGCTTCACCGGCACGCTCACACCGGGCGACGGAGTCACGGCTGAATATCTGAAGAATAAAAACTTGACTATTTTTGACAATTACTCAAGTTTATTGGCTTGATATGCCCGTATTGTTCATATTTTAGACGCATTTGGATACTTGACAATTCACCTCAATCGACATACAATTAATACGTATATTATGCATAATACCGTTATAGGGTGTACGAACAGAGAGAGGGGTAACGATGGAATTAACCAAAAGCGAGCTTGAAATTATGAACGTGATCTGGGATGCCGGGAAGCCGCTGACCCGCGGTGAGATCCTGGAGCTGTCGGTGGACAAAAACTGGAAGGACAATTCCATACACATCCTTCTCAACCGGCTGCTGGCCAAGGGCGCGCTGACCGAGGGCGGCTTTGCCCGCAGCGGCAAGTCCTACGGCCGACTGTACGAGGCCACGCTCACGGGTACCGAGTACTATGCCCGCAACGTCTTCAACGGCGGGGCGGAGCGCTTGGAAATGCTCTTTGACGCCATGCTTGAAAACCCCTCTGTGAACGCGGAGCTGATCGACAAATTCCAGGCAAAGCTCGAAGCGAAAAAGGCGTCGCTGTAAACCGCATACGGAAAAACAGACCGGCAGGCCGCAAGGCCCGCCGGTTTTCGCGTGTAATGAACTTCAATCCTCCAGCAGCGCCATCATGGTTTTGGAATAGCACCACATGTTCGGCTCGTAATCGACGCCGCCGAAGTAGCGCTTTGCGTCGCCGGTGAAGTATTTGGCGATCGCCGCCCCTACGCCCGCCGAGCGGGAAATCCCGGCGTCACAGTGGACGATGATGAGCTTGTCGCGGTTTTCCCGCACAAAGCGCGCGATCTTCGCGGCGTCCTCATCCTGCATCAGATCGCTCTCATCCACGTCGCGCCCGTATACGTCCTTGCCCGGGCTGTCGGCGTCGCAGAAGGAGAGGGGGAGGATGGCGGCCACGCCGTTTTCCTTGGAGGAGAAGGGAGCCTTCTCATATGTGCGGTTGGGGTCGGAGATGGAGATGATCACCGAAGGCTGTCTGTGCTTTTCACGGCAGTATTGAACCGCGTTTTCGCGGCTCATGACGGTGACTTCCACTTTTTTCTTTCCAAAAGGCCACATACAGCATGCTCTCCCGTGTGATCGAAATCAATTTTCTGTCGATGCGCATTATATCACAGTTGACATAAAAAATCTACAGGAGAGACAAAAAAAGGGCGCGTTTCAAAATGGGGTTGTACCTGTAAATGTGATACTTCCCTACGCTCATAAGGCTGTGTTTTGTGAAAACTGGTATTTTGCAACGCGCCCGTTTGACTGTCGGTTTACTTCAGCATCGCGTTGACGAGATCCTGCACCAGGAAGGGGTCGTAGCCCGCGGCGCGCAGGGCGTTGATACGCTGCTGGTTGTTGCCGTAGCGACCGTTGATGACATCGGCAGCGACGGGGCCGTAGCCCTTTGCAAGGCCGTTGACCAGGTGCTGCACGGCGTCGTAGTTGAAGCCTGCCGCGGTGAGTCTTCTTCTGCGGTCCTCACCGTTGCCGTACTTGCCGTCCATCACGTCCAGCGCCGCGAGGTATTCCGCGGACATGCCGCCCGCCACAGTGCCGAGCTGCTCGTCGGCCAGATTCTCCAGATTCTTATTGACTTCACTCATTGTGATATCCTCCTTTTTGTTCATGTTTGTTGTACCTTCGCTTTACAGGTATATGATATCACAGGAACCGTCACAGAACTGTCACACCTGGGCGTCGATATTGCCCAGCTCCATGATCCGCATGAGTACGCGGATGCCCTGCAGGTAGGAACGCACGGGGATGTGCTCGTCCGTGCCGTGCACGCCGCTTCGCGCCAGGGACTTTTCGACCATGAAGGGGCTGCAGCGCAGGCAGGTGTCGCAGATGCGCTCATACTGGTGGGCGTCGGTGGCCCCGGCGGTGAATCCTGTACTCGATAGCACTCCACTCGCGTGACAGTCCGGCGGATCTTTTCCGACGGCCCAGTAAAGAAACACGCAGCTGCACTTCTTTACTTCGGCGATGTTCCCTTTCCGTTCCCGCGAAAGCTGCTTCCGTGCGGGGGTGTACTCTTGAACGCCGCGCCTCTATCTTGGCTATGAATATAAATGCACAAGTCCGATTTGCCAAGCGGGTTTGTGCATTTCTCACTCCCTGTACAATATCACCTAATGCAAAGATTCTTTTTTGTGATAAATTGCTAAAGATTTGTTTTCAACCCGGTTCTCTTGAATTTTTATAGGATTGTTTATATAATAAGAAGAACAAAGGCATAATATTAATAAAAGGAGACCGCAACATGAAAAAATTCCTCAGCATCCTGCTGGCGCTGGCGCTGCTTGCGTCGCTTACAGTTCCCGCCTTTGCCGATGAGCCGGACTATACCACCGGCACCCCCTGGCCCTGCATCGACCTTGACGGCGTCGTGACCGAGGAAACGACTGCCGAATTAAAGGACAACTTTGCCCTTGCCGTCAACAAGGACAAGATCCTCGCCCTTGAGATCCCGGAGGGCTATCCCTTCGGCGGCACCCTGATGGACCTGAGTCTGAAGAAGGCGGAGGATATCAAAAACATGTTCCTCGGCGACGCGCCGGAGGGACACGACGAGCGCCTGGCCTACGACCTGTTCAAGCTGATGATGGACTGGGACAGCCGCAATGCACTGGGCGTCACACCGCTCAAGGAGGCAATCACGCCTCTGGAGGCTGTCAGCTCCATCGACGAGCTGAGCGCTTTCTTTGTGAATACCCGCGATGAGGACGAGCTTGCCCCGCTCTTTTACGCCGGGTCCTATCCGGATTCCAAGGACTCCACCAAATATGTGCTCACCGTGATGGATGCCGGCCTTCTGCTCGGGGATTCCGCCGAGTATGAGAAGCTGACCGACTACGGCGCCATCAAGAAGGAAGCGCTGACGGAGCTTGCGGATAAGATGCTCATTAAGCTCGGCTATACAGAGGAAGAGGCGCAGCAGAAGATCGACAACTGCCTGGCCTTTGAGACCATGCTGGCCCCCGCCCTGTATACCAGCGAAGATCAGCAGAAGCCGGACTTCAGGGAAAAGATCCTCAACTACTACAGCTTTGACGAGCTGAAGGCGGCCCAGGGCAAGCTCCCGATCCTGGAGGAGCTGGCAGCCACGGGCTTTCCCGAGGCGGAGCAGTATATGGTCATGAACCCGGCGGGACTTAAAAAGCTTGTGGAGCTGTACACCGATGAAAACCTGCCCCTCATGAAGGACTATATCATCGTGCACGGCGTCATCGGCGCGTCAGGCAGTCTGGACCGCGAATGCTATGAGTGGAACTATGCCTGCAACAACGCCATCTCCGGCGCAACTGGCATGCTCGACGATGAGACGGTCTTCTCCGATGCGGTCGCCGACACACTGGCGTGGCCCGTGGCGCAGCTCTACACCCAGACCTATCTCCGGCAGGAAGACAAGGATCGCATCCTCGCCATGATGAAGGAGATCCTGGACGTCTACCACGGGATCATTGAAGAGGCCGACTTTCTCTCCGACGCGACCCGCGAAAAAGCCATCGAGAAACTGGAAAGCATCGAGCCCCGCAGCCTCTATCCCGACAGCTGGGACAAATACAGCTGTGAGGAGCTGAACTTTAAGGGACCCGAGGACGGCGGCACCCTCTGGGAGGCCAACAGAAGCATCACGGCCTACAATATCGCCAAGAGCGTAAAGGAATACGCCGAGCCTGTGGACAAGGAGAAGTGGAGCTCTCCGCCGACGACTGTCAACTGCTTCTATGACTGGTCGAACAACACCATCACCATCCTCGGCGCCTTTGCGCAAGGCGGCGCCTACAACAGCGACATGAGCGACGAGGAGCTGCTCGGCACGCTCGGCGCCGTGATCGGCCATGAGATCTCCCACGGCTTTGACTCCACCGGCGCGCAGTACGATAAAGAAGGCAATCTGGCCACCTGGTGGACAGAGGAGGATTACGCGGAGTTCCTCCGGCGCAACAAGAAGATGGAGGATTACTACAACGCCATCCACCCCTGGGAGGGCCAGGATCTCTACGGCAGCATCGTGACCGGCGAGGCCGGGGCCGATATGGCGGGCATCAAGGTCGCGCTGCGCATTGCAGCCGAGAAGGAGAACTTCGACTATGACGCCTTCTTCCGCGCCTATGCCGGGCTCTGGCTCGACAAGGACACGCTGCAGATGGTCTATCGCCGCATCAACGATGTACACCCGATGGGGTATTTGCGCGTCAACTGCACGCTCCAGCAGTTCGACGAGTTCCTGGACTGCTACGGCATCACCGAGGGCGACGGCATGTACCTCGCCCCGGCGGACCGCGTGATCATCTGGTAAGCCGGACACAATTCATAACGCAGGCGCAGGGGTCGATCATGGCATCGGCCCCTGCTGTTTTAGTGCGTCCGGTTGACGTGACCGGAGGGAACTGGTATGATACCCGTGAAAGGGGAGAGAGCCAATGTTCAGATCCGGGAAAAAGCCGAAGCCGGGAACACTTCTCGCGCACCTTCTGGTGACGCTTGCCTATCCCGCGGCCAGAGCCCTCAGAGCGCCGGAGGGGAGCAGGCTTCTGGTCTTTACCGATACCCTCACCGTCATAGCCTTGGTGCTGCTGGTGTGCGGGGTCGTGTACGCGCTGATCCTCCGGGGCGATCTGGATATCTCCGAATACATTTTCAGCCGCGGCCTTGCCCGGGGCGGGAAGAGCTTTGAGGCGTGGAAGGCCGACAAAAAGGAAGAAAGAGAGGAAGCTTTCAACTATCCTCTCTTTCTCGGAATCGTGTATCTGATTGTCTCGGCGGTCATCGCCTGGGGGATATACTGACAATGCTGCTGTCATTCTGAGCCGAAGGCATTTAGATTCTTCGCTGATGCTCGGGATGGCAGCTTTTTGTGGGCTTATCTGCCGGCGCGCTCCTTCTCAAGCCTCGTGATCTTTTCCTCATAGGCGGCAAACTCCTTGGAGTTTGCCAGGACGAAGTGGCCGGGCCGCAGCTCCTTGAGCTCGCGCTTCTCGCCCGACTGGTCAAGCTGCGAGGGATCGTACACGATGTGCTTTCTGCTCTTTTCCACAATGGGGTCGGGCATCGGGACCGTCGAGAGCAGCGACACCGTGTAGGGGTGGATGGGGTACTCGAACAGGGTCTCGGATTCCGCGATCTCCACGATCTCGCCGCGATGGATGACGGCGATGCGGTCGGCGATAAAGCGCACGACGGAAAGGTCGTGGGCGATAAACAAATACGTGAGGTTCTTCTCGACCTTGAGCTTGTTCATGAGGTTCAGAACCTGCGCACGGATGGACACATCGAGCGCGGAGATAGGCTCGTCGGCGACGATGAACTTGGGGTCCATGATCATGGCCCTCGCGATGCCCACGCGCTGGCGCTGCCCGCCGGAAAACTCGTGCGGATAGCGGGACTTGTGCTCGGGCAGCAGGCCCACGCTCTCGAGCGCCCTGTCCACCTTGGCGATGCGGTCTGCCTCGTCCTTGTACAGGTGGAAGTTGTACAGGCCCTCGGACACGCAGTATTCGATGGTGGCGCGCTCGTTGAGGGAGGCGGCGGGGTCCTGGAAGATCATCTGGATGTTGCGCACCACGTTCCGGTCCTCCTCGTGGGAGATCTTTCCCGAAATACGTTTGCCCTCGAAGAGAATCTCGCCCGCGCTGCACGGATTGATGCGCAGAATCGCGCGGCCCAGGGTGGTCTTGCCGGAGCCGGACTCACCCACCAGGGCAAAGGTCTCGCCTTTATAGATGTCGAAATTCGCGTCCTTCACGGCGTCGAATCTCTTTTTATGCCCGACCTCGAAGGAGATGTCCACATGTTTGACGGACAGGATCACTTCGCGGCCGTTTTTTTCATTCGACATGGAACGCGCCTCCCTTATCGGTCATCTTCTGGATCTTCTCGTGCAGGTTGCGGATGACCTCCGGCTTTTCAAGCTTCGGGGCCCTGGGGTCCAGCAGCCAGGTCTTGGCGTAGTGGGTGTCGGTCACCTTGAAGAAGGGCGGCTCCTGCACAAAGTCGATCTTGAGGGCATGCTCGTTGCGCGGGGCAAAGGCGTCGCCCTTGATCTCATTATACAGGGAGGGCGGCGTGCCGGTGATGTAGTAGAGCTCCTTGCCCTTTTCGCCGAGCTGCGGCAGGCTCGACAGCAGCGCCCAGGTGTAGGGGTGGCGGGGATCGAAGAAGATCTCCTCCACATTTCCGTACTCGATGATCTGCCCGCCGTACATGACGCCCACGCGGTCGGCCACATTCGCTACCACGCCGAGGTCGTGCGTGATGTAGAGGGTAGTGAACCCGAGCTCGTGCTGCAAGTCGCGGATGAGCGAGATGATCTGCGCCTGGATGGTCACGTCGAGGGCGGTGGTGGGCTCGTCGCAGATCAGGATCTCCGGATGGCAGGACAGGGCGATGGCGATGACAATCCTCTGGCGCATGCCGCCGGAATACTGGAAGGGGTACTCGTCAAAGCGGCTGGCCGCGTCCTTGATGCCCACGCGCTCCATCATCTCGATGGCCTGGGCCTTGGCGTCGGACTTGGAAACGCCCTGGTGCTTTTCAATGACCTCGGTGATCTGGGAGCCGATGGTGCGGATGGGGTTGAGGCTCGTCATGGGGTCCTGGAAGATCGTGGCGATCTTCGCGCCGCGTATGCCCTCCCAGTCCTTGTCGGTCTTGAGCTTGGTCAGATCCTTCCCGTGGAACATGACGGAGCCGCGTGTTACGGAACCGTTTGACTCCAGCATGCCGGTGAAGGTCTTGGTGAAAACGGATTTGCCCGAGCCGCTCTCGCCCACGATGGCGAAGGTCTCCCCCTCGTAGAGGTCGAGGGACACCCCGCGGATGGCGGTGAGGTAGCGGTCGCGGACTCTGAACTTGACTTCCACGTCCTTTGCGGACAGAACGATTTTTCTCTCTTCCATGGCGTCCCCCTTACATATGTGTGCGCGGATCGGCCGCGTCCGCCAGCCTCTGTCCCACGATGTACAGCGAGATGGAGATGATGGCCAGCACGCCCACGGGAATCCAGAACAGGTGCGGATAGCCGTTCATGTAGGAGGTGTACATGGAGATGGACTGGCCCAGGGAGGCGTTGGTGGTGCCGAGACCGAGACCCATGAAGGACAGGAACACCTCGTAGGAGATGAGCGAGGGGATCTGCCGGGACACATAGGTCATGATGACGGAGATGAGGTAGGGCAGGATATTGCGCAGGATCATGGTCCAGGTGCTCGTGCCGAGACACTTGGAGGCCATGTTGTACTCGCGGTCGCGGATGATCATGACCTGAGTGCGGATGAAGTAGGCAACGAAGATCCACTCGGTACAGGTCATCGTGATGATGAGCGAGCGCATGCCCGCGCCCAGCACGTAGGACAGGATCATCGCCAGCAGCAGGAAGGGGATGTTGGAGATGATGTTGTACACCTCGATCATCCAGCGGTCCATTTTCTTGGAAAAGCCCCACAGCGCCCCGATGGGGATGCCGACGAGCATGTTGATAAACGTGCAGACAAAGCTGATGATGATGGAGTTGCGCGCGCCCGCCCACACGGCGTCGAAGACCTCGTTGCCCACATGGTCGGTGCCGAAGATATGCTCGGCGCTGGGCTTGAGGAACTTCATGTCGGCGTTATTGATGTTGGGCGTGATGATGGGGCTGTAGCCCGAGAGCATGGGCTGGATGAGGGCAAAGCAGATAATGAAGATCAGCAGGACCGCCACACCCACCGTAAACTTGTTTTTGAAGAAGGTGCGCCAGACGCTTTTCCAGTAGGAGTAGCGCGGGGCCACGATATGTTCGGACTCAAGCTCGTCAAAGTCCGCAAATTCAAACAGATTGTTGTCAGCTTCCATTACGACCTCCCTGCCTTCTCACTGAGGGAAATGCGCGGGTCGACCTTGGTCAGCACGATATCGCCCGCCAGAACGGACAGCACCGATACCGTGGAGAACAGGAAGGCCAGCGCCACGATCATGACGTTGTTGTACTGCTTGATGGCGCTGGGGAGCATCTTGCCCATGCCGCCGACGGAGTAGATGGCCTCGGTGATGATGGCGCCGGTGATGCACCCGGCAAGCGAGGTGGGGATGCCCTGGGCGATGGGGATGACGGCGTTTTTAAAGATATGGCCGTTGAAGATCTCCCGCTGGTTGAGGCCCTTGGCCTTGGCAAACTTCACGTAGTCCGCGCTCATCTGGTCCACCACGTAGCGCCTTGTCCAGAGCATGAGGTTGGCGATCGACGGCAGGGCCAGGGAGATGACCGGCAGAATCCACGAGCGCACATCCCCCGGCCCGTAGGTGGTGAAGACGGAGGGCAGGTTAAAGAGTGTGGTGCCGATGTAGCGGAAGAGGTAGATATACGCAAGCGACGGCACGGCGATGATGAAGATGATGTAGATCATGCCGAGCTTGTCCGCAAGCTTGTCCTTGCGCCTTGCCATCAGCACACCGATGGGCAGGCCCAGAAGATAGGCAAGCCCCATGGCCAGAAGCCCCATGATGAAGGAGGTGCCGATCATGGAGGGCTGGTTGCGGAAGACCTCGTAGTCGGCGTAATTGTCGTTGAACTTCTTCCTGTCCATGCGGTCGAGCACGCTCTTGTACTTGAGCGTGCCGAAGTTGATGCCGGAGTCGGTCTCGTAGCCGGTGTCAAAGGTGACGTGCCGCTTGACCTCCGTGCCCTGGGACTGGAACAGCACGCGCATCACGTCCAGGCCCTGGTAGGAGGGATAGGAGGTGCCGAAGTTGAGCTTGATGATGTTCTGGTGCAGCCACGGGAAGTGACTGTCGGTATAGAGCAGGTATTTGTGGACGCTGCCGCTGCCGATGAGCGCGGCGCCGCCGGTCGGCGTCCGCCCCAGGGAGAGCGAGCGCGGCAGATCGGGGTTATTCTCATCCTTGACGGACAGGGGCGTGTCGATGACGATGAGCTTGGAAAGCCACGAGGCCATGCGCCGGATCATCGGCACATCCTTGTAGGCGTAGTAGCGCCCGTTGCCCAGAAACTTCTCGACGGTGTAGCCCTTTTCGGTATAGATGCGGACAAAGTCCTCGCTCTCCTTCGAGTCGGGCTTGACCGCCTCGCTCATCTCAGGGCTGCCCGCCTCGTAGAGCGTGAGGCAGTAGTCGTTGATGCGCACATAGTCAAGGTAGCCCAGCTTCTGCCAGGTGGAGTAGACATACTCCGTCTTGTCGTCGGACTTGCTGCTGAGCTTGCGGTAGGTGCTGTCTTCAAAGAAGATATTCTCGCGCGGCACCATGGTATAGATCATGGTGAACACGATCAGCATGATGATCAGAATGGAAAGGACCGACCGTAGCAATCGGCTCCATATGTATCCCTTTCCCACTGAAAGCGTCGCCTCCTAACGTTTGTATTGTCATCACGTTTATATTGTCATCCTGAGCGAAGCGAAGGATCTCTCCGCGGGCTTGCAAAAACCGGGAGATTCTTCGCTTCGCTCAGAATGACAGGGGATGCTGTAAAAGAATGCCATGAAATGCTTTGAAAAAGCGGGGGAGCCAGAGAGCAATCCGGCTCCCCCTGTGGATGGGTCAATGCGTTTTGATGCGTATAGCCAATGTCACGCACGGTTGGTCGTACGACCAGACAGCGGCGCGAGCGTAAGCGAAGCCCTCCGCGGTCGGCGTGGCGCAGGACCGTATACCACTTGCGAGCGCCCTTTTCTTTTCTTACACCGGGCGCGGCGCGTTCTTTTCTTTTCGGGCAAGACCGAAAAGAAAAGAATGGGGGGCGCATCACGCAGCTAACGGACTTTGAGCGTCAAACAGACCAAGATATCTTAATCATTCGCCCTGAAGCCAGGCTTCCTTGGCAGCGTAGTAGTCGGCGGCAAGGACGGGCGTGTCCTGCAGCTCCATGTACTTGAAGTAAGGAACGGCATTGTAGGCGGCCTGACCGTAGAGACCGTAGGCGGCGGAGAAGGGGACGACCTTGCTCACGCCGAGGGTCGCGCCTCTGGTGGAGTAGGGACGCAGGATGCCTTCGGTCAGCAGCATGGCCTCGGCCCTGGCAAAGAGCTCGATGCGCTCATCGCCGGTGGCGGCGGTGGCCTCGTCGACCACAGCCTGGATGTCCTCCAGACCGATGGCCTTCAGAACGGCCTTCTGCTCGTCGTCCTGCCCCTGGCTCTCGTAGTTGATGCCGGAGTAGTTGAGCATGTCGCCGTCGTGGATGTCAAAGCAGTGGATGTAGGTCAGCGGGTCGCCGTAGTCGGGGCCCCAGCCTGCGCCGAAGACCAGGTCGATGGAGTTGGAAACGCCGTCGGGCTGGTTGTAGAAGGCGGAGTAGTAGACGGAGGAGTCGCCCTCGAGGAACTGCAGGTCGACCTTGACGTAGTCGCCGATGGCGTCGTCAATGGACTTCTGCATGGCCAGCTGCATGTTCTTCTGGTTCTCGTTGGAGGCGTACACGGGCACGTCCAGGTGCACGGGCCAGGCGCTGATGGAGTCGCCCAGCTCTTCCTTGGCCTTCTCGGCGAAGACCTTGGCAAGCTCCGGATTGTACCATGCGTCATGGCCGTCGTTGAGGTCGATGCCGGCGTACTCGGGCACGAGCTCTTCCACATACTTGGTCACGATGGCGCCGTAGGAGCGGCCGTCGGAGGTGGTGGCGAAGGTGTAGGGGACGAGGGTGTTGCGCAGGGTATCGTCGGCGTTCTCCTCACCGTTGGTGATGGCCTGGACGGCGTGGGCCGAGTAGGCGGCGTAGACCGCGCGGCGGAAGTTTGCGTTGAGGATGGCGGTGCGGGTGTCGTTTTTCTGCTCCTCGGTGGTCTTGGAGGTGGTGGAGACGGAGGGATCGTTGTACAGGGCGTACAGGCGGCGGTCCCAGTTGAAGGCGCCCCAGTAGGAAGTGGCGGTGGTCAGGCTCTTGAACTGGTTGTCGGGGTAGAGCTCGTTGGCCTTGGCGACCACGTCGGGCAGGGAGGCGTTGATTATGGCGGTGGAGACTTCCCCGTTGACGAACATGTTGAACTCCTGGGCGGGGTCCTCTCTGTTGGTGTAGGTCACGACCACATGCTGGACCTTGACGTTGTCCGCGTCATAGTAGTTGGGGTTTGCGTCAAAGCGGACTTCCTGGGAAGGAACCAGGGAGGAGAGGATGTAGCAGCCGTTGTAGAGGATGGAGTCGGGGGTGACGGCGCCGAAGTCCGCGCCCTTGGATTCCAGGAACTCGGCGTTTGCGGGGAAGAGGATGGAGTAGGTGGTCATGCCGTCAAAGTAGCCGACAGGGCCGGTGAGGGTGTAGGTGAGGGTGTCGCCGTCGGCCTTGACGCCGACGTCTTCCCAGGTGCCGGTGCCTTCGGAGTAGGCGCGCAGACCGACGATCAGGTCGGCGACCAGGCCGAGGGTCTCGGACTTGACATCGGCGGCGTGCTTGAGGCCGGTGACGAAGTCCTCGGCGGTGACGGCGTCGTACTCTTCGCCGCTGCTGGTGGACCAGACAGCGTCGTCGCGGATGATGAAGGTCCACTCGGAGGCGTCCTCATTGCAGGACCATTCCTTGGCCATGCCGGGGACCAGCTTGCCGTGGGGGTCCTGGGTCAGCAGGCCTTCGATGAAGTTCGAGGTGTAATCGCCGTTGGAGGACTTGCTGTTGTATAGATAGTCCAGCGTGGTGATATCGAAGTTGTCGATCATGGAGTAGGTGTCGGTCCCGGCGGCGAAGGCGCCGGTGCAGCCGAGCGTGAGCACCATGACCAGTGCCAGCGCGAGGGACAGGAGCTGTTTGCTTGCTTTGCTCATTGTTCTGGATTCCTCCTAAAGAATTTTTATTAAACGCCCGGAGGCGGTTAATAAGCGAAGGGGCACGCTTTTCCCCGCGGGGAAAAGCACTTGGGCAATACCGCACAATGCGGCAAGAGCAGATTCCGAGAAAATTTGGGTTCTGATGATGGCACTTTTTTTGAAGATGTACTTTGTGTACTTCAAGAAAAAGTGACGAAATCAGGGCACAAATTTTCCGGAAGATGCCGCAGATGTATTGTGCGGTGTTGCCCCAGCGGGATACCCCGCAAGTGATGAGCCTTAAGGCCTCATATATACATTAAAGCATTATACAGGATCGTTCACCAAATTGCAATCCGTTTGCGGCATGGATTGTCTGGAAACGATGGAAAACAAAGAAAAGTATAAAAATTCAGTTTGATTTTATTGCAGTTATGGAAACCCTGGATTATAATAACAATATTACTATTATCGGGAAAAAGGGCCGGTCGGCGCGACACGAAGGAGGCCGGGACCGATTTCAGACAAAAGGAAGCATTCGCGGTGTGCATACGCCGCGCGGAGTAAACAGCTTGAAGGAGGAAAACACATGGCAAAAGACACAAGACCCGGGGGAGCCCTCGCGTCCCGGCGCATCCTGGCGCTGCTTCTGGCACTGGTGATGATGCTGAGTCTCGCCGCCCCGGCCTGGGCCGAGGAGGAAGAGGGTCAGCAGGAGGAACTGACCTTCGTTCCGGAAAGCGAGGACGAAATTGATCCCGATGACGCGCCGGTCATGCCGTCCGAGAATACGGAGCCCCCGCTTCAGGACGGGGACGAAAAGAAGCCCAATCCCGCCGATAACACCTATGAGATCGACGGGGTCACGTATTACAACGTGCATTCCGACAAATTCGACATTCCCGGCTATTATCTCAAGGATCTTCTGGATATAAAAACCAAGGCGCTCGGCGGCTGGTCCATGGCTGACAGGTGGATGCAGCTCGGCTTTGTGATTGCCGCCGACAAACTGGGCTTTTCCGATGATTGGGACCGCATGGCTCTGGAAGGACGCGGCAAAACGATAGACGATTTCCAATGCGGCTATTGGGTGTCCCATTATGCTGCAAGTCTCAGTCAGGGCAGGGACAAGAACGGCGGCCATAAGCCCAAGCCGTACGTTACGCCCGAGGAGGCTAACAAGCAGCAGGATGTTGTGACAAAGCACATGAGAGTTCAGAAGACAAACTCCAATGATTTTCTTGAGGTCGCGGTTTACTTCACGGATTTCTCGGCTGTCGCGCTCCTGCCGGACGCCAGTGTGGAAAACAACTATGTTACGCATGTAAACAACGGGCAAAACGGCAATCACGAGGAGGAGAGACAATACGTCTCCAACGTCAAGAATCTTTCCGGCGAAGAGGTGACGGCTTCCCAGAATGTGTCCACGGGCTGGTCCAATACCATCAGCAGCGAGGTGGGCGGTTCAAACAGCTATTCCTTCTCCGAATCCATCACAGCCGGCGTGGAGATCGGTTTTAACGTCTTCGGCGCCGAGTCCAAGGCCAAGATGGAATCCACCATCTCGGCAACGCAGGCCTTTGAGAACAACTGGAAGGAAGGAAAGAGCACCTCGAAAAGCGGCAGTGTGGATGAATCCATCGCCGTCGTTCTGCCGCCCTACACCAACGTGGTCCTGTCTCAGGGCCATGCCAATACGGATGTTGACATCAACTACAACTGCCCCATCGGCTTGAAGTATAACGTTATCATTGCTGTTTCCTGGTGCAAGAACAATTCGGCCGGTGCCTTCTGCGTCAGATTTGACGGCGGTGACGCCAGAGCCGACCTGTTAAGGCGCGCCATCCAGTACGGACCGCTCGACGTGGAGATCGGCGATGGTGTCAACAACCTTCCCGTAAACTGGAACGACGTGTTCAAGCGCTATCAGGCCAAGAATATTGCGGAGCTTGTGTCCAGCAGAGTTCCCATGTCTGACAGGGGCGCTTCCTTCCATCAGGTCCTGAACACCTCCTACACCGAGGTGAAGGAGATCGCGCCGATCCTGCCGCTTTCGTTCATCAGGCTGAAAGCCCCGGACGTGAGCTTTATCAGCGACGAGATGCAGAGCTATCAGAATCTCAACTACCTGAGTGCGACCATGAAGGCGGGCGAATCCTCCTACACGAACTATATCAAGCTGGAGGGCCTGAACCAGAACAACGCGCCGTATTACGGCTTCAATTCGCTCAAAGGCCACTGGATCGTCACGCGCCCGGATGACACCGATCTTCTGGCGTGGACCGGCCCCGACGCGCCTGTGGTCCTTGAATACGACCCCGCCTCCGGCCTGACGCGTTATACGGCGGTCAGACCCGGCAAGTGCTATCTCAAGTACGTGATCGACGAGGGCATCTACGGCACGGTCGATAACGTAGGCAAGGACGAGGAAAACGCGGTCTTTACCTCGACCTGGATGCTGCAGCGTACCGCCGCTCTCGAGATCACCGTCGAAGGCCACAAGGAATACACCGAACCTCAGGGTACGGTGAACGTGAGCGGCAGCTATGTCGGCGCTGTCGGTAACAAGCCCGATTCGCTGGACAAGGACGGCGCGCTTGCCGTGCAGCTTCTGGATCTGACCGGCAGAGAGGTCAGCTATCCCGTCGTTTGGGAGAAGCAGGAGCTGGACAACCGCGGCATCCTGGTGGACGAGAACAACCAGTTCTATTTCACGAGACCCGGCACCTTCCATGTCCGCGCCGTCTGCGGCGAGCTGGACGCGTCCTCGGACTGGGTTGAGATCCATGTCCACGAATACACCTTCGGCCACGGCGACACGGCGGACACCGTCAAGGCCGAATGCGTTGAGGGCGACGGCGTGACCGGCACCCTCACGATCCACGCCCCGGCCAAGACCGCCTATAACGACATGTCCAGCCCCGAGGCGACTGTCACCGGCTCTGTCCCCGGGCTTGACACCCCCGATATCGACATCGTCTACAGCTGGAGAAATACTGAGCTCCCCGAGGCCCCCACCGAGCCCGGCGAGTACATGGCAAGCTTCACCCTCGGCGGTGTGCGGGCCCAGGTGTCCTACATCATCCAGGGCTCTTATGTGATCAACCCGCCTGTCGCCAGGAGCCTCACCTACACCGGCGAGGAGCAGAATCTGGTTAACCCCGGCAAGGCAAACGACGTCATGCTCTATGCCTGCGGCAATTCCGACGGCAGGGAGCCTGACCGGACCCTGTACTCGGCCGCTCTGCCGCAGGCCATGTACGCGGGTATGTACTATGTATGGTACAAGGCGGCCGATCACACCGGCGGCTTCCCGGATTCCGCGGTCTACGGCCCCATCCCCGTGGAGATCGCAAAGGCCGAGCGCCCCGCGCCCGAAGCCCCCACGGTGGCCTATATCACGCCCAATTCCATCACGCTCAATGAGATCGAAAACGGTGAGTACCGCATCGGCAGCAACCCCTGGCAGGACAGCCCCGTCTTCGATGGCCTGCAGTATCGTTCGGGCTACAACTTCCAGCAGCGTTATAAGGAAGACGGCAACTATACCATCAGCCCCGCCAGCGAAAAGGTCGTTCTTGCCACGGGCAACATGGAAAGCTTAACGACTCATCCGCCCTACGCAAGGGTTCTCGACTATACCGGACAGCCGCAGGAGCTTGTTGTAAGAGGCCAGCCGAGCCTCGATCACCACAGGGATTATTATTACGCCCTCGGAACCGACAGCACGACGCAGCCCCCGAAGGAGGCCTTCAGCTCCAATGTCCCGACGGGCACGGAAATGGGCGCCTATTATGTGTGGTATACGGATGAATACTATTCCTACCACTGCCTGACCTCATGGATCAAGCCGATCAAAGGCCCCACGCCCGTTGCGAAGACCGTCACGGCTCACCGCGTGGTCCTCGAGGCTATGGAAAACGTGATGTTCGCCTATGACGATCATCAATCCCAGTCCACCGCATGGGACTGGAGGGAGGTCCCCGACTTTGAAGACCTCCTCCCGGACACGGAATATACCTTCTATGCGTATTACAAGGAAACATCTGTCTTCCCGCAAACACCGATCGGCGACGGCCTGACTGTCAGGACCGCGAAGACCCAGGACCCCATCCCCAAGGCCGGCCTCATGTACAATATGGAGTCCCAGGCGCTGCTGGAGGGCGGCGTGACCGACGAGGAGGGCTACGAGTACCGCTACGCGGTGAAGTCCGACGCGCCGACTTATACAAGCGCCATTCCCACCGGCACGGACGCGGGAGACTATTCCATCCTGTTTGCGGTCTTTGACAAGGCAAACGGCAGTATGGTGGGCGAGCCCGGCGAGCTGGTGATCCCCATTGCCAAGGCGATCCCCAAGCTCAGCTTCCCCAACGACAGGCTCCCGGCCACCGGTGAGCTCCAGCCCCTGGTCATCGATCCCGTTGTGTTCCCCAAGGTGGACGGCCTGACCGTGTATTACAGCACGGACGGCTTCAACGATGTGCTCGGCGTTCCCGAGGGGGACGATATCGGCATCTACCGGATCTACTACCGTGTGGACAGCACGAATCCCAACGTTGCAACTATCTTCTACGGCCACGGCGCGGAAATCCGCATCGTCGGCGATGTCGAGAAGATGGCCCCGGATCTGGCTGTCAGCATCGAAAACTGGACCTACGACGATGAGCCGAAGACGCCCGAGATCACCGGCAATCCCGACCGCATCCCCGTCACCCTCTCCTACAAGCGGCGCGACGCGGACGACTCCGACTACGCCGCCAGCCTCCCCGTGGACGCGGGCGAATACGTGGTGCGCGCCGTGGCGGGCTCGGACCTCTATGACAACACGAAGACCGTCACCGCCGACTTTACCGTCTATCAGAAGTACCCCGTCATGGGCGACGATTACGACATCCGGCCCATTGAGGGCACGATCTGCGACGGCGAATACCAGAACCTCGTCACGCCCACCGTGCGCCCCGACAGCTCCCTGCGCATCTGGTTCAGCTTCGACCGGAAGAACACCCTTGCCGGTACGCCCAAGAAGCGGGACGCGGGCGAGTATGATATCTGGTACAAGGTCGCGGGCGACCCCAACTACGTCGAGCTTACGGAGTGGTCCGGCCCCGTTACCGCCGAGATCATCGGCGAGCATCCGGTCTACCTCATGCCCGCCGAGTTCGGCAAGCTCTCCGTGGATAAGATGAGCGCCTTGCCGGGCGAGACCGTCACCATCACCGCGACGCCTGACACCGAATATGCCCTCAAGACCCTCGTCGTGCGCCGGGGCGACATGAGCGTTCCCTTCACCCGCAACGCCGACAGCACCTTCTCCTTCACCATGCCGAGCACCGACGTGTATGTCTCCGCCCTCTTTGCCCAGTCCGCCATCATCGGCTGCGACCTGCGGCTTGACGGCACCATCGGCATGCGCTTCTACGTGGTATTGTCCGAGAGCTTCGTAAACGACCCGGCCTGGATGGAATTGAGCATCCACGACCGGCACTATGAGATCCCGCTGTCCGAGGCGGATTACATCGACGGCTGCCACGTCTTCACCTGCCCGGTGTACTCTCTCGAGATGGCCGAGCCTATCTCCGCCGTCTTCCACTACGGCGACACGGGCGTGGCCCGCAAGTTCATCTCCATCAGGCAGTACCTCGAGGATATGCGCAACGCGGGTCTCATGGACGTGAGCATCCTTGACGCCATCGCAAACTACGGCCACTATGTCCAGCCCTACCTGGGCCGCCTCCACGGCTACACCTTCGGACCCGACGGCGACTATGAGGAAATGCCCGCCGCGACCCAGATCACCGCGCTCAAGGAGCTGCCGGAATTCCGCCGCCAGTGGGGACCCAAGGGCTGCGACGCGGATGTGGTGGAGAAGGTGCTGTATAACCTGAACCACCTTGACAATACGGGAATGAGGACCTATGTGGTGCTCAAGAATACCCCGGCTTCCATCTCCGTAACCGTGGACGGTGCCGAGTACCCCGTCACTGACATAGGCAATTATTACTACATGATTGAGATCCCCGACATCGCGGCCAACAACCTGGGCAAGAACTGGCACATTGAGGTCACGGTCGACGGAAACGTCGTCTATGACGTGTTTACCTCTGCCCTTTCCTATGTGGACTCCGTACTCGTTGCCGACCGCGCGGAGGATGAAAACCTGGCCCTAACCGCTCTGTATGATTACTGCATGGCGGCAAGGTCCTGCAATCCCTGATGAAGGAGGAAACAAACATGGAAAAATATGAATCTCCGAAAATGGAAGTTATTGAGTTCGATAACGAGGATGTGATTATCACAAGCTGCCCTGCTGTCTGCACAACAAATTGCATTGCTGTAAGTGGACCCGGAGGGAACATATCATGAAAAAACTTTGTATTCTTCTCATCGCCGCCTTTCTCCTGAGCCTGGGCGCTTCCGCTTGGGCTGAGGAGGGCGTAACGGTGGAGGTCATCACGATGGACGGGGAGACCGTTGTGGTCGTGACTCCTCTGGAGAGCATCAGCGCCGGCTTTGGCGGGGCCGACTTCGTCCTGCCCTCCGGACTGGTCGCCATTTGGGACAGCGCCTTTGAGGGCGTCGGCGCGGAGAGGATCGAGGTCTCCGATAACGTCGGCGCCATCGGCCCGCGCGCCTTTGCCGACTGCCTGAACCTCACCGCGATCCTCATCCCCGCAAGCGTGGAGAGCATCGACGACACCGCCTTCCAGGGGAGTGAAAACGTCACGATCTACGGTGCGGCAAACAGCGAAGCCAAGCTCTTTGCGGACGCAAGTGGCATCCCCTTTGTCCCGGTAAAGCTGTCGGCGGAGTTCCCGTCCGAGGAAGCTGTCCAGCCCCCCGCTACCCTGCCCTTCCTTTCCCTGAACTGAAGAGAGCGGACCCATAACAAGCTGCGGCCTGAAAACCGCAGCTTGTTTTTTTGCTCTTACGAAGAAAAAAATCGGTATAAAAGAACTGAAATGATTTTAAATTGTAATTTTTTGAAAAAGTTGATTGAAAGTGCTATTCAAAGGTGCTATACTATATGTAATGTTATAAGTCGAAGTGCGCCTCGGAGTCGTTTTCCCGGCGCGCCGCGCAAAAGTCCCTTGAAACCGATTACAAAATATGATATCTATGGTATCATATTTATTTGGCCGCATGTACCGGATATCACCCGGCACAGGCGCCGTTGCAATCTGAAAAAAGAAAACCCGGAGAATTGGACAGGTAGGAGATCATTATGCGAAGACTGATTTATACGCTGGTAATTTTTATCCTGATCGGCGGCATCGTGCTGACCTCATACGCGCCGGACAATATTTCCACGGTGTTCATCGTCATTATGGAGTGCATCGTGCTGGCGGGCGTGGTGCTCGGCATATTGCCGGTGGTGTCATATTACCACGCCTTTGAAACGGGCCTGAACAATATAGAAAGGGCGCTGGAGGTACAGACCAGCTCCACCTGGTCCGTCATGTCCCAGATCGAGGACTTCTTCCACCAGCGCACGCTGGACGGCCTGTTCCGCGACTACCGGGAGAAGGTCCAGGTACAGCGCGAATCCGGCCAGGCCCTGACGGATATCGAGGACTATATCAACGAGGACATCCTCGCCCTGCGCTCCTGGCAGAACGTCGTGCTCCAGATCCCCGGCACCCTGACCGGTCTCGGCATTCTGGGCACCTTCATCGGCCTGCTGATCGGTATCCGCGGCATCGGCTTCAGCTCGATCGACATCGCCCTGACGAGCGTGCAGACGCTGCTGAGCGGTATTCAGGTGGCATTCTACACCTCCATCGCCGGCATGATCCTGTCGCTTATGTTCAACATCATCTACCGCATCTCCTGGAACATGCTGCGCCGCAACCTCGGCCTTTTCACGGAGGAGTTCCATAAAAACGTCATCCCGCCCGTGGGCGACCAGGTCCGCTATCGCGAGCAGAAGGAGCTCAAGCAGATCACCGAGCTTCTCGAGCGCCTGCCCAAAAACGCGGGCTTCTCCGCCTCCGGCCAGATCGGCAGGGGCGCTCCCGCCTCCGCCGACAGCAACGAGCAGATCCTTATGCCCCAGATCCTTGAGGGCATGCGCAGCGGCGAGTTTGTATTCTATCTGCAGACCAAGCACGACCTCAACACCCGCAAGGTCATCGGCGGCGAGGCCCTGGTCCGCTGGAACCACGGCAAGCTCGGCACCGTGTCCCCGGCGGTGTTCATCCCCATCCTTGAGAAAAACGGTTATATCACCAAGCTCGACCAGTATATCTGGGAAAGTGTCTTCGCCACCATCCGCCGCTGGATCGACAACGGCGTGCGCCCCATGCCCCTGGCTATCAACGCCACCAAGACCGATATCCTGGCCATGGACCTTGCGGGCTTCATGGAAGAAATGCTCAAAAAGTACCGCATCCCGCCCCGCTATCTGGAGGTGGAGATCGCGGAGAACGCCTATCTCGAATCCCCGCAGTCCGTGCTCGAGACCGAAGAAAAGCTGCGTCAGCTGGGCTTCCGGGTCATCATGGACGGCTTCAACGGCGACTATATTTCCCTGAGCACCATCGACAGACTCTCCGTCGACGTGCTCAAGCTGGATCTGCGCCGCTTCGACGGCAGACAGAATCAGGGCGCGCTCAACGCCGTGTTTGAGCAGGCCAGGAAGATCAACAT
This sequence comes from Oscillospiraceae bacterium, assembly GCA_902791215.1. GTDB lineage: Bacteria > Bacillota > Clostridia > Oscillospirales > Oscillospiraceae > Limivicinus. Next base: position 17,986 of record CADAUZ010000004.1, on the reverse strand, counting down.
CAATGTCGCGGTGGAGGGCATCGAAAGCATGGAGCAGCTTACCATGCTGCGCAGATGCGGCTGCTCGGAAGGCCAGGGCTTCTACCTTTCAAGACCCATCCCCGCGGAAGAGTTTGAAAAGCAGATTTCAGGGGAAAGCAAGCAATGAAGAAGTTCAAAAAGCAGAACGACAGCGAGATGAACTACTGGCAGCCTGCGTCTGATATGTTCAGTGCGCTGATGCTGATTTTGATGCTCATCATTCTGCTCTTGTGTCTGTATCTCGTACATATACCCGACAACGATGAGATCGACCCCTGGTACGGTGACGACGACGGCGGAAACACGCCCACACCTACCGCGACCTGGAAGGGCGACGACGGCGGCGGAGGCGGCGGCTGGTCGCCGGTCCCGACCTTCGATATTGAGCCCTCGCCCACACCCACACCCACGCCCACTCCCACCGTTACCCCGACACCCGACCTGCCGGGCAGCGGCGGCGGCAGCGGCGGCGGCGACGGCGGCGGCAACGGCCAGGGCGAAGGCCCGGGCGACGATCCGGACCTCGGCAGAAAATCGGCGGTCTATGTCATGCTTGTCGACGCCGAGACCGACCGCACCGTCAAGGAGGCAAACGTCCAGTTTGAGCTGTACGGCGAGAACCACGCCCTCCAGATCCTCAATACCTATTATCCCGAGCGCCAGTCCTTCCGCTTCTACGAGACCACGGACACCGGCACCTACTACTTCCCGGAGAAGCTGGCCGCCGGCGGCTATGAACTGCATGAGCTGACCGAGGCGGAGGGCTACGAGAGCTCGGAGAACATCGAGTTCATCCTCAATGACACTTATGACTGGCCCGACCCATATGTCGTGCGTGTGCCGGTCATGCCCTCGAAGAATGTGATCCGCGTGCAGATGGTCGACGCCGAAAACGGCAGCAAGATCTCCGGCGGCAGCTTTGAAGTGGTGGCGGCGGAGAACATCATCACCGCCGACGGCACCCTGCGCTACCGCATCGGCCAGATTGTGGACGAGATCATCTGCGACGAGACCGGCTTCGGCGAAAGCGGAGAGCTGTATCTCGGCAACTACACGCTGCATGAGCGGGATATCCCCCAGTACTACGCGGGCATCCTCGAGGATACCGCGGTGGAGGTCGTCAAGAAATCCACTGTTGCGCCGGCACCCGCGACCATCGCCAGCCAGCGCATGCGCATCCGCTTCTCCCTCAACGACGAGCTCTACCCCGAAAGCGGCATTGCGGGCGCAAAGTTTGAGGTCCTGTCCGGCCGCGGCGAGCCCATCGAGATCACCACGAACTCCAACGGCAAATTTGTCCTCGACGCCGTGGAGAAGGGGACGACCTACCGCATCCGCCAGACGGAGGCTGTCGGCAACTACCGCATCACCGAGCCTGAGGTGCTTGTGCCGGTGGACGCCTACGGCTACATGTCCGGCGAGGCCGAGTCCATGGTGGAGGCCACCAACCGCATCATTCGCGTGCAGTTCGGCATCACCGACGAGTTCAGCGACATGCAGATCCCCGGCATCAACCTCGCGCTCTACTCCGACAGGGACGGTCTGATCTACACCTGGACCAGCTCCGGCAGCGCCATGAGCATGGAGACGCTCGATCCCGGCGCCTATTACCTTATCAAGAGCGGCGACAAGGACACCCGCTACGATGTGCGCGTGCTCAACACCGCGGAGGTTCAGACGATCAACCTGCGCGACTCCTACATCGTGCACTACATCATCTACGCGGCTGCGTGCCTGCTGGGCATCGTTCTCCTGACCGTGCTGATCGTCCGCAGGGTACGCAAACGGAAAAAACAGAACGCGGAAATAATCCAGAACCAGACATGAAAAAAGAGGTGACTACCCTTGCAGGGCACTGAATCGACACAAAACGGCGTGATCCGCGTGCGGGTGAGCGACCTGCTCTTCGCGCTGCAGAAGCGATGGATGGTCATCGTGGCGCTGTCTCTGGTGGGCCTGACCTTCGGCCTGATCCTGTCGGCCATGACGGTCGTGCAGAACTCCTACCAGTCCTTCAATATCAACGGCTCCTTTGCCATCACGTCCAAGAACATGAACGGCCAGTACGTGGGCGGCTACAACGCCCCGAACGTCAACGACTTCCATCTGGCCGAGGACATGGTTGACGCGGTGCGCTACGTACTGCGCAGTGAACGCGTGCTCAAGGAAGTGGTCAACGAAAACGAGCTTCTCGGCTACACCACCGCCCAGATCCGCAACGCCATCACCGTCACGCAGTATAACAGTACGCAGATCCTGGAGATGCGCCTGACCTGGCGAAACGCCGAGGAGGGCCTTGCGGTCTGGCGCAGCATTCTGAGCCACGCAAGCGACATCCTGCCCGAGACCCTGCAGCTCGGCTCGCTGGAGATTATCAACGAACCGACCGCGGAGCTCATCGGCGTGGTGGGCGGCGGCAACAACAAGGTCGTGGTGCTGACCCTGCTGGGCTTTGCGGCGGGCGTCGGCTTTGCGATCGTGGAGCTGCTGATGCACCCCACGCTCAACAACGTGCGCGACGTCGAGACACTCTTCGGCCTGGAGACCATCGGCGTCATCCCGCGCGACAACGCCTACTACAGGCGCAAGGATTCCATCATGACCCGCAGCGATGTGGGCAACTCTCTTGTCGTGCAGAACTTCTCGGCCGCGGCCTACATCCTGCGCAACCGCCTCGGCACCAGGGATGGGCATCAGTGCTTCTATGTGACCTCGGCCATCGCGGGCGAGGGCAAGACGACCGTGGCGGCAAACCTCGCCATCCAGCTTTCCGACATGGAGCACAAGGTCCTGCTCATCGACTTCGACACCCGCAACCCCAACCTCGGCGCGCTCTTTTTGAGCAAGGTGGATTACGAGCGCTCCCTCAACGCACTCTATCGCGGCGATGTCACCGCCGACGAAGCCATCACGACCCTCTCCGGCTATCTGGACATCCTGCCCTCCGTGCTGGAGCATAACGCCATCAACGTGGACAACATGCTCATCGAGCTGGTGGAGGACCTCAAAAAGCGCTATGAGTACGTCATCATGGACGCGCCTCCGGTGGGCATCGTGTCCGGCACCCTGAGCCTCAACCAGGTGGCAGACTCGGTACTGTTCGTCATCGGCTATGACGAGTCCTCACTGCCGGAGATCCAGAGCTCTCTCGAGAAGCTCGACAAATCCGGCACCCGTGTGCTCGGCTGCGTGGTCAACGCCGTCACCTCCGGCAGGGCGCTGAGTGTGAACCAGACCGCGGAGGACTACAAGAAGAGCATCAGCAGAAAGGCCGCCCAGAAGAAGGCCGAGGAAGCAAAATACGGCTTTGACGACAGCCAGACATATTCTGCGCTGCCTCCTGAGAGCAAGGACCGGAAAAAGAAGTCCGAGAAAAAGAAAAAGGGCCTCTTCGGCAGAAAGAAGGAAGAGGTCGCGGAAGAACCCGCTCAGCCTGCGGTCGAGAGTCCGAAGCGCAATGTCTATGAGGACACCATCAAGCAGGAAGAGCAGACCCAGGCCGTCCGCACAGACCAGGAGACCATCAACGAACTGGTGCGCATGGGCCTGACCAATGATTTCGGCGCGGAAAAGACGGACGCGCAGGCAGCGGAGCCCGGCGCCGCCGAAGCCGCCCCCGAGACCTCTGCTGAGACGGTGACGCCGTCCGCCGGGGATACGGCGGAGCGGGAGAGCACCGCAGCGGTAAGCTCCGCGCCGGGCGCGGTGCGCACCGTGGTCCAGACCGCAAAGCCCCAGCAGATCGTGATCGTGGACACGGGGGACGAGGAGGACTGGGACGTTCCCCAGGAGGGCAAATATGAGCCCGTGCCGGACACGGCCCCGGCGAAGACCGCCCCTGCCGCAAAGAAGGCAAAAAAATCGGGCGGCACGTTCAGCCTCGGCAGCCTGCTGCTCGCGCTGCCGGTTGCGGTCATCCTCGCTGCGGCTGCGATCCTGATCGGCTGCGAGGCCGCTGCCGTCTTCGCCTTCGGCGTGAGCGGCGCCACGACCGCGCTGCGCAGCTTTACGGAGCTTGCGGACAGACTCACCGCCGCCGGCATCTCCCTCGGCTCCATCTCCCTGGGCCTGCTGCTGTTCTGGCTCGCGATACGGATGCTGGTGAAAATGGTCCCGGGCTTTATCCGTAAGGTTTCTCTTAAACGTGACACGGAGGAGGAGACATGAAAAAGCTGCGAATCGCTCTTTTGATCATCCTTGTGATGGCTCTTGTTCTCAGCGCGGGAGGGGTCGTGGCGGGCTATGTGCTCGGCGCCGATCCCGTTGAGATCGCAAGGACCATGCAGCAGGATCTGGAAGCGCACACAAGCCTCCATTTCCCGAAACTTCTCCCGAATACCCAGACCGCGGCTGCCTCTCTCTCCTGAAGGAGAGGCAGCCGGGCATTGATTCTGACGGAAAGGAGCCTGCAAAAAAGTGTGGCGAACCGGAAACTTTGACAGCATGCAGCTGCTGCTGATTGTGATCCTGCTGATGTGCGGGTATTTTTATCTCTTCCAGGCGGTCGCCAGGCGGGCTGCCAGCCGGGCCTCCATCCCGCTGCTGGCGGTTGTACTGCTTGGAGTCTATCTTCTGATTTCACTGCCGCTGGTTCTGATCATCAGTCAGATGGGAGGCATGAGCTTTGCCTTTCTGTCGCTGCTGATCCTGGCGGCTTTTTTTGGCGTGTATGCCTTTGTCTCGTTTGTCGTCAAAAACTTCCGCGATTGCAATAAGACCGCCCTGGTGATGTTCCTTCTCTACCTGCTGATGGTCAGCTATATCACGATTTTCTCCCGCCGCGGGAAGGTACAGACGGACATCCTGCTGAGCTTTGATTCCATCCGGGAGGCCATCAACCGCCGTTCTCTCGCGCCGCTGCAGCACCTGTGGCTGAATATTGTGATGTTCTTGCCGATCGGGGCGCTCTTTGCCGCCATTCATCCGAGCCTTGCAAAAATCAGCACCGTGCTGCCGCTGGGCATGCTGCTGACGACCATCATCGAGACAACGCAGCTTCTCATGCGAAACGGCCAGTGCGACCTCGAGGACCTTGTCGCCAACACCGTGGGGGCCCTTGTGGGACTGCTGCTGTACAAACTCATCCGCAGGGCGATGCCCTCACACAATTACGAAGGATGAGCCCGGATGCAATGTAAAGACCCATAACGAAAGCAACACGAGCCGTTTCGTAAAAATGCCATAAGGGCATTTCCTTGAAACGACTGTAACGGAAGGGAGGGGGAAGACATGACAGATCCGCGCAACCAGAGAAAGCGTGAGACCGAGGTATTTTTTGAGCTGGCCATCATTTTCAGCTTTCTGGTGTCCTTGGGCTTCCCCGGAAACCTGACGAACGTGATGGGCGAGTCGATGGAAAAGCTGCTGGAATACGGCGCCTTTTTCCTGGAGCTCCTGCTGCTGATGTTTTCCAGCAGCGACTCCTGGCAGGATATAGAGCTGATCCATCTGAACAGGAAATACTGGGCCATGTACCTGTATGTGTTTTCCTGCTTCGGCATTTCCATGCTCGTCACTTATGACATGAAGGCCCAGGCCATCACCTGCGTGCGCCTCGTGGTGACGCTGCTGTTCGTGATCTGGCTGCAGGAGCGCTACAGCATCCGGGAGCTGCTGGAGATGCTCTGCATCGCCCAGGGAGCCCTTGTGCTGTTCACCCTTCTTTTTATGGTGATCTTCCGCTCCCAGGCCTACTCAAACATGGAAGATCAGAACCATGCCCTCATCGGCCTGTTCGAGACGAAAAACGCCTGCGCGACCGAACTGGTATTCGGCATCGTGGTGACGGTGCTGCTGCTGCGCGAAAAGCAGGGGTCCCGGAGAAGGGAGCTTCACTGGTGGGTCCTGCTGCTCATCCAGATCGTGCTGCTGCTCATGTGCCAGGCGATGGGCGCCAATATCACAGCACTCCTGGCGGTCCTGTCCATCTTTGTTTTTCCGAACCAACGCCTGCCGCTGGGGCTTATCTACATTTCGGCGAACGTGGTGTTCCTGTTCTGCATGCTGGCGCTGATGCCTTACTTCGAGAATATGCTGGTTGCGATGGGGAAGGACGCCACCCTCACCGGACGCATTCCGATCTGGCGCAGGGTCATCGAGGTCATGACCGCGAACCGGACCATGACCGGCTTCGGCTACGGCATGTTCTGGCGTGATCCCACCGCCCTGCTGAAATTCCAGACAGGCTTCAGCATGCGCAAGGACCCCTTCATGGCCACGCTTACCACCGGCGCGCACAACGTCATCATGGAAGCCTGGCTCAATTCGGGGCTGCTGGGCCTGGCCGCATTATTCTTCATGGCGATCTTTTCCTTCCGTGACATGAACAGTCTGCGGGACGATCAGTACCGCCTGTGCATCGGCATCATGACCTTCCTGACCATTAACGGCCTGACGGAGCGCTGCCTCGGCGGCAACTTCGACTATAGGATCATGTCGTGCTTCCTGGCCATGGCCGTGGGCTGCAACGCCGCAGGCTCGCGCAGACGTACCCTGGTGACCGTCAGGAACACGGCGCGTCCCCCGAAGAAGCAGGCCGAAAACGCGTTTTAACGATCAAGGAGATGCTGCCTGTGGCAACGGAAGAAAACACCGCAAAACGGAACAAGGTCCTGCACATGGCCCGCACGATGTTTGTCACCGGCATGGCCTATGTGGTCAGCTACGGCATCACGCTTGTCCTGACGCCCTACATCACCCGGACCGTCGGCACCGAGGCCTACGGTTTTGTGACTCTCGCAAAGCAGTTTACTCAGTATGCCACCATCGTGACCACCGCGCTGAACATCTACGCGGCGCGCTATATCGGCCTGAGCTATCACAGGAAGGATATCCGTGAGGCCAATGTCTACTATGCCTCGGTGTTCTGGGGCGATGTGTACCTGGGCTTTGCGCTGCTGGGGCTGGCCCTGCTGCTGACGGTGTTTCTCGACCGCGTGATCTCCGTCCCGCCGGCGCTCGCGCAGGATGTCAAGCTTCTGTTTGCCCTCTCGTTCACAGCCTTCTGGGTGACGACGGTCTTCTCCGTGTTCGGCTGCGCGGGCTACGTGTGCGATCGCATGGACTGGAAGGGCTATTTCAAGGTCCTGTCGTATCTGGCAAACGCGGCGGTGCTCGTCGCGGCCTATGTGCTTTTCCCGGCGAAGGTCGCGTGGGTGGGCCTCGGCACGCTGAGCGCCGCGCTCGTCATCGCGCTTTCGGATCTCTGGATGAGCAGGAAGCTTTTGCCCATGCTGAAAACCTCCCGGATGTACTATTCTTTTGCCGCGGTGAAAAAGCTGGTGATGGAGGGCTTCTGGGCCTCCTTCAACATGGTGGGCAATCTCCTCAACAGCGGGCTTGACCTGCTGGTGTGCAACCAGATGCTCTCGTCGCTTGCCATGGGCCAGCTCGCCATCGCCAAGACCGTGGACACCATTGTGCAGAGCCTCTACACCGTGGTGGACCAGGCCTTTATCCCGCGCTTTCTCAAGACCTATGCCGAGCGCGGGAAGGAGGAGCTGCTGCGGGAGCTCAGAATCTCCATGAAGGTTTCCGGACTGCTTGCCAACGTCACCTTTGCGGGCTTTGTGGCCCTGGGCCGGAGCTTCTACAAGCTCTGGATACCCGGTGAAGATACGGAGCTTATCTACAGGCTTACGGTCGTGACGATCCTGACGTGCATCCCCAACGGGGCGATGCATCCTCTGTACTATATCTACACCCTCAAGCTCAAGCAGAAGTTCCCCTGCTATGTCACGCTGCTTGGGGGGCTTTTCAATGTCGTCGGCATGTATGTGCTCATCAAATACGCCCATATGGGAGTCTATGCCGTGGCCTGGACGACGGTTGCGGTCATGAGCTTTATCAATTTTGTCTCAAATCCCCTGTACATGGCCCACGTGCTGGAACTGCCGGCGGGCACCTTTTATCCGGACATTGCACGCAATGTGCTCTCCTGCGCCGTGATCACGGCATGTTTGTGGGGACTTTCAAAGCTGTATATGCCGCAGGGCTGGCTTGCGCTGATCCTGTGCGCCGCGGTGTGCGGCGTGATCGGCAGCGTCCTGCATGCGGTGCTTGCCTGCACCGGCGAGCAGAGACGGGCCCTTTTGCGGCTTATCAAACGATAAAACGACAACACGCAGGGTGGAGGAAAAATCGTGAAGCATTTTCAGAATAACAACGAACGCCTCAAGGTGCTGATGGTAGAGCATCATTCCCCCGGCAACCGCTATGTGCTGGAGCTTGCGCGGGAGATGAAGAACGAGTGCGACCTGACCATCTTCTGCGATATGCGCAATGATCTTCAGGAGCCCGGCATCTGCTGGAAGCGCCGCTTCTACAACGGCGGCAAGGGCAAGGCGGCGGCGATCCTGGACTACGGACGCACCCTCGTGGAGCTGGAGCACGAGATCCGCACCGGGCACTATGACGTACTGCACATCCAGAGCTTCAAGAAGGCCTCGGCGGAGATGAAGCTCTACGAGCAGACGAGAAAGTACTACCGCCTGCTGGTCATGACGGTGCACAACGTCCTGCCCCACGAGCCCGCCCCCGGCGACGCCGAGCTCTACGGACGCTTTTACCGCGCCTGCGACCTGCTGATCGTCCACAACGACGCGTCCAAACAGGATCTCAAGGACAAATTCAACATCCCAGACGAGAAGATCCGCGTCATCCCCCGCGGCCTCTATACCACCTACAGCGTGGACGAAAACGCGAGGGACAACGACGAGCGCGTGCATTTTCTCAACTTCGGGCGCATCCGCCCCTACAAGGGCGTGGACATCCTGCTCAAGGCCATCTCCCTGATGGATGAGAAGGACCGGGCCCGCTGCCGCTTCGTGATCCGTGGCGAGCAGTACCCGAAGCTCGACCCGACGGACTACGCAGCCCTCATCCGGGAGTACGGCATCGGTGACTGTGTGGAGTTTGACAACACCCGCGTGCCCGAGGAGGAGATCCCGAAGCTCATCGGCAACGCGGACTTCCTGCTCTTCCCCTATCGGAAAATCTACGGCAGCGGCGTGCTGCTCATGTCCTACACCTACGGCGTGCCCGTGGTGGCAAGCGACGTGCCCACCTTCGTGGAGGGCACCGACAACGGCAAGGCGGGCATCCTCTTTGCCTCCGAAGACCCAGTGGCGATGAAGGACGCACTTCTGAAAGCCATGGACACGACAAGCGAACAGAGAGAGGCGTACCGCGCGGCCATCCGCAAGATCGTTGACGAGCGGCACAACTGGAAGACCACCGCCCGCAGCACCGTGGGCGCCTTCCGGGAAATGCTCGGCGGAGCCCCTGCATCCGAGCGCGCCGATCTCAAAGCCATCGAGCAACTTCTGACCGAATGCGCCGAGGCAAACTATGATGCCTTTGCGCAAAACGGCCATGCCGATCCGGGCCGGAACGGCCCCTACGGCTGCACCGATACCCCGGTGCGCAACACCGCCCACTGGCTGATCACCTATGCCCACCTCTGGAAAACCACGGGGGAAGAGAGGTACAAAACGCTCGCCCTGCGCTTTGCTCAATATCTGCTGGGCGAGCAGGCAAAGAGCCGCTCCGGCGCCGTCGCCTGCGTGGAGAGCGGCGCGTCCGACCATCTCAACGGCCTGATCGGTCAGGCCTGGGTGATCGAGGCGCTGGTCTATGCCTACGAGACCTTCGGCGGTGAGGAGTATCTGGACTGCGCCGCGCGCATATTCCGCTCCCAGCGCTTTGACGAGCTGAGCGGCTTCTGGAAGCGCGTGGAGCCGGACGGCACCGAGCTTGACTACGACTATACCCTCAACCACCAGGTGTGGTTTGCCCTGAGCGGTCTGATGCTTCTGCGCCACCGCGAGGATGAGCAAATCCGCCGCGAGACAAAGACGCACCTCAAGCGCCTGCGGAAGGAGTACTTCGGTATTCATTCCAGCGGCCTCATCCGCCACTTCGGGGCCATGAAGCGCCCGCGCAGGGACTTTTTGAACCTCTATGCCAAGCAGTACGTGAAATACGCGGGCCTGCGCCTGAAGGTCTTCAACCCCCGGAAGGTGGACATCCTCATCCAGGAGGAGGGCTATCATCTCTTTGAGCTCTTCGGCTACGCGCACATCAAGGCGCTGAAGCCTGCGTACAAGCTCTTTGACCGCAAGGATTTCCAGAAGGCCCTGGCCTACGACAGCGACGCGGACACCCTCAACCGCCGCCTCGGCACGGACAGCCCGGAGACCATGAATAAATACGCCTACGGCTACAACTCTCCAGCCTTCGAGGCCCCCTTCATCGACCTGATGTTCAGCGGCAGCGCGGCGGAGGAGAAGGTGCTCTCGCTTCTGGAAATGCAGAAGGAGCTCTGCTACAACCCGGAGACCCGCTGCATGGAGCGCCATAACGCCGACCCCGCGACACTGACGGCGAGGCTCTATGAGCTCGTCTGCTACTGCGACCGCTGCCGCGGGTAATCAATCAATTCGGAGGACCGTGAGATGTCCAATCAGCGATCTCACAAGAGAATACAAATCAACAAAGACCTGTATCTGGAGCTGCGGCCCGGCAGCTGGGCGCTGGCGATCCTGGCGACGGCACTGAGCGCGCTGAGCGTGAGCGTGTTCTGCTTCATGCGCTCGTCGCCCGAAGCGGAGCTCTACTACACCGGCGAGAGGAGCCTGATGCTGTTTGACAGCCTGGGCCTGGCAACGCTTCTGAGCGCGGCGCTGCTTCTGGTTTTCTACTGCCTTGCCTTCCAGCTCATCGGCAGGCCGCATCTCGGGAGCGTGGTGGTATCGCTGCTGCTGGCGTTCAACATGGTGGTGTCCCTCTCCATGGAGCACAGCGGCCTGAAGGAGATCTTCCTCCCGACCGGCATCGTGGGCAATGTCCTGGTGCTTCTGGGCTTTGCGGTGCTGCTGTGCACCCTCGTGGAGCTTATTTACCTCGCCTTTGACCGCAGGACGCGCTATCGGATCTGGGCGGACGACCAGTTCGCCTCCACCAACGGCGAGCTGTTTTTGGGCGCCTACGTCTGCATCATGCTGCTGTGGCTGCCGATCCTGTTCATCTTCTATCCCGGCAGCGTCATGAACGACACCCGCTGCCAGATCATGGGCTGGCTCGGCCTCAAGCCGATCACGGCATCGCATCCTGTGCTCACTACCGTTTTTTACGGGATACTGTACCAGATCGGCTCGGCCATGCAGGGACAGGCGAAGGGGATCTTCCTGGGCGTACTGTTCCAGGCGCTGATCACAGCCGCAGCCATGGGACTCACGGCGAGCTGTGTATACCGCTATACCAAATCCCGCGCGTGGTTCTGGGTGACGGTGGCCTTCTTCGGCGTGCTGCCCGTCTGGCAGAGCGCGGCCCAGGTCCTGCTGAAGGACGTGCTGCATACCGGCTGCTTCCTGCTGTTCCTGTGCGCGTATCTCAAATGCCTGCGTGAGCGGAAAAAGAGCTGGCGCAATGTACTGCTGCTCTTTTTGACGGCGATCCTTGTGGCCTGTACCCGCAAGGCGACGTTTTACCTCGCGGTCATTTGCATCCTCACGGTGGCGCTCTGGCACCGGCGGACGTTCCTGCCCCAGTATCTGGCGATGCTGGCGGTCTTCATGGGGCTGTTCTGGTTCAGCAACAATATTCTGTATCCCATGCTGAACATCTCTCCGGAGTGGAAATCCGAAAACTACAGCCTGCAGTTCCAGCAGGTCGCGCTGTACTGCCGTACCTATCAGGATGAGATGACGGTCGAAGAAAAGGCGATCGTTGACAGCACGCTCGATTATGAGAAAATCATCGAAGCCTATACGCCGATGATCTCCGACGATGTCAAGAGCACCTTCCATGATGTCGACCAGCCGCACGATGATTTCTGGCAGCTCTACCGCAAGATGATCCGCCGCCATCCCATGCTTTTCGTCAAGGCGACGATCATGGGCTCCTTCGAGCACTTCAACCCCTGGTTTGACGGGATCAACTTCCGCGTCTATATCGCACGGCAGGATGATTTCCTGACCGTGGACTATGTGTCGCCGCTACACAAGAATGTGGCGGAGCTGTGGAACAAGTGCCTGCACGTGCCGGTACTGCGCCTGCTGCTCGGCACGGGCCTGTATGCCTGGGTGCTGCTGGTCGTGCTGGTCTACAGCATACGGAAAAAATCCCAGCTCGCCTTTCTGGGGCTTGTGCCCTCACTCGCACTGATGATCGGCCTGATGATGAGCCATGTCAACGGGGAGCTCCGATACGGCTATCCGCTCATCGCCGCGGCTCCGCTGAACATGGCGTGGGTTTTGTACGCGGTTTCCCGCACCTCGCCGGACAATCCGCACCACGGGAAATACCTGCGGCAGGAGGAGAAGGTACAGCTTGACTTCATCAAGCACCGCAGCAGAGACGCAGTCACGGTGCTGCCGGAGGATTTTGACCCCGAAAAGCAGCAGCCGGAGCTGCCCCCGGAGGAAACCGCCGCCGATGCGTCCAAGTGGAAGCCGGGCCCGGTTCTTCGCTTCGTGACGCGCTATATCCCCGTACCGAAAAAAACGAAGACCTATCTGGACATCCTGAAGGTCCTGGCCATTTACCTGGTGCTCTGGAACCATACCGGCAGCGGCTTCGAGCTTTATAACGAGGTCCTGGACATGCCGCGGCACATGATCTACCTGTTCGTGTCGCTGTTTGACAAGATCGCCGTGCCGCTGTTCTTCATGGCCTCCGGCGCGCTGCTGCTGGGGAGAGAAGAGAGCGTACACACGATCCTCACCCGCCGTGTGCGGCACTTCGCGCTCATCCTGCTTGCGGCGTCTGCTGTCAACTATATTTACCTTTACGCGGCGGACAAAAACTTCTCCCTGTATGACTTCGCGGTGCGCCTTTACACCGGAACGGTTGCCGGGCCGCTGTGGTATCTGTACAGCTATCTGGCGCTGCTGCTGTCGCTGCCGTTCCTGCGCAAGCTGGCAAGGACCATGCGGGAGAGAGATTATTTCTGGCTGCTCGCGCTGTACCTGCTGACAGAGCTGATCGCCGTGGTGGACTATTTCTGGTTCCGCGGCGCGCAGACGCACAACTGGAACTTTACCCTCTTTACCAGCGTGCAATATGTGCTCTACACCCTCTTCGGCTTCTATATCGACCGGGTCATGAAGAAGGAGCGCATGAATCTGGAGACCGTTACCCTGCTCATCGTTGCAAGCGCCCTTGCCGTCGGCGGCAGCTATATGCTGACCGAATGGAAGATGGCCTCGGCGGAAGTCTGGACAGTGGCGCAGTCCCAGACCTTCTTCAATACCTTTATCGCGATCCCGGCCATTACGGTGTTCTATATCGCCAAATGCCTGCATACGCGCCGCCCCGTTACCGGACGCGCCGCGATCGTGTGGTCGCTGCTTGCCGTCGGCACCTTCGGCACCTACCTCTTTGAGCGCTTCTGGCGCGATACGGCCTGGTTTGCCTTTGAGCTGGCCAACCGGAAGCTCAGTCCCTTTGTAAGCTCCTTCTTCCACATCCTCGTCGCAACGGCCCTGGGCATCCTGGCAACTCTCGCATACAAGCTGGTCACAGGCATGTTCAAGTCGCTGTTCAAGACGAAGAAGGAGGCCCGCGGCGAGAAGGACAGGATCGTGTATACCGTCCCCGAGGAAGATATCTCCGATCTGGAGGAGATCGAAACGCTGCTCGTGCACAACGCCTCTGAGGAAGCAGGAAAGGATCGGCAAAAATGAAGCTTGGAATACTCTGCACCATGATGAAGCGCTTCGGCATCAAGGGCTTTTACAACAGCCAGGAGATCGGCCTGGGCCGCGCCCTGTCGGAGATGGGCCACACGGTCATCGTCTACAAGGGCACCAAGGACAAATCCCAGGTGGAGACGATCGAAATCAACGAACGCCTGACCGTCAAATACATGACCATGCCCTATTTTGTCGCCCACGGCTGGATGCCGAATCACCTGATCGACCCGGACCTGGACGGCCTGTTCTGCTTTTCCGACCAGCAGGTCTTCCTGCCCCATGTGGCGGGCTGGTGCAAGCGGCACGGCATCGTCTTCGTTCCCTATGTGGGCACCACCTACAGCCTCTATGTCAACACCCTGCGCGGGAAGATCATGGATGAGGTCTTCGCCAACACGACCCTGCGCGTCTATAAGCACACCCCGATCCTCGCCAAGACCGAAGCCGCCAGGCAGGAGCTTATAAATCTCGGCGTGCGGCCTGAGCTTATCTCCATCGCCCCGGTGGGCCTGGATGTGGGCGTACTCAAGCACGATTTTCAAAGCTATGACCGCGCGGCGCTCAAGAGAGAGCTGGGCTTCGAGGCCGACGACGTGATCCTCTGCAGCGTGGCAAGGCTCGAGGACGACAAGCGGCCGCTTGAGCTGCTGGAGCTTTTCCGGCGCGTACAGGACAGAAAGAAGTTCCGTCTGCTGATCGTGGGCAAGGGCCAGCTCCGCGCGCAGATGGATGAGAAGATCCGGGAATACAGCCTGGAGGACAAGGTGAAGATCCTCGACCGCGTGCCCTACGACAGCATGTGGAAGATCTACACCGCGTCGGACTACTACGTGAACATGAGCGAGGTGGAGATCTTCGGCATGGCCATCATGGAGGCCGTGTACTACCACTGCTCGGTCGCGGCGCGCCGGGCGATCGGCCCGTCCCTGACGCTCAAGGACATGCGCGGGCACTGCCTGTGCGATACCGACGCGGATATCGAGGCCTGGCTCACGTCGGACTACCCCAGCGAAGAAGCGCTTACAGAGAGCGCGGACAGGGTGGTGGAGGATTTCTCCTGGAAGCCCTGCGCCCGCGCCTTTATCGGACAGATCGAAGCCCAGCGGACCCGTTAAGGAGAGTGCGGTATGTGCGGAATCTGCGGTTTTTATGACCTTGAACACAAACAGCCGGACGGCAGCGCCCTGCTGAACAAAATGAACGCGGCGCAGAAGCACCGCGGCCCGGATGACGAGGGCATCTTCCTCGACGGTCCGGTGGGCCTCGGGCATGTGCGCCTTTCGATCCTGGATCTCTCGAGCGCCGGGCACCAGCCCATGCAGCGCGGCAGCTATACGCTCGTGTTCAACGGAGAAATATATAACTACATCGAGCTTCGTGAGGAGCTTAAGCAGTTCGGCTACACCTTCACCACCTCCACCGATACCGAGGTGGTGCTGACGGCCTACGACCACTGGGGGGAGGACTGCCAGACCCGCTTCAACGGCTTCTGGGCCATCGCCCTCTATGACAGCAAAACCCAAAGCCTCTTCCTCTCCCGTGACCGCTACGGCGTCAAGCCCCTGTACTACACCGAGACGCCGGGCTATCTGCTCTTTGCCTCCGAACTCAAGGCGCTTTTGCAGGACGATAATGTCCCGCGCGTGGCAAATGACAAGGTGATCTTCGACTACCTGGTCAACGGCTTTGTCGACTGCACGGCGGAGACCTTCTTCGAGGGCGTCACGCGCCTGGAGGCTGGCTGCTGCCTGCGCCTGGAGCCGGACGGCAAAAAGACCCTGCGCCGCTACTATACTTTACCTTACAGCGAGACGCTCATCGGCGAGGCGGGAGGGAAGCAGGCCGACGAATTTCGCCGTCTGTTTCAGCAATCGGTGAAGCTGCGCCTGCGCGCAGATGTGCCGGTTGGCTCGTGCCTCTCCGGCGGGCTTGACTCCTCCGCCATCGTCTGCGAGAGCAGCCGCCAGCTCAAAGAGCAGGGCGGGAAGGAACGGCAGAAGACCTTCTCCTCCTGCTATCAGGGCGACGCGAACGACGAGCGGACCTATATCGACGCCGTGGTCGCGCGGACCGGCGTGGAGGCCCATTACGCCTATCCCACCGGGGATACGCTCTTTGCCGATCTGGACAGCCTCATCTACACCCAGGACGAGCCCTTTGTCTCCACCAGCATGTACGCCTCCTACTGTGTGATGAAGCTTGCAAACGAGAACAACACCAAGGTGCTGCTCGACGGCCAGGGGGCGGACGAGATCCTGTGCGGCTACCGCAAGGCCCGTGTGTACTACATCAAGCGCCTCATCAAGGCGAAGAAATTTGCCAGGGCCGCCAAGGAGATCGCCTATTATCTGCCCTACATGCGCAAGGGCAAGAACGTGTCGCTGGCCGCCGACCTCAATATGATCCGCCAATTTCTCGGCAAGACCAGCAGCTCGGATATCCGCCACCGCTACCTCGAGACGGTGTTTGCAAAACGCACGCTTACCAACAGCTACGCCGATAACGAGCGCTTCCTCTTAAACGACTTCGACCGCATCGTCCTTCCAGCGCTTTTGCGCTACGTGGACCGCAACTCTATGGCCTTCTCCATTGAGGACCGCCTGCCCTTCCTGGACTACCGCCTGGTGGAGTATGCCATGGGCCTGCCCCTCAACGCCAAAATCAGCGACGGCTATTCCAAGGCCATCATGCGCAAGGCCCTGGACATGCCCGAGGTGATCCGCAAACGCCGGGACAAGATCGGCTTTTACACCCCGGAAAATTCCTGGATGGCAGCCCACAGCGACGAGTACAGGGCCGTGTTCACCGCCCCGGATTTTCGCGCCCGCAGATACATCGACCCGGAGAAAGTCGCCGCCGACTGGGACAGCCTCACCCGCGGCAAGGACGATATCGGCCTGTTCCGCTACATCTGCCTTGAGAAGTGGATGCGCATTTTTGACGTAAAGACGGCATAAGGGAGACAGCTATGAACAAGGAAAGAAAAATTCTGATCATCGTAGAGAACCTGCCCGTTCCCTTCGATACCCGCGTCTGGCAGGAGGCCACCACCCTGGCTGCCAACGGCTATACCGTGTCCGTCATCTGCCCGACCGGCAAGGGCTACGACAAGGAGGAGGAGACGCTGGAGGGCGTGCATATCTTCCGCCACAAGCTCCCGCCGGAGGGCAACGGCGCCGTCGGCTACGCACGGGAGTACGGCTCGGCCCTCAGGGCGGAGCTGCGCCTTGCAAAGAAGATTTACAAGGAAATCGGCTTCGACGTGATCCACGGCTGCAACCCGCCGGACGACATCTACCTTGTGGCCTCCTTCTTCAAGAAGTACGGCGTGCGCTATGTCTTCGACCATCACGACATCTGCCCCGAGCTCTTCGAGGCCAAGTTCGGCAACACCAAAAGCCCGCTGTATAAGAGTCAGGTGTGGCTGGAGCGCCAGACCTACCGCCACTGCACCTTCGCCTTCGTCACAAACGAGAGTTACCGGAAGATCGCCATCGAGCGCGACAAGATGCCGCCCGAGAAGGTCATCGTCCTGCGCAGCGGCCCGAGGCTTGAGCGCATGCGCATCCTGCCGCCGGACCCCTCCATCCGCCGCGGCTACCCCTACATGGTGGGTTACGTGGGCGTCATCGGCCAGCAGGAGGGCATCGAGTACATCCTGCAGGCGGCGCAGTATACCAAGCAGCATGAGAACAATGTCTTCTGGGGCATCGTGGGCGGCGGCCCCCACTGGGAGGCGCTCAAAAAGCAGGCGAGCGACATGGGCCTTGACGACTGCGTGGAGTTTACCGGCCGCGTGGACGACGAGACCATGCTGCGCTACCTCAACACCGCTGATGTCTGCGTCAACAGCGACACCTACAACGCCATGAACGACAAGAGCACCATGAACAAGGTGCTCGAATACATGGCCCTGGGCAAGCCCATCGTGCAGTTTGATCTGACCGAAGGCCGCTTCTCGGCGCAGGAGGCATCACTTTACGCAAAGCGCAACGACGCTGTCGACATGGCGCAGAAAATCCAGGAGCTCCTCCAGGACCCGGAAAAGCGCGCGCACATGGGCGCGTACGGGCGCAATCGCATCCTCAACGAGCTGAGCTGGGAAAAGACCAGCAAGGCCCTCCTGGAGGGCTACGAGAAGTTCTTCACCGGCCAGTTTGACTGAAAATACAAGGAGTTGTGAAAAAAACCACTTGACATTGTAGGGGCCGACGCCCTCGGCGGCCCGTGCGGAACAACTCGAAAACGCGCAGAAATCCCCGGCGAAAAAC